>JBBQAQ010000003.1:0-164628 GCA_038316435.1 Bacteroidales bacterium | reverse complement strand
TTTGTTCCCTGGTAGTCATAACTCAAATTAGATTGTGGTTAATCTATTAAGTTACTGAATATCAGGGACTTAAACAAATTTTATATGACTTATTTTATTGAAAATCAAACATTTATGTTAAAGTTTAACGAACTATTGTATATATAACTCTAAATATAAACCAATGTATAAAGTAGTTCTTCTCCGCCATGGAGAAAGTCAATGGAATCTTGAAAACAGATTTACCGGCTGGACAGATGTTGATCTCACCGAAAAAGGTGTTCAGGAAGGAAAAAGTGCAGGAAAAGCTTTAAAAGAAAAGGGCTTCACTTTTGATATTGCTTACGCTTCAGTATTAAAAAGAGCATTGCGCACCCTAAATCTTGCTTTGGATGAAATGGATCTTTTGTGGATTCCTGTTATCAAATCCTGGAGACTAAATGAAAGACATTACGGAGCATTACAAGGCTTAAACAAGTCTGAAACGGCCGCGCTTCATGGTGAAGATAAAGTGCTTATCTGGAGAAGAAGTTACGATGTTCCGCCTCCTGCTCTGGAAAAAAACGATCCTCGCTACCCCGGTAATGATGCTCGTTACGCCGATGTTCCCGAAAAAGATTTGCCTCTTACCGAATGCCTGAAAGATACTGTAGATCGCTTTCTTCCTCTATGGCACGAAACGATCGCTCCGATGATCAAAACAGGCAAGAAAGTTATTATTGCAGCTCATGGAAATAGCCTTCGTGCATTAGTAAAATACCTCGACAATATGACCGAAGAGGAAATTCTCCAGCTCAATATCCCAACGGGTCTTCCTCTGGTTTACGAACTCGACGCGAACCTAAAACCCATTAAACATTATTATCTGGGTGATGAAGAGGCTGTTAAAAAAGCTATGGAAGCGGTTGCTAATCAGGGAAAAGCGAAATAAGGATTACCGAAAGTTCAGTAATTTCGGCGGTTTTGCGATTCCTTAAGGTAAAGCAAAGTGCCACCAAGATAGTGTTTTGTAGGTATCGCTAATTGCGGTAGCATAGTTGTATATTCTGAGGAGCCTGTCTTCCGGATTTGGATATTATTCCAATAGCATTTGTGGCCTCAATCAATTTTTTGGAAGTCATGGTAGAACTGTTAGGGTCAGTTTGTTTTCTAAACCCATCAAATTCGACGGGTTTAAAATTTGGGTTATGTAATTGTACTCAAAAGAAATCCAAAATATGCCTCAATATGCGAGTAAGATAGTTTAGAAATGATTTGATTTATTGGCGGCTTTTCTCGGATCATTAATAGCTCTGGATGTAACCAAAAAAGTAAGATAGCCTAATTCTAATTTTAGTAAAGATCTTTCCATCCTTAATGGTTCTGAAATGACAAAACCATGGTTCTCTGTACTAAATATTAGTTACGGCGATCAATATAACAGTTCCGATTAAAATAAAATATGTTCCGTCAGCAAATAAATCGGTTCCTGACTAGTTAGAAAAGTCAAAATTGTTAAATTTTGGCTTTGGGATCAAAAATAGTTGGTGGTTTTCAAAAAAAAGCAATTTAGAAAGCTGATTTTTCGTTTTCCGACGCATTAAACATTAGGGGTTTAAACCCCGTTGAGATTTTTTGGAAAGGGTCGCAAAAAAGTTAAAAAAAAAGGCAGAGATTTTGAATTATTGCACATTAATAAGTATGAATAAGCTTTCTTTCTTACGGGGTTTAAACCCCGGCGCAAATAGTTCAATAGCTCGTACTGTAAATATGTATCTTATAATACAGAACTGATCTCACCAGAATTATTTTGGTGCAATAGCTAAATCCAGTACAGTGTTCAGTTTCAGGAAATTCCGTCGATGTCTTTTTCTGGTATTTTTTAAGACACTTTCATAGAAGGGGCAATGAATCCAACAATTGTAGCTTTTAAAAAAATCAGAGATTTTTCAGCTTATAATTAAAACTGTATATCAATTTGGTTTGTTTGTTAGTAAGATCTTAAATTTTCCCTTCATGTAAATTCCATAGTGGAAAACACATATCATAATCACTCAAGATTGTATTTTGAATACTCGCAATTACCTTAAGTATTGAACTTCTTTGAGATCTTTATTTCTAATTTGAAAAAAGTTGAATTAAAACGCTGATTTTTGGGATTCCCACGACATTAATAAATATGGAAGTGATTTGGCTCCTGACGGGGTTTAAACCCCGCACTCTTTGTTGTAATAATTAAAGCTTGCACTAATAAAACAGTTTCTTATCAAACCCTTTTCTAAGCTGTTGCGCGGCTATAATAAAAGTCCGGAGAAAAACATTGCCGTCAAAAACAATAAGTCGTTTGAAAACCAAACCTAGCTGGTATTTACCCCTTTTTACTTTTTTTTCCTCCAGGCATAAACCCCTACAAAAACTACTAAAATAGCAATCACGAAAATCAACCCCCAACCCCAACCCATTTCCATATAGTGACTATTCATAATATCGGCTTTTAGTTAATTGACCCCTAATGATAGGTTTGTCAAATACAAAGTTGCTCATATCTGTAAATATTGTTTTACACTATTTGCAAATTGTTTTACATGATTTTTGTATAACAGGCACTTTGCATTAGCTAAAAAAGATTTTTATTGTAACAACGTAAAATATTCTGTTCGTTTTGGAAAGTGGGTTGTCCTTTTCTCTTCGCCCCCCTCCCCCAAGGTAAAAGGGCTTGACTGACTTTTAGATAAAGCTGTATGGAATCAAGGGTAATATTTTTAAACAGTTACTTTTAACTTCGATTAAACTTTGAAAAAAGTATAAATTTCTGTGACAATAAAGAATTTACCTATAGACCGGCTCCTCCATCTTGGGGGAGGGTTCTTGGTGGGGCACTGTGAAAAGGAAGAACTTTTTCCAATTTGAACATCCTTAAAACCTATAGCCGAGAGATTTGGGGTGGGCCAGATCAAAGCATATCTCCATTTTTTTAGTTCTCCTTTCTATACAAACAGCACTCCGGAAGTTCACTATACGTTTTGTCATCCGTTTTCACTTTATCTGTGTCGTGTCCGGCTTTGGCAATGGCAGTATGGATTCCCATCAATGAAGTCGTGGCTTCATATTCTACATGGATTTTTTTTGCGTTTATATCCCACTCCGCTAAAGAAACTCCCTTTACAGATTTTGCGGCAGCTTCAATTCTGTCTTTACACATTTCGCAGTTGCCTGATACATCAAAGCTTACAGATAACACCTTGCTTTTTTCAGACTGCAAAGGATTTGCATTGATCCGTTCATTTTGATTTGATACTTCTTTCTTCGAACCATCCTTTTCCGGACTTGTCTGTGGATTCATCATACTGGGCTTCCCCTCAAGTTGTGCTGCGGCATCAACGCTAAATGTACCCTGTGTTACAATTTCTTCCCCTTCCTTCAAACCATTGATAACCACATAGCTCTCCCCTAACATTGGCCCTATTTCAATTTCCCGGATAGTAAAAACCAGTTCTTCTGAAACCTGCTGTTTCACATATACAACAGAGCGTTTACCTGTCCAAAGCACCGCAGAACCAGGAATAATTAAATTGTTGCGATATTCATTCAGATTGGCGCTTATCATTCCCGTTGCAAACATCTCGGGCTTAAGTTTTCCTGCCTGATTGCTTATTTCTGCCCTAACTTTTGCCACTCGTGTAATTGCATCAATAACCGGATCGATAAAAGCGATATTTCCTTCAAAATTTACTCCTGGCAAGGCCTGTACTGAAAAACTGATTTTGTCTCCTTTGCTTAGAAAGGGAAGGTCGCTTTCATAGGCATCAAACATCGCCCAAACTCTTGATAAATCTGCAATATCAAATAATACTGTCCCTCTTGAAATGTAATCTCCAACATTGACTCTTCTGGAGGTAACAACTCCCGTACTAGTTGAAACAAGTTCGAAATTATCTTTCACGCTCCCTGAGTTCTCGAGATTCGTGATCTGTGATTCACTTAATTTCCATTGTCTGAGCCGCTCTTTTGCCGCTTCATAAATTTCCGGCTGTGCTAGTCTCATCTTTCCGGCTTCAAGCAATTCCTGTTGTGCAGTAACCATTTCAGGAGAATATATCAGAGCCAGTACCTGCCCTTTTTGAACGCTTTCGCCGGTGAAGTTGACAAGTAATTTTTCAATGCGACCCGAAAAATGTGCAACCTGGTTTTGCAATAATCGCTCGTCGGACTGTATTTTTCCATATAGGCGAACCTCAATTATTGGTTCTTGTTTTGAAACCACCGATGTTTGCACATTGGCAAGTGCGGCGGATTCTCTTGTAAAATGAACAGCTGACTGATCTATTAAGTCAGTGTTTTGATTTAGAGGGATTAACTCCATCGCGCAAATAGGACATTTCCCGGGTTCGTGCATCCGAATCTGCGGGTGCATGGCACATGTCCATATTGTACTCTTGTTTTCGGGGGATATAATTTCTAGTTTTTCTACATGTTTTTCAGGGGAATGGAAAAATAGCCATCCCATCAAAAGGCCGGATATTACCAGTCCTGAGTAAACAAAAATCTTGCTCGAAAATATGTTTTTCATATCGGGTGTTTTTTCTCGTTTATTGTCTGTATGAATTCGCCATTAAGCGTCGTAACCAAGCAATTGAGGTATTATAATCAGTAAATGCCTCGAGTTTTTTTAATTTGTAATCCAGTGTCTGTTGCTGCATCCTCAATACTTCATTTAAATCATTTGTTGATGTTGAAAAGCTTTTTATTAAAATTTCGAGGGTTCTCTGTGCAAGTAAACTTTGATTCTCATATAATTTTAACCTACGTCCAGAATCCTCATAAAGCTGAATTGCCTCATAATACTCGGTTTGTAATGAATTTGATGTTGACTTGTAGCTTTCTTCAACAGCCGATTTCATAAAACTGGTTTCTGTCTGCATTGCCTTATATTTATTTCGGTAGATGGGAAGAGTTACGGTAACCATCGGCATAATCATGTCATTCCCGTTCATAGCAGAAGTTGACATCTCGTTTTTGTTTATCACAGAATAATTTACCCCTACTCCAATCATTGGAAACGACATTGCCTTCACCATGTTCTTTCTGGCATCAAATGATTGTTGCTCATATTTCAACATTTCCAGCATAGAATTATTTGCCAGCATACTGTCTGATACCGAGAAAAGCGATAGCTCCAGTGTGTCTGCATTCATGCTTTGGGGAAGTGAAACCGAAGAAATTGCCGGGCGGTTCAAAAGTGCGTTGAAACGGGTAATCGTGGTTCTTTCCTGACTTTTTAGTTCTGCAATTTTGTTTTCAAGGTCTCCGGTTTCAATCTGGATTCTGTACAAATCAGCCAAACCATAACCTCCAGCTCTCCCGCTCATAGGGCTGCCTTGCATGCCACCGGAACTTGAGGTGGCTGACTTATTATTACCGGCATCCTGACTACCGGTCATACTTTGCATTCCCGATGATCCAATAGTTTGCAACTGAGAATTCTGTTTGCTATCTGATCCTGAATTTGCTGAAGAACTCCCATTATCATCAGGAGCTGCCTTAAATTTTGCCAGTGAAATCCTTTCTATTGTTTGCAAAAGAGCGATGCCTTGCTCGGATATACTAATATCTTCACGTATCTTATAAAGTAAGTACCACATTTTCTCTGTCTCAAAACAAACCTGATATTGTTCATCAAGAAAAGATTCATATTTCGCCTTTGCCATAAGACTCATTTCATCCTTTGCGTTTTTCAGAACTCCAAACCAGGGGAACATCTGCATTAGTCGGATATCCGCAACCTGCTTGCCGCTTATCAACTCCATAGGTGACAAAAACACTCCCAGACTCAACTCAGGATCATTAAGACTACCAACCTGAGGAACTTTTTGCAGAGCAGCCTGATAATCGTTATACTTTTGAAGAACAGCTGGATTGTTTCTGCTGGCTATTCCAATGTATGCCTCCAATGAGTCTGGCCGTTGCTGGCCGATAGCAACTCCAAAGATGCCGGAAACAATGAAAATAAAAAATATTTTCTTAAATAGTATAGTTTTCATTTGTCTCCTCAATTTTAGTTGTTTGAACTTCATTGGTAATCTCTCTGGTAACGGCCCATTCACGCCACATTGATTGAAACAGAGGTACCACAAAAATGGTCATAAGCTGAATAATCATTCCCCCGAAAGTGGGAATTGCCATCGGTACCATAATATCTGCACCTTTCCCGGTGGAAGTAAGTACGGGTAATAATGCAATTACTGCCACGGCTGTTGTCATCATTGCCGGTCGGACACGCTTGCGCCCTGCCGTAACCACTGCTTCACGAACTCCCTGAACAGTTGTTGGTTTTGTTTCTTCAAACACCTGATGAATATAGGTTCCCATGATTACACCATCGTTGGTGGCAATTCCAAAAAGGGCGATGAAACCTACCCATACCGCAACGCTTAAATTTATGGTGTGCATTTGAAACAGGTCTCTTAGATTGATGTCTGCCAAAGAGAAATTCAAAAACCAATCCTGTCCGTAAAGCCACAGCATTATAAATCCTCCGGCAAAAGCAACGAATACCCCGGAAAAATGTATGAATGATGCGGTAATTGTTTTAAACTGAAAATATAAAAGAAGTAGTATCAACAACAGGCTCATTGGAATCACAATGGAAAGCCTTTTAGTAGCCCGAACCTGATGCTCATAGTTACCTGCAAATTTATAAGAAACGCCTGCGGGGAGCTTAATCTGACCTGTTTCAATTTTATTCTTGAGAATTACAGCCGCTTCTTCAACCACATCAACCTCGGCTTTTCCTTCAGCTTTGTCGAATATCACATATCCAACAAGAAAGGTGTTTTCACTTCGTATCATTTGTGCTCCTCGGGTATAGCCTATATCGGCAATTTCACCTAACGGGATTTGACCTCCCCCCATAGCCGGGATAAGAATGTGTTTCATGTCTTCGGGATTATCCCGTAATTCCCGGGCATATCTCACTCTCATGGGAAAACGTTCAAGTCCTTCTACAGAATTGCTGAGAACCATTCCTCCTATCGCCACTTGTAAAACCTCCTGAACCTCATTTACGCTCATTCCATATCTCGCCATTGCCTCCCGGTTGAGCTTAATCTCAATATACGGCGCACCTACTGAGCGGTCATAAAAAACTGTGGATGCCTTTACTAACGGGACTTCCTTCAGCGCTTTTTCAAATTCTTTTCCTGAAATCTCAATCGATTCCATATCCGGACCAAAAACTTTAAGTCCCATTGGCGCCCTCATCCCTGTAGAAAGCATCACAAGCCTTGTTTCGATGGGTTGCAACTTGGGAGCGGATGTCAGACCAGGAATATTGGTAACTTTTACTATCTCATTCCAGATATCAACTGGTTTTTTAATCTCTGGCCGCCATTGACGAAAATATTCTCCATTCTTATCCGGTATAAGGCTATCCCTTGGAATGATCCGGAACCCATCGGTTTCTGGATTATATTTTGCTCCACTTTTAAAAAGGTAATTTCCTTCCTTGTCGGTCTTAAATTGCATACGGTGACCATCGTCATCCAAAATAAATTCAGAGCGATAATTTATCGTGTTTTCGAACATTTGTACCGGTGCAGGATCTAATGCCGAGTTCACCCGTCCCCATTTCCCAACAGCTAACTCAACTTCCGGAATTGCCGCTAAACGCTTATCAAGAATCTCAATGTATTCCAGATTTTTCTCTATACTTGAATGTGGCATGCTCGTTGGCATAAGTAGAAATGACCCCTCATTCAGTGATGGCATAAATTCTTTGCCCGTTCCGGGAAAAGCCTTAATGGCTCCCTGCCATACTGATGTTTGGCGAAAGCTTGTCCATCCTGCGATTTCAAATCCCTTCGGAATAAAACCAAATAATTTATTGCTCCCCTGCCATACTAATAATCCGAAAACCACAGTAAATAATGGAAGCGATAGAAATTTCCACTTGTTTCGCAGCGCCCAGCGTAATATTGGCTCATAAAAATGAACCAGACTCATTAGTGCGGATAAGATGACAGTAACAATTCCCCCTACAAATAAATAATTAACCAGAATGCTGTTGTGTGCACCAAGGGGTCTCCATTCTATCGATAAATAATATAACGCTACCAACACAGCAATGGCTATGTTTATGTAATTTGGAAATTCCTTTCGGGCAGACGGCCAGCGGCTTTCAAAAAGATTGTTAACTCCGATAGCTGTAAGAGCTAATGCCGGCCAAGTTTGCCAGAGAACCACAAAAACAATTCCTGCAAGAATTAAAATACCGTTCCATATTTTTCGGATTTTTTTGCCGTCGAAACGAATATCAAAGAAAATATGTACCAATGTTGGCAAAACCACTATACCTAAGATAAAGGCAGATAGTAGTGCAAAGGTCTTTGTAAAAGCCAGAGGATGAAATAATTTACCTTCAGATGCCTGCATTGCAAACACTGGAAGGAAACTAACGATTGTGGTAGCGATCGAAGTAACCACGGCCGCTCGTACTTCTGTGGTCGCCAAATAAATTACCGACATGAGTTTCTTGCCCCTCACGCCTTTGTTTTCAGGCATTTCAAGGTGCCGAAGAATATTTTCCACGTCTACAATCCCGATATCAACCATTACACCAATTGCAATGGCAATACCCGACAATGCAACAATGTTGGCATCAACGCCAAAGATACGCATCAGTATAAAAGTCATCAACACGCCTATTGGCAGCAGTCCGGCGACAATAATTGATGCCCTGAGATTAAGAACCAGAATAATAATTACGATAATGCTTATCAGTATTTCGTGGGAAAGTGCCGACTCCAGAGTGCCGATCGTTTCTTTTATCAGGCTGGTGCGATCGTAAAATGGGATAATTCTTACTTTTGATATGCTTCCGTCAGCCAGTGTTTTTTGAGGAAGTCCTGCGTCAATTTCTTTAATTTTATCTTTTATGTTTCCAATGACCATCATTGGGTTTGAACCGTAACGAGCTACCACAACTCCCCCGACAGCCTCTGATCCTTCTTTGTCAAGCCCGCCACGCCTGGTTGCGGGACCAAAGGAGGTGCGGGCAATATCCTTAATTCGTACAGGAACGTTATTTCTGACAGCAACAACTGAAAGTTCCAGATCGCTTAGGTTCTTAACATAGCCAAGACCACGAATTATATATTCTACATTATTTAGTTCAATTGTTTCGGCACCAATATCAAGATTACTGTTCCTCACAGCTTTCATCACGTCCATAACCGTAACCTGAAAGGCTTTCATCGCTTCCGGAATAATGTCTACCTGGTATTCCTTAATAAATCCCCCTACAGATGCAACTTCCGAAACCCCTTCTGCTGTTGTAAGTCCGTATTTGACGTAAAAGTCCTGAATCGCACGAAGTTCCTGCGGATTCCATCCTCCGTTTGGTTGGCCAGTTTTAGGATCTCTGCCCTCAAGTGTGTACCAGAAAATCTGTCCAAGTGAGGTCGCATCAGGACCAAGTGTCGGACTAACACCTTCCGGCAACGTCCCCGATGGAAGAGAATTTAGCTTTTCAAGAATTCGTGATCGGCTCCAGTAAAATTCAACATTATCTTTAAAAATTATATAAATAAATGACATCCCAAACATAGACGTGCTTCGCACGGTACTCACTCCTGGAACTCCGAGTAATGCAGTAGTTAGCGGATATGTCACCTGGTCCTGAATATCTTTTGGTGACCGACCCATCCATTCTGTAGCAACAATTTGCTGGTTGTCGCCAATATCAGGAATTGCATCTACAGGGATCGGATCCCTAGGGATAAATCCTGTACGCCAGTTAAATGGAGTATATACTAGCCCCAGTATCACAAAAGTGAATAGGAAAATGAACGTGATCAGTCGGTTTTCGAGGAAGTATTTGACGAGTCGATTAAACATGTTTTTAGAGATATAATTATTTAAAAACTAATGTGCTAATTGCTTCATGAGAAAATTAACACATTAGCTTAAAGCCCTGTCTTTTCTATTACCTGTCGTACTTGCAACAGCCGGGCAAAGCACTATAAACTTTATCATCAGCTTTTCCCTTGTCTGTATCATGACCTACAGCAACAACCTTATTGCTTACAGCATCCATATTTGTTTTAGAGGGATCATAGCTAACGGTCAGAAGTTTAGTGGTTTTATCCCATTCGGCTTTAGTAACTCCATCGAGCTTTGCTGCCTTCTCAATACGGGCTTTGCACATATCACAATTGCCCTTAACCGTCAGGGTCTCTGTTTTTCCAGTTGCTACGGCTTTTGTATTTACAGTCTGTCCAAAAGCACTGGTACTAATTGCTACCATTGTTACAGCAGCAAAAATCAATCTGATTGTTTTCATTGTTTTAAATTTAAAGTGTGAAAATTATTTATATAAATACACGAAACCTTAACAAATAAACCTCACCGGCTATTTGAAAAGTAAAATTGGAATCGGAAATTTCAATTGCGGAAAACGCATACCTCTGCCAAGTTGACCGCTGTGGGCTGAATGTTGTGAGGCGGACTGATACTTGCAATTATTAGGTTTAAAGACAGACTCTGGTAAATTTTTACAGCTACAGGCAATGCAAAATCATGAGTTAAGACTTGCGAAATTCCCGAAAAGTCAGAATAGGTAAGCGTATATGTATTATTGAAAGTACAAACAGTGACCTCGTCATCGCAGCAATGCGATTTTAAGTTGTTTGCTGATTGTGGGCAAGATTCTTCCGAATTCTCCATACCGCATGAGGCAAGCTCCCCTGTAAAAGAAACTTTTGACGCAGCGAAACTTCCGCCGCAATAATGCTTTGCGATAGTAAGATGCGTCCCGGTCAGGAGAATCAGAAATATTAATGATATGGATAAAATCTTTTTCACCAGTATTTAAACACTTCATTATGAAATGTGTTCACAAAAGTAAATGCTTTAAACATTCTTTCAGTTAAAGGATTGTTAAAATTGTTGATTCTAAGAAATTCTTAATTTTACTTCGTCAAATTTTTAAAATACATAAACCCATCATGAACATCACCCCTGAAATGAAGATGGCCGATGTGCTAATTCACAATTTCACTTTGCTTCCGGTAATCTCACGATTCAACATTAAACTCGGTTTTGGAGATAAAACGGTAAAAGAGGTTTGTCTTGAGGCTGAAGTAAATATTGATTTCTTCCTGGAAATTACGAATTCATTCGTAGATGAAGACTATGTGCAACAAAAAGAACTCAACTCATTTCCAATTTCTCTGATTGTTCAATACCTTAAAAAAACACACCAATACTACCTTAATGAAAAAATTCCAGAAATTGAACATAACATTCACTTAATGCTAGAGGAAGAAACCGTTGACAATGAAAAATTCAGTCTTGTAGAGAAATTTTTTAACGATTATATCAAGGAAATAACAAACCATATTTCAAGGGAAGAAGTAGCCATTCACCCTTATGTCCTCGAAATAGAATCTGCATTTTACAGTAATAAAATAAATAAGGATATCTATTCAAAAATCAAATCATATTCCATAAACAATTACGCATCCGAACATGATAATATTGAGGAAAAATTATTTGATCTGATAAATATTATTATCAAATACCTTCCTCCTGCAAAATCGGTTAGCCTTTGCAACACAATATTAACAGAACTCTTCCGGCTCGAAAAAGATCTCAATATTCATGCATCTTTGGAAGATAAGGTTCTAATTCCAAAGGTGGCCGTTATGGAGGAAAAACTTCTTTCCCTTTATAACTCAAAATAATGGAAAGAGTAAAATTTGTAATTGTCGAGAAGTCCTACCTTATTCGTAAAGGTATTGCCTCAATTATTAACAGGATTGAACACGCAACAGTTGTAAAGGAGACTGATTCCCTCGATTCAATAAACTCCATTTTTCAAAAATATCAACCAGACTTTCTTGTCGTTAATATTAGCTTGCTGAATGAGCTGGGGAAATATAGGAATCAGGAAATTAATGTAAATCTTAAAGAATTTTGTATTGGTATTGACTCGGGAATTTACATGCCAACTGAGTATTCAGGGGAATTACTTGAAATAATAAGCACACAAGATGAACGTGACGATATCTTCGAAAAACTAAACCTCCTGATACAGACTAAATTCAACAAACATTTATCGTCTATTCAACAAACCGGACTAAGTGAGAGAGAAAAAACCATTCTTAAACTGGTTGCTAAAGGCCTGACAAATAAGGAAATGGCCGACAAACTGTTTCTTTCAAGTCATACCGTGATTACACATAGAAAAAATATCACGAACAAACTTGGAATTAAAACTATCTCCGGACTTACCGTTTATGCTATTCTCAATAACCTGATAAGTATTGAAGATTTAGACCATAAGTAACAGTCTGTTCTTCAGCCTGCAAAATAAATACCTACCTTCTGCGTTTCTTCTCATACAAACCTAAATAATAAAGAATCATTTGTTCAGGCTTTTTTATGTCTGATAAGAATTTGTAAATTAGCACCAAAATTAATCAAACTATGGAAAACAAGAAAAATTCACCTTCACTCCTTATTGTGGGATTTGCAGTTATGTCGCTCGCTTTAATTGTAGTTTTATTCCTTTATTTCGCTCAAAGAAAGGAAAGTCGCGCTGTTATTGCACAATTGCAGCAATATTCAGGAATGGTGGAGGTAAAAAAGGATTCTCTTGAGACTGAATTGAATGGAATTATCGCTCAATACGATGCCCTTAAATCAGATAATGATACTTTGAATACACAGCTGACAATGCAGCAGGAAAAAATCAAAAGACTTCTTTCTATGCGAATCAGCGACTCTGAAAAAATTAAACGTTATGAGAAGGAATTACTCACCATTCGTGATGTTCTGAAAAGTTACATTGTTCAAATCGATAGCCTTAACACAAAAAATCAGATCCTGCTTGGTGAAAACAAAGACCTGAAAAACGTAGGGGCAAAACTTGAAACAAAAAATAAAATGCTGGAACAGGAAAAAGTAGAGCTTACTTCAATAAAGCTGGAGGCAAAAACCCTGATTGCTGCTAGTATTACAACGGTTGCCCTAAATAAAAGAAGTAAAGAACAGGATAAAGTTGATAAAGTAACCAAAATAAGGGTTGATTTTACTCTTCGTAAGAATACTGTTGCTGATGCGGGAACAAAAATTATTTATCTCCGCCTTGTAAGACCCGATGGCGTTGCTTTGGGCTCAAAAGAAGCCGGCGTATTTGATTTTGAAAGTAATCAGCTCCCTTATAGCGCAAGCCGTGAAGTTATCTATGAGAAAAACGATCTTCCAGTTTCCATCTTCTGGGATAATAATGGCGACCTGCTTAAAGGAAATAGCACCTGCGAGCTTTATTGCGATGGAAAACTTATTGGAAAATCTGAATTCGCTTTAAGGTAAATCCTACAGTATAAATTTAAGACGGATAGCAGATTTTCTTTCTGCTTTCGTCTTTTTTTTATTTGAAAACTTCAGAAATGATATGGTCTGCAATGAAAATACCATCCTCTGAAAGCCGGCAATTATCCCCTGTAACTTCCATGTGGCCACTTCTCACATATTTATTTATCTGGGTGCTAAAATAATTTTGATATTCTTTTCCAAACCTATCTTTTATTTCCATTAGACTAAGTCCAGCAATTAGCCGTAAACGCATCATTACGAATTCGTTGTAATGATCATTTTCTGTTAATTTTTCTGTTTCAAAGTAATCTGTTTCACTAAGAAAATTTTCCTCGTACTTTTTATTGCTTTTGAAATTCCAGCTTCGACTTTTCGTGTTGTAAGAATGCGCAGACGGACCAACACCTAAATATTTTTGTTGATGCCAGTAACTGCTGTTATGTCTCGATACAAATCCCGGCAAAGATAAATTTGAAATTTCATAATGAATATATCCCTTATTTCTGGCCCGCTCTATCAATGTCTTAAACTGAAGTATGCTTTCCTCTTCCTGCACCGGCTTAATTCTTCCTTTTTTTACCCAATGATCAAAAATAGTCCCTGTTTCATAGGTAAGATGGTAGGCGGAAAAATGTTGAATTCCTAATGAGAGAGCTGTATCAAGATTCTTCTCCCAAACTCCGGCATCTTGTCGGGGTATTCCGTAAATCAAATCAATACTGATATTATCAAATCCCGCTTTCTGGGCATCTTTTACTGCTATAATTGCCTGCTCTGAACTATGAATCCTGTGCATAAGTTCAAGATCTGAGTTTTGAAAAGACTGGATTCCAATACTGAGGCGGTTAATGCCAGTTTTCCTAAGATTTAAAAGATATTCCATTTTTAAATCTTCAGGATTGGCTTCAAAACTGATTTCAACATCCCCCGAAACCCTATAAAATCTTCTGATTGTCTCAAGAATGCTTTCGATCTCTCCCTTTTCAAGAATAGAGGGCGTTCCTCCCCCAAAATATATACTGCTTACTAATTCCTCATCCAAATAATTCTTCCTGAGTTCAATTTCCTTCAAAATTATGGGTAATAATTCCTTTTTTTGCCAGACAGAAACTACAAAATGAAAATCACAATACCTGCAAGCCTGCCTGCAATAGGGTATGTGAATGTAAATGCCAGCCATAATTATTTTGTTAACTGTTTAAATGAATTAGATTTCCAAAAATTAAAAAAGAATAAAGGGTTTTGCTTACTAAAAGTATCTTTGTGATTCTGATTAAAAAACAGACCGGATCATGAAGTTTTCCAAATTTCTTCTTTCATATTACAAATCACTGATTGTATTAGTGTTAATATTTATCTTGAGTACAATGCCTTCAAGCGATGTTCCAAAACCAAGCTGGATTTCATTTAAACACATTGATAAAATAGTACACTTAGGTATGTATTTTTTT
The DNA here is from genome assembly GCA_038316435.1 of Bacteroidales bacterium. Taxonomy (GTDB): domain Bacteria; phylum Bacteroidota; class Bacteroidia; order Bacteroidales; genus JACJXF01. The sequence goes on along the minus strand of JBBQAQ010000003.1, from coordinate 149,842 downwards.
CTGACATTCATACTTATTTTTGACACTATTAGAGCCGGTACTGTTTATACAAGAAGCAAAGTTTTACTTTTTTCAGCCCTTTTTGCTCTTTTATATGGAGTGTTTATCGAGATTTTTCAAGGCGTTTTTACCGCTTCCCGTTCAGCTGACGGTTTCGATGCCGTTTTTAACACATTAGGAATAACTCTCGCTGTAACCTTAATAATCCTTATCAAAATTTTTAAATAACAAATACCTGTTTCCCGTCTCTTATATTATTGGCCAGAATTTCAATTGTTTCAACCTCAAATATTTTTCTGATCTCTTCTCTTAATTCAGCATATCGTGTATGCAATGCACAGGGATTTTCCAGCTCTGAGCAATATCTTACTCCAATTATACATTTGTGAAACCCATCCATACCATCAATTATCTGCACAATGTCCATTAATAGTAATTCTTCCGGCTTTTTCCCTATTCCAAATCCTCCGTTTGGTCCCTTTGTTGAAGAAAGCAATTTATGCTTTGCAAGAGATTGTAATATTTTTCCCAAAAATGGCGTAGGAATATCAAGTTCTTTAGAAATCTGCTTTATACCAATTTTTTGTCCCGATTCAGAGTTTACCGCCAGATATAGAACGGCCCTAATCGCGTATTTACATGTATTTGATAACATTTATTTTTGTTTTAGAGGAATTTTTTCGATCCTTTGAATATGACGCCCGCCTTCAAATTTGGTAGATAAAAAAACGTCTATAATTCTAAACGCTTCTTCTTTTGAAATGAATCTTGCCGGCAATGCGCAAATATTTGCATCATTATGTAACCGAGCAAGTCTAGAAATTTCCTCATTCCAGCAAATGGCAGATCGAATACCCTGATGTTTATTTACTGTCATATTTATTCCGTTTCCACTTCCACAAATTGAAATTCCCGTAGTAAATTCTCCACTCTCTACTGCTTCTGCAAGTGGATGTGCAAAATCAGTATAATCTGACGATTCTTTACTAAATGTTCCGAAATCTTTTACCTTTATACCTTTACTTTGCAAATAAGGAATGATCTGCCCCTTTAATTCAAACCCAGCATGATCTGCAGCAATGGCAATTTTAATATTTTCCATGATAATTCAATTATGTTCAAAACTACTTAAATATTTTAATACCTGAAAATATTTTAATCGAGCCCTTTTCTCTTCATACTTATTAACTATTATGTTGATAATTTGTTTAATAAAGCGACGTTATTTCTGGTAATTAAATTTGCAAAATGAAAAGGCGTAAACACATATAATTTTTATCCGATAAACAAACTCTTTTTTTTATAAAATAGCTCCCAAAAACAAACATATTCTGAACAGTTTTTTGGATAAAAAAGTGCTAATTTTATCACCGTTTTACTGTATTAACAGCTTGTTAATTACTTTGGAATTTGCTGATTTACAATAGCCATTTTAGAATTTTTATGTTAATAACCTGTTTTGAATATTTTATAAGTAAACTTGTCAAGCGAATCGTATCTTTTTTTGTAACAATATTAACGGGATAACATCATCATCATAAAATATTTTAAAATTAATTATTATAAAGAATATAAGGAATGATTAATGTTAATAAGGTAGATATTATTAAAAATGGATTTGTTGATCTGCAAATAGACACATCTCTTAATCTTCATTCTGAAATTAAAAGAATGAAACAGGAAAAAAACGCAATTATCCTAGCACACTTCTATCAGGAACCAGAAATTCAGGATATTGCAGATTTTGTCGGAGATAGTCTTGCGCTTTCCCAGAAAGCAGCAGACACTTCAGCTGATATTATTCTCTTCGCTGGAGTCCATTTTATGGCCGAAACTGCAAAAATTCTTTCTCCTTCTAAAAAAGTTCTCATTCCCGACACAAACGCAGGTTGCTCTTTGGCCGATTCATGTCCGCCAATTGAATTTGCCGCTTTCAAGGATAAATACCCTGGTTACACTGTAATCACCTATGTAAATACTACCGCAGAAATAAAAGCTCTATCTGATATTGCCTGCACTTCATCAAATGCTCTTGAAATTGTTAATAGTCTTCCAAAAAATGAAAAAATAATCTTTGCTCCTGATAAAAACCTTGGTAATTATATAAAAAGTAAAACAGGAAGAGAAAATATGATCATCTGGGATGGCGCTTGTCATGTTCACGAAAGATTTTCACTAAAACGAATTTTAGAACTTAAAAGCAAGTATCCAGATGCTAAGATAATTGCTCATCCTGAATGTGATCAAACCATTCTCATAATTTCAGATTTTATTGGTTCTACCTCTGCACTTTTAAATTATTCCGTATCTAATTCTTCAAAAACTTTCATTGTTGCCACAGAATCAGGAATACTTTATCAAATGCAAAAACAAAATCCTGATAAGGTATTCATCCCTGCACCTCCTGATGATTCTACTTGTGCATGTAATGATTGCCGCTTTATGAAAATGATTACTTTAAATAAAATGTATAATTGCTTAAAATACGAATTACCTGAAGTAACTTTGAATGAAGATATTCGGATAAAAGCAGAAAAGCCGATCAGGAGAATGCTTGAAATATCTGCAAAATTAGGTCTATAATATGCATAATATAAGTAAAATATTAGTTTTCATTCTTTTAAATAGCGTCAATTATAACCTTGTTTTTACACAAGATACTAAAGACGGTCCTACAAAATTCTTTTATCCTAACAACCAGATTTCAAGTGAGGGAATAATGCGCAATGGAAAACCAGATGGATTATGGAAAACCTATAACGTTTCTGGTATTCTTAAATCGGAAGGTCTTCGAAGAGATTTTTTATTGGATAGTACTTGGACATTCTATAATGAAGCAGGCGAATTATTCGAGAAAATCGACTATAAGTATGGGAAGAAAAATGGGTATAGTTACTCTTTTAGTTATGAGAAAAATGCTTTGCCAATTGTCGTTAGTAAAGAATTATATGTAAATGACAGGAAGGAAGGCAAAGCATTTTACTATTATCCAAATGGAAATATTAAGGAAGAACTAAGCTATTTTGAAGGGAAAAAGCAGGGACCGGGAAAGGAATTTGATCAGGATGGAACTGTTATAACCTTGTTCGAATACAATAATAATTACCTTATTTTAAGAGAAAAAATAAATCGCTTCGATGCACAGGGAATGAAACAATCAATCTGGAAAACTTTCTACCCTGATGGAAAAGTCCAAAAGGAAATGAAATTCGTTAATGATAAGTATGATGGATATTACAAGGAATTTAACGAAAATGGAAACCTTATCCTAAGTTTGAAATACCTTGATGGCAAAATAACTGAAACGCAAAATGATTTGTCGATTAAAGAAGAAGTTGACTTTAGAAGACAATTCGATGACAACGGAAAACTCATTTCTTCAGGCGGGTATAAGGATAATAAACCGGTTGGTGTTCATAGATTTTATGATGGTTCTGGAAAAGTAATTAATGCTAAAATTTACAATGATTCTGGCAATCAGGTTTCTGAGGGAATTGTTAACGAGACGGGAAGCAAAGAGGGCCCTTGGAAAGACTTTTATTACTCAGGTGAAGTGAAGGCTTATGGGAAATACATGAATAATCTTCAGTCTGGAAGTTGGATTTACCTTTATAAAAATGGAAACAAGGAACAGGAAGGAAACTATCTTAAAGGTCTTTATGAAGAACAATGGTTATGGTATTATATAACAGGGAACGTCTGGAGGGATGAAAATTACTTTAACGGTCGCGAAGACGGGCAAATGGTTGAGTACTCCGATTCTGGAACTGTACTTACCCGAGGAGAATTTATTAATGGAGAGAAAGAAGGCGAGTGGTTTTATCAGGTAAATGATCATAGCGAAATAGGAAGCTATAAAACTGGTTTAAAAGATGGATTATGGAAGTACTTCTACGAAGAGGGCACGATGCAGTTTATTGGCGAATTCAACCAGGATCTGGCCGAAGGAAAGCATAAATACTTTTATCCGAACGGTGAACTTAAAGAAGAACGCTGGTATAACAGAGGAATTCGTGAAAAAAACTGGAAAAAATATGATGAGCTAGGCAAACTTGAATTAACAATAACTTACAAAAACGACCTGGAATACCGTATCAATGGAGAGAAAATAAACTTACCAAAAGGATCTGTCCAGACTATAAAATAATTTATAAATGAATGTAGATTTTCAAATTGAGAACGATGGTTTTATAGACCCAGATAAGGAACTTGATAATAAACTGAGACCTCTGAGATTTTACGATTTTGCAGGACAGTTTAAAGTTGTTGATAACCTGAAAGTATTTGTAACTGCTGCAAAACAAAGAGAAGAAGCTTTAGATCATGTGCTTCTTCACGGACCTCCTGGCTTGGGTAAAACTACTCTTGCAAATATTATTGCAAACGAATTAAGTGTTAATCTTAAAATAACCTCTGGCCCGGTATTAGATAAGCCCGGTGATCTTGCGGGTTTGCTTACTTCTTTGGAAGCCGGTGATGTTCTTTTTATCGACGAAATACATAGACTTTCACCTGTTGTAGAGGAATACCTCTATTCTGCAATGGAGGACTATACCATAGATATTATGCTCGATAAGGGCCCTAGCGCCCGATCTGTTCAACTTAAACTTAACCCGTTTACCCTTATCGGGGCAACCACTCGTTCAGGCCTTCTGACAAGCCCCCTTAGAGCTCGTTTCGGAATTACTTCCTTACTTGAATATTATGACCACGATATCCTTACTGGAATTGTGCAAAGATCCGCGGGTATACTTAAAGTCGAAATTCATAATCAGGCATCTGTGGAAATTGCCTCAAGAAGTAGAGGAACTCCCCGAATAGCTAATGCTTTACTTAGACGTGTTCGCGATTTTGCCCAGGTTAAAGGCAACGGTATTATTGACATTGAAATAACCCGTTATGCTTTGGAAGCCTTAAATATTGATAAATCCGGACTGGATGAAATGGACAATAAAATACTTAATACAATTATTGATAAATTTGCCGGTGGACCAGTAGGAATTACAACTATTGCTACCGCAGTTGGCGAAGACCCGGGCACAATTGAAGAAGTATATGAGCCTTTTTTAATTAAAGAGGGATACTTAAAACGTACCCCAAGAGGTAGGGAGGCAACAGCAATTGCATATACGCATCTGGGAAAGCTTAAGAATGAGCAAAACCGTTTGTTTTAAAATCAGTTGTAAACATTACCAACTTTTACTAAACCAGGCATATTCAGGACAGTTATTTTTCTGCCGTTTAATTCTATTAACTTGTCTTGTTTGAATTCTGAAAGTAGTCGGATAACTGATTCTGTTGCAGTACCTACTATATTCGCTAACTCTTCGCGTGTTAATGAGATTAGTAGAACCTTGTTATCATCTAATCCGAAATCATTAATTAACTGTACAAGAATCTCAGCAAGCCGCTCTCTAACTGTCTTTTGAGCAATATCCGTAATATAGGCATTCGCTTGCCCTAATTCACGGCATGTAATCTGCATTAATTCAATCGAAAAATTCCCGTTGGTTTTCACTAAATTAATCAAAATATCACCGGGAATATAGGAAGTCACAGCCTCATCGATTACTTCAGCCGTTGTACAAGCTTGTTCATTGCTTAAAATAGAGCGAAACCCAATAATGTCACCACTCTTAGCAAATCGTAGTATTTGCTCCTTTCCGTCAAAACCAGTTTTGTAAACCTTGATAATGCCTTCAGAAATAAAATAAAATCCGTTTATTCTGTTCCCTTCATGGTATAATACTGAACCTCGTTTATGGTGTTCTGTAACTTTCTCATCATTAACTTTGCCAAACTCAGATTCAGTTAAATGACGAAATAATATATGGTTTCTTACCAGACTATCTTCTTTACCTGATAAATTTGTATATTTCATTATTTGCTTATAGTCATCAAATCCAATACATTTGCTAAAAATTGTCACGTTTCAGATACTGTAAAAATAGTAATTAACTATCGTCTCAGCAACTAAAAAATTCCTATCAATAAAGATTACGGAATTGATAAGAATGTTCAATTCTATAGATGAATTAAAAATATTGTGGCAATATTTTCTTGGCTTTATCTTTAACTTTTTTGGGAAAGATTTGTTTAATACATGAATCACTATTTATTTAACAAAATACTATTTTTTATACTCAATTATTTATGAAACAGTCTATCTCTATTAATTACCTGAAGAATATGGCTTTTGAAACCAGTTTGAACGGTCACAAATTAATTATCGATGCATCTGAAGATAATGGTGGTGAAAACTTGGGTCCAAGACCTAAAGCCTTAATGCTCGTTGCTCTCGGAGGCTGTACTGGTATGGATGTTGTATCAATTTTGAAAAAAATGAGAGTAGAATTTGAGAAGTTTGAAATTGTAGTGGAAGGCGATACCGCTGATGAACACCCAAAAAAATTCCTTAAGATGAAGGTAAATTACAACTTTACCGGAAAGGATCTGCCTCTGGAAAAAATTCAAAAGGCTGTGGATCTTTCACGGGAAAGATATTGCGGTGTTTATGCTAGTTATAAAGATTCTATTGAAATCGATCACGTAATTAACTTAAGTAACTCTTAAAGCTATAATAGTCTAGGTAAATAGTTATAGAGAGCCAGAAAACTGTTTTAGAAACCGAACATCATTTTCAAAGTATAAACGTAAATCCCTGATCTGAAATTTCAGCATTGCTAGCCGTTCTATACCCATGCCAAAGGCAAAACCGGTATATTTCTTGCTGTCAATATTGTTGTTCTCCAATACTGCGGGATCGACCATTCCGCAACCTAATACTTCAAGCCATCCGGTATATTTGCATACGTTGCATCCCTTTCCGCCGCATAAAGCGCAACTTACATCCATTTCTGCTGATGGTTCTGTAAATGGAAAATATGAAGGCCTTAATCGAATCTGTGTTGCTTCGCCAAACATCTCTTTTGCAAAATATAGAAGAGTCTGTTTAAGATCTGCAAAAGATACGTTTTCGTCAATGTACAAACCTTCAACTTGATGAAAAATGCAATGGGCTCTGGCCGATATCGCTTCATTACGAAAAACCCTTCCTGGTGAAACTGTCCGGATTGGTGGTTTTGTGTGTTCCATTACTCTGACCTGTATCGATGAGGTGTGTGTGCGTAACAAAATATCGGGGTTCTTTTCAATAAAAAATGTGTCCTGCATATCACGTGCAGGATGTTCTGGTGGGAAATTTAATGACGTGAATACATGCCAGTCATCCTCTATTTCCGGACCTTCGGAAACTGTAAATCCTAAGCGGGAAAATATCTCCAGAATTTCTCCACGTACTATGGATATAGGATGCCTTGAACCAATAGTTATACTTTCTCCAGGCATAGTGAGGTCTACATTTGTGGAACTTGTTTCACCTCCTGAAAGCTCTTCCTTATAAGCATCTATCTTCAATTGTATTGCCTGCTTCAACTCATTTAATGCCAGACCAACTTCTTTTTTCTTGTCATTTGATACATCTTTGAAATCTGCAAATAATTGTGCAAGACTTCCTTTTTTACTCAAATGTTTTATCCTGAATTCTTCTAATTCCTGAAGACTGTTAGCACTAAAATTTTCTGCATCTTCAATTAAAGATTTTATCCTGTTTAACATGATTTCCTTTCTATTAATATTGTATTATTTTAATCTTTTGGCTGAGCCAAAATTATAACTTTATCCTAAACTTTATATCGTTAATTGGCCTGTCATATGTATCAACCGGAAGATTCATCAGCTTTTCTAAAACGTCCAACCCAGATATAACCTCTCCAAATACTGTATATCCTCCATCTAAATGTGGCGTACCTCCAATAGTGGTGTATATGGAGATTTCTTCTGGTGTTAAGGGTGCGTGCTTGCCCTGATTGACAAATTCATCCAATTCCGCAACTGTAAATACTCTCCCCTGAACAATATAGAACTGAGAGCCAGAAGAGGCTTTAGTGGGATTTGAACTATCTCCCTTTCTTGCTGCTGCTAGTGCTCCTTTTTTATGAAAATGCTGCGAGGAAATTTCTGATGGAATTGTATAACCCGGACCTCCCTGACCTAGTAATTCACCTTTACTGCCATTTCTTGAATTTGGATCCCCGCCTTGTATCATAAAATCTTTTATCAATCGGTGAAACAGCAATCCTTCATAGAAACCTTCCTTGGATAGTTTTAAAAAGTTATCTTTATGCAATGGTGTGTCATTATATAGCTCAATTACAATATTCCCGAAGTCCGTTTGTATAGTTACTTCTGTAAGCGAATTATTGTTATTTGTCTGAGCACAACTGTAAGTTATTATTGCTATTAAAAGTGCAAAAGTAATTAAAAATGTTTTTTTCATATGCTGCTATTTCTAGTTAGCAAAAGTATAAATTATAAAATATTTTAAATAGAAAATTGAATACCTTCGATTTATATTAATTACAATTGTTATACTTTAATTTTATGAGACTGAAAATTGGAGTTTTTGGAGCTGGCGGATTCATTGGAACAGAGGTTGTTAAGTACCTTAAACTTTCTTTTGATGTAACACCCCTAAAAAGTTCTCTTTTATATTTGGATCCCTACGAACTTTCAGTGTATTTAAAAAATTTAAATATTATTATTAATCTTGCAGGTCACCCGGTTAGTGGAAGATGGACAAAAAGTAAGAAAAGGAAGATTTATGTTTCTAGAGTTTCAACCACCAAAAATTTAGTTGATGCTATCGCACTTCTTGATAAAAAACCTATTCAACTGATTAACGCTTCTGCCATAGGAGTTTATGCTGATAAAACTATTTATGACGAAAATTCGATAGATTATGCGGAAAATTTTCTTTCTGAGGTTGTATTAAGCTGGGAAAAAGAAGCAAATGAAGTTGTAAAGTTCGGTACCAATCTTACCTTGATTAGAATTGGTGTCGTTTTGTCCAGAAAGGGTGGCATGTATAGTATGATTCGAAAAATTTTCAAAATTGGTTTTGGTGGCAAACTTGGAAATGGTGCTCAGGGTTTCTCTTTTATTTTGTTAAATGATTTAGTTAAAGTATTCAGTTTTACAATTGAAAATAATGTTTACGGGATTGTTAATGGTGTCTGCCCTACTCCATCTACTAATCTTGAGTTTACTAAATTGCTAGCCTTCGTACTCAGAAGGCCAGCATTTTTTTCCGTTCCGTCTTTTGTACTAAGACTTTTACTATGTGAAGGAAGTTCCATTGTGCTGGAAGGACAAAGAGTTATCCCTAATCGTTTAATTAGTGCAGGGTTCACCTTCGAAGCAGAAAATCTGTACGACTCCCTTAAGATTCTGGAGAAATAACTTATACCTTTAGAAAAAAATTTGTGGCAAATCCGATTAAACAACTCGCTGGCCAAACTGCTGTATATGGTCTGGGAATTGTAGTTCCCCGAGTGTTAAACTACCTTTTATTAACACCTTTTTATACTCGAATATTTGATAAAGCTGAATATGGAATTATAACAGAATTTTACGCCTATATCGTTATTTTAATGGTTATTCTTACTTATGGTATGGAAACGGGCTTTTTCCGGTTTGCTGATAAGGACCATAATCAAAAGGATGTATACAAGTCTGCTTTAATTGCCATAGGTATCAGCTCAGGATTGTTTATTTTGCTAACTTATTTTTTCTCTCCTAATATTGCTAATTTTCTTAATTATCAGCTTCATCCTGAATACATTTGGTGGGTTGGTGCCATTGTCGCTTTGGATTCATTTGCCTCAATTCCATTTGCTAAATTGAGATTGGAAAACAGAGCTCTTAAATATGCAATCGTTAGAGTAGTTGAAGTTTCCGTAAATATTATCGCAATATGGTTTTTTCTTTGGTACTGCCCTCAGCATGAAAGTAGTTATTTAGCTTCTCTTCTTTACGATCCGACCATTGGTGTTGGCTATGTCTTTATTAGCAACCTCCTTTCTGTAGTCGTTAAAGTATTTTTTTTGAGTAAGGAAATTTTCTTTTCAAAAGGTCAATTTGTGTTTCCTCTCCTAAAGAAAATGATGATTTATAGTTTTCCTTTACTTATTGCTGGTTTTGCTGGAACAATTAATGAAGTTATCGATAGAGTGTTACTAAAATACTTATTGCCAGGTTCAGTAAATCCTATGGAACAACTTGGTGTTTATGGTGCAAGTATTAAATTGGCGGTGCTGATGACGCTTTTTATTCAGATGTTCCGTTATGCAGCAGAACCTTTCTTTTTTTCGAAAAAAGATGAAATAAATGCTAAAGAGATGTATTCGCAGATAATGAAGTATTTCATATTTTCTGGAATGGCTATATTTCTTTTTGTTATGCTGTTTATGGACGTTTTTATCCTTTTTATTGGACCTGATTTTAGAGAGGGAGCTGCCATTATTCCTGTCGTTTTACTAGCTAATTTATTTATGGGGATATTCTATAATTTGTCCATTTGGTACAAACTTTCTAATAAAACTCTTTGGGGAGCATATCTTGTCTTTTTTGGCGCTGCTGTTACCGTTATAATTAATTTCTTATTCATCCCTAAATTTGGTTATTTCGCCTCTTCGTGGGGTCGTTTTATTAGTTATTTTTTGATGATTGTTCTAAGTTATATTGTAGGCAAAAAGTTTTATAATATAAATTACAAACTTAAGGAATTGTTTATAATCGTTGGTTTGGCCTTATTATTGTACCTTGTTTCTACTCTTCTAGTAATTGATAATTTATTATTGCGATATTTGTTTAAAATCATTTTATTGAGTAGTTACTTTGTATTTTTTTACTTTACCGAAAAAGTATTTAAAGAGAAATCAAATGGAAATTAAAGTAATTAATAGATCCAATAATCCACTGCCCGAATACGCTACGGCTTTTAGCGCTGGTATGGATATTCGTGCTAATCTTCTTGAAACTATTATACTTAGGCCTCTTGAAAGGATTTTAGTTCCTACAGGTTTATTTCTTGAATTACCTTCAGGATCTGAAGCTCAGATTCGCCCAAGAAGCGGTATGGCTTTAAAATTTGGTATCACTGTCTTAAATTCTCCTGGAACTATTGACAGTGATTATCGTGGTGAAGTGGGTGTAATCCTTATTAATCTTTCTTCTGAAGATTTTAGTATCAATCATGGTGATAGAATTTGTCAAATGATTATTTCTAGGCACGAAACTATTTCATGGGATTTTGTTGGGAATTTGAATATTTCCGAAAGGGGTGATGGTGGTTTTGGACATACTGGAAAACATTAAAAATGAAGTATATATTCGTTATTGCTATATCCTTAATTTGTGAATTATCATTTTCTCAAGAGAAGAATTATTCTATGAGTTCTAGTTCAGAATATTCTTTTCAATATGCACTTATTGAGGCATCTAGGCAAAAAATGATCGGTAATATTAATGAAGCAATAAATTTGTACCAATCATGTATTAATGCTAAAAAAGATTGCGATGTCGCTCATTATGAATTAGGTACTGTTTATTCTGCTATTGGAGAGAATGCTAGAGCTGAAGAGAATTTAGCGATTGCATATAATCTACAACCTAAAAATTATTGGTACGGTATCGCTTATTCCGAATTGCTGGCTCAAAATAATAAAAAGGATAAATCATTAAAAATTCTAAAGAAAACGAGAAAGCTTAATAAGATAAATAGCCTTACAATTGACTTCAAAATGTCCGAAATTTACACTGAGCAAAGAAAGTTTAAGAAGGCTCTTTCTATACTTGAAGATATGGAAAGTAAAAATGGTGTTTCTGAGATGATTAGTTTTAAGAAAATTGAGATTTATAAGATTAAGAAAGAGTACAAAAATGCTGAGGAAGTTATAGGAAGCCTAATTAAAGAAGCGCCTGAAGTTATTGAATATCAAATTATTTTAGCAGAATTTTTTTCTGAGATAGAGGATACTATTTCAGCCCTTAAAGCCTATGAAAGGGCATTTATTATGGATTCCACAAACGTTTATGCGATTTCTAATTTGGCTGATATTTATTCTTCCAGAGGTGAAGAAGAGAAATCTTACTTTTACTTAAATCAGGCTTTTCTTAACAAAAATATTCCTATTGAAAGTAAAATTCAAACCATGATGCTTCTAAACAAGGATCGGGATTTAATTAAAAGAAAAAGAAGTTATATTGAGAAAATGATAACTGGATTATCGTTAGAATACCCTGAAAATATTGATGTTAAATCAGTAGCTTACGATTTTTATAATGGGTTAGAAGAACATGCAATTGCTTTAGGAATTATTACAGAGATTCTATTGAGTAAAAAAAGTGATTTTATTATCTGGCAACAAGCTCTTTATAACGCTTCAATGCTTGAAAACTATGAAGAACTTATTACTATTGGCGAAGAAGCTTTAAAGTTTTTTCCAAATAAAAGTGAATTGTACCTTTTTGTGGGAATGGCGTATTTCGAAAAGGAAAAATTTGAAGAAGCATATAAGGTTTTGTCTATCGGCTATCCCTTTATAAAGGCTGGTGATAGAATTAAAATTCAATTTTTATTATTTCTTTCAGAAATTTCATATAAAACAAATCGCAAAAAGGAAGCCTATGCTTATTTCGATCAGTTAATTATTGAGGAACCAGATAATGATCTAACAAAGAATAATTATAGTTATTATTTAGCTTTAGATAGTACTGATCTTTTGAAAGCTAAACAATTGAGTTATAGCACATTAATTAATTCGCCCGAAAATGCTACCTTTGTTGATACTTATGCTTGGATACTATTTAAATTGCTAGATTTCGTTAATGCTAAACATTATGCCGAAAAAGCAATGGTAATTAATGCCGAAACTGATGCTGATATTATCTTTCATTATGCAGAAATTCTTTATGCTGTTAAAGAGTTTGAACTTGCTGAAAAATATTATAAACTCGCCAGTGACCATGGATTTTCTAAGGAAACTATTGATAAAAAACTATTACAGTTTTCTGAAACTGAATAGATTAGCAGGCTTTTTATTTTTTTGCTCATTTTTTTTATTTTCTTGTAGATCTTATCCATTAGCTTCAGATAATAGAAATACTGATTTTAAAAATACTTTTTATAAAAATTTGAATAAATATTCTTCAAAATACTACTCTTGTGAGAATATTGATATAACCTTTGATGACGGGGAAATAAAAAAACTTAACTTAAATGTAAGTATTAGTCAGGGAAATTTTATTTATGCGAATGCAAATTTTTTGGGTTTTGAACTTGGTCGTCTTCAATTGACTCCTGATAGTTTGAAGGTTATTAATAGGCTGGATAAAAGTTTCTATTTTGGCCGTCTTGAGAATTTAACTTCAATTTATGGGGTAAATTTTTCATACAAGCAGATTGAAACATTGCTTCTTAAGGGAGTACTTCTGGATAAAGAATTTAGTTTGAAAAATATGAAAGAAACACTTATTTTAAAAGATAGTTGTTTTGTTTTTTCATCGACCGTAAATACTAATCTGTTTATTACTTCGCGATATAATAAGGATAGTTGGCAATTAAACGAGATTGATATAACTGATAATTTAAATAAATTTTTTTTGAAAGCCGAATTATCTGGAAATTTTAGTTTAAACGAATATCCAAAAATTGTCCAAATAAGTTTTACAAAAGACAAATATAAGGCTGATGTTACCGCTAAAATCGGAAAAATTGTTTTGACTAAACATGATGTGAAACCATTTGTAGTAAATAGTAAGTATCGTGAAATTGAGTATTAAACTTATATTATTTTTTCTTATAGCTCCTGTTTTATCAACTGTTTCTTTATTTGGTCAAAATAGTAAGGAACTTGATAAGAAAAAGCAAGAGAATATTTCTCAATTAAATTATTCTCGGGCTCTACTTGAGAAAACAGAAAAATCTAAAATTTCTACTTTAAATCAATTAACTTTAATCCAACAAAATATTTTTTTAGGTTCATATATTGTTGAGAATATTAGCCAGGAATTAATTTTTTTAAAGTCAGATATCGAAGTGAATAAAATGGAAATTTATCGCCTTGAAGAGAAAATAAAAAAATTAAAAGAAGATTACGCAAGTCTTATTGTTTCGGCTTCAAGAAATCTTGATAATGATTATGCGATGATGTACCTGTTTTCCTCTGGGGATCTAAATCAGGCGTACCAAAGAATTAGATACTTAAAATTTTTAACTAAATATCGGGAGGATTTAGTAGCGCAGCTTTTACAAGACGTGAAAATTTTGAGTGATAAAAAAAATGCTTTAGCCGATAGTCGAGTTTTGAATGAAAGACTTCTGGTTGAAAGAAGAAGCGAATTGAGATATCTTGATCAAGATAAATTGAAGAGTTTATCCTTAGTTAAAAGATTGCAATCGAAGGAATCTGAATTAAAAAAGGAAATTCAGAAAAGAGAAAGAGTTCAGGCTGAAATAGAGAGAGAAATCAGACGTATGATTGAGGAAGAGGCAATTAAAGCAAAAGCTTCAAGAAAATCTTCCATTTTTACTGCTGAGGAACTTTTAATATCCTCTGATTTTACAAAAAATAAGGGCCGGTTGCCGTGGCCTTCTGAAACTGGAGTTCTGACCGGAAAATATGGCGAACAAAACCACCCCGTTCTGAAAGGTATAAAAATTAATAGTAATGGTATTGATATCAATACAATTGAGGGTGCAAGAATTCGTAGCATTTTCGATGGAGAAGTTACAAAGGTTATTGCCATTTTAGGAGCAAACTATACGGTCATTATTAAACATGGAGATTTTAGAACTGTTTATCAGAATCTGGTTGATGTAAGAGTTAAAGCGGGTGATAAAGTTAAAACGAAGACAATTATTGGGACTGTGTTTACGGATCAGCAAAATGTCTCCAAGTTTCATTTTGAAATATGGAAGGACAAAGAAACTCAAAATCCGGAAAGCTGGCTTGCAAAATAATTATTCATTATTTTATTTAGTGTTTTCGATTCTTAAGTTGTATTTTTATTAGAATTATTTTAAACGATTTGAAACTTTTATTGTGATTATCAGTATAAGGGGAGGTTTTGTGACATTCATTTGGACATATGAGAAAGGAACTTAAAATATTTTCAAAAGCTGATGAACTTCGAAAAGTTGAAAAATTCGTTGATGAGGTTTCTTCTGAACTTTCACTGAATGATGAGGTGTATGGAAATCTTCTTATAGCAACCCTTGAAGCTGCAAATAATGCCATAGTTCATGGTAATAAAAACGAAGAAAGTAAAGTCGTTGATATTTGGTTGATGAAGGAAAAAAGCTGTATAGTTCTTAGCGTTAGAGATTATGGATCTGGTTTTGATTATAAGAATATTCCTGACCCAACGTCTCCTGAAAATATTGAGAAGATTAATGGTCGTGGTGTATTTCTAATGCAAAAGCTTTCCGATAATATTGAATTTTCTGAAAATGGAAGTTTGGTTAAACTAACCTTTACTTTAAAATAGTCTTGTCGATCTTATTTCATTCTACTCATCCAACCTTTATTATAAAAGGAAAATTGAAAGTTAAGAAGTGGATTTTTAACGAAATAGTATCTCACACTTTTACTGTAGGGGAGATAAATATTATATTCTGTACTGATGATTATCTTTTGGAAATAAACAAAAAGTATTTGAAGCATGATTTCTTTACTGATATAGTTACCTTTAATTATAATGAAGGAACTCATATTTCTGGAGATCTTTACCTTAGTATAGAACGCATATTTGAAAATTCTAAAAGCTTTAGTGTTGAATTTGAAAAGGAATTGCACAGAGTGATAATTCATGGCATTCTTCATTTGCTAGGATATAATGATGATACAAAAGAAGCAAAAGAAATAATTCATCTTCTTGAAAACTCTTCACTAGAGAGATTTCCCCAATAGGCAGTTCGCTTTATTTAAATTGTTTTTAAATAATTATCTTTGAGCAAAAATATTTTATGTTTCCGAAATATGATGTAATTGTTGTTGGAGCTGGTCATGCAGGTTGTGAAGCCGCAGCAGCTTCAGCTAATTTGGGGAGTAAAACTTTGTTAATAACGATGGATATGACAAAGTTTGGGCAAATGAGTTGTAACCCGGCAATGGGGGGTGTGGCTAAAGGGCAAATTATAAGAGAAGTTGATGCTCTCGGTGGTTATTCTGGCATAGTTACAGATGACACAATGATTCAATATCGTCTTCTCAACAGGTCTAAGGGTCCAGCAATGTGGAGCCCTAGAGCTCAATGTGACAGAACAAGATTTAGTGTTGTTTGGAGAGAAATGCTGGAACAAACTCTAAATTTGGATTTTTGGCAAGATATGGCGATATCTTTAATTATAGAGAAGGGAAAGATTACTGGGGTGCGAACTCTTATGGGAATTAGTATTAAAGCATCTGCAGTTATTCTTACAAGCGGAACATTCCAGAATGGACTTATGCATATTGGGAGAACTCAAATTGATGGAGGTCGTGCTTCTGAACCTGCTTCAATTGGCATTTCCGATCAACTTAAAGATTATGGTTTTGAAGTAGGTCGAATGAAAACTGGTACGCCGGCTCGATTGGATGGAAGAAGCATTGATTTTTCAGTTCTTGAAAAACAGGATGGTGATTTTGAAAACAGAAAATTTTCTTATTTGGATTATGAGGTAAATTATTCAAAACATCAATGCTGCTATATTGCATATACAAATTCTAATGTTCATGAAATAATTAGAGAAGGACTTGCAGATTCTCCAATGTATAACGGAACTATAAAAAGCATTGGACCTAGATATTGCCCAAGCATTGAAGATAAAATTCACACATTTGCCGGAAAAGATCAACATCAGCTTTTTTTAGAACCGGAGGGACCAAATACAATTGAATATTATCTTAACGGTTTTAGTTCATCTCTACCTTGGCAAATTCAATACGAAGCTTTAAAAAAAATTAGTGGTTTTGAGAACCTGAAGATATTCCGCCCTGGATACGCTATTGAATACGATTTTTATCAACCAACACAATTATCAAGAACCTTAGAAACAAAAAAAGTCAAAGGTTTATATTTTGCGGGACAGATTAATGGAACTACAGGCTATGAGGAAGCCGCTGCTCAAGGACTTATGGCTGGGATTAATGCCTCTTTGAAAATCAGGAAAAAAGATGAATTCGTTCTTGGCCGCGATCAAGCTTATATTGGAGTATTAATCGATGACCTAATTACAAAAGGAGTTGATGAACCTTATAGAATGTTTACTTCCAGAGCTGAATATAGAATACTTTTAAGGCAGGATGATGCAGATGAGAGATTAACAGAACTGGCTTTCACCCTTGGCCTTGCTAACGAACAAAGGTTAAACTTACTATTACAAAAGAGAGAATGGAAGAAAGAAATAAGAAGCTTATTTGAAAAAACGAGTGTGAGCCCTAAACAGATTAACAGCTTGCTTTCTGAAAAGGATACAAATACAATTACTCAGAAAATTAAATTAATAGATATTCTGAGGCGCCCTCAGATTTCACTTTCAAACCTAATAGATTTCATTCCAGGATTTAACGAACTTTTAATTGTATTCGGCAACAGAGCTAATGAGATTTGCGAATCAGCAGAAATTGATATTAAATATGAAGGTTATATAGAACGTGAAAAGTTAATGGCTGAAAAAATTAAGAGATTAGAAGGTATTAAAATTAAAGATGATTTAGATTTTTATACTATTATCTCTTTATCAATTGAGGCTAGACAAAAGTTAACTAAAATCAGACCAGAAACAATTGGCGAAGCTTCAAGAATTAGCGGAGTTTCTCCGGCTGATATTTCAGTTCTCTTAATGTATATTTCAAAATAGTGTTTCACGTGGAACATGTTCCACGTGGAACAGTCTTAAAACTGAAATTAAATTGGAAATAATCAGAGGAAATTTGGTAGATATCTTCAAAGAAGAAATCTACGGGGCAGAGATATCGATCGAAGACGGATTAATTGTTTCCATTGACCGTCTTAATTCCTTGTTGGATTCATATTTGCTACCAGGTCTAATAGATTCCCACATTCATATTGAAAGCTCTATGCTTACTCCGCAGAATTTTGGTAGAATAGCAATTTCACATGGTACCCTTGCAGTAGTTTCAGATCCACACGAGATTGCAAATGTCTTAGGCGTGGACGGGGTTAAATATATGATTGAAAATGCAAGTAAGGCCGATCTTAGATTTTTCTTCGGGGTGCCGAGTTGCGTTCCGGCTACAGATTTTGAAACTTCTGGTGGGAAAATTAGTTCAAACCAAATAGAGTCCTTATTTGAAAATCAAAAACTTTTATTTCTTTCCGAAGTAATGAATTACCCAGGAGTGATTTTCGACGAGAAAGAAGTGCATAAGAAAATAGATATTGCCAAACGATATAATAAGAGAATTGATGGACACGCTCCTGGTCTGACAGGACAGGAGCTAAAAAAGTATGTTGGCGCTGGAATTGAAACTGACCATGAATGCTCCACGATAGACGAGGCAACAGAAAAGATAAATTTGGGAATGAAGATCCAAATTAGAGAGGGGAGTGCCGCTAAAAATTTTGATGCTTTATGGCCACTCATTGATAAATATCCAAATAGTGTTTTCCTATGTTCTGATGACCTTCACCCTGATGATCTTTTGGAAGGTCATATAAATATGCTTTTAGCTAAAGGAGTAAAGCGTGGAATAAACCTTTTCAACCTAATCAAAACAGTTACCCTTAATCCAAATTCACATTATGGACTAAATATGGGAATGCTCAGGGTGGGTGATGGGGGCGATTTTATAAGAGTCGATAATATTGTGAAGTTTGATGTTAGCGAATCTTATATTAAAGGACAAAAGGTTTTCGATCGCTCAAAGGGACTAAGGGAGATAAGAAAGCAAAAACTTGTAAATAGATTTAACGCTAAGCAAATTTCCCCCGATTCAATTATTGTCAGACCGAAGAATAATTGTTCAATAAAAGTTATTTCAGTTACTGATGGCGAACTTGTTACTAAATCTTTTAAAACAACTCTCAAATCTA
This sequence comes from Bacteroidales bacterium, assembly GCA_038316435.1. Taxonomy (GTDB): domain Bacteria; phylum Bacteroidota; class Bacteroidia; order Bacteroidales; genus JACJXF01. The sequence goes on along the minus strand of JBBQAQ010000003.1, from coordinate 130,903 downwards.
ATGGGATCGACCTTGCTTCTGATATAACTAAAGATATCTTAAAACTAGTTGTTTTAAACCGATATGAGAAGGAGAAACCTGTAATTGCATATATTCATAATTTTGGATTAAAGAAAGGGGCAATTGCAAGTTCAATTGCACACGATTCTCATAATATTATTGCTGTTGGAGTTAATAATGATCAAATTGCAGAATGTATAAACTGGATCGTGAAAAATAAAGGGGGAGTAGCAGTTCATAACGGAATTTCTGTTTCTGGTATTCCTTTGCCAATTGCAGGTATAATGTCTGACCAAAAAGGTGAATGGGTTGCAGAACAGTATTTGCGGCTAAATAATGCGGCGGCAGATTTAGGATCTAAGCTAAAGGCTCCTTTTATGACATTAAGCTTTATGTCCTTGTTGGTAATTCCAGAATTAAAACTTAGCAATAAGGGACTATTTGATGGTGTAAGATTTGAATTTACAGATCTTTTCGAAAACTGATTTTACTTCTTGAGAAATGAAAGAAGAAAAGAATATTTTTAAAAGTATTATAAGTAATCTTCCTGATAAGCCTGGTGTTTACCAATTTTATGATTCCTCGGCTAACTTACTTTATATTGGGAAGGCAAAAAATCTAAAAAAAAGAGTTAATTCATATTTTTCAAAAACTATTCACGAAAATAATAAACTTAGAGTTCTTGTTAAAAAGGTTGCCGAGGTTAAACATATTGTTGTTGATACTGAATCTGACGCTCTCTTGCTCGAAAATAATCTGATTAAGCAGTATCAGCCAAAATATAATGTCAGCCTTAAAGACGATAAAACCTTTCCGTGGATTTGTATAAAAAATGAACGCTTTCCCAGAGTTTTTTCAACAAGAAATATTGTTTCCGATGGGTCTAAATATTATGGGCCTTATACATCAGCCTTTACAGTAAAAACTCTATTGGTTCTAGTTCACCAACTTTATAAACTGCGAACTTGTTCTTTTATTCTTTCTGAAGAAAATATTAGAAAAGGCAAAATAAAAAAATGTCTTGAATATCATATTGGTAATTGTATCGGACCCTGTGAAGGACTTCAATCCTTAGAGGATTATAATACCGCGATTGACCAGATCCACCAACTTTTAAAGGGAAATCTTAAAGATTTGATCCTTCATCTTAATAGCCTAATGTTGAAACATTCTTTAAAATATGAGTTCGAGGCCGCAGAATCGATAAAGCAAAAAATTGAAATGCTGGAAAAATTCCAAACAAAATCTACAATTGTTAACCCGGCCATTCATAATGTTGATGTGTTTTCAATCGTTCAGGATAAGGATGCAGCATTTGTTAATTTTATAAAGGTAGTAAACGGAGGAATAATTCAGGCTCATACAGTTGAAATAAAAAATAAATTGGATGAGTCAAAAGAAGAACTACTTGAATTTGCAATTTTTGAAATAAGAGAAAGACTTTTTAGTGACGCTAAAGAAATTATATTGCCATTTCTTATTGAAACAATACCGGAAAATGTAAGCCTGACAGTACCCAAAATTGGAGATAAAAAAAAGCTGTTGGAACTCTCTGAACGGAATGCTAAGTACTTTATGCTAGAACGAAATCGGCAAAAAAATTCAGTGACTCCTGAAAAAGCAAGTTTCAGAATTCTTTCGACACTTAAAAAGGACTTAAGACTAGATTCTGTCCCCATACATATTGAATGCTTTGATAATAGCAATATTCAGGGTTCTAACCCAGTTGCTGCTTGTGTCGTATTTAAAAATGCTAAACCAGCAAAAAAGGAGTATAGGCATTTCAATATTAAAACAGTAATCGGGCCAGATGATTTTGCATCTATGAAGGAAATAGTTACGCGCCGTTACTCTCGGATTATAAATGAAAATCTTGATTTACCGCAATTAATTATTATTGATGGTGGAAAAGGTCAGCTCAGCGCTGCAGTTGAGAGTTTAAACGAACTGAACCTAAGGGGAAAAATTGCCGTCATTGGAATTGCAAAACGTCTCGAAGAAATATATTTTCCGGATGATCCAGTGCCTCTGTACATTGATAAAAATTCCGAATCTCTTAAGCTCATTCAACAAATGAGAAATGAAGCACATAGATTTGGTATTACTTTTCATCGGCTAAAAAGATCTGCTGGAATGCTAAAATCCGACTTAACAAGTATTCCTGGAATTGGAGAAAGCGCTATCAGAAAACTGTGGGAGCAAGTAAGCAACATGGAAGAATTGAAAAATTTGTCAGAGGAAAAATTGAAAAGTCTTTTAGGAGAAAAAAAAGCAAAACTGATGAAAACTTACCTGAATGGGCTAAAGTAAAAATTTATTTGAATAGGCACTAAACACTTAAATATTAGTGATTTATAGTTCTTTTAGTGAAGCTTTAATCAAAGGAGAATGAGTTATCCAAATTGATTCGTAGATTTATAGGGGAATAAGTTGCGGAAAACTACTCTTTACGACTGATTGTAAACTCTAAAAGTGAAATCAGTGATCTTTTTGAATCTGTTTCTGGAAATGAGCTTATTTTTTCTAAAGCTAATAATTTATATTCTTGCATTTTCATCTCAGCAAAATCTAACCCTCCGTAATTTTTAACAAAACTTATTACCTCATCTACCTTATCTGCATTTCTATTATGATGCTTAATAATTGAAATTATTTTTCCTCGCTCAGAGCTTGGGCAAATTTCTAAGGCATATATCAAGGGTAAAGTCATTTTCTTTTCTTTAATATCATTCGCAGTTGGTTTTCCTATTTTACCGCTTCGATCGTAATCAAATAAATCGTCCTTAATTTGAAAGGCTATACCTGTCAGTTCACCAAATTCTTTCATTAACATAATTTGCTCTGCAGTTGCTCCTGCAGACTTTGCCCCGCAAGCGGTACATGCAGCAATAAGTGCAGCAGTTTTTTTTCTAATTATTTCAAAGTAATTATCCATGCTGATATTTAGCTTCCTTGATTTCTGAATTTGTAATAGCTCGCCCTCACTCATTTCTTTCACGGCTTCGGATACTATCTCAAGTAATTCATATTCTTTATGCTCAACTGATAACAAAAGACCTTTAGCTAGAAGATAATCTCCAACTAAAACAGCAACTTTCGTTTTCCATAAAGCGTTTATCGAGAAGAACCCTCGCCTTTCATACGATTCATCAACTACATCATCATGTATCAGGGAGGCTGTGTGCAGTAATTCAATTAGAGATGCGGCAGTATAACTTGAAGACCCAATTTCGCCAAACATCCGTGCACTTAATAAAACAAATGCTGGTCGCATCTGCTTCCCCTTTTTACGTAAGATATAATTTGTAATTATATTTAGTAAGGGTACATTGCTTTTTAATGATTGTCTGAAATGCTTTTCAAACTCCTTAAGCTCAAGCCTTATTGGCTCTCTGATTTGATTTAATTCACTCATCAAATATCAATTTGTTACAAAGGTACCATTCCTTATGGTAAAATACTAAAGTCTTTTTCAAGATTGAAAAACCAATTGATGGTTGTGTTTAGTGAAATTAATTTTTAGAAACATCTACTCATTCATAGAAAAGAGTAAGTTTCATTTCTGTTGAATATGGTATTATTTCGAATTTTGATTTTTCATTCTTTGAAAACAATTAGAAGTTCTATTTAAGATAAATTATATATATATATTTGCATTTGTTAATAGCTGGTAAATTTTAAGCTTTTTATGAAATGTAGTTAATTAGAAATTCACATATGGTTTTAAGAAGAACCAGGGAATATCTCAAAAAATAATAATTTATAGAATGAAAATCATAGACCTTACGCCTGAACAACTTGAAAAAGCATCAAGTATGCTAAAGGCCATTGCTCACCCTTTAAGAATAGCAATCCTAAATCATCTTGAAAACGGAAAAAAACTTACTGTAACAGAAATCCATGAGTTGCTTAATGTCGAACAGTCAACAACATCTCACCACTTGGGAATTCTTAAAGATAAAGGGGTCCTCGCTTCACAGAGAGAGGGTAAAAATACCTATTACTACTTGAAACATGACAATCTTGTAAATATTGTTGATTGTGTTAGTAAATGCGCATGTACATAGTAAAATGCTAAATTATTTCTCTTGGTAATATCGATTTATGCAAATAATTTGCGGTAAATAGCTGACTTACAATTAAATGGGAAACATTAGACTTACAAAAGAATTTCACTTCGAAATGGCTCATGCTCTTTGGAACTACGACGGTTCTTGTAAAAGCATTCATGGTCACTCATATAAACTTTTTATTACCCTCCTTGGCGTCCCTTTAAACAATAATATTGATCCGAAAAATGGAATGGTTGCAGACTTTTCAGATATTAAAAAGTGGGTAAAAAAACCGATTCTTGATTACCTTGATCATGCCCTTGTTATCTCTAAAGACGCTGATAGTCAAAGCCTTGCACATGTTTCTCAAATGTTCGATACACTTAGAATTGTTGATTTTCAACCAACATGTGAAAACCTCCTGATTGATATAGTGAAGAAAATTAAACCTCTGCTGCCAGTAACCTTAACACTTTTCTCGGTAAAGCTTTGTGAAACAGCAACATCATATGCTGAATGGTATGCCTCTGATAATCTCTAGCATATATTTTGCAGAACAATTATTATTCCTCTGCTGTGTATACGAGAATTTAAGCAAAAGCAGACGAAAATTCTTTTTCCTCTTCAAAAGCTAACATTTCCGTTTTTCACTTGATTTGATATACCTTTAGCAAGTTATAAACTGCCAATCTTTTAAAAATGGATACCGATAAAAGACTATTTCTGCTTGATGCATACGCCCTGATTTTCAGATCTTATTATGCTTTTATTTCTAATCCCATGAAAAACTCCAAAGGGCAGAATACGTCAACTGCTTTTGGTTTTACAATTACTCTTGATGACGTTCTGAAAAATCAAAACCCTTCCCATATTGCTGTTGCCTTCGATCCCGCAGGCCCAACCTTCAGAAATGAACTTTTTCCAGCCTATAAAGCCAATCGGCAGGAAACACCTGAAGATATTAGAAAGGCTGTACCTCAGATTAAAAAAATTATTGAAGCATATAATATTCCGGTAATTCAATGCGCGGGATTTGAAGCCGATGATGTCATTGGAACCTTAGCTAAACAAGCTGAAAAAGAGGGCTTTAAGGTATTTATGATGACTCCTGATAAGGATTATAATCAGCTCGTTTCTGATAATATTGTTTTATTCAAACCTCGAAAAGCAGGAAGCGTCTCTGAAATAATTGGGAAAAATGAAATTTGTTTAAAATTCGGTATTACGGATCCGGCTCAGTTTATCGATATTCTTGCCCTCTGGGGAGATTCATCTGATAATGTTCCCGGTGTTCCTGGAGTGGGAGAGAAGACAGCAATAAAAATGATCTCTGAATTTCATAGCCTTGATAATATATATCTTAACCTCGATAAGTTTAAAGGGAAACTTCGCGAAAATCTTGAGAAATTTAAAGAGCAAGCTTACCTTTCCCGCGAACTCGTTACTATCCGCCTTGACGTTCCAGTAAACTTCGATGCTGATTTATATATAAAAGAAGTGGTGAATTCAGAAAAGATTAAAGAAATATTTCAGGAACTTGAGTTTAAAACACTGCTAACTAGACAAATAAAGCCAGAAACAAAACCAATTCAAACAAATTCTCAGCAAGGAAACCTCTTTTCCGGTTTTTCTTCTGTTGAACCAATCGTTTCAAATTATAATACTATTAATACTGTTCAAAAAAATTATGTCCTGGTTAATGAGGAAATTTCTTTAAAAAAGTTAGCTGATGACTTGAATAATTCCGATGCTTTTTCTTTCGATACAGAAACAACAGATCTTGACATTTTTTCAGCTGATTTAGTGGGAATTTCCTTTTCTATTAAACCTAACGAAGCTTTTTATATTCCTCTACCCCAATTATTTGATGATGCAGTAAAAATGTTGAGTCCCTTCAAATCTGCATTAGAAAACCAAAATATCCTTAAAATAGGACAAAATCTGAAATTTGACACCCGCATGCTTAAAAAGTACGGGATTGAAGTGGGAGGATCATATTTCGATACCATGATCGCTCATTATCTATTGCAACCAGATCAACGTCATAACCTAAATGTTTTATCGGAAAATTACCTTCAATATTCGCCTGTAAAAATTGAAGAACTTATTGGAGAAAAAGGGAAAAATCAAGGCAATATGAAGGATGTCCCAATAGAGAAAATCAAAGATTATGCTGCCGAAGATGCTGATCTGGCGTTTTTATTATATGAGAAATTCATTGATCAGCTAAAAACCGAGGGATTGTTTGAACTTGCTGAAAAGATAGAAATGCCATTAATCAAAGTCCTGGCTGAAATGGAGCAGAATGGAATTAAACTTGACAAAGAAACTCTTGTAGATTTCCGTACAGAACTGGTCAAAGATATTCTGCTAACCGAAGAAAAAATATATAAGCTGGCTGGACATGAATTCAATATTCAGTCTCCCCGACAGTTAGGTGAAGTGCTTTTTGACCGTCTTAAAATTGACAACGACGCAAAAATGACTAAAACCAAGCAATATTCAACCGGGGAGGAGGTTCTTGCTCGACTTACAGGAAAACATCCTATTGTGGAAGAGGTTCTTACATATCGCGGACTTAAAAAACTTCTTTCCACCTATGTAGACACACTTCCAAAACTTGTAGATAATAAATCCGGTAAAATTCATACCTCCTTTAACCAGACTGTAGCCGCGACAGGGAGGCTAAGTTCTAATAATCCGAATTTGCAGAATATTCCTATTCGTGAAGAAAGGGGAAGAGAGATTAGAAAATCTTTTGTTCCTGAAAGTTCCGAAAACCTGTTTCTTTCTGCCGACTATTCTCAGATAGAATTGAGACTGATGGCCCACCTAAGCAAAGATGAAAATATGATCAGCGCATTTATGCTTGGTGAAGATATTCATACCGCAACTGCAGCTAAAATCTATAAAATTGAATTGGCAGATGTTTCACGTGAAATGCGTAGCCGAGCAAAAACTGCGAATTTTGGAATAATATATGGCATCTCTGCTTTTGGTCTTTCCCAACGACTTAATATTAGCAGATCAGACGCTAAAGATCTCATTGATAATTACTTCAATACTTTCCCAGGGGTAAAAGAATATATGAATCAAAGCATACGTCTGGCTCGAGAAACAGGGTACGTAACAACAATGCTTGGAAGAAAAAGACAATTACCTGATATAAATTCCCGAAATCAGGGAATAAGAGGTATGGCAGAAAGAAACGCTATTAACGCACCTATTCAGGGTTCTGCTGCTGATATTATTAAGATAGCCATGATCAATATCCACAACAAGATGAAAGAGGCTCAAATGAACTCAAAAATGATTTTGCAGGTTCATGATGAACTTGTTTTTGATATGAAAAAAGCAGAGGAAAGTAAACTGATGAACCTTGTTCGTTCAGAGATGGAAGGAGCGATCAAACTCTCCGTTCCTTTGCTTGTTGAAATGGGTACTGGATTTAACTGGCTTGAAGCTCATTGATATTTTAGGAATTCTCTTCATAAATCCTAAATTCCAAATTCAAATCATCAAATTGCTAAAAGACATATCCAAATATTTTGCACTATGATAGCCCAATTTTATTGGGGCAAGCCGATGTATGAATAATTACAGCTTATCCCTTTTCAATATTATCCTCTTCCGTTCTGACTAAAATTTTATCAATCGCTCCTGACTCATTTAAGAACTTTGTAGCTTTTTCTACTTGTGTATCAGACTCCACTGATAAACCAATCCTCCCTTTCTGATAGTAATACCTACTTATAACTTCCTCATTAATAAGCTCCTCTATCTCCTTTCTAAAGTTATTAAGATCCCGGTCATCATCATGTTCAAGCTTTTTTTCAAGAATAGAAAACTCTTCAGATGCAGCGTCAAAATACTTCTCGGCTTTTGCAATTGATATAAGCTTTTTCAACTCATTCTCACTTTGTGTCTCATATTCAAATCCGCGGCTTTTAACAAATTCTTTAAATTTCAAATATTCATCATCACCAATCTTAAAACCAACTACTTTAGGTCGATCTTTATGCCTTACTGTGTAGTCAGTTGCAAAATCAAAAATCAAATTTTTTGCATATAAATACATACTTAATTGATTGAAAGAATCTAAAGAATCCAAAATATCTGGTTTAACCCCTCCACCATCATAAACAGCACGCCCACCTTTGGTTTTAAACTTTGTGATCAATGAATCCGGGATGTATCCAACACTGCCATCCTCATTTCGGTGTGTATAATCAAGTGCTTGTATGCACCTTCCGCTTGGAATATAATACTTAGCTGTTGTTACTTTAAGTTGCGTATTATATTTAAGTTTTCTAGTAGTCTGTACTAAACCTTTTCCATATGTTCTTTCGCCTAGAATTATAGCACGATCAACATCCTGAAGAGCCCCGGCAACAATTTCTGCTGCTGATGCAGAACCTCTGTTTACCAAAACAACCATTGGGATCTTGCTGTCAATAGCATCAGCTGTAGTGAAATACTCCTGATCCCATTGCTTCACTTTTCCCTTCGTACTAACAATTAATTGTCCCTTATCCACGAAAATATTACATACTCGAACCGCTTCAATTAACAATCCTCCTGGGTTACCTCTTAGATCAAGAATTAATTTTTCAACGCCATAATTATTTTTCAGATCAAGAAGTGCGTCCTTAACTTCTTTGCCAGCATCAACAGTAAAACTTGATAAGCGAATATATCCTGTCTTTATTCCAACAACCCCATAATATGAAACATTTCCAATATGAATCTGTTCACGAACAATCTTTAATTTTCGACTCTCTGGTTCCCCTTGCCTTTTTATTTCAATAGTCAGGTCGGTTCCGGGAACACCTTTAAGTTTTTCACTTACTTCAGAAAGAGCCTTCCCTTTTGTGTTGAAACCATCAACGGAAATTATTTCGTCTCCTGCCATCATTCCTGCCTTTGCTGACGGAGAACCTTCATAAGGCTCTGCTACTATCGCATAACTTTTACCCGCTCTTATTAAGGATCCTATTCCGCCATATGCGCCAGTAGTCATAAAGTTGAAATCATCCATTTCCGATTCTGGAATATAACTGGTATAAGGGTCAAGTGAACTTAACATGGAATTAATGCCAGTTTCAATCAGTTTCTCAGGCTGTGTCTCATCAACATAATACAAATTCAGTTCCCGGAAAAGAGTATAAAAAATATCCAGACTTTTAACCAGTTCAAAATCACTATTTTTGACAGTAAATCCAAGGCTTGCAATCCCAATTACTGCTATGGCGAAAAAAACACGGACTTTGTTGAGTTTCTTATTCATAATGAATTCATTTTATAACTGTTTCAAAGATATACCAAAATCAATCCCCACATTGGAAATTAAACATATTTAACTTTTGGGAATTTAATTATCCTGGTAATTATTGGTTCATTTTCCTCGGTCTATTGCCTCAAACTCCACACTTATTCTGACACCATCTGAATCAATCAACCTTATAACATGTTTTCCCTTTTCCGGAATAATGGCCATTTGATGCCGTCCTTTTGTTTTTCCAAGGTATTGATCATCAATATGCCAGAAAATTTCACTTCCGGGATTTCTATGCACAGCTTCACAGACAAGTCTCCCTCTTGATCCATCCAGTTCATAAGGTACATATACAATGGTTCCTATTTCAGGATAAATCATTTGCATCTGTGAAATCTCATTTCTCTCCTCACAGCCAGTTTTATAGGGAGGAAGTTCTTTGTACCATGGATTTTTCTGACGGAAGTACCATTCTTGAACAGGGGGTAAAACAAACCAGGATTCATGCACCATGTTTTCAACAGGATAACAATCGCTGCTTACTCTCTGTTTTTTCTCATGATCCAGATGAATCAATTTATGATACGGACATACAGTGGTTTGTAAGCCCGCCTCAGGAACCCATGCTGAATCTGTTTCAACACATGCCTGGCCAGCCAAATGCCCGCTTTTTAAACAAATTTTAACTTGTAATAAATCGTCATAAGGTACCTTAAACCAGCTTGTTGCGGGAAGCAGGTTGAATAGTTCAAAAAGAATTGGGGCAGATGCGTTTATTCCAGTTAACCCGGGACTGCCTTCTCCGGTTGCATTACCAGACCATACTGCAACAGCATATTCTGGTGTTACGCCAATCGCCCAACTATCGCGGAATCCGAAACTAGTACCTGTTTTCCATGCTATTTTACGGGTTGATGCAAAACTTTCCCATCCACTCTCCTGATCAGGGCGGTTTACATCTATTAGAGCTTTAAATGTGAGGTAAACAGCACCTGCTCCTATAATTCCCTGTTCTTGTTTATTTCTGCTTGCTTGGCTGGTATTATCTGAAAAAATTAAGGCTGGTTTATTCAATGCTCCCTCGAAATAACAACCATTGTTTTCATTATAATCATTCAGGATTCGGGCAAACCCTGAAAATACCCCGGCAAGATCCCATAAACTTGTTTCAGCACCACCTAAAATAAGGCTTAAACCGTAACGTCCCGAAGAATGTGATAAGGTGTTAATACCTAATGCTTTAAGATCATCACTAAACCTTTCGACTCCATATAATCGCAACATCCTTACTGCAGGAATATTTAATGAACGGCTTAATGCCATTCTTGCTGGCACAACTCCATCATATTCTCTCGTATTATTTTTTGGGCTAAAATTCCCGTAAAAAGTAGGTATATCAGCAATAAGCATCGCTGGAAGAATAACTCCCCGCTGAATCATTTCAGCAAACAAAAAGGGCTTTAAAATGCTTCCTGAACTACGGGGTGAATGAATAACATCAACCTCTCCTCCATATTCAGGATGCTCAATATTTTGTATGTTTCCATAATAGGTGAGAACAGATTCATTTTTTATATCTATGATCAGGCACGCTGCATTATGGATATCATTACTGTAAAGGCGCTCTTTCTGAACCGACATGAGCCGTTCAACTTTCTCCTGCAAATTTTTGTTGATACTTGTTCTGACTCTGTTTCCTTTGTTTTCTATATAAAACCTGTCAAGCAAATGCGGAGCTAAACGGGGTAGAGGAAACGGTTTTTCCGGTAAGGATTCTGCCAAAGCAAGATGAAAACTAAGGCTATCAATTTCCCCAGACATATAAAGTTTCGTAAGAAGGCGGTTCCTTTTTATTTTTAATCTCTCCCTGTTTTTACCTGGATGAACAAGCGAAGGTGAATTCGGTAAAACAGCGATTACAGCTGCCTCAGACCAGGAAAGCGTATTTGGATTTCTTCCAAAATACCGCCAAGATGCTGCCTCCAAGCCTACAACATTTCCACCAAAGGGAGCATGCGACGAATATAATAGTAGAATTTCCTCCTTTGTAAATGACAATTCCAATCTTACTGCCAAAATGATTTCTACTAACTTCTGATAAATATTTCTTGGCTTACCCTTTCTTGACAAACGAATTACTTGCATAGAAATCGTACTGCCACCACTGATTATTTTACCGGCTTTGATATTTCTCTCTATTGCCTTAAAAATAGAAACGGGATTTATACCTGGATGTTTGTAGAAATATTTGTCTTCAAAAAGTATAAGTGATTTTTTGTACTTTAATGGAATGCTATCTCCTGCAGGAAACCGCCATTGTCCGTCATCAGCTATCCTGGCTCCCAGCATTTCAAACTTACTATCAGTGATTACAGTGCAAAAAGGATCTGAAAACAAGGGTCTGGGTAAACAAAACCAAAATCCCAGACCAAATACCATAACCAGAAATGATGCAAACAAAAACCAGTATTTATTCATAAACTCGAACCCATCAAATAAAATTAATTTCTATTTCTCGTTTCCTTTCACTTCAACCCATTTTCCTGTTTCTACAACCCTGACATCACCCCGGTACATCTCTTCACACAAAATCCCGGGAAGATAAAACCGACCTTTATACGCAGCGGTGAGTTTAACAGTATAGTTATTATAACTATTACTAGAAAGACTAAAAAAGGTATAAATCCTATCATCCCTAATATCCTGATAATCAGGAACACTGTTTATTCCTAAATTGGTTTCAAAAAGTCGCTGGTTCTGAATCTCCCATCCAGATGGAAATATCTGAGTTAATGCAAGATTTTGGTAAGTACCAAAAGTTCCCGGATTATAGATTCTTACTTCAGCAAGAAAGTCGGTTCCCTGTTCCAGACTGCTGACATCTATTAAATTCCCGTTCATACTTTTATATACTATTTGCATACTTAGGTTTTGTGAAACACTCTTTTCTTTTCCAGCTAATGGAACGCCATGCACTGAAAGCCTGATAAATAAAATTCCATTCCCGGAATTTTTAACGCCAACTTTACCTCCTTCTGACTTTGCCAATTTAATTGGAATTTGTGAGTAGGAGCTATTTGAAGCAGCATGTTTCATTTCGCTTCCATTGATGCTAAAGTCATAGCTTAGGCTTTTCGAAACCATTTCTGGTCCGGCATACTGGGAAACGGCCATTAGACAAACAGCCGTTGTTTGTGTACTATACCAACCTTCACTACTTAGCTTTTCTGAAATGTATTGCATCAAAGGAATAGCCTCTTCTTTTCTGTTTAATAAAGTAAGTGTTTGTAAAATGAACCCTTTGTCTCTCAACTCAGATCCGTAAGTGTAATAAGTATCATTATACACTGGTATGTTAGTCGTAAGTGTTTTTACAAGTTCATCAGCAGTCTTTTGTTGCCCGGCCAGAGCATAAGCTGTAGCAAGTTGCCAACTGGCTGAAACATCTAAATTCGCTTGTTCCCTTAATCGATTCATTGCACCTAACTCAGGTTCTCCTGCCAAAGCAAGGGTATATAGTCGGTAGGTCTGACAAAGTTCCATGGATTTTTGTTCCCATTTGGTTTCATAACGACTTCCACTCCATGATCGTGCAATCCGTTTTTGGTACGTGATCCATTTCTTTAACCAGTCTTTGGATACGGTATATCCTTTTTTCTGAGCCTCAAGCATGAAATGTCCTGCATAACTCGTTCCCCAGTCATTTTCAGAAGTTGAATTCGGCCATAAACCAAGTCCCCCGCTTGATAACTGAAAACTCTGAATCTTCTGAATACCTGCTTTAACGTTTTTGTCAGTAAATTCCTTTGTATACTGATCGACGTCCATTACATCAGAAAGGAATAATTGAGGGAAAACAGCCGAAGTTACTTGTTCCATACAACCATAAGGATAGTTTAGAAGGTATTTGAGCCTTCTTCCAAAATCTACCGGGGGTAGAGAAGATACTTCCAGTTCGGCCTTGTTGCTTCCCGAAATACCAGGTGAAACAAACTGTTTTTCCCATGCCTCACCTGGATTTATAACCCCATAATATTGTTCAGTAATTTCAGGATTTGGTGATCGTACCTCAAGTTCTGTTTCGCTTCTGGACTCTTCTTTTCCTGAGCTTGCAATAATGTTCACTTTCCCTATACCAGTTTGTGATTTAACTCTAACTTTAAAGTCGATTGTTTTATCCCCTAGGCTTGTGAATTCAACTATTTTTTCAGTTTCATCAGTTTCAAATATACCATTCAGCTCAAGTTTAATTTTAACTTTTTTAATCTGTTCTTCCATTGCAAAAACAGTCACCGGAATACTGACCGTTTCACCAGGCCCTAATACTCTTGGTAAAGTAGTCAGTACCATCAGTGGTTTTCTTACAGGGCAGATTTTTTCAGCTTTTCCGTATGCCCCAGATTGCCCGGCTACAACCATAGTTTTTACTGAACCAATGTAATTGGGAATTGTAATTTTATGAGAATTTACTGCTCCGGCAGAGAGTTCGAAAGGGCCAATAAATTTTACCATTGGAGGAAATCGATTAGCTTTGGTCTGTGACTTTGCCCCATCACTGTCTTCGCCTCCACCAATACTGAATACTCCGTCAATTCTGCCTCCGTATGCTCCGATTACCCAATCATAAATATCAAAAGTTTTTACACCAAGGGCTTCTCTGGCATAAAAAAATTGCCACGCATCAGGTGTTTTAAATCGAGTCAGGTCTAGCAATCCTTCATCAACAATTGCAAGGGTATATGTCATGCTTTTTTTGTTTTTTTCGCTTACCCGAACAATTACCTCAGTTTCTGGTCGTAAAATATCCGGCATACTAATCTCTGGTTCAAGGTGGCTCTCCTTGTTCTCAACAAATATGGGGATTACTCCATACATCCTTATGGGAAGATCATTTTGGGTTTGGGCATGTTGTTGAATCAAACTAACATTTACATAAATATTTGGAGTCATCTCCGGAGTTAAAGTGAAACTAAAAGTGGAAAGCTGTCCTTTCGAAGGCAACCAGTAATGTTCAATTACTCTGCTTCCATTTTCAATGCTTATTAATATTCTACCAGACTTTCCAGATGGAATATTTATAGTAACCGTTTCACCTACATTATATTTAGCCTTATCTGAACTAAGAATAATAATACTGGCCGCCTCTGGATTGTTTTGTGAACTTCTGCTCATCCATTCCGGACTGTCAAAATACACTATCTTACCAGTAGAATGAAGTCCTAAAGGATCATTTACTCTAATTAGAAAGCGCCCCCAATCCGGGGTACCTATCTTGAATGAAAATTTTGCTTTTCCAGATTTTGTATTTACAATTTTTTGGAAAACTGGTTCGCGATAAGAGCTTCCAGTATATGAAGCTAAATTCTCTCCTGAAGAGTGCCACCACCAGCGCCAATCAAGTTTAAACACACTCACTTCAAGGCCTTCAATATCAACTGTTTGTCCATGGTCATCTAAACTTACGATATCAAAAACTTGCAAGGTGTCCGTTGAAAGCATTCCATAGTTATCACCTTTGGGAATTTTTAATCCTAGATAATTATTATAGGGGGAGTAAGCAATTGAAAATTGATCAATGCTGAAGTCACCCCCTTTTTCAAAACTCCTGCTAGTGAATGTTGCCCGAAGTTTGCCGGGACTTGTGCCTTTTACAAAAAACTCCGGGGTAAAGCTTGTCTCACCATTTTCATTAAGGGTTCCTTCGAAAATCTCACGTTCACTCGGGTAAAATATTTTTGAGGGATCTGTAAACACATAGTCATCAAAACCATTAAATCTGGTGTCCATTACTGAAAAATTAACGGCGACTTTTGCTTCCAAAAAAGAAGCAGGAGAACCATGCAACCATGAAACAATCATTCGGGCTTTATTTGAAGCATTATCCGCATGAAGCTCATTATCAGGAAACTCAAGTTTAATTTTCAGGCGATTTGGCTTCACAGTCTCTATTTTAATCCCATGGCTGAAAGTCAACCCTCCAACAATAGCATCTAACCTCCAATTTCCAGTAGGGGCGTCTGAACTAGTTGCTACTTTATAGGAATAGAATCCATTTAATCCTTCTGTCAATGTTATCTTTTTATATATTTTCCCACGAGCATCGAATAATTCAAAAATAACAGGATGACCTTCTGGTAAAACCTTATCATTATCCTCAAGAATTAAATTTAGAAATAATGTATCCCCTGGGCGCCAAACACCTCTTTCGCCATAAAAAAATGCTTTAATACCTTTATCAACTGGACTACCTGAAACATCAAATTGACTATATGACAAAGAAGCGCCATTAAAAAGTTTGAGATACCCTCTCTGACTATCCTTCTTAGCTACAAGTAAAAAAGCTTGTTGGTCTGTTTTAACACTGGCAAAACCTTCCTTATCTGTTTCGCATGAAGAAATCGTTTGTTGTTGAAAATTGAATAATTCCAAATTTACTCCACTTATTGGCTCAGAGCTAACTAGGTCTGTTACAGCAAATAAAAATGAGTTATCGGATCCTTTCTTCGCAATTATTCCAAGATTTGAGGCGAGAATATTTCTGGAAACACTTCTACTTTGGTTGAAATATGAATCTGAACAAGGATTATCTCTCTCATCCCAATTGTATTCATAATCATACTCACCATCGTAATTCTCATAACTGTAATACCCGTTTTGTGCATCCCAGTATGATAAATCGTTTCCTGTAATTATATTCTCATTGTTATTAGGATCAGTCAATGTTTCATAACTCATGTCTTCACTATCACTGCATTTGTAAAGGGAGTGTTTTTTGCGAAATCCAAGTTCTACGCGGTAAATTGCTCCGGGCTCTGATTTTATAAGGTCTGAAAGGTCGATAGCAAAAGCATTCCACTCACCGAAATTTATTGATCGATCCGAATTCAGTGAAATAGTTTTCTTTGCAACAAGCCGACCGGCTCGTTTCATTTCATCATTACCATCCAGATCATTGATTTGCAGGAATTGAGTTACATTATTCTCATATATGCGAATTATTTTTACATCCACTGCTTTTAAATTAACAGCCTCAAAAGGAAATATTAATCCTTCTGATTGAGGCATAATTACTCCTTGTCCAATTAAACGGATAGAAGGTTTCAATTCTTCAAAATTTACTGAAATTACCTGGGATCCCAGATAACTAAAGCCTAAAATATTCTTTATTCCAGATAGTATATTCAAATCCAGGGTTCCGCTTTGCCGGATTTCAGGATATGCCCTGACCATATTATTATCAACAGCAAACCTTAAACCTACATTATTACTCAGACTAATTAGGCCATTTAAATATTGGTCTGTTTTAATTGGGTCTGAAAATAATATTTGAATGTATTGCTCAGGCTGCTGAATAATTTTAGTTTCTAAAAGGGTAAACTCATTCAATGCAGGAATCTCATATTTTCTTGATCCTTTGGCCTTTGATTTAAGAGAACCTGCATCCCAGCTTATGTCAACAGTCTCTCTTTTTTCGGTGCGACGGACACTATCAATTGTGAATTCATGAATTAGTCCGTTTGGATCATGTTTCCAGATGAAAGGTAAATTTTGGCTATTTTGTACTGCCAAAACAATTTTTTCTATATCGGCACTTAAAACTTTATCTGTGGTTATTAGTGATCCTTTTATTTCATTCCAGATAAGATCTTTACTGCTTTGAGATCTTAGTCCTGAAAAATCCAAAGCGATATCTAGTTGAATAATACTGAATTGAAATTCAAAGCTTTTTACTCCTTTTTTGTCAGGCAAAAGTTTTGATGTCTTGAAAACGGCTTTATACGTTTGGCCAGACGGCATCTTATTTTCCGGGCGAAATTCAATTGTTCTTGCATCGGTAATGTAGGTGCTTCCTTGTATACTAGGTTTAAAATCAAAGAGACTTAAATTAATAGCTTGCTCAGGATTGAATTCTTTAGCATAATCTGAAGTGAGTTTAACCCGAATCACTGATTCTGATGGGATTATTCCCGAAGTGAATGCAGCAATTTCAGGATTATAAGCCGGAGTGATGAATTGAACTTTTTCTTTCTTTTTAGAACATCCGGAAAGCAATATTAATATTGCTACCATCAGAATGCTACCAACTATGAAATTAGATTTTGCTTTTGACATAAAAGTAATTATTTGATATTAATCAAATTTATGAAAATTGCCAGAGAATACTACCTCAAACACTTTAAAAGATGTAATAAATCAAATGAGTAATGAATTTCTGTTGAGTTCGAGTGTTTTCTCAGCTCTTTTTCACCTTCAAACAAATACTTTATACTTAAAACCTATATCAAAATCTTATTCAACGGATTCATTTAGGTCAAATAAAGTTTGATTACTGGGGAGCTTAAATTCGTACATAATTCATTTTTGATAGTTTTATTGAAAGCTTTTTCAACAACTCTATAGTACAAACGCTGATTTTAGTAAAATCCTCAATTTCTTTGCCTTGGTATATGAACATGATTTCTAGCCCGGGAAAAGGACTTTTATCTAAAATTAGAAATTTTGATTTATTGATCCTGTATGCTTCACGCATCCTTCGTTTGAGTATATTCCTATCAATTGCCCTTCTGAAGCTCTTCTTTGGTGCTGCAAATCCCACTTTAATCAAAACGCATTCACTAGAGGGATTAATATGATAGAGCAGTCTGATCGGGTGAACAAAAAGACTTTTACCAGTTTCAAATAGTTGGCTGATTGACTTCGCGCTTTTAAGTCTTTCTGAGCGATGTAGAGTGTTTAAATTCATAAATAAATAATGACCCCCGATTGGTTTATTCCATACCTAAACAAAGGTAATTTGAAAAACAACAACCGGGGGCCACCAGTATTATAAAGAAAATCTATTTTTTAAAACTTTTATTATATTCACGGATATATTGATCAAGTGCCATTGTCATAGAAGGAGCATTGGGCTGAGGGGCACTAATATCTAGCCGCAATCCGGCCTCCGTTGCAGCCTTAGCTGTTGTGGACCCAAAAGTTGCAATTTTTATATCGTTCTGCTTAAAACCAGGAAAGTTCTGTAAAAGTGACTTAATTCCAGTCGGGCTAAAAAAGACTAATACATCATAATTGATTTCTGAAAGGTCGGAAAGATCACTACAAACTGTATTATACAAAACTGCAGATGTATATTTGATTTTAGCCTTTTCGAGCAAAACTGTAACTTCATCTTTGTTAGCATTTGACATGGGAACAAGGAAGTTTTCTTCTTTGTGTTTCAAAAGAATATCCATAATATCAACTATATTCCCACTCGAGCTGTAAAATATCTTTCTCTTTCTGTAAACAATGTACTTTTGCAGATAGAAGGCTATTGATTCGGAACTGCAGAAATACTTCATTTCGTCGGGAATGCTGATTTTTAATTCCTCAGCAATTCTAAAAAAATGGTTTATTGCAGTTTTACTTGTGAAAATCACAGCCCCATGGGCTAAAATTTCTACTCTTGCTTTCCTGAAATCCTTAACACTAACTCCTTCTACCTGTATAAAAGGTCTGAAGTCAATTTTAAGATTGTTTTTTTCGGCAAGATCGGAATAGGGGTGTTTTTCAGACTCCGGCTTTGGTTGGGAAACCAAAATTCTCTTGATTCTAGTCATAAAGCTCTACTACTTAAATGGTTTAATTTAAACCTGTGCCAAAGAAAGTAATACTTTTATTACCACTAAGAGGGGTAATATTTCAAGGGAACAAAGGTACAAAATCAAATAGAAAAACAAAACAACATTTTTAAATACATAAACAGCGGCCCTAAATAGGCGAAAAACATAAATAATAATTATGATTGAAACCCCAGTATATACAAGCCATTCCTGCAATAATCCATGTGTATAAGGAATGGCAATTAAAAAAGGAATAATTATAAGACCTATAACCTTATTGTAAATAAAGAAATGGTACAAAAAGCCCTTAAATAGTTCTTTTCTTTCAAAAATATTGCCAATAGTCCTCATTATAATTATTCGGAAAATAATTAAGAAGAGAAGAAAAGTAAAAGAGACTATTAAGAACCAAAATCCATCTTCGGGTAAAAATCCTAAGGCAAAAAAGTAATTTAGTAAGTATAAAAAAAGGGAAGAGTTTACAAGATATAATAAATCCAGACTAAGGCCGAAACGCTTTTGAACAACGCTTTGCTCTTTTTGTGTTTTGGCAGCAATTTGGTAACTGTAAGCGGATATCCAGACCAAATTTAGAAACTTACCGTAAATAATTCTTGCCCAGGCAATGCCCGCTAATACTAAGATAACGGCTAAAAAATACCAGTCAGGAAATTCATTTCCTGATACTCCGCTTGAATATAGCCTTCCCCTTAATACTTGCGCGGTGCTAGGTATTGTCTCCACAAAAACTTGTGGAGAAGACGAAATAGAATCTTTTGATTCTCCAACAATAGAAAATGTCGAATCTCTTTGCTGATTTTGCATATTTCGGATTTCCGCCTAAACGAAAAAACAACAATTTAAGTTTAAAGTTTTTTTCCTGACGGTAAGTTTATACAATGCAAAAGTACTAAAAATACTTTTCTCCTAATAGTAAATTAGCTAGTTTACTGGCCCCAAAACGAAAGCGCTCTGGCTTTAACCAATCATTTCCTAGGATTTCATTTACAATTAAATAGTAATTAACAGCGGTGCTTATATCCGAAATTCCACCCGCAGGCTTTATTCCAACAGCTCGACCATTTTTGTCGTAATACTCTTTAATTGCTTCACACATTACCCAAATCGCCTCAGGACTTGCTCCTTTTTCCATTTTTCCGGTTGAGGTTTTGATAAAATCTGCTCCGGAATCCATAGCTAGAAAGGATGCTAGTTTTATTAAACTTAAGTCTTCAATACTGCCAGTTTCTAAAATTACTTTTAAATGCGCATCGCCACAGACAGCCTTGATTTTTTTAATTTCCTCTGATACAAGTTCGTAATTTCCTTCTAAAAACTCACCAAGGGATATAACGATATCAACTTCATCAGCGCCGCTTTCTACTACTTTTCGCACTTCTTGAATTTTAATATCTATAAAAGTCTGTGATGCGGGGAAAGAGGCCGCAACTGATGCAATCTTTACTTTTTTTATTGTCAAAGTCTTTCTCACTGTAGGAACAAAATTGGGGAAAACGCATATGGCAGCAACATTTGGCAAATCAGGGAACTTATCAGAAATACAGTTCACCTTCTCTGTCAATGCGGTTATCTTTGAAATAGAATCAGTACTATTTAAACTTGTTAAATCTATTAGGCTGAATATATGAGTAAGAATAGCTTTATCTCGCATTTGGGAAGATCGTTGTTCAATTTGCTCAATTTTTTCTTTGATGAAATTTTGATTGACTGATATTTTGTATTTATTTCGGATCATACTTCTGTTTTTATAATAGTTTTTTATTCTTCTTATGTCGCCGTGAATCGCGGCTTGTTTTTTTTTCAATATTTTTGGTAAGGGCGTCTGAAAGATCTACACCCGTTTGGTTCGCTAGGCAAATTAAAACAAATAGTACATCCGCTAATTCATCAGCAAGTTCAGAAGGATTTTCACCCTCCTTAAACGACTGATCACCATATTTTCTGGCAATAATTCTTGCTACTTCTCCAACTTCCTCAGTCAAAATAGCCATGTTAGTGAGCTCACTGAAATATTTCACACCATATTCCTTAATCCAGAGGTCTACTAATCGTTGTGTTTCAGTTAATGTCATTTTATTCGGAATTACTCTTTTACTTTTGTATCAAAAAGTATTGTAACCGGACCGTCATTTATAAGTGATACATCCATGTGGTCCCCGAAAACACCTGTATTTACTTTGATCTCACAATCCTTTTCCAACTGCCGGATAAATTCAAAATACAATGGTTCTGAGATTTGCTGTGGAGCGGCTCTTGTAAAGGATGGCCGATTTCCCTTACGTGTACTTGCATGCAGAGTAAATTGAGAAATAAGCAAAATTTCTCCGCCCAACTCACTAAGCCCAAGATTCATTACTCCTTTTTCATCAGGGAAAATTCTTAAACGACTTATCTTCCCACTTAACCATTTAATATCTTCATCCCCGTCAGACTCCTCTATACCTAAAAAAACAAGTATCCCACTCCCTATTTCATCATAGTGACCACTGGAGCATTTGACGGAAGCCTTTGATACTCTCTGTATTACAGCCCGCATAGATGATTTTTAAAAGGGTAGTAAATTTAGGAAAAAAATTGATATTCTCAACAAAACCTCCAAATCAATGAATCAATTGAGATAGGATTCTTTAATCTTTAAATAATTAATTAATTTTCACTGCTTAAAGGATTTTTTTGTCTAAAAAATAATAATCTGTCGGCTGAGATTGGCATTTCTTCCTGTGAATAAAATATCATTAAATAATTATAATATGTTTTGTAACTTTTCATATATTTCATCGTCTTATGCTCGAAAGCGGATCAATAAATGACAGTAAAAGATTATAACAAAGCTGTAGAAGACTATTCGAATGGGATTTACAGGTTTATTCTTAAAAATTTAAAAGATAAGGATAGAGCTAGAGATGTCGTTCAGGATACTTTCGAAAAGTGCTGGGTAAAACACGAAACAGTAGATGCTGTAAAAGTGAAATCCTATCTCTTTTCAACAGCTTATCATACAATGATTGATATGATTCGTAAAGAAAGCAGAATGACTAGTTTTGATGAAGTACGACATGAAAGTATTGTACATAATAATCAGTATTCTGACCTGAACGAGATCCTTCATAAAGCAATCCAGCTCTTACCTGAAACTCAAAGGTCAGTAATTCTTTTACGCGACTATGAAGGTTACTCATATGATGAAATTGCTGAAATAACTGGCCTGTCTGAATCACAAGTTAAAGTTTATATATATAGGGGTAGGATTTTTTTGAAAAACTACATTGGAAGCCCTGAGAAAGTTTTATAATATTTTTATGAATATTAACAGAAATAATTACGAGTTGTTTTTTATAGACTATCTGGACGGAAACCTTACCGACCACGATATTCTTATACTCGAGGATTTTCTTCTGATTAACCCCGATTTAAGAGAAGAGCTTGAAGGTACCGAAAAAATTAGGCTTACACCTGAAAACATGCTTTTTAAAGGAAAATTCTTCCTTAAAAAGCCTGACTTAAGCCTTCCGGTTAATGTGAATAATTTTGAAGATTTTTGTGTGGCAGAAAATGAATTGGATTTATCAACTGAACAACGAAAAGGACTATCAGATTTTATAAGGTTGTACCCGGAACATCTAGGCACGGTTAAGCTTTTTTCAAAACTCCATCTTTTGCCAGAAAAAAACATAATTTTTTTTCAAAAGAATAAACTTAAAAAAAGGGTGGCCTTGCTTCCTCGCCAATTATTTATTCCTGTTTTATCAGTTGCTGCAGCTATTGCCTTAATGGTTGTAATCTATTTTCAAAATGATGAAATATTTAATAACCTTCCTATTGTCTCTGCAAATTTGCCCGCCAGGTTATCCTCAAAGGCTGAAATTGAAAAGACAAAAGAAAGTCAGCCTATAAATATAGAAAAGTCTGAATCGAAAACTCAAACAACTTCCTTTTTGACCCTGTCTGAAAATTTATTAAAAAAACATGTATCCACTATCAAAAAAGGAGAAAATCCACTGAAGAAAGGTAGTGAAAATAAAAATGCTCTGCCGAAGCAAAGATTAAACCCTTCCTTTCAAATAAAACTGGCTTCTGTAACAGATAATCAGATTCTGGTTCCCACTATTGAAAAAGGGAAAATAATCTACACAAGCCCTGTAAAACCTGAAGCAATTAATTCCTCCGAATATTTAAGCCTTTCCGAATATGCTCGAAAGGAATTCTTCGAAAAAGTACTCGGGAAAAAAGACCGTAGAATTGGTCATATTTCTGGCTGGCAAATTGCCGATGCCGGGATTTCTGGTATTAATAAAATTACCGGAGGAGAAATGAAGCTCGAAAAGAAAATTGGGGTTGATGGTAATATTACTTCCTATTCCTTTAACTCAAAATTGCTTTCCTTTTCAACAACATCCGTCAAATAAGGGAACTTTTAGTTGTGAAACTTGAAGGTATTTTTATTAAGCTAGCCCCATTAGCTTGATTGAGAAAATCATTTTCTTTTCCCGCTAAAAATATTTCATAAAACTCTTGCTTTTTTATCATGGCTGTAACTTTTCAAGTATGCTTCCCGTCACATGTTTAGAAGCGGAAAACAAACAAACAACAAACAATAAAATTTACCCCAAATGAAAAGTCTATTTACAATTGTACTTGCCGGACTCCTTGCGACCCCGGCTTTTACACAGGAAGATTCAAAATATGTAAATGTTGAGGAAATTGTTACTGTAAGTGAAGAACCAGACCATACAATAGTTAATGTAGGAGCTGAAGAAACTCTGATAATTAATGAAAAAAGTGATACCACCCGAATCAAGGTTGGTAAAAAAGGTATTATTATTATAGAGGGAGATAAAGGAACTCAAGTAAATATTGAGGATATTGACGAAAACATTGAAGACAATTGTGATAACGATGTAGAGGAAGAATCAGATAATAACGACTTTGGTAAATTTAAACCTAATTGGACAGGCTTCGAAATAGGTCTAAATAATTATGTCAATAGTAGTGGATCTATGAGCCTTGACAATACAATGGATTTTATGGAGCTGAATACCAGCCGGTCATGGAACATAAATATAAACTTTTTGCAATATGGATTTGGTCTTGGAACAGATAAAATTGGGATTGTGACAGGCCTTGGTTTTGAATGGAATAATTATCATTTCGATAATAATAATTCAATTCAAAAAGTGAATGGTCTGATTGAATCAATTAGTGACCTGGATTTAACGTATCCAAATATTCAGAAAAACAGATTACAAACAACTTACCTTAGAGCTCCTTTGCTGCTTGAATTCCAGATTCCTGCAGGTAAAAAAAGAATTTACTTTTCTGCCGGACCAGTAGCTGGAGTTAAACTCTTCTCTAACACAAAAATCGTTTATAAAGAAAACGGAGATAAACAAAAAGTTAAGGATAAAGACGATTTCAATCTTTCAGCCTTACGATACGGTTTTACTGCTCGCGCAGGTTATCGTGGACTTAAACTATTCGCAAATTATTATATGACCCCACTATTTGAAGCAAATAAAGCACCTGAACTTTACCCATTCTCAATAGGCCTTACTCTAGCTGATTTTTAAAACGCCAATTCCTCCATATATTCAAAGTTAATCTGAGACTTAACAGACTGAATTAATCTGTTAATTCTCAGATTTTTTATTTGCCGCTAATTTTTAAACAGAATACCTAGCCACTTTCTTTTTCCCATTCTTTAACTAAATTTGTAAGAATTAAACACAAAGAAAAAATTCTTTTATGTTAAACGAGGCTGAAAAAAGACGATACAAACGACACATAATTCTTCCTGAAATGGGAGAGGCTGGCCAAGAAAAACTTAAGACGACACGAGTTCTTGTTGTTGGCGCAGGAGGTCTGGGAGCTCCCGTTTTGCAATATCTTACAGCCGCAGGAGTTGGAACTATTGCAATTCTTGACGACGATGTTGTAAATGAAGACAATCTTCAACGTCAAATACTTTATGGGGGTCATGATTTGGGAAAGCTTAAGACAATTATCTCAAAACAAAGACTTAATTCACTTAACCCCTTTGTTAACCATGAAATCTTTAACATCAGACTTAAACCAGAAAACGCAATTGACTTTGTTTCAAAATATGACATTATTGTTGACGCCACAGATAGTCTGTCTTCAAGTTACCTTATAAATGATGCGTGTATTATTGCAGGAAAACCTTGGGTATATGGGGCTTTGGAGAGTTTTAAAGGACAAGTTTCCACCTTCAATTTTCTGAATAGCCCTTCCTTAAGATGTGCTATACCAAATAAACATAAAACAAAATTACTAGCTCCAACTTTGTTGGGATTGTTTGGTGTCCTTCCAGGAATAATAGGTTCTTTACAGGCTGTAGAAGTAATTAAAATAATTACTGGAATAGGAACGCCTCTACTAGGCAAAATGATCATTTATAATATGTTGAGTCATGTAATTGAAACCATTCTGTTTGATAAAAAAGAAGAAAATTTTAGAATTAGTAAATTAGATGAGTCCTATTAGCCTTCCGTCTTAAACGGTTGTGAATTAGTTTTTATCAGGTAAAAATTTTTAATACTAACTTTGACCCGAAATCAATCTGTCGGGAACATGCGCTTATTACTTATTTCTAATTCAACAAATGCAGGGGAAGAATACCTCGAATACCCAATGGAGAATATTAAAAAATTCCTTGGGAAGCAAAGAGGAAGTATTCTTTTTATCCCTTATGCGGGTATTACTATTAGCTACGATGACTATGCAGCAAAAGTCTCTGGTCGGTTTAGGGACATTGGGATTGAAATAGTTTCTATACATACCGTTTCAAATCCAATTAAAGCTATAAATGACGCCACTTGTATAATTATCGGAGGTGGAAATACATGGCAGCTCCTACATCTTCTGCAAAAGTATAAACTCATAGGTTCTATTCGTGAAAAAGTTTTATCTGGATGCCCTTATATTGGATGGAGCGCAGGATCTAACCTTTGCTGCCCAACAATTAGAACTACAAATGATATGGCAGTTGTTCAGCCACAAAGCTTTGATTCACTTGATCTAATCCCTTTCCAAATTAACCCTCACTACCTCGATGCAAATCCAGAAGGCCATGCAGGAGAAACAAGGGAAGACCGAATCAAAGAATTCATTCAGGTTAATCAGAACATTTATGTAATTGGCCTTAGAGAAGGAACCATGTTGTCAATAGAAAAAGATGTAATTCAACTCATTGGGAAAAGAAACGCAAAGATTTTTCGTTATGGTAGTAATAGTAAAGAACTTTCTCCAAAAGATGATTTTTCTTTCCTTTTAAAGAGGTGATATACTTTATTCTATTTTTTTATGTTTTAGTTTGACCTAAGTCGTTTAAAAAGTAAAAAGTGAAAAAAATTCTCAAAAAAACGTCCAAAATATTCATTTATGGCTTCCTAATAATCATAGCAATTATGATTTGTGCAATAATTGCAGGAAAAATCTACAAAGATGAAATTCGGAACTATATCATCACGGAAATTAATAAGGAAATTAAAGTTAAAATTAACGTTAGCGCAGCAGACTTCTCCTTTTTTAGAAAGTTCCCTTTTGTGAGTATTGTTCTTTCTGAAGTAAGCATCTTATCGGGAAAGGATTTTAATCCTACTCAGTTTTCCGGAATTTCAACAGATTCTCTTTTTACTGCATCGCGCATTTACCTGCAGTTTAATATTCTGGATATACTTCAAAAAGATTACCGGCTGAGAAGAGTTTATGCAGAAAACGGAAGAATTATTATTCTTGTAGATAAAATAGGTGGTGTAAACTATCGTATTTTTAAGGAAAGTTCCAATAATGAAAAAACCAGTTTTTCTCTCGGCTTGGATGGGGTTAAAGTAAGTGGATTTAAATGGGAATTTCTTAATCTTGCTAAAGATATTCATGCAAAAGGAATTATTGAAGACCTGGTTCTTAAAGGAAAATTTTCTCAGGAAAATTTCTCTCTTAATACAAAGTCCGTAATTTTTATTGAAACTTTTAATCGAGAAGGAATTGACTATGCTTCAAAAATGAGAACCGCAGCCCACATTATCTTGGATGTGCGGGATTCTCTCTATACCATAAATAATGGGGAATTAATTCTTAATGATTTAGCGGTTAAAACCTCAGGCTCCTTTACAATAAGATCAAACATTAATCTCAATCTTCAGATTGAGGCAGAAAAACTTAATATTGGCTCTTTAATTACTACCCTACCGATTAACCTTCATAACATTTCAAAATACTCACCAAAAGGGAGTATAGAATTATTAGCAAAGATAAAAGGTGAAATTAGCAGTACAAATGTTCCTTCAATAAGGATAGCTTTTAGGGTTAGTAATGGAGCGATCAAATTTCTAGAAAGTCAAAAAACAATAAGGGATATATCCGTTCGCGGAACATACTCTAATGGTTCAAAACGAAATGCTTTAACTAGCAGGCTAAATATTAGTGAATATTCTTTAAGCAACGATAGTAGCGAACTTAATGGGAGTATAAGCTTTAGCAATTTTCTTAACCCTTTTATCTCTGGCACTGTATTTGGAAAAGTCACAGCCAAAGCAGTATCGGATATACTTAATATAGAGGGATGGGATCTTCAGAAGGGGCTTATTTATCCGGATCTGACAATCAATATGAATCTGGCCTCATTTGAAAGTTTTGATATTCATACAATTTCCCCCAAAGGACTAAATGGGAAAATTGTTTTTAAGGATATCGCAGGTATTATTCCTTATTCAAAAGTTCCAATTGACCTTTTTGAAGGAAGCGTAAAAATAGATGGTGACATTTTTGGGCCAAGATTTAAACTAAAAATGGGAAAGAATAGCTTTTCTGGTAACCTAATTATTAATAATCTTTGGGAATCTATAAATAGTAAAAATGCTTTACCTGTGATTAGTGGTGAAATCCAAGCCGGTTATTTTAGAATTAAAGATTTTTTAAGTGACGCCAGTTCTTCTGAAGAGATTGACTTTCACCTTCCAGATAGCGTCATTCTGAATTTACATTGTGTTATTGATAGTTTTGAATATGGAAAGTTTTTAGCATCAGAACTTGAGACCTGGTTTACATATAAACCAAAAATCCTCAGCGTTTCCACTTTTAAAATGAAAGCTATGAAAGGATTCGCTTCTGGAAATGTTGTTATTATTGAAGATATTAAAAATCAAATGCTTCTAAAAACCTCATTGGATTTAAAGAAAATTGATATAAACAAACTCTTTTTTGCTTTTAATAATTTTGCACAAGATTTTATTATTAGTGATAATTTAAAAGGATATGTTTCAGGGACACTTGACTTTTCCACGAATATTAGTCCAAAATTGGAGCTGGTAACAAAAGACCTTTTTGCACAATCAGATTTTATTATAGAAGATGGCGAACTAATTAATTTCAAGCCAATTACAGAGCTTTCTTCATTTGTTGAGTTGTCAGAACTTCAACACATAAAATTTTCAACGCTTAAGAATTCAATTTTAATTAAAGACGAAAAAGTTTTCATTCCTCAGATGGATATTAATTCCACTGCCTTTAACATAACCATTTCAGGGACACATAAATTTGATAATTACTTCGAGTATAGGATGAGATTAAGTCTTTCTGAGATACTTGCTAGAAAAGCCAAAAAAGCCAAAAAGGAAAACGAGGAGTTTGGTGTTATTGAAAATGATGGTGTAGGAAATACAAATCTTTACCTATCAATTATTGGAACACCTGAGAACTATAAAATCAAATATGATAAAAAGGAGGCGATCAACAAAATTAAAACGGATATCAAAGAGGAAAGGAAACTAATTAAAACAATTCTAAAAGAGGAGTTAGGACTATTTAAAAAGGATACTTTAAATTCCGAAAAGTCTCTAAATCAGTTAAATAATAGCCGAATAATTCTGGATTGGAGTGATGAAACCACTGAACCTCAGAACCCTGAACAAAAAACTAAAAAAGCCTCAAAGACCGAACCAGCATTAAAAGTTATATGGGATGAGGAAGATCCTAAAACTATGTAATATGCTAAAACATTAAATTATGGCCGCCTCCCTAAATATCTATGAAAAAAAAACACGCTGGAAATTCTTATTATTTCTTGCCGCGATTCTAATTGGTGTTTTCTCCCTTACTTACACAAATTGGCTTGTTAAGCAACTCTCAGTTCAGGAAAAACAAAAGGTAGAGCTATGGGCAGATGCAACGAGGCAACTAATCAGCTCCTCAAATGATGATGCTAATTTAAACTTTATTTTTTCGGTAATCGAAGATAATAACACGGTTCCAGTAATACTTACTGATAGCGCCGGGGTAATTGTCTCGTATCGGAACATTGATACTTCAAAGGTTGAAAGAAAAAACTATCTGGAAAATCAGCTGAAACAGATGCGAGAACAAAATGACAGCTTGGTTATAGAGCTTGGAGATGAGGATAAAAATTTTATCTATTATTCCAACTCTACTGTTCTTAAGATGCTTACGTATTTTCCTTATATTCAATTGGCTGTAATTATCTTATTTGTTGTGGTATCCTATTTTGCTTTTAGTTACTCCAGAAAAGCCGAACAAAACAAAGTCTGGATAGGTTTGTCTAAAGAAACGGCCCATCAGCTTGGAACCCCCACATCCTCGCTTAATGCATGGATTGAATTGCTTAAACAAGATGTAAATCGTGCAAGTGTGGTTGATGAATTAGCAAAGGATGCGAAAAGACTGGAAAAAATTACTGAAAGGTTCTCTAAAATTGGATCAAAACCTGTTTTGATATCAACAAACCTTGCAAACACGCTAAATAACTCTGTGAATTATCTGAAAGATAGAAGTTCTCACAAAATTAGTATTCAAATTGAAATTCCTGATCACGAAATTCTAATTCCCCTTAATGATTCCCTTTTCGAGTGGGTTATTGAAAATTTATGTAAAAATGCAATTGATGCTATGGAAGGTGAAGGCACTATTTTGATTAAAGTTCAAGATAATACCCAAATTGTTTATATTGATATACGCGACACAGGAAAAGGAATCGCTAAATCAAGGCATAAAACCATTTTTAAACCTGGATATACAACCAAGCAGAGGGGATGGGGGCTTGGCCTTTCCCTTTCAAAAAGGATTGTAGAATCTTATCATGAAGGTAAGATCTTTGTGCTTTCATCTGAACAGGATATAGGGACTACTTTTCGTATTGTTTTAAAAAAATAGTATGGATATTTAATTGATTATTACCGGAAAGACTGATTTTTATAATTTCTAACGGATTAGCAATGAGATTAGACAGAAAAGATATCGAGCTATTGGCCCCGGTAGGCTCTTGGGAATCCCTGCAAGCAGCGATTCAGGGTGGTGCGAATGCTATTTATTTTGGTCTTGAGCAAATGAACATGAGGGCTCGATCATCATTTAATTTTACAAGACATGACCTTTCTCAGATCATTTCTATTTCTAAGGATAATAACCTAAAAACGTACCTCACAATTAACACGGTAATATATGATCAGGAATTATTTTTAATGAGAGATCTGGTTGATCTTGCCAAAAAGGAAGGCGTTGATGCTATAATTGCTTCAGATCAGGCCGTGATGGAGTATGCGTTTAAATCCGGACTTGAGGTACACTTATCTACTCAGCTTAATATTAGCAATATAGAGGCAGTTAAATTTTATTCAAGATATGCCGATGTAATAGTTCTGGCAAGAGAATTAAATCTAGATCAAGTACAAGCCATATACAGAGGGATTGAACTACAGAATGTTACCGGGCCATCGGGGAACCCAGTAAAAATAGAAATGTTTATTCATGGGGCTTTATGCATGGCAATTTCTGGAAAATGTTACCTCTCTTTGCATGAATACAACCATTCAGCTAATCGAGGAGATTGTCTTCAGGCTTGTCGAAGGTCTTACCTTGTAACGGATATGGAAAGTGGCGCTCAAATGGAAATAGATAATAAATATATAATGTCACCAAAGGATTTAATGACAATTCATTTTTTGAATAAAATAATTGATTCCGGAGTAAGAGTGCTAAAAATTGAAGGTAGAGCCCGATCCCCGGAATATGTTAAGACAGTTACCTCTTGTTATAACCAAGCGATTTATTCTGTAATTGACGGAACTTTTGATAAGCAAAAAATTGAAAAGTGGAAAACTGACCTTGCCACAGTATTTAACAGAGGTTTTTGGGAAGGGTATTATTTAGGTCAAAAATTGGGAGAATGGAGTGAAGTATACGGCTCTCAAGCAACAAAAAGAAAAGTATATTGCGCCAAGATTACCAATTTTTTTGAAAAGCTTAATGTAGCCGAGCTTCAAATTGAAACAGGCGAAATATCTTTAGGTGATGAATTAATGATTATTGGGCCAACAACAGGGGTTTTGGAAATTAAAGTTAATGAAATAAGGATTGATGACAAAATTGTTGAAACAGCTGGAAAAGGAGATCGTTGCAGCATTCTATTGAACTCAACGGCAAGACGTGCCGATAAAGTATACAGAATGGTTAGCTCAGTTTAAAACCTATCTTGCTTATCCTAGTTTCTCAAGCTCCTGCGAATACTTAATCTTTAATTGATTTAAAGTATCGATAGTAATCCCTGGAGAAAAAATCCTTACCACATCTAGAATGTCTTTACTATAAATTGCCGCAAGTGCTCCATCAAAGTTTGCTGCCGTATTGTTTCTGACAATTTGGGTAAGCTTTAGAAATAATTGCCAGCTCATTTGCTTTGGAATACATAAATAATAAGTTGAATGCTCATCAAGATCTCTGAATATTCCAGTGTCAATTTCTTCAATTGTAAAATGTTTTTTTAGTTGAATAACGGCATCTGCAGAAAGGTTCCTTTTTTTTGCAAATTCAATTCCCTCAGAAAAGAAACACTTTTGAAGATCTTCAATTAACTCATAATTGTTAAAGCCTCTGATACGAATACAGGGAAGGATTTCATTTTGAACACAAATTTTTCCCGGAACAGCATCAAATGAATGTTGAAAATACTTTTTAATGTTGTGTGCTATTCGAAGTATTTTCTCAGGCGAATATTTTGTTCTTGTAATCAAAAAAGCTGAAATTGGAATTGAGTCAGAAGGAAGATTTGCACCATGATAACCAGGAAAAGGCTCTTCTGTTTCCAAAACAAAAGTATTTAGCATTATATGATCTACCAAAGTTTTTAATTTTTCTTCTTTGGCTAAACCGCCTAAAGTTTCGATTATTCTACTATTTTTCATAACTTAAAATTTAGGTTTACAAATATTGTTTTGATCCTAACTTCTGACCATTTTATAAAGCTAAAACACTATATAATACAACTAGGTTCAGTTATTGTTTAAATTAGTCTTTTATCCTTCAAAAATTGAATGAAGATATCTGCATTTGCAGAGGCGTCAGATGTATAAAACTCAATGTCGAATTTTTCAATATTCGTCTTTTTCATAAGGCCAAAAAGATAAGCCTTATCATAGTATAAAAGACATATAGAAGCAGCCATATCTAACTGTCCATTATCTAGTGAAGAAATCGCATTTTGAACACTTAGCCCGCCAAGTCTTTTTGAGATTTTCATGATGGCGTTCTTTAAATCGTTTTTAGAAAACTGTCCATAAACCTGAACAAGCCTATTAATACGAAGCTCTCTAGCCATCTTAGTAATAACAATTTGGCTGCGTGACATAGTTTCAAAAAATGTAGCAGGAATATAATTAGAACCAATGTTCCTGCTTTCGTCTTCAACAAATATAGGTTTCTTTAGATCAAAACCTTGTAAAATTGTAAATAAATCATTTTCAAATTGCTCATTTGTAGGTTGATCTTGTTCTCCCAAACCTCCAAAAGCAGAACCTTTATGATGTGCTATTTCTTCTAATTTCAAAACTTGTAAGGAATGCTTAGCAAGAACATCAAGAATTGCCGACTTTCCTGTGCCGGTCATGCCTCCTATTACTATTAGATTAAAAGGTAATGAAAAGCATTCTAGAACATATCTTCTATAGGATTTGTAACCTCCATCAAGGATCTGACATTGTATTCCACAAGTTCCAAATAACCAGGAGACGGATGAGCTTCTCATGCCTCCTCGCCAGCAATGTAAAATAAGACGATTATTTTTTGCAGTTTTTAAGCCCGCTTCAGCTAGTTGAGTCAATTTTGTACCAGCAATTTCTAGTCCTGCTAGTATAGCAGCATCGCGACTTCTATTTTTATAGAGAGTTCCAACTTTGGCTCTTTCATCGTTAATAAAAAGCGGAATATTTATAGCTCCTGGTATATGTCCTTGTTCAAATTCTTTTGGGGAGCGGACATCCACAACCGGAATGTCTTTATAAACAGTAAGAAAATCACTAATGCACAGAGATGTAGACATCAATTTTGTTTATGAATAATCATATGCTGACAGAGAACCATTTGATTAGCAATTGCTTAATGGTCTCAACCCGTATAGGTTTAGAAATGAAATCATTCATCCCTGCTGATAATGCATCTCGTTTTCCTACAGTTTCATCTGCAGCTGTAATTGCAATTATAGGCATTTTCAACCCCATTTCACGTATTTTTCTGGTTGCCGTCAAACCATCCATCTCTGGCATTAAAATGTCCATAAAAACAATGTCAAAACTTTTTAAGGAGACTAATTCAACAGCCTCTTTGCCATTTCGCGCAATATCAATTTCGAAACCTAAGTGCTTGAATACACTTTGAGTCACCCTTTGATTGATAATATTGTCATCGGCGATCAGTATTTGAATTTTTGTTTTTATTTTGTTGATATGCCGATTAACTCCTCCAGCATCATTTAAACCAGGAAAAATTTCCCGAATCACTTTGTAAATTTCATTAGATTCAAAGGGCTGAATAAGGTAATAATCAACACCTAATGATTTCGATCGCACATAATTACCTAGCTGATCATTAGAACTGATCATTACTATAGGTAATAATTCTGAAAGTTTGCTTTCTTTCAATTGCTGTGCTATGGAAAAGCCGTCGTGTTCAGGTTTATCCATGATAATAACTACCTGATAAAGACTTCTTTTTTGCTCCAAATGGTATATAATACTGTCAATTGAAGAATCTTCATAAGTTTTATAAACGAAATTAATTCCTAATTGATCTAAAAAACGATGAACATTATCATCTTCATCCTTTACTTTGGAAAGAATCAGAGTAGTAATTTGCAAATATTGACTTATGTTAGAAAATTCGAATTTCTTTTTCAATCTCTCATTAGAGTGCACTTCAATGGTAAAACTAAATTTTGATCCGGGGAATTTATTATTTGCAGATTTTGCAACAGGGCTTTCAACCCAGATTTCACCATTCATAAGCTCTACAAGTTGCTTTGAAATTGCCATGCCTAAACCTGTTCCACCATACTTTCTGGACACAGTATTCTTTCCTTGCTCATAACTCCCAAAGATTTTTTTGAGATTTTCAGCGGGAATTCCAACGCCTGTGTCTTCAACGTAGAATAGTAAGTTTAAAGATGAAGATTGCCGCTCCATTATACTTACACCTACAATAATTCTTCCTTCAGAAGTAAATTTTATTGCATTATTTATTAAATTGGAGATTACTTGCCTAATACGCAACGGATCCCCAATCAACAAATCAGGAACATCAGGTCTGATACTAGTTAAAATTTCCAGCCCCTTTTCTTCCGCTAATGATTTAAACAATTCCACAGAAAAACTAATTTCCTCAGTTAAATTAAACGGTATTTCCTCTAGGAGCATCTTACCAGCTTCAATTTTTGAAAAATCCAGAATATCATTAATTAGGTTTAAGAGTAAATCTGAGGACCGTTTTATTATTATTACCTGTTCTTTTTGTTCATCTGATAACTTGCCTCTCAGTAGATTTTCAGTCATGCCAATAATACCATTCATCGGTGTTCGAATCTCGTGACTCATTGTGGCGAGAAAGTCAGATTTTGCAGTATTTGCAGCTGCTTCCTGCTTTCTTGATTTTTCTAAGGGAGAGACATCAATAAGAGCCGAGATAGTCAACTCTTCACCTGCTATTTGAGCCTTTATATCTTTCCTGTAAATCACAATCTCATTTCCGTCTTTTTCATAATGTATGAAATGATTTGAATCAAAAGGTGCTGAAAGTCCATCCTTCAGAAGATATTTGTTCGAGACTAAAAATAAGTTGGATATATTACTTCCGTTAATATTATCCTCTTTCTCCAAAAATAACATTTTCTGCCCTGTGCGGTTTATATTTTTAATTGTTCCTAAAGAGTCAATTATCATAATTCCAACGGGAAAATGTTCAACAATCATTTTTAAAGATAAGAGATCAGCAGATTTTTTGTCTTGTTTGAGTTTTTCCCTATTTGTCTGGTAAATCAAAATAAGGATTAACGAAATCATAATTAGCAAAGAAATCATTATAAGAATAAAATTCTGTCTTAAAAAAACAGTATTGTGACTGGCCTCAATTGTAAAAACAATACCTAAATCATTGTTTAAAACATTTAAAGGATAAACTGCAGAAATAATTTTTCTTTTATCACCCGCAACATTAGTATAAAAGTGTTCAATTACAAATGCCTCCTCAGTTTCAAGTCCTTTTGTGATTTTTTCAAAATTGCCTATGGAAATAGAGTCCGGATAATTGCATAATAAAACTTTCCCTTCAGTATTAACTATCCATTGCCATTGAAGCCCCTGTAAGCGGAACAGTGAAAAAATCGAATTTATATATTTTTCTAAGTTTATCTCAACAACTACATTACCTGTAAGTTCATTATTTTTAAAAAAGGGGAAATAGCTTAAATAATATCCTTTTTGTTTGATTATAATGTCTTTAGTTTGTAATTCATTATTTTCCTGTCTTGGAAAGGTATCAATAACAATTTCATCATTGTCTTTAAGGTATATGCCCAAATAGGAATTCTTATTATCGAAAACTGAAATATTACTAATCAATTCACGATTTTTGGAATATAGACCCTGTAGATTACCCGAAACTTCTCTGAATACTTTTTGGTTATTAAAAATTTCGGGGATTTGCTGAAAATTGCTAAAAATTATTTTTGTTAAATTGTTTTCATATGATGATATTGTCTTTTCAATCTGTGAACCACAATGTCCTATTTGCTCAGCAACCAAAGATTTTTGATAATCAATACTGTTTTTTTTAAACTTATAAAAGAATACAATATTAATTCCAACTACGATCAAAACTGCGAGAATAATTAAAAGGTAAATTTTTTTCATCTATGTCTCTGCCAATTAAAGAGTATTTCAAATCTAATAAATTGTACTTTATTAACAAAATAAGCAAAACTTCAAATAAAACCTCATACGTCTGGAAATTAGAAATGTTACTTATTTAGCGATAACGGCTATTATCTACGGCTATTATACTTAAATAACTTTGGTATCTAGAGGCGGCAATATCCTGATTATCAACAGCTTTTTTCACGGCACAATCTGGTTCATGAATGTGCAGGCAATTATTGAACTGGCAATTCTCTGATACCTTAAATATTTCAGGAAAGAAGTGAAATATTTCTTCTCTTTCAAAATCTACTACTCCAAAACCTTTAATACCAGGAGTATCAACGATAAAAGTGTTTTCAGCAATTTCTAGCATTTCTGCAAAAGTGGTGGTGTGCTTTCCTGTTTTATGAAAATCTGATATTTCACCAGTTCTAAGTTTTAATGCTGGATGGAGTGAATTTATAATTGTTGACTTTCCAACACCTGAATTACCTGAAAGAAGCGTAGTCTTACCACTCAAATATGAAATTAATAATTCTGTATTAATGTTTTTTTTTGCTGATATTGAAAAACACGGGTTTCCGATACCTTCGTATAATCTAATCAACGACTCCTTTTCCTCGATTAAAATCGTTGAATAAAGGTCGATTTTGTTAAAAATAATAGAGGCAGGAATTCTATATGCCTGTGCTGTTACCAAGAATCTGTCAATAAACTCTAAATGTGTTCTGGGGGAAATCAAGCTGACAATTATCCAAGCTTGATCAATATTTGTAGCAATTAACTGATATTCCTTTGATAGATTTGAAGCTCGGCGAATCATGTAATTTTTCCTCTCCATGATGTTTTCAATTACAGCCGTATCCTCTTTTTCTATCCCACTT
This sequence comes from Bacteroidales bacterium, assembly GCA_038316435.1. GTDB lineage: Bacteria > Bacteroidota > Bacteroidia > Bacteroidales > JACJXF01. The sequence goes on along the minus strand of JBBQAQ010000003.1, from coordinate 93,859 downwards.
ATTTCTACACGATCGCCAACTGCAACAGGATTTGTGGCTCGTATACCTTTTATCCTGTAACTGCCACGAATCTTGCAGTTAAATAATAGGCCTTTTTCTGTTTTTACAGTGTACCAGCTACCCGTTGTTTTTATTACAATTCCTTTTTCCAAAATGCAATATTTTCCTTTTGTACTTGGCGAAAGATATTAAATCCCACAATCTATATCCAAGCACTTTTGACAAACATAGTTATTATTAATCTTTTTTTAATTAATTCCGGTTTATGTAGGTAGTTTTTACATCGATTATAATTGCAAAAATTTGTCAAATCAACTATTTGATCCTTTATTTGTTAATTCTTGATAAATAGAAAAATGAAAATAGTAAGTTACAATTTAAATGGGTTGCGCTCCGCAATTTCAAAAGGGTTCACAGATTGGCTCCGAAAAGAATGTCCAGATGTAATTTGTTTGCAGGAAACAAAATTGCAGGAAGATCAGGCAGATAAGGTAGCCTTTGAAACACTTGGTTATTACCAGATATGGCATTCTGCAATCAAAAAGGGGTATAGTGGTGTAGCTGTTCTTAGCAAGAAAAGGCCAGATTTCTATTCAATTGGAATCGGGAACCCTGAATTTGATTTGGAAGGAAGACTTATCCGTGTGGATTTTGATTCAATTACTATTGTAAATTCTTATTTTCCTTCCGGTACAACTGGTGAAATTCGTCAGGCTATTAAAATGAAATATCTTGATGCCATATATGATTACATTGATACCCTTAAAAAAATTAGACCAAACATCATTTTGTCAGGTGACTTCAATATTGCCCATAAGCCAATCGATATAAATCATCCAGAAAGACATTTAAAGTCATCCGGCTTTTTACCAGAAGAAAGACTTTGGATGGATCGTTTTCTGGATCTTGGCTTTATCGACACATTTCGAATCTTTAATCATAATCCGCAGGAATACTCTTGGTGGAGTTATCGGGCCGGATCAAGAGGTAAAAATTTGGGTTGGAGACTTGATTATCACATGGCTACTCAGAATCTGGAAAAGGACATCAAAAATGCAGGAATTCTTCAGGAGGTAAAACATTCAGATCATTGCCCGGTTTTTGTTGAACTAAAAAATATTTAGTTCGCTGTTCTTTATCATTTTAAGAGTTTTCTAATCAGGTTTAATTTAATACTACTATAGGGCGGGTAACGTATTGGTAAATCAATAAGGAAGGATTTATGGTTAACAGATTTTAAATGAGAGAAAGTCTCAAAGCTTTGCCTACCATGATATGATCCAGTTCCACTATTACCTTTTCCTCCAAAAGGAAGATTTTTATTGGCAAATTGCATTACAGTATCATTAATGTTTGCATTGCCGGCTTCAATTTCCTGTATCATTTTTTTTTGGAAACTTTTACTTTTGCTAAAAACATAAAAACTTAAAGGTTTTGCAAATTTTTTTACATTTTCAATAATCTCTTCGGGCTCTGTAAATTCAATTATTGGTAAAACGGGACCAAAAATTTCCTCCTGCATAATTCTATCACTAAATGTTATATTTTCCAGAATTGTTGGGGAAATATATAGATCAGACTCATTTGTATTCCCGCCATAAAAAATCTTTTTTTCATCAAGTAAATTGGAAATACGGTTAAAATGGTGCAAATTAATTATTCGGGCAAAATCCTTACTATCACTAGGGTCTTTCCCGTAAAATTCTTTAATGTATTTCTTAATCCCATATTTTATAGCTGCTGAAATATCTCTATGAACTAAAATATAATCAGGAGCAACACAGGTTTGGCCAGCATTAAGAAATTTTCCCCATGCAATTCTTTTACAAGTAAGGTCAATTGGAGCAGTTTTGTCAATAATGCAAGGGCTCTTGCCGCCAAGTTCAAGACATACAGGGCAAAGATTATTTGCAGCAGCCTGCATAACTATACGTCCCACCTTTTCACTTCCTGTAAAGAAAATAAAATCAAAATTCAATTTTAATAACTCGTTAGTTTCCTCCTTTCCACCTTCAAAGCAATAGATATAATCTTTGTCAAAGTTCTCTGAAATCAAACTAAAAATAATTGAGGATGTTGACGGAGCAAGTTCAGAAGGTTTAACAATGGCCGTATTTCCTGCAGAGATTGCCCCAATCAAGGGCGACATTAGCAGCTGAAAAGGATAATTCCAAGGTGCGATTATCAGAACCTGCCCCATCGGTTCAGAATATATTTTTGCTGTTGAAAAAAAATCCAACAAGTTTCCGCGGCGACCTCTTGGAGCAGACCATTTTATCACATTTTTTAGATGAAATCTTATTTCAGAAAGAACAAAGCCAACTTCAGTTGCATAGCCTTCAAATTGAGGTTTTCCAAAATCCTTTGCTAAAGCATCTAAAATGTCTTTCTCATGCAATTTGACTATATCATATAGCTTTTTAAGTTGCTCTTTTCTAAAAGATGGATCTTTTGTGCACTGCGAATTATAAAACTCTCTTTGACTAGATAAAATCTGCTGGATGTTTTTCATAAATGTTTCATTTACCTGATTCTAGAGCGTTTCTAAGAATTTTAGTCCATAAGGCATATCCTTTTTCATTCAAGTGTATACCGTCTTCAACAAATAGAGTCTTGTCCAGAATGCCTTTATCATTGAACATGGCTGATGCAAGATCAATAAAGAAAACATTTTCATGTTTTTTGGGTAATTCTCGAAGTAATGCATTTGTTCTCTGATAAATTGCCCATAAATGCATTCTATTTATACTTGGTTTAGGCGATAAAATATATATCTTGGTTTGAGGAAGAGATATTTCAACTTGATCAATAAATTGCTCAATATTATTTTGAATTTCCTCAGGAGTAATGCCTATGGCCACATCGTTATCTCCTTCGTAGTAAACGATCCTTTCAGGCTTATAAGGCAATACTATCTTGTTCATATACATCAGTGCTTCCTGACTATTTGAGCCTCCAAATCCTCTTTTAATGATAACCAATTCCGGGAAATCTTTTTTTAATGTTTCCCAGCGTACAATACTCGAACTTCCAATAAATAATGTTGCGTTTTCAGGTGGCGGACTTTGACGGTCTCTGTAAACGAAATTTCGTATTTCTCTGTCAAAACGCTTTTCTTCTATGGTTTTATATAACCTTGGGGCAAGAAACAATTCGTGAAAGCTTATTTGATCCTTGCCACTGAAGACGAATAGTGAATCATTTTCAATATCCCAATCCGGTGAAGAAATATCAAAACTGTCTGGTTCAAACTCGCATTGATGATTAGATAAATATTCTGCAAACAATGTTTTATTACGATAAATTGAAATGCTCTTTCCTCGCTCTGCACCAAAAACAAATAAACTTAGCTTTTTATTGTCCGTAATAACCAATCTTGATGTTCCTGCAATGTTGTTTTTTACGCCATCAACATGCCCGATTGAAAACATGGAGCAAGAGGAATTATAACTTTGTCCGACAGGATACCAAACAACCTGTTTAGTAAGGGACCCTGCTGAATCATTATCGTCTACATATACCTGCAGAGCCAATGACCTCTGAGGTTTTACTATTGAATAATCTTCTGATATTCCAATTTTAATTTCAGTGATTCTTCGGTAACCCTTTATAACGGTTTGAGATTTTATATCCCCGGAAAAAAATGATTCATATCCCTCATGGTTATATTTATTAATCCTGATATAATCCTTCCCTGATAAAGAAACCGCTGATATCTGGAAAATATATTCAGAGCCTCTAAATGGCGATATAAATGCTTCAATAGCATCGCTCTTCCAAGGGTTTATTGTGTCACTTATTAAAACTTGGTCATGTATATCCAATAATAAAACTAAATTGTTCTTATACCATGAAACTTTAAGGAGAGCCTTTAAATCAGAGCTATCAGGATACCCTCCCAATGGGTTTGCCCATAGTCTGAAAAATTCCACTTTTGACCATTCTTCTGCATTGCCATCGCATTCAAACCTTTCTAATACTGGTAGATTTATTTGCAATATTGGGTCGATGGAAGGATTCCTACACCCTGTATGTAAAATTAGGATGAATAAGAAAACAAGCTTGAAGTTGCTTTTATTCATGTAGTAAAACTTTAAGTGATTTAAGACAAGACCCTTCTTTTAAAAGGACTAAAATCTCAGTCCTATAATAACAATGTCGTCGATTTGTTCAACATCACCCTTCCATGCCTCTAAAGTGTCATCTAAGATTTTTCCCTGCTCTCTCATCGACTTAGCTTGCAATGTCATTAATAATGATTTGAAGTTGGAATACATGAATTTTTTAGCTTTGGGGCCACCAAATTGATCTGCATAACCATCCGAGAAAATGTAAAAAGTGTCACCTCTCATTAAGTCGATAGAATGCGAAGTAAAGGAATTCATTCTTTCGTGTATTCCTACTGGCATTTTATCTCCTTTTATCTCTTTTAACTCTCCGTTTCTGATAAAATATAGAGGATTGTTTGCTCCTGCAAAACTTAATGTTTTTTGCGCCTTATCAAAAACGACCATGCTCATATCCATACCATCCTTAGCCTCACCTTCCTGTCCAATTTGTTTCAGGGCTTTAATAATGTATTTACGCAATTGGTTTAGCACTTCCTCCGGACCAATTTCATCTGACTTATTTACTATTTCGTTTAGAAATGAAATACCCAGCATGCTCATAAATGCCCCAGGAACTCCATGTCCGGTACAATCAACCGCAGTAACATAAATCTTATCTGTCTTTTCAGTAGTCCAGTAAAAGTCTCCACTAACAATGTCCCGAGGCTTAAAAAGAATGAAATGTTCGGGGAGAATCATTTTTAAAATGTTTGAAGCCGGAAGTAAAGATCTCTGTATTCTTTCTGCATAGTAAATGCTATCTGTTATTTCTTTTTTTTGTGCACCAATCTGATCGCGCTGACTTGTTGCCAAATCACGTTGGGCTTCAATTTCAACGTTTGCTTCCTCTAAAGCATGTGTTCGTTCTTTTACTAATTGTTCAAGTTTATTTTTTTGTAGTTCTATGCTACGGATTCTTATCTTATAAAAAACCCATCCAGAAAATAGTATTATTGCCAAAATTGTAAAACGGAATATCCAGGTATTATACCAGGCGGTTCGAATGCTGAAAACATACTTTTGAGCATAGCCCCAAACATTGTTCTTTCCCTTAGCCTTATAAATAAATTCATATTTTCCAGGAGGGAGATTGTTATAATAAGCTTTGAATTCTTTGCCCTTATGATAAGAAGAATAATTGTTTCCCGTACCACGCAGATAAAACTCATATTCAATTGACTCTTCGTCACTAAACGAAAGTGCTGAAATTTCAAAAACAAAATTATTTTGATTATGCCGGAAGGTCTGTTCTGAATCAAGTTCTATTTTTTCACCGTTGAGAAGAGCCCTTTCGATATAGCAATCTGGTGAATATGAGATTGATGTTTTAGCCCGGATGTTAAAATTGCTTAGGCCATGATAGGTTCCTATCCAGAGTAAATCGTTACTGTCGAGAAAAAGCCCATTTTGAGTGATTTCATCTCCTGAAAGGCCATCTTTTGAGTCAACAAAAAACTCTGCTTCTTGCGAGTTTTTGTTAAAGTATGCGAATCCCCTATTAGTTCCAAGCCATAGGTAGTTTTTATTCTTAGCGGGATGAATAGATTTAATTGCGGTGCTGTTACTTATTGGGATTAACTGGATATTGCTATAATCGTTGTTTAAAATATATCCTAATCCACATTCTGTTCCCACCCAAAGTATATTATCGTCACTATAAAGCGACCAAACATTGCAGTCAATTCTTGAAATGGCTTTTAGTAAACCTTCTTTTATTTCGAATAAGCCGTTAGTATTTCCACCTAGAATTCGACCATCTCTTTCAATTAGCTGAAAAACATTTGAAGATTTTTTCTCCTTAATAATGACAGGAATTGAGTTAAAGTCTGAAAAATAATATAAAGTTCCATTAATGCCGGTTAAAAGAATTATTTCTTCTTTTGATGAAATAAAAACATTTTCAAGACTTAGTAAAATCTGATCAAACAATCTTTTCCTTATTATTTTAAGCGTTTTAGTATCAACCTCATATAGGCCATCACTATCTGCAAATAATAAATTCTTGTTTGATAATTGACCCATTACAAACTTCCGATTGATTTTATCAAATTCAAAAGTAAAATTAATGAGCTTATTATCATAGTAATAAACTCCATTATTTGAAGCAACCCATAAACGATCATAATTGTCTTGTAAAATCGAATATATATAAGAGTTAATTGTATTTGGAAAGAAATTTCTTAAGCCTTTTTTATTAGATAAACGTTGAAGACCGCCAGAAAAACCAACCCAAATATTATCCTCCTGATCAATTAGAAAAGACATTATTTTATTGTTCTTTAAACCAATCTCCTGTTCGTAAACTATTGCAGCCTGATCGGTGGATAATACCTGCATAAGCTTGGAATCCGTTACAAGCCAAATGGAACCATACTTATTTGTGCTGATATTTTTTATTATATTATTTGGGAATTTTAAAACTGAGTTGAGGTTTTTCGATCTATTTGCAAAATTACCGGTTTTAAGATCCTGTATGCCACCGATAAGTAATCCCTGTTTGGTAGAAATCCAAATACTATCACTGTTGTCAATAAAAAGGGAATAACTATCAACATTAGTTAGCCTGAATAATTGGTTTGATTCTGTAGAATAATAGTAAACTCCCTCGGAAGTAGCAAGATATTTATCACCAGTTTTTTCATCTTCATCAATGCTGTAAATTGTATTTGGCAATAGTGGAAACTCTTTATTCAAGTGACGTTGAGAACCATATTGACTTAAAATGTAAATGCCATCATTTCCAATAAACCACTTACTGTTATATTTATCTACAAAAATCGAGTGAAAGCTGGAATTTGTAAATAACTGATCTACAATCGTATCTCTGTCGTATACGGCAATACCTTTAGATGTTGCTAAATAGATAATTCCTGAAGAATCCTGATTAATAGCCCGAACACTATTGTCTGCTAATCCTTCAGTTGCCCCGATAGACCTCATTTCCCGGCCGTTGTATCTAACCGCTCCAGAATTAGTTCCAAACCACATATACCCTTTTTTGTCTTGAAAAATTGTGTATATATCTTCTTGTGGTAAGCCTTCTTCAGCACCATATAAAACATAGGGCAACTGACCTGTTTGAAAACTTTCATAATAGCTGTGAATAAATGCTTCAGGAGATTGGAGAGTCCTTCTTTGCATTGCTTTCAATAGTATATTGATAAGACCTTTTTCTTTAGATATGGCAATAAATTTATTCAATTCAGCCTGTAGTTTTGGCTGATCTTTGCGTAATCCCCAGCAGATATCAATATTTCCAAGAGAAATCTTGGATTCAAGATCAGGATAATTGGCCAATTCCGAAAATGCATTATCCATTATAGTATAGTCAGCTTTGCCACTTTCAACATCGCTAAGAAAATTATTTGCAGTTTCGTAATAATAATTTGGCAAACTATTTTTATTTAAAAGATCTTCATAAGAAGAACCTTTATTTGTCACGCACCTGAGATCTTTCAGATCTTCGAGCCTATTGATTAATTTATCTTTTCTGGAAATCACAGAATAATCAGATGGATAAACAGGTACGAAATTTATCTTTTTTTGCCTCCAGTCAAGAGGCGAAAAAACTTCACAAGCGACATCAAAATAATTGAACCAATCCGGAGTATACGAACTGTCACGGGCAAAACCGCCAGTTTCTGTTTCCCAATATTTATTAAGTGAAGGCGTAACAACGTACTCAAGAGAAACCCCTAGATAGTCTGCAAACTCTTCAGCAAGGGCATGCATAAATTGTTTTTCACCACCCTCCTGATAAATAAACTTCCTATCTCTAAGAGCAACAACTAGTTTTCTTGATGAAAGAATTTCATCGAGATCGCGGTGATACTTTTCTAGCCGGATGTTTTTATTAATTTTCTCAACATAGCCGGAATATGAAATTCCGAACTTGTTTTTAAAAATGTCATTTAAAACCCCGTTATTCTCTATTGTCTTAAAAAATTCCTCAACCTCCTTTTTAAGATTATTTCCTTTTTCAACAGTCCACGCAGTTTTTGTCATAGGACTTATTGGTAAAGCTATGTTATATTTCTGCCCACTTTCGGCATTGTAATTTAGTGCTTCATCTGCATCAAGAATAATTCCGAATACTTTGTCAGAATGAAGCAATTCTTTAGATTCTTCGCTTGTTTTTGTTGGAACAAGTTTAATTTCTCCATTTTGAGAATTATTGATACGGATCATGTTAGATTCAAAACTTGTTTCCTTTGCGAAAGCAACAGTTTTTCCTTTAAGAGATGAGAAATCTTTAATTGGAGGACTTTTCTTGTCAATTAATAGTAATTCTGCAGAATTAAGCGTTTCAGCAAAGTCAAAAATCTTTTTTCTCCAATCCAGTATAGTAAAAGTGCTACATATAATATCAACTTTTTTGAAGATGTCTGGATTATAAATAACAGCCGGATTTGTCTCAAGGTCGGAAGGGATAATTCCATTTTGCATGAATGCTTCTTCCCAGGTAAATTCAACAATAATGATCTCAACATTCAGGTATTTGGCAAATTCAATTGCTAAAGGATAATTGATGTTTTTTTTATCATCCTCTGTCATTCCTATATATATCTTTCCACTGCGTTTTATACTGGAAAGGTCCCGAGAAAAGGATTTTGAAGTATTAGAGAAAGAGATCAATACAAGAATAAATAAAAAAAAACGGGCTTTCATCAGGCTTGGCTTTTTATAGATTCAGAGGGATAAATAAATATTTGATGATTTTCAAATTAAGTGAAAGAAAAATGAGGTCTTGGTTGGAATTTTGGTAAAAAACAGAACCTAAATTTTGAATCGCAGCGAGTTCAAAAAAGTCTTTAATAAATTCTTAAAATATTAATGATGAAAAAAATCCCTTAACCCACCAAAATAGTAATGATCCCAGCCATACTTTATGTCATCAAAGGCTTCATCAGGTATATTTTGGTGCATTAATTCAACATTTGTCGTGGATCCTGAAGCATGCAATGTTAGTGTAACAATTGAATCTTTTTCCACTTCTCCAAAAAACCACTCTTGCACCAATTTTTCATTAGGGACAAACTCAATGTTTTGACCTGTTATGTCTCCCCCGAAAATAGAAAAAAGACTCCCAACTACTTCATTCATTTCAGCCTTTTCACCTGTCCATAATTCAATTGCAAATGGCTTAACTAGTGCATTGTATACTTCATCCGGCTTTGCCTTTAACTTGTAATACTTATGATAGTTTTTCATATGCAATATTGTTATTTTCATTATTCGAATTTATGTAATAAAGATCAAACTATTACAAAAAATGTTTGTTTTCGTGCTACTATTATATAATCTTAGTATTTTAAGCCTACTTTTATAGTTCACAGAATAATGAAAAGTTGAAAAAAGGACTTTTTAATATTATCTTTTTTGTATTTTTTGTTACAATTCTTCCCTCATGTACATCTATTAGACATTATACAATTACACGAAGGACTCAAAAATGGGAAAAGGAACATTTCGATCCGGATAGACCTGTTTTTAAAAAGAAAAAGATTGAAAAAAGCTCAAAAAAAAAGGCGGCCAATATGCGAAAGAGAATTGGTTAATTAACACAAATTATTTTCGAGTTTTATTGCATTGTGCCTACCTTTTATCATAATAATTAGCGGGATGAATAAACAGAATATTAATTTTCAAAAGGTTCTCAAAGATGTTATTTCTGGTCTTGACACAATCACAGATGGTGGTGTACCTGATAGTTTAATTAGTTTAATTAAAAAACTAGGAGACTCCTTACAGATTAATAGTTTAATTAACATTCGAGAGGATTCTGATTTTATTGATTATGAAAAAGTCTCATACGATTGGGGTGGGCAATTTCTTCAAGTATTAATAGAAGGCATTCGCAACAAAAAGGTATTGGAAATTTACTACCAGCCATTTTATGAAGATAAGCCATATTTCATTCGTGTACATGCATACCTTCTAAAAGAGTATCGCTCAAGATGGTATCTAATTGGCCTAAATGAAACAAAAAGAGAGCTTCGAACTTACGGGTTGGATAGAATTTGGGATGTTAAAGAAACAGATGTTCCATATATAGAGAAAGAATTTAATACAAAAGAATATTTTAAAAATACTGTCGGAATTATTTCACCTGCTGGTGAACCACCTAAAATCCGAATTGAAGTTAGTAAGCCTCAGGCACAATATCTTATTACTCAACCAATTCATCCAAGCCAAAGTATTGAATCTGAAGATAGCGATTCTATAATTTTCAATTATCGCGTGCACCCCACTTATGAGTTTAAAGCCTTACTTCTTGGTCTTGGTGGCGAGCTAAAAGTATTGGATCCAAAAAGTCTTAAGAATGCTATAATTAAAGAACTTGAGTTTGCTTTAAAGAAATATAGATGAGGAAACTTGATTCTTTTAATTAGGGAAACTTATTTGAATTTGGACGGGGATATGTTTTATAAAAAAGGTATTTTTGCGCAAAAATAAAAAATATCAATCGAAAAGTTTAAACAGGAAATAACTGCTGAGTATTCTTTTGCAGGTACTGTTCTTATTAATCGAAATACTTAACAATAAAAAGTTGCATCCAATACAATACTTCTAATAGGCCTTTCATTATCAGTATTCTATGTACTACTATTATCAATATCTGAACAAATTAGGTTTGGATATGCTTATCTTTGTTCAGCTTTGACAATTATTTCACTTATTAGCCTATACATTCAAAGTGGGTATCACAGCAGTAGACTTACTATTATAACAACTTCTTTTTTAGTTTTTTATATGGATTCCTTTATGTAATACTTCAATTAGAAGATTACTCATTGCTCTTTGGAAGATTAGGCTTACTGATTGTCCTTGGAACATTTATATTTCTGACCAGAAATATAAATTGGTATAGGGAAGAAGGAGAATAACTAACTAAGAAATTGGGTTAATTCTGCATCATCTCATTTCTCCAGATTGCGATTGCTTTGGTTTTTTCAACTCGTTGCCTGAATAATACCATGCGGATTAATTTTCCAGTATCCCTATGAAATCCTATTACCAGGAACAAATCCTTACTCCGTTCAATCTCTCCGGGATTTCTTGGGAGAATGTGATTAAATAAATCAGAATCTTCAGGATTATCGCCAGTAGTTGTAAAATATACATTGACCCATTGCTGCTGGATCCCAGAATTAAAGCTTGAAAAATCTTTCAACTTACGAATGCCAAATTCCCATATTTGGGTATAATACAATAGATTAAGTGAATAATAAACTCTTAAAAGAATAATATTTTCAAGCACTCCGGAATAATACATAATTTTAAGACCAGAGTATAAAATGGAAGTATTATAATTAAACACTTCATTTTCAATACTATTACTCAATATTTTTTTCATCTGATCAGACTCTTCTTCAAATGCAAATTCTTGAAATATATGATCCAGAGGGATAAAACTATGTTGATTGCCCATATCGTTCAATCCTTTATTCTTCCAATGCTTTAGTGCTCTTGCAAAATCTGCACTTGCTTTCATATTGCCTTTCCACATATAGTAATTCATGCACAAATGAAGAAGGTTCTCAGGAAGATAATTTTGTGAAACGCAAACCTCAAGGATAGGTAACCAATTAATATAATCAAACTGAACCATTTCAGAATAGACATGGTTCATAGCATCATCTAGGCGATCAGTCCCGTAATACTGATGAAGTTTATCAATGCTTCCTCTTATGTTTCCTAGAACTTTCAAAATCTTTTATTTATGAATAACCTAAAGATATGCTTTCTTTTTGAAAAATAATAAAGATCGTGTATTTCAGATTAAAACTTCAATTTAACTTAAATCAGTGATTTCTATTTGAACAATTTTGTAACCTTTCCAAACTTCAAAGGCGGCAAAGACAATTCCCGCAAAAACAAAAATCATACCTGCCAGAAAAGCAACAATTACAGCCCAATTCACTCCAGTTGCAGAATTTATCTGATACAGACCAATCAAAAGGGAGGAAATTATAAAAAAAGCAACTGCAAGTGAGTATGAAAACACTGCATTTCTAACAAGAAAGATGCGATAATTGAGTTTAACAATTTGAAGTTCAATACTTTTATGTCGTTTTTTCTTTGCAGTCTTCCCTTCTTCTTCAGATCGTAATCTTCTGCGCTCATCATTTAATAGTCTGATGCGGTTTACAACCAGAGAGTACTTATTATTCATACCTAAAATTAATAAACCGCACGCAGAAATCATTATTCCAGGTGCAAGCATGATTTGTATTAAACCAGATACGGATTCCGACATGTGTGTTAATTTTTATGTAAAGTTAAATAAAAGTTTATTCAAATTCCGTAATTCTTTCAAGGAAGAATTTAACGACTGTCTTTGATCCTTAAAAGAAAAGAGAGGATGGTTTCTGAAAAGTTTATCCTAGTAAACGAGTTTTTATATTATTTCAAAAAAGTTGCTGGTTAGGCAAATAAATCTTCAAGTTCCTTTTTACTAATATCCTTCATCGGGTTATTTGAATGGATAAAAGTAGCTGCAAGTTTACTCTTCCTTTCTTGTAAAAAAAGGATTTTTTCTTCGATACTATTTTCAGAAATAAATCTGTAAACAAAAACGTTTTTGTCTTGCCCTATGCGATGCGCTCGGCTTAAGGCCTGGCTCTCAGATGCGGGATTCCACCAAGGATCCAAAATGAAAACATAATCAGCGGCCGTTAAATTCAACCCTACACCACCAGCTTTTAAAGAAATCAAAAAAACTTTACACTTTGGATTATCCTGAAAAGCCTTAACAATATCCTCACGTTTAAGACTTTCCCCTGTAAGCATTGCATAATTCACCTTTTCATTTTCTAAGTGATTTTTAACAATTTCCAGATGCTTTACAAAAGAAGAGAAAATCAGAACTTTATGATCCTCTAAAATGATATTTTCAATGTTTCGACTTATTTCATTAAACTTTCCTGATTCATTATTATAATTTTCATCAACCAAAAGAGGATGATTTGCGATTTGCCTTAACCTTGTTAATCCTTGCAAAACAATCATGGATGATTTTTCTAAACCTTGATTTTCAATTTTTTCAAATATTGAATTTCTGATTATTGATTTTTCGGACTCATAGAATTTTCTTTGTTCATCCGTCATACTGCAATAAATAATTTGTTCTGTTACCGGGGGAAGGTCCAACGCAACAGCATCTTTCTTTCGTCTTAAAATAAACGGATTAATAAGCGTTTTTAACTTTTCTTCTTTTTCTTGCTGATTCTTTTTTTCAATTGGAACAGAAAACTCCTTTTTGAAGAAATTTAAACTTCCAAGCAATCCGGGATTTACAAAATTCATTTGCGCCCAAAGGTCAACGAGCGAGTTTTCAATAGGTGTTCCGGTAAGTGCTAGTTTAAACTTCGAATTTAGCGTTTCAATAGCCTTATAAATCTTACTTCCTGGATTTTTTATTACTTGAGATTCATCGAGAATAATATAATGGAATTCAAATCCAGCGAATAATTCAATATCCTGCCTTACAGTATGATAACTTGAAATAACAATATCAAAATCCTTAAAATTGTGTGTTCGTTTACTACGTTGATTTCCAACATGACAAACAACTTTTAAGGAAGGCGCAAACTTTCTTATTTCATTTACCCAGTTATGTACCAGAGAAGCCGGTACGACAATTAGTGAAGTAAAGCGTGGACTCTTATATTCAAATAAATTAAGCTGAGTTATATTTTCAGAGGGATTATTTATTGGCTGATTGATACTCTCTTTATTTTTTAGTAGAAGAGTAATGGCCTGTACTGTTTTTCCTAATCCCATATCATCAGCAAGGCAACCCCCAAGATTGTTATTCTGAAGATAAAGTAACCAGGTATAACCCTCCCGCTGATAAGGTCGAAGATTCGTCGTTAATCCCAATGGTAATTCAGCCAAAGGAAGACTTTCGTTTCGGTTTAGCTTTTTAAGCTTGGTTAAATTTGATAGAGTTTCAACTGACTCAGCCTTTTCAAGAATAAAGAAATGCTGTTTATGAATACGAATAGTATCACCTTCTGTTTTTCCAAATTCGAAAACCTCCTTATATCTTGCAAACCATTCATTTGGTAAAATAAATATTTCACTATTAGGGAGAAGATATTCATGAATATTGTTAAGGATATTTTTTCGAAACTTATGAAAGGGTATATCAAATTCGTTTAATTTTACTATTGCATGCAGATCGAACCAATCATTGGTTATACCACTCGTTATTTGCATTGACACGCTTCCCAGATAATACTTTTTATCTCGGATATTCTGAGAGTAGATGATTTCAGAAGCACTTATCACTTCATGATTGTTTATCAGGCTTTCAATCAGACGGTTTAATTGGTCTTGCAGCGAGAGTTCACGATTACCAGCTAATTCGTAATTTGCACCGTCATAACTTGAATATCCTATACTTTTCAGAAAAGCATGTGCTTTTGCTTCATATTCAAAATCACGATAAATTTTTTCAAAATGAAAATCTTCTTTCCCCTTCAAAAATTCAACAAAGCATGAAGAATTAGAGTTTGCAAGAATTTCCTTTTTTTCGTATTGAAAACGAAGGACAAGTACAGGATTATTGTCAAGTCCTAATTCGAGATTTAACAAGGTTTTTTTAACCGGATCAATAGTATGAATCTGAAATCCTTTAGCCATCACTTGAAAATCCCGAATTGTAGATGCAATAAAACTTTTATAATATTTAATTTCAGATGCTGCTGGTACAAGAATAAAATCACGTGTAAAAAAGGGTCTGATTTTCTTACCTTCTATATCTTTAATATGGACTAACGAATTGTTAATAAGCAAAATAGCAGGAAAGTCAGACAATATGCTAGCAGAAGCATCTTTTATAATAAGCTTTCTGTTATTTTTTCTAATTTCAAGATTGTAACGTGTCCCCTCATCCATTTTTTCGAAGTTAAACACAGCCTCTGCGGTATCCTTTAAAGCAGTCAGAAAATCTTCTTCAAAAATATTACTTCTGGATTTATCCCTTGAAAAGACCTTGATGTTACTATTGACAAGTATATTGAAAATTTGAATTATTCTTTTTTCGATATATGGACGAATATGAAGTTCGATTTTAGACGGATCAATTTTTTCCTGAAACTCCTTCAGATTTTTATTTTTACTAAATAATTTAAACAGATTCTGATCTGAATATTGATTTGTCAGTCTGACTATTTCTTTTTCTTCTTCAGTAAGTGATTGATAACTTTCATCGCCTGATTTTGGAAATATTGTATGTGAAGTAAAAAAGAAGTTCCCCTCATCACTTTTCTTTATTATGTAGGGAATGAAGTAATATCCCCATAATCGATGCTCATTTAAACCTAAACCAAAGAATTCCTCATTCATGAAAAAAAATATTTTGTCCGGAAGTTACAATAGTAATGATTTTTGAGTCATTATTTTTATCAATTGTTAAGCGCCTCCAATTTATTTACGAGTTCATGAATTGAAATGAGGCATCATTATTTTTGAATTGCTTCAAAAATATCTCACACAGATTTGATTATAATTAAAATTGACTATTTTTGAAAAGTTTAACACAACCCTAAAAAACGAAAAAATGAGAAATCTTTTACGTCGTATTGGAGTCTTGCTTTTTCTTGCTGCGTTGATTCCTTCGTGTGAACTTCTTGAGGATTGTAAATCATGCACTCTTGTTACTGATACAAGTGGTGTAAAAACTTACGGTTCAAGTGCTACATATTGTGGTACTCAGCTAGCATTAAAGGAAGCTGAAAATGTAACTATAGGTGGAACAACTACCTATTATGATTGCCAATAATTTCAAGAAAACAGGAGGGGTGAAAGCAATACTTGCATCACCCCTTAATTAGTTGATTACGTATATCTTAAACCTATCAAAGTAACATCGTCGACCTGCTCTACATCCCTTTTCCATTCTTCAAATACCTCATCCAGTTTAACTCCTTGTTCATACATTGATTTATCCTGTATAGCCATAATTACATCTTTGAAATTTTTACTTAGGAACTTCTTCTGATTTGCTCCACCGAATTGGTCAACATATCCATCAGAGAATGTGTAAAAAGTATCGCCCTTATTTAGTTTAAATGTATTTAATGTAAAAGGATCCATTCGATCATGAATTGCAACTGGCATTTTATCTGCTTTAACATGGTTTAACTCACCATTCTGAACAAGAAATAAGGGGTTATTTGCTCCAGCCCATTCCAAAACACCAGTGCTAAAATCTATTGCGCAAACAGAGATATCCATACCGTCCTTTACTCCACTTTCTGAAGCAACCTGTTTTAAAGCACTAATGATATTATCCCTAAGCGCATTCAAAATCTGATCAGGTTTATGGATATGCTTATTAATTACTATTTCATTCAGAAAACTAACACCCAACATACTCATAAAGGCTCCGGGGACACCATGACCCGTGCAGTCAGCTGCAATAACAATCCAAAGATTATCCTTTTTATTTACCCAGTAAAAATCACCACTTACTATATCTCTAGGTTTATATAAAACGAAATGCTCAATTTCATCCGTAAAAAGTTCAAGAGAAGGTAATATTGCCCGTTGAATTCTCAAGGCATAATGGATACTATCAGTGATATGCTTTTTTTGATAAGTTATTTGATCGCGTTGCATTTCAGCAACCTCCTTTTGTTCCTGAATTTCCTCCTTTTGAAGTGTGATAAGTCGATTTCTTTCCTCAAGTATGTCATTGGCTTTCTTTTTGTTGCGATAGTTTACATAAATGAAATATCCAAGTCCAGTCACGAGAATTAAAGCAACAACGACAAAGTAGGTGATAAGTTTTTGTTTTTCAATTTGTTTCAATTGATCAACTATTTGACCTTTTTGCAGATCAATTTGTGAAGTTTGGGCTTCAATCTCCTTTTCTCTTTGTTTAACGCCAATTTCAAGTTTTTCGAGAATTTGTTTTTGCTGGCTCACTTCTGCAACCTGCTTAGTAATAATCTCTTTTTGATTAGTAATTTCCTTCACCTGTTTCGAAAGAACAATTTCTTTTTGTCGGATATTTGCCTGTTTTGCCTTTATCTCATGGTCAAGGCTATCCAAACGGGCTTCTTGGTGTTTTATTTTTTCTGCCTGAGCAGTAATTTGAGTAGTCTGATCCTCAATAACTACTTTTTGTTGTTGGGTCACTACTTTTTCTTCAGATAGTGCTACATCGGTCTTCTCGAATAATTTTTGCCAATCTTCTCTTGTTTTAATTGATTGGGCAAGAAATAGCTGACTAACTTTCAATCCCGCTTTTTTCATTAACTCTTCATTTGCTTCAAATTCCGTCTTGCCTTTAACAGCAACGAAATTCAACATAGACTCCCTAAATTCGTAGCCCTCGCTGATTAATAAGGTGTTTTTACCTTCAATTTTAGAAAGAAGTGTTGAAAGTTTGATTTCACTCGATCTATTTACATAAATAACGTTAGTAGGAATTACTTCAGAAAGATCTCTGAAAAGCATTATTTTAATTGGTTTTCCCTGAATGAATTTACGGGTACGGGCAACATTATCAACCTCCCAAAGTAAAGTATCCTCCTTATCTAAAATACCAATGCTGAAGTTTTCCTGCTTGGCAAACTCTATTGCAGGATATTCTACATATTTGGAAATATCCAGCATGTAAATAGCTCGGGTCTGATTGTCAAATCCCTGAGAAAAAATTAGGGAAGAGAAAGATAAAAATAGGATCGCTACTAAAATCAATAAGCGCATAAGATTTTTCATGTAAAGGAGCTTTTAAAGATTATTTTCTAATAAAGATATGCTTTACCATGCAAATTAAAATAATTATGTACGTAAAAAAAATTACTTTTTTCTATTCAGCAGTACTTCTGAAAATTCTAATAACCATTTTTTTCTCTCAGCGGGAATATTTAATGAATTCAAATATTCAATCCCCGAAAGATGTAGATTTAAAATTTTATTTTTTGCCGAATCACGAATTCCATATTTTTCATATAAATTTAATACATTTTGAATTTTTTCAGCTGGATCACTATCAATAACAGAAAATAATTTTTTAAGGTATTCCTGGTCTTTACCAGAAGCTTTTTCAAAAGCGCTAATTGCCAAAAAGGTTCTTTTATTTGCTAAAATATCCATTCCAATTTTCTTCCCGAATATTTTAGGATCCCCAAAGCTATCTAAATAATCATCCTGAATTTGAAATGCTAAACCTAGATTAATCCCAAATTTATACAAGATATCTGCATCGCACTCTGAAGCTCCTCCTATCAGAGAGCCTATTCCTAAAGAGGCCGCGATAAGGACGGATGTTTTTAGCCGGATCATGTTAATATATTCAGGAATGGAAACGCTTTCCCTGAGTGCATATTCCATATCGAGCATCTGACCCTCGCAAACTTCCATGGCAGTCTTATTGAATAGCCGGGTTACAGGAAAAACAACTTCCTTATCTACCATTCCCATCAAGTTGTTAGCAAGAATAGACATTACATCACCAGAAAGAATTGCTGTATTTGAATCCCATTTAATATGAGCAGTTGGTTTACTCCTTCTTATCGCAGAATTATCCATAAGATCATCGTGTAATAGGGTGAAATTATGAAACACTTCAATTCCAAGCGCAGGGTAAAGGGCTTTCATGTAATCAGAATTAAACATATCACATGCAACAAGAAGGAGTGCAGGCCGAATTCGTTTTCCACCGTTTTCTAGTATATACCTGACAGGTTTATAAAGATTCTTCGGTTCAGTTGGAATTACAAGCCGTTCGATTTCCTTTTCTATAATATTCTGAGCCTTTTCAATACTTAACATGATATGAAAAATGATTTGTTTTATTGAAATCTAAGGTAGGGATTAAATAATTCTGTAAGTGCGATATTAAAAATTCCTTTTTTGGAATCCAACAGAATTATCTGTTTTTATATAAAGTGAGTCTTTATTATTCTTTTGGCACAGATTCTGATAATCAATAATTGGCTAATCCGGATTTCAATCTGTAAGTTTTTATATGTAACTTTGTGGCCGGTATATTAGATAATTTCTTACAATTAATACTAATTCTTTTATAGTTTGACAGCTAAAAATATGGGAAGGGCTATTTTCTATTTTTTAATTTTCTCTCTGGTTTTTTTTAATAATTGCAGATTATCTGGTCAGCACAGAATTAAAATTACGATGCCCGCTTTTGCTGGCGACACATTAATTCTTGGGCATTATTTCAGGGAGTCACTTATAATTCAGGATAGTGCAATATTGAACAATAAGGGACAAGGTGAGTTTTTTGGAGATAAAAAACTTCCCTCCGGTCTTTATCTGGTTTACCTTCCAAATAAAAACAGATTTGATTTACTGATTGATAAAAATCAGGTTTTTTCTGTAGTAAGCGACACTATTGACCTTAGCAGAAAGACGAAAATAACAGGAGATAGCGATAATATCCTCTTCTATCAATATCAGAGTTTTATTGCAGATCAGAGAGATCTTGCTAATCAGCTTCAAAAGAGTTTAGTTTCTGCCAATAGTAAAGATAGTATATTGATCCGGAGTAAAATTGAAAGTATTAATAATGAAGTTATTGGATATGTATCGAAGCTTATCGATTCAAATAAGGAATCTTTTTTAAGTAAATTTCTAATTTCTTTGAAAGAGGTTGAAGTTCCAGATCCTCCGCGTGATGAAAAGGGAGTAATAACTGATTCTACATACCAAGTTCGATATTTTAAACAGCACTATTTTGATTTTTTTGATTTATCCGATGTTCGATTATTGAGAACCCCGTTTTACGAAAAAAAGCTGACTTATTATTTGGACAATCTCGTAATACCACTTCCTGATTCTGTTTATAAGGAAGTTGATCATCTTATTCAGCTTTCAAGAGCAGATACTTTCCTTTTTAAGTATATGTTAACAACATTGTTCAACTACTATGCCAATAGTAAATATCTTACTATGGATGCTGTATATATCTATATTGCTGAAAAGTATTATTTACCTGAGGCATCATGGTCTGATAAAAAATTTACAGAAGACTTAAAGAAGAGAGTTATTAAACTAAAACCTCTTTTAATAGGTAAGACTGCACCTGACATTCAATTAGTTCGTGTTTCTGATGATCATTTTATGCTTGCTGCGGAAGACACTAGCTTAAAAAAGAATCCATATGTTGGGGATTTCTTTAATTTGAAAAATGTTTCAGCAAATTTCATATTATTATATTTTTGGGAGGCCGACTGTGGACATTGTAAGAAATCAATTCCCGAACTACATAGTATTTATGAAAGACTTAAATCTAAAGGAGTTCAGGTAATTGCAGTACACATGCTTTCAGGAATACAAGGCAAGGAAAAGTGGGTTGATTTTGTTACAGTAAATAATCTTTATGGGTGGATAAATGCCTGGAACCCATATGATTTTTCATATCGGGAAACATATGATGTTAATAGTTCGAACATTTTATATTTATTTGATAAGGATAAAAAAATTCTTGCAAAGCACATTAGTCCTGAACAGGCAGAACAAATTATTTTAGAAGAAATAAGAAAAAGCAAATAAATGATCGATTCCCCTTTAATCAAACTCCGGCTCGAAGACGGAACTGAAATCTCTGGACAATCTTTTGGCCACGAAAGCTCTGTTGGCGGTGAGGTGGTTTTTAATACTGCAATGACAGGTTATCCCGAGAGTTTAACTGACCCGTCTTATAAAGGTCAGATATTAGTTTTAACTTATCCATTGGTTGGAAATTATGGAGTTCCAGTACAAGAAATGGAAAATGGACTTTTAAAGTTTTTTGAATCAGCATCATTACATATTTCAGGATTGGTTATCTCTGATTATTCACACAATTATTCGCATTGGAATGCAGAGAAGAGTCTTGGAGACTGGTTAAAGGAGCATAAAATCCCTGGCATTTACGGTGTTGACACAAGATTTCTTACAAAAATTTTAAGAGAGAAGGGTTCTATGTTGGGAAAAATCATTTTTGACGGTAAAGATGTTCCAATTTATGACCCCAACCTTGAAAACCTTGTAGATCAGGTAAGTACTAAGAAAAGAGAAGTATATGGGAAAGGTAAATACAAGATACTTTTAATAGATTGTGGAGTAAAATTCAATATCATCAGGCATTTACTTGAACGTGATACTACTGTTATTCGGGTTCCTTGGGATTATGATTTTTCTAAGGAGGATTATGACGGGCTTTTTATTTCCAATGGTCCTGGGGATCCCAAAAAATGCGATGCAACAATCCGTAACCTGAGTCGGGCTTATGAAGGTTCTCGTCCTATTTTTGGCATTTGCCTGGGTAATCAATTAATGGCACTTGCTTCCGGTGCAGATACGTATAAATTGAAGTATGGGCATAGAAGTCATAATCAACCTGTTTTAAGAACAGGTAGTAATCGAGCATTTATTACTTCTCAAAATCATGGTTTTGCTATTAATGATAGCACTCTTACTAAAAATTGGACTACATTGTATACAAACCTCAATGATAATACTAATGAGGGAATGCTCCATAATATAAAACCATTTTTTTCTACCCAGTTTCATCCAGAAGCTTCTGGTGGGCCTACAGACACAGCTTTTTTATTCGATCGGTTTATTGAACTCATAAAAATATATAAAGGAGAGGAAGTTACTACTAGTATTCCTATTTGAACCCTTTCTAAAAAAGCGGTCTAATTATTATTTGTCGAATATTTAATTACATTTGAACCTGATATTTTCCACTTAACATGGTAAAATCTAGGTTTGTATGTGTGTGTTTTTTACTCCTGGTGACAATTAAGGTCTCCTCCCAGAGTATTACAAGAGCTGTAATTTCGATTGCTGGTAACACTGGAAATGTTACGGAGGGATTAATCACTTTTTCAGTTGGAGAAGCCATAACAGGATCGCTTATTACACCAGCAAATGGAATAAGCCAAGGGTTTCAACAGCCATCACTCATTAATAATCAGGATTTTAAAATTGTTTCAGGTATTAATGCTGTTGAAGTTTATCCAAATCCTGTAGTTATAAATCTGACAATTCTTTTTAATATCCGCACTATTAAATTATTGCTCATTGAAGTATATTCCAGTAGAGGAACAATTTACAGAACTGAAAGTTATAGTGTTTCTGAATCAGGATTTATTGAGCTAAAAATGGAAACTTTTCCAAGTGGGTTATATTTAATCCATGTGTATTCTACAGACAGACTGATTGATCGGGTTTTTAAAATTGAAAAAATATAATTAGTTTTTAACAAATTTCAAAATTGGCATAATTGAAACAACTAAACGGTTAACTTCACTACTGATTTATGAAAAAAACGAGTTTCCTAACTACAATTAATTCACATTCAGATAGAAGTAAAAATAAACTTAGGACACTTCTATACTCTTTATGCAATATTGGAATGAAGAAGGCAATATATTTTTCCCTGTTTTTATTAGGATTATTTTTCGTTAATACCCCAATATTTTCTCAATATACCCCGAAAGGGATGAATTATCAAGCTGTTGCCAGAGATGAAAAGGGCTTAGAATTAAAAAATAAGGAACTTGAGGTAATGATTTCCATTTTGGCTAACGATCCAAATAGTACTGCGGAATATAGTGAATCTCATACTGTTACCACTGATAAATATGGACTTTTTTCTTTAACAATTGGGCAGGGCTCATACAATTCTGGCTCAGCTTTAAACTTCGATGCAATAAATTGGGGAAGCGGGATTCATTATTTAAAGCTTGAGGTCGACTTTGGATTTGGTTGGAGAGGTATGGGAACAACTCAGTTCCTTGCAGTACCTTATGCTCTTTATGCTGGAACTGCATCTAATGCTATGGGATCAAAAGATGAACAAAAATTGAGTTACGATCCTGTAAATAAAAAATTAAGTCTGGATAATGGCGGTGATGCAGATCTTTCATCATTGTATGAAGATGGTGATTCTAACCCAGTAAATGAATTACAGCATCTTAGTTGGAACGGAAGTAAACTCTCTATTTGTAATGATAATAATACATTTGAGAGTTCAGTTGTCTTAACCGACTTGTTAGAAGACGCCGATCATGAGCCAACTAATGAAATACAGGATCTTCAACTGGATGAAAATAGTAATATTCTTAAAATTACCAAAAACCCGGGCGCCAATGCAGTATTCCTTCAAAAATATTTGGATAATACAGATCATCAATTTATTTATATAACTGGTGATAGTTTGAGAATTGAAAATGATTCTTCTAAAGTTTTTGTTGATAATAGTATAACGAACGAAATTCAAACTCTAAGCAGGTCTGGTAATTCGATAATTCTATCTAAAAATGGTGGTCAGGTTATTGATAGTGTTGACGATGCAGACAATAATCCAAAGAATGAACTGCAAGCTCCTAAGCTAACAGATAATGATCTTACCTTGACCAATGACCCCAATTCAACCGTTATTAAACTGGACAAATATATTGATAATACGGATGATCAAACTATATCGAGAAGTGGGTATAATATTACCATAGAAAGCGGAGGGACAGTAAATATTAGGCCTGATATTTTTGCTTTCAGAGGCTTAAAAGCATTGGAAAATTCTAAAATTTTATATGCTGGAGATTCAACAATTCTAGTGTTTCCAAATGTTAAGTTGAATTTGTTGAATGGCTACAATAGTTTAAATGGGAAGTATGTTGTTCCTTTGGGTGGTGAAGGCTTATATCATTTTGATCTGATTTATCAATATAGTACTGGGCAATCTTTGAAAATTTTGGTGAATGGCTTACCATATGAACAAATTATGCCAGTTGAAACATTTAGTATGATTATTTATTTAACCACAGGGGAGACGGTAGAAGTTCAATTGAAATCCTCTGGGGTTTCTAATCCACAAGCAGGAGTTTTTTCAGGATATAGAATTCATTGAAAGGAAGATTGGCCGTTTTTCACCTCAGCATTTCTTTTACTTCATTGAGATCACCATCGTTATTTGCCGGATTAATCTCTAAAATATGTGCTAGCAAGGGATAGATATTCGTGTTTTTGAATGATGGGTGGATATAATTCTTTTTAAAACTTGGACCGGAAGCATAAAAAATTCCATACATATCTGAATTTTTTATATCATATCCATGTGTGCCACTATTAGAATTAATATACGGTTTTTTAATTGTCACACTCCAAGATGAGTCTGAGACAATAATTATGTCTCCTGTTCTTGGGTTTGTTCCATAGTTAAGGTATGCAGGCACTTCCTTGGACTTCCAAACATTTAGATGTGGAGTTTTTTTAAGCGAAAAATATACTGAATCCAAAAAAGGATCTTCAATATAAAGATTGTAAAAAGGATTTCCGCCCTGAATGCGTACTCCCCATGATTTGAGCAATAGCTCAGATAGAACAATGTTTTTTTCAGTCGATACAGACCCCATCCCATGGTCAGAAACAACTACAATATTGATACATTCTCCATCAGGCAATTTTCGAATCCTATCATATAAAACGCCAACAATGCTGTCCATATATTGCACCATTTTAAGTGTTTTAGGATTTTCGGGACCATAATTGTGTCCGGCTCCATCCGGCTCTTCAAAATATGCCATAATTAATTTTGGCCTTTGATCAAATGGTATTTGAAGCCATTTCACAATTGTATCAATCCGTTCTAAATATGGAACATTACCATTATATTGTTTCCAATAATCAGGATGTCTTCCCTGTATTGCCACATCGCTGCCAACCCAAAAAAAAGATGCCGTTCTAACTCGTTGTTTTTGAGCGGTTATCCAGATTGGTTCTCCACCGTAAAACTCAGGATCAAATCTTCCCTCGCCACTCATAGAAAACAATTTTTTGATTTCTGGATCATAAAAGGAATTATTGACTATTCCGTGGTGATCAGGAACCAGCCCTGTAGCAATTGTATAGTGATTGGGAAATGTTTTTGTTGGAAATGAAGGAATTAGAGAAACCGCTTTGGTCCCTTCTTTTGCAATTAAGTCCAGTGAAGGAGTGTATGTTTTTTGCGGATAATCCCAGCGAAAGCCGTCAAGGGAAATGATAACCGTGGTTAGTTTGTTGCTACATTGACAATATAACTCTTGAAATTGAAAAATCAGAATTATACTGGCAGTTATGCAAAACATAATAATGTGCTTCTTGAAACTCATATTGATTATTTTATCTAACAAAGTTAAAGAAATGTAAAAATTTCGAATTGGTATGTGATTAAAAGGAATATTTCTGAAATGAAATTCAAGCAACTTTTTCAATTATGGGTTTTTTATGAAAAGGCAATTTAACAGTTTAAAAGCTCATTATAAGTAAAACTATTAAACATCGAACGTTTTTTATTATGGGAACTCATTCAATGAAATCAATATTATTTTCTTTCAGAATTGTTAATAAGACCTTAAAACGAAGGTGTAAACATCAGTTAATTAAATGGATAGTATCTGCTGAGTGTTGTTGAAATTGCGCTAATAAAATGAAGGTATTCATGTTTTGAAATATAGTACAAGTCTTTTACAATAAGTAAATTTAGAGTTGAATTATTCTATTAGTATGCATAAGTTTCATGAAAACTTAATTCTATCTGTACATTATGGAAATACTAAAGTATTAATTTGCAAGAAAATTTTTTCGTCCTATTTTTTAAACTAACCTAATTCACTATGAAAATTAAAAATCTTATTCTATTTCTGATCTTGTTATCAACAACAGGGCTGTTGACGGCACAGGTCACAACCTCCAGTATAAAAGGGGTTGTAAAAAGCTCCACCGGTGAAACATTGCCAGGAGCAACGGTTGTTGCAGTGCATGAGCCTTCTGGAACAGTCTACGGTGCTGCTTCAAATCAGGAAGGCGTTTTTGTAATCAGTAATACCCGTATAGGTGGTCCTTACAAAATTTCTGTTTCCTTTATTGGCTACCAGGGACAGGTTCAAGAAAACGTTATACTGAGTCTTGGAACGGCTGCAAATCTTAATTTTGTCCTTTCTGAACAACTTGCTCAATTGGGCGAGGTTGAAGTTGTTTACAACAGAAATGATATTTTTAGTTCCGGTAGAACTGGTGCAGCAACATCATACAATAATGAAAAGATTGCCACAATTCCAACTATTGGCCGAACCGTAAACGACATCCTTACTTATAATGCTTATAGTAACGGTAGATCCTTTGCCGGGCAAGATAGTCGTTTCAATAATTTCACTATAGACGGTTCCGTTTTTAACAATGGTTTTGGGCTTGGAAGTTCTGCTCAAGCTGGCGGTCGTACTGGTACATCTGCTGTTTCACTGGATGCACTGGAGGAGATACAATTAAATATTGCTCCTTTTGATATTAGACAATCTGGATTTGCAGGAGCTAATATCAATGCTGTTACCCGTTCGGGAAATAACACTTTTAATGGAACTGCATATTATATTACCCGGAACAACAATCTAGCAGGAAAAAAAGCAAATGGTTTAGATATTGCTCCTGTTACAATAAATGAGAACACTAAAGGATTAAGTCTGGGTGGTCCAATTATAAAGAACAAATTATTCTTTTTTCTCAATGGAGAGCAGTTTAAAAGTAGCATACCGGCACTGGATTGGGTACTTGACCGTGGAGTACTTGGTGCTACAGGTAACATTTCACGCACTAAACTTGCCGATATGCAAGATTTGAGTGCCTTTATGAAAGAAAATTTTAACCGAGATCTTGGTGCTTTGGATGGTTTCAATAACGAGGTTACTAGTAATAAGATATTATTAAGACTTGATTATAATATTAATAAAAATCACAAACTAGCTGTTCGTTATTCTTTCCATAATTCAAGTTCTGGACAACGAATTAGTGATAGTAACAGTAGTAACACAGCAGGAAACGGAAACCGCACTAACCGTGCAGATGCTATATCCCCGCAAAATACCGGATATATTATTCAGGATAATACCAGATCTCTTGCTGTTGAATTAAATTCGAATATTAGCAACAAGATTTCAAACAATTTTATTGCTACTTATAATAAACAAATTGAAGATAGGGATTATAGGACTGATATTTTTCCAACCATTGATATTCTTTCAGCAGCTGGTGAGGCAACCTACACTTCGATTGGTTTTGATCCTTTTACTCCCAGTAACAAACTGAATTATTCGACTCTTAATTTTACGGATAATCTCTCATATTATGCAGGAAACCATACAATTACTGCCGGTTTATCTTATGAACATTATATTTCAAACAATGTATTCTTTCCTTCATCAAACGGTGTATATGTGTATAATTCAATAGCAGATTTTAAAGCGGCCGCTAATGCATATATAGCAAACCCACTAAATCCTGTTTCTCCAGTAACACTTGCGAAATACAACTTGCGTTACTCACGTTTACCAGAAGGAGCAGATCCTCTGCAAGTTTTAAAGGTTAATACATATAGCGCATACTTGCAAGATGAGTTTCAGGCAACTGATAATCTGCTGCTAACTTTTGGACTGAGAGCAGATATATTTGATTATAACGATGCAACAGCCAGCGATTTTAACAATCCTATTGTCGACACTTTGAAATTTCAGGATGAAAATGGAAAAGTTTATGACATAAGTACAGGAACTTTCCCAAAAAATAACATACAGTTCTCACCTCGTTTTGGTTTCAATTATGATGTTTTAGGGAATAAGAAAATTCAAATTCGCGGCGGATCAGGTTTGTTTGTTTCGCGCATACCACAGGTACTAGTTTCAAATCAGTTAGGGAATAATGGGATAAACACAGGGCTTATAAGTGTATCAAATACAACAGCGTATCCATTCCGTCCAACACCAACTGAATTTTTGCCCACAAATAATCCTGATATTTCCACATTGCCTGCGTATGTCGTAAATGCGACGGATAAGGATCTTAAATATCCGCTTGTATGGAAAACAGATTTTGCAGTTGACTACAAAATGCCATTAGGTTTTATTGTTACTGCTGAAGTGATTTATAATAAAACTCTGCAGGGTTTGCGTTATATAGATGCAAACCTTAAAACCCCGACTGCTGCATATACTGGCACTGATACACGTGATTTATTTCCTGCTTCAAGGTATATCAATACTAATGTAACAAATGTTTTTGTTCTGAAAAATACTACTGATGGATCATCATACACATTTACTGGTAAACTTGAAAAAACGACTTCAAAAGGTCTAGGTGGATTTATTGCATATACTTATGGAGAGGCCAGAGATATCCAATCAGTTGGAAGTACTGTACAAGCTAATATGCCCACAGTTGATGGACAAAATTATCTTGGAATGTCCTATTCAGATAATGATCTTCGTCACAGAATCGTGGGGTTTGTTAATTATAAGATTAACTACGGCAAGAAAATTGGTGGAGCAACAATTTTCTCACTTGGGTTGGTTTCAAACAGTGGAAGTAAAT
The DNA here is from genome assembly GCA_038316435.1 of Bacteroidales bacterium. GTDB lineage: Bacteria > Bacteroidota > Bacteroidia > Bacteroidales > JACJXF01. The sequence continues at coordinate 65,378 of JBBQAQ010000003.1, read as the reverse complement.
TATCATATGTTTATAGTAATGACATGAATAAAGATGGCCAGACAAATGACCTTATTTTTGTTCCTGAACAAGCATCTGATCTGACTTTTGTTGACAATACTGTTGGTTCCGTGACTTTTACTGTTGCTGAACAGCAAGCTGCTTTTGATAAGTATATTGATAATAATCCATATCTAAAGACGCGTCGTGGCCAATATGCAGAGCGCAATGGTGGATATTTTCCATGGCTAAACCGTTTGAACTTTTCTGCAATTCAAGAAGTCTACATTAAAGCAGGAGCAAATGGTATGAAAAACACTCTCCAATTCAGATTGGATATAATGAATGTAGGTAATATGTTAAATAATGCATGGGGAGTGGGAACCGTTAGTACAACAACCTCTCCTCTTCAGTTTGTTAGTGCAGACGCTGCAGGATTACCTTCATTTAAATTCCGCACACAAGTTGCTGACGGTCAAACAATTCTATTAAGAGATTCATACATTAAGAGTATTACTATAGATAATGTGTGGCAGGCTCAAATAGGAATTCGCTATATATTCTAGCCAAACCATTATATTTTTTTAAGAGCTTGTCCCTATAGTGGGGACAAGCTCTTTTTTTTCTTGAGTTTTCACGCAGGACAGATTCAAATAGTATTAAAAACATTTGAATTGGTTATAGTATTTCATTTTTTTATATCTTTATCTGCTTAAGCATGAGCAAGCAATCGAAGATATTAGGTTTGTAATATTAGAAAATAGTAGTAGTTAGAATTACAAATTCGGAAATTCAGTTGTATCTTTCGGTTCTTGAGATGTTCTATTTTTAGATTCATTTGTATATAGCTTTCTAAGAATACTAGAATTTGAATAAATGCTAATTATTAAGACATTTGCATTGAAATTTATAACGATAATTCAATAATTTACCGATATGGCAAGTTTACGTTTTCTTTTTGGGATGATTCCCGCCACGTCCAAATTCGAAGCTGAATCAGATAAACTTCGATCAGACTACCAGGAATATAAAAAGTTTGAAGTCTCTGAGGAGTTGAAGAATTTCCAGGAACTGGAAAAAAAAGTAAATTCTGCAGATTTTCAACAGAAAATTAAAACCGTTAAATCTCAAAACTTTAAACAAACCGACGAATATCGCAAAGAAGTTGAGTATAAGCAATTACTGAAATCAGCTACAATTAAGACTTATTTCAAAAAGAAGGACACTGATGAAGGGAAAACTCTTGCTGAATCCTCAGAGGTGAAAGCTTTTTTTGAACTAGAAAAATTTGTCAAATCTGAAAAATTTGCAGAGGTTAAAAAGTATATGGCTCTTTCAGCAAAACAGAAATTTGAAATTACTGATGAATTTAAAAGACAGCAGGAATACCTTGGATTAGTTAAATCAGAGAAAATTCTTTGGTATAAAAAAATTCTCAAAAAATATCCGTTTTCCTGGGTAGAAAAATGGGATCTGAGTTTTGAAGAAACATTTGAAAGCGGTAAACCAGATCCCAAAATTTGGATGACGCGCTACCTTAATGGAGACAAATTGCTAAATAAGGGATATTCTATGGCTGATGATAAGCATGCATTTTCCGACGGAAAGAATCTTGAAGTAATTGATAAAAAGCTAAGAATACTTACCCGAAGAGAAAAGGCAAAAGGCCTTGTTTGGGATTTTGCCCGAGGGTTTTACGAAAAAGAATTTGATTTTACTTCAGACATGATTAGTACAGGGAAAAGTTTTTCACAGGCATTTGGTGTAATCGAGGCAAAAGTTAAGTTTGGGAACTCATCTGTTAATCAAGCTTTTTCATTAATGTCTGAACAAATGCTCCCTCATATTGATGTGTTAAAATTCGAGAAAGGTAAAATTTCCGCTTCAAATTTCTGGAAAGAGAGTGCAAAAATTGAAAAATCCGTTACTTCATCAGGTGGCGGGAAATATTCATCTGATTACCACATTGTTACACTGATTTGGGAGGCTGGTAAAATGACATGGAAAATCAATGGAATAGAGTTTAAAACCCAAACTAATGGGGTTCCTGATAAACCATTATTTTTAGTTTTCAATTCCAGTATAAAGGAAAAATCCGGAGATAATGGTATTCCTTCGGTTTTTGAAATAGATTGGATTCGAGTTTATAAAGCTAAATAATTCCTTTATTTTAATTGGTTTAGTATGCTTGTCTGTCTGTATACATCTGCCAAATAGATTAATTCATTGTACATATTTTGGCTTTGATATGCCTCGTTTTCGAAACGGGGTTTAAATCTATCATTTAATGAATGATAGTATTGAAGATCTTGTTGAAGGATTTCTGCAAATTCCAAAGAAATCTTATTAGCTTTTTCAAACGCCCCGCATTTATAATAAGCTTCAATTACTCCTGAATAATGAATAGGGGCTTTATTTTGACTGTTATTATATGTTATGCCTGAAATAAAATGATCGTATGGAAGTTTGTTGTTTGGTGCCAGTTGCATGCAACGATCAAGAACTTCTATGGCTTTATCTTTCTTTCCTTCGTTCATTAATGCTTCTGCTAGTCTTACAAAGGTTTTCCGGAATTTAATTACACTCATTGTTCTTACATTATAATAGTCCATGTAAAAATCTGGCTCATTCATTCTTCCCCAGCTGAATTTCTTCATTAAGTTTTCATAAAGTATATCGGTATCAATTCTTCCTAATTCATAATAATAATCAGGAGATTTTGTTTTTATTGGGACTAAGCGATATGCTAATCCATCCATCTGAAAATAGTCCTCTAAACCTAATGTTCCGTCATTTCCTCCGGCAACGAAATAAATGGGTCTATCCCAGTTATTTTTAGCAAGAATATCGAGTTGGATTAGATTTGCTTTGGATATTGGAATATCTCTTAAAGTCCAACTTAATTGTTTTTCAATTAATTTTGCATCTTTTGGTTTTACAGTGCCATTTTCAATAAGCTTTGTACTGTCAATATTTAAAATGAGATTAGAAGTTGGCAATACATCAACAAGATCATTTCTAATTGTACGTTCCTTGAAAAGCTGATGGTCACTTCTTATTCCCTCTAACAAGGTGGTTAAGTTAATCGAACGAGGATCTGATTTTACATAAATACTGCCATTTGTACCATCTGCATATTTCGCATATGGAAGAGTAATTGGTAATGGATTTGAGGTGTAAGCTTGCATTTTCATCTGATCGATATACCACTCTGTATTGAAAAGCATCAAGTTTACTACTCTGACATCGGTACGATAACCTTCAACTTCCTGCACGTACCAAAGAGGAAAAGTATCATTATCTCCATTTGTAAAAAGAATTGCGTTTTTTTCACAAGAATCTAAATAGTTTCTGGCAATATCGCGAGCTGTATATCTACCCGAACGGTTATGATCTTTCCAATTTTCCGCAGCCATCAACCCTGGCACAAACAAGAAGCTTACAACTACCAGAGTAATTGCAGTATATTGATTTTTCCATCCTTTTTTTAACGTGTCATACAAACCAAATACTCCAAGTCCAACCCAAATGCTAAATGCGTAAAATGACCCGGCATAAGCATAGTCTCTCTCACGAGGTTGCATTGGGGTTTGATTTAGGTACAGAACAATTGCTAAGCCTGTCATAAAGAAAAGCAAACCCACAATGATAAAATCTTTTCGATGGGCAGAAAAATGAAAAAGCAAACCAAGTATTCCAAGAATCAGTGGCAAAAAATAATACTGATTCCGTGAAGGATTGGTTTTATACTTATCAGGGAGTGAATTCTGATCACCTAAGCGAAATCCATCAACGAATTCTATACCACTTATCCAGTTCCCGTTAACCAGACTACCATAACTTTGTTCATCATTCTGTTTGCCAGCAAAATTCCACAAAAAATAGCGGAGGTACATGTGCCCAACCTGATAATTAAAAAAGTAAATAACGTTATTGAATATCTTGGGGCTTTGCCCTTCTTCTAACATACCCCACCGCTTATATTCGGAGATATGATCTGGTTCCCGGCTATACATCCTTGGCAAGAGAGTTCCCCGGTTTTTAAAAGTTAGTTCAGGTTTTGTGTATGCAATAATATACTTACCCTTAATTTCGTCTTTTCGATAGACATTTTGTTTTTCTTTAATCACGGCATATCCCTCTTTATCTCTAGCGATTTCTGCATCATAGTTATGACCAAAAATTAGAGGCCGATCACCATATTGTTCCCGATTTAAATAAGATAAAAGTGAAAAAACATTTTGTGGATTATTTTCATCCAGAGGAGGGTTGGCATGGGAGCGAATTACAATGGAAGCATATGATGAATAACCAATAATTATCACTGCAAAAAACAAAATAGCAGTATTTAAAACAATCATTGCATGCTTGTGAGTGTACCATATTCCAAAGATGATAGATGCGATTATTAGAATACCATAAAACAAAACACCTGAATTGAAAGGAAGTCCTAAGCCATTTACAAATAGTAATTCAAACCAGCTGGCAATTTTTACTAAACCGTTAATAATACCATACATTACGAAACCAAGCAGAATAAATGATAATCCTAATGCCTTTAAAATGCCTATAAATGAGTATTGATATTTTCTGAAGTAATAGACCAAAACAATAGCAGGAATGGCGAGCAAATTGAGTAAATGCACTCCAATTGAAAGTCCCATTAAATAAGCGATAAGGATTAACCACCGATTTGAATGAGGTTCATCTGCAACGTTTTCCCATTTTAAAATTGCCCAGAAAACCACAGCAGTAAACAATGAAGAGGTTCCATAAACTTCACCTTCAACTGCCGAAAACCAAGCACTATCAGAGAAAGCATATGCAAGAGAACCAATCAGTCCGCTCCCTAGAATTAATATCATTTCTGAAGATGAATACACATCTTTCTTACCGGAAAACTTTTGAGCTAAGTGAGTGATGGTCCAGAAAAGGAAGAGGATCGTAAATGAGCTTGCTAAACCAGAAAGCAAATTAATCATATAGGCAACATTTTCCGGGGTTGATGCAAATAATGAAGCAATCCTTCCCATCATGAGAAATAGCGGTGCTCCGGGAGGATGCCCGATTTGCAATTTATAAGAACAAGCAATAAATTCTCCACAATCCCACCAACTTACTGTGGGCTCAAGTGTGAGGATATAAACAATGGTTGCAATTGCAAAGCTTATCCAACCCAAACTTAGATTCCAGAATCTGAAATTTCTCATAATAAACTATTTGACAATGGCGAAATTAGTGTTTTTTATGAATATTGAGACAAACACTTATTATCTTGCCAAAATAATCCAAAGCATCTAATCTTACTATTTTTTCGAAAAAGTATGAGTAAAACTAATGACTGGAAAGATCGGCTTGGTATTGTTTATTCAACCAATCAAGATTTTAGTTACGATCAGACAAGTGCTAAAAGTGACGTTACACTTCCACCTGAGAAGCAAAATCTTCGACTACAACTTAGTACAAAGCACCGAAAAGGGAAAACTGCGACGGTAATATCGGGCTTCATTGGGCATGAAACTGATTTAAAATCTCTTGAAAAGGATCTTAAATCTAAATTTGCAACAGGTGGTTCATGTAAAGATGGCGAAATAATTATTCAGGGAGATTTCAGAGAAAAAATCAGTATTTACCTAAGAGCCAAAAGTTATAAGGTAAAAGGCAGTTAAACCTTTTGAGGATTTTATCGTTTTCCAATAGTGGGCAACCAATTGAGCGGTGCATTGTATAAATTATTAGCACTTATGAATCATTTCTTTTCAATTTTGTTTTTGTTTTTTACGATGGCTTCTGCATCTTCTCAGTTTTATGATTTCGGTCAGGATCCTGCAGCATTAAAATGGAAGGTTATAAACACAGAGCATTTTAAAATTGTTTTTCCGGAAGATTTTGGAAAAAGCGGCCAAAATCTGGCCAAACTAATGGAGAAAAACTACCTAAGGAATTGTGCTCAATTAAATCATGAGCCAGCCAAAATCCCATTAATTATTCATAATCAGACTGTTTATTCCAATGCTTTTGTTACATGGGCTCCCAGAAGAATGGAGTTTTTTACATTCCCCGATCCGGCTTTATACCCGATTGATTGGTTGAATGAGCTTAGCTTGCATGAATTCAGACATGTTATTCAAATTGATAAGGTTAATCAGGGTTTTACGCGAGTTCTTTCTTTTATCCTTGGTCAGCAAGCAACAGGTGTTGTTGCAGGGATGATGCCACTTTGGTTTATTGAAGGAGATGCAGTTAGTGCTGAGACGGAATTATCTTTTTCAGGAAGGGGGATACTTCCATCATTTGATATGCCTTATAAAGCCCAACTTAATGCCGAATCAAGGCCATATTCACTTAGTAAAGCCTACCTTGGCTCTTATAATGATTTTGTGGCAGATTATTATCAATTGGGATATCATATGGTCACTTTTGCACGCAAAACATATGGCGATGAATATTGGACAAAAGCATTGAATTACATCGGACGCCGACCCTTTTTAATTAGCCCATATTTTTTTTATTCAAAGAAAAGTACTGGAGGAGGGGCGAATCAGCTCTATAAAAAGGCTATATTCTCTCTAAAAAGTGAATTGGATTCAGCTAAAGTTCTTAGATCACCGGAAATTGTAAAACCAATAAATATTCGCAATTCTGATGTTTATGCTAGCTATACACATCCATGTCTGCAGAAAGATTCATCAGTTATTGTACTTAAAAGTGGACTTGATAAAATTCCGGGATTTGTAAGGGTTAATAAAAATGGAGCCGAAGAGAATTTGTTTACCCCTGGTTCATTAATTTCCAGACGGTTTTCAGTGTTTAAAAATTCAATATTATGGGATGAGTATGTCCCTGATATTCGCTGGTCAAACCGAAGTTATTCTGTTATTAAAGAATTTAACATTGAAACTGGTAAATGTCGCACACTTAGTCATAAAAGCAAATATACATCCCCAAGTTGGTCTCCAGGTGGCGATAGTATTTTAGTTATTAATACCGCTACGGATTACAAATTCTCTTTGGTAATTCTTAGGCCAATTGATGGTCAAATTTTGCGCAATATCCCTTTACCCGAAAACCTATTCCCGGAGTATCCTGTTTGGATAACAGGCACAAGTAAAATTGCAGTAATAGCAGCAGGAGACAATGGCAAAGCATTATTGTGTTTCGATATGGAAACAGCTATTTGGACTGAAATCTTTAACTCCAGATTTAAAAATATCGATCAGTTGAAATCAATTAATGATTTACTTTTTTTCAACGCTTCATTTGAAGGTACAGATGATATTTATGTGTATAGCATAGACGATAGAAAGCTCGGAAAACTTAGTAACTCAGAGTACGGAGCTTTCTTTCCAGATGCCATGACTAATATTAACTTAATTACCTATTCCTCATATAGTGCAAAAGGATACGATATTGTTTTGAAACCTATTACCAAAGGAAGTATTGAAAAATCATTTCTTGATGATACTATCAGTAAAAAATATATTTCTTTTGAAGGCTCGGTGCTTGCTGATTCAACCATTCTCAATATTAAAGTTGCTAATCATAATTATCCCGAGAAAAAGTTTAATAAAATTTCTAATCTTTTTGGACTACACAGTTGGGCTCCATATTGGTTTGATTATATGGATCCGAACATAGATGATCCAAAGATTAGTCCCGGACTTACTCTATTATCCCAAAACTCTTTAAGTACGGCGTTTATGAGTCTTGGTTATGAAAGAAATAACGGCATGAACTTTTTGCATACCGGGTTAACATATAAAGGGTTTTTACCAATTTTTGAGGTTCGTTCCAGTTATGGAGGTTCCCCAATGTTTGCGAGAGTAGAAGGCGTTAGCCCTCCTGAAACAGACCTAAATTTATTTACTTCCATTTCAACTTATATCCCACTTACATTTTCAAGAGGAAAAGCAATAAGTGGAATTCAGCCTTCTTTGAAATACACTTACAACTCTACCTATTACTATAATTTTTCTGATAGTTTATATGAAAAGGGGGTATCATTTGTTGAACCTAGAATATTTTTATACTCATATTTGCGAACTACTTCAAGGGAAATACAGCCCCGTATTGGATTAACAATTGATGCGAGACATACCTCGGCTCCTTTTGAAAGTGGCTTATATGGAATGATGAATTCAGTTAGAATAAATCTTTATTTACCTGGAATAATTAAAAATCATGGGCTTAAACTTAGAACTGAATTGCAAAATCAAAAAGTTGATTCTTATTATCTGCAGAATCATTTATCACTTCCAAGAGGATATCAACAAAAAGTTTTTATTTCAATGAAAAATTTTTCTGCAGATTATTCATTTCCAATTTTTTATCCTGATCTAGCCATTGGTCCCGTTCTTTATATTAAACGTATCAGAGGTAATTTTTACCTTGATTATATGAAGGGAACTGAAAAGTATATATCTGCCACAGAAAAATCTAAATCCACCTATCCTTTAAGTCAGGGACTTGAGCTCATGGCTGATTATCATTTGTTTCGGTTCATTTTTGAATTGAGCACGGGCGTAAGATTTGTTTACCTTCCGCACGAAAATCTTTTTGGGACGCAATTAATATTTCATGTTAACTTGGATAAATTTATATAATTTGTGCAATATTCCGAAGGTTTTTTAGGTATTACCTTAATAAAGAACAGAAGTATTGGATAAGACAGACAAAATATTTGAACAATTTGATAATCAACCTTTTTCAATTTCACGGTTTTTTAGGAATAATATCAGAGGCATTTTAGGAACGCTTATGTTTCATATGTTTTTGCTTATCGTTTTCCTGCTTCTCAAAATACAAGGGTATAAGCAAAATACAGATCTGGATATTTTACTTGATTATTCACAATTAGCAATTGAACCACCTCAAACCCCTAAATATCAGCTTACTTCAGCCGAGAAAGCTTATTTGGATAAACTCCTTAAACAGTCAGAAATTAAAAGTAATCGTGCAAGCAATACATCTGAAGTACTTGAAAAAGAAATAAGTACAGAAAATTTTGTAAATGAATATCTTAAGGAATTAGACGAGGCAAGAAGTGATGATTGGAAAAAGCAACAAAAAGAAATAAATAGAAAACTTCAACAAGATGATTATGTACCGCCTGTTTTTAATGAGGAAAAGGAAATTGAAATGGATGATTATTCTGGACCGAGTAATATCAGCTATGAATTTCTGACTCCCCCTTTTAATAGATACAAATCCTATCTTCCTGTTCCCATTTACAAATGTCAGGGAGATGGTATAGTGATTGTTATCATTGAGGTTGATCAGGCTGGGAAGGTTATTTCAGCCGAAGCTTCATTAATACAAGATAATCCTGATATGGATTGTCTATTGGAAACGGCTAGAAATTATGCTTTAAATGCACGATTTGAAGGGAGTATTCAGGCTCCTAAAATTCAGAAGGCAAAAATAGTGTATAAATTTATAGCCCAGTAACATTTTAAATATTAGATACTTAAGACATTTTTTGCCCAAAATGCAATCGCTTCAGTATCCTGATTACTCATGCATTTGAAATGAGATTTCGGGCAGGTTTGAAAGCCAATTTTTGAACATGGTCTACATTTAAGACCCTTTACTTCAAAAATTTTGCTTTCAGGATCAGGTAAGTAGGGGAACATCCCAAATTCGGGAACAGTATTTCCCCAAATAGAAATAATCTTTTTCTTAAAAGCTGCTGCAATGTGCATCAAACCAGTGTCATGCGTAATAACAAGAGAGGCATTTTTAACGAGTAAGGCAGAATGATCAAGTGAAATTTTTCCGGCCAAATTAATAACATTCTCAATATTTGAAATTTTTTCTAGGATTGAGGCAGCAAGAGTTTGGTCATTATTCCCTCCAACTATTATTATTGGGAAATTAATTTTATTACAAATATCTGCTAATATTTCAGGCGTAGCTTTTTTTGTTTCATGCTGAGCACCGATTACTAAAACTATATACCGGTTAGGTATTTTTGCACTAATCTCCTCTGTTTTAGCTCCCAATATAAAATAATCAAGTCCTTTCCGGTCATTAATTATGCTAAATTTTTCGAGTGTGGCGAAATATCGGTCAACTATATGAATTTTAGGGAGAGAATTGATTTTAAAATTAACCAGAAACCACTTCTTAAGATTAAGCTTATTAAAAGAAAAGCTAATTGTTCGAAGTTTAAGTTTTACTCTAAGGCTACGAAAATTATTATGTAAATCGATAATATAATCGAAGTCTTCACCTTGTAATTGGCGTATTAATTCATCTAAATTGTTTTCGTAAAGCCATAGATGATCTATATATGGGTTTGCTGATAAAACGCCGGCAAACTGTTTTTTGGTAAGAAAATGAATCTCAGCTCCATCCATTTGTTTTTTAAGGCAACGTATAATAGGAGTTGTGAGAACTATATCTCCAATTGAAGAGAAACGGATAATCAAAAATTTAACCACAATAAGAGTTTATTACAATTGAAAGGATTTGAAAAAAATTAGAAGGGAAAGCCAATATTCATCACGGCTTGGATTTTCACGAAATAATGCTTTAGTTCCGTGAAGTCCTTCTCCAGTGGCAGGCTTGAAAAGAATTTTATGTGCATCTGGGAAGCCCTCTATTTCAGAAAGATACGCATATTCACTAGTTGTACAAGCAACAAAAACAGGTTTGGGATAATTAGCAAGAATGCTTTTTAGCTGATAATCGGGCTCAAAATATTCTCCTGGACTGAAGGCAACAACGGCCTTAATATTTTCATTATCATAGGCAACAATTAAAGCAATGCTTGCAGAGGCTCCACTTCCAAAAACATTCACTTTTTTTCCACTTAATTCGAAAATGTAATTTATAGCAGCCTCCAGATCAAGGATACCTCCATCTAAGGAACATAAAAAACCCTCTTCTTTTGCCCTGTTAGCGGTTTCATTTTTATAAAACCCAATATCACTTCCGGAACGGAGATCAACGGCAAGGCAATTATAATTCATTTTTATAAAGCGGGATACAATCGAATCAAATTCACTCTTGCAAGACAGTTCTGTGTGTGCTAAAACAATATATGGATTAGACTTTTTAGATTGATATAAGTCTGCAGAAACCAAAAGCCCATCGGAAGCCTTGAAAGTAACAGATGTCTTTCTTATTACCTGAGCATTAAGAGCTTTTGGCAATATAGTTGCAAATAAGCTTATTGTTAGAAGACAAAGGCTTAGTTTTGCTAATTTAGATCTGAACGTTTTCTGCAAGTAGAATGATATTATTTTCTTTTGCTTCAATAACACCACCACCGATATGAAAAAGAGTCTCAACACCATCAGAACCTAGAATCTTCACAACTCCATTTTCTAAAGTTGAAATAATTGGAGCGTGATTTTTTAAGATTTCAAAAGAACCTTTAGATCCAGGTACTTTTATAAGCTTTATCTCTCCTTCAAACAGTTTTTTTTCAGGTGTAATTATTTCCAGGTGCATTTTTTTAAAATTTAGAGAAAACTCATCAAAGAATTAATTTTTAACTAATTCTTTAAATGCATTAGCTTAATAATTATGGCTATATTTTTTAATGTGATTCGTTAATTAATTTTTCTCCACGTTGAATTGCCTCATCAATTGAACCTACCAAATTAAAGGCTGCTTCGGGATATTTATCAACCTCACCGTCCATGATCATATTAAAGCCTTTAATTGTATCTTCAATCGAGACTAAAACTCCAGGGATACCTGTAAACTGTTCTGCCACGTGAAAGGGTTGGGAAAGAAACCGCTGAACTCTTCTTGCCCTGTGAACCACAAGTTTATCGTCCTCTGATAATTCATCCATTCCAAGAATAGCAATAATATCTTGTAGTTCGTTATATCTCTGCAATAATTCTTTAACCCTCTGTGCAGTATTATAATGTTCTGATCCAACGATTTCAGGCGTCAAAATTCTGGATGTAGAATCAAGCGGATTTACTGCAGGGTATATACCTAAAGCAGAAATTTTTCTATCTAAAACTGTAGTTGCATCCAGATGGGCAAATGTTGTAGCAGGAGCAGGATCCGTTAAGTCATCTGCAGGAACATAAATTGCCTGAACAGAAGTAATTGAACCGCGTTTTGTTGAAGTAATTCTTTCCTGCATTAGACCCATTTCAGTTGCTAATGTGGGTTGATAACCTACTGCAGAAGGCATACGTCCTAATAAAGCAGAAACTTCTGATCCAGCCTGGGTAAATCGAAAAATATTATCTACAAAAAATAGAATGTCTCTACCACCTGATTTTTCATCTCCGTCACGAAAAGCTTCGGCAACAGTTAATCCACTTAATGCAACAGTTGCGCGTGATCCGGGAGGTTCATTCATCTGGCCAAAAACTAGTGTTGCCTGAGAAGTTTTGAGAAGTTCTTTGTCAATCTTATCTAAATCCCATCCACCTTCTTCCATGCTTTTGTTAAAGGCTTCACCGTATTTTATTACACCTGATTCAATCATTTCTCTGAGCAGGTCATTACCTTCCCTTGTTCTTTCTCCAACGCCAGCAAAAACAGATAAGCCAGAATAACGTTTGGCTATATTATTAATCAATTCCATAATAATAACTGTTTTCCCTACACCAGCTCCTCCGAATAATCCGATTTTTCCTCCCTTTGCGTAAGGTTCCAGAAGATCAATTACTTTAATTCCAGTAAATAGAACTTCAGAATTGGTTGATAATTCTTCGAGCTTAGGAGGTGTATTATGAATTGAGTAAGCTCCTTCAGCGCTTATTTTCCCGATCCCATCGATAGCTTCGCCAACAACATTCAACAACCTCCCTCTTACAACTTCTCCTACAGGCATTCTAATGGGAGAGCCTGTAATACGAACAGGCATACCTCTTTGCAAACCATCAGTTGAATCCATAGCGATTGTTCTTACTGTATTCTCACCAATATGCTGTTGGATTTCAACAATTAATTTAGTGCCATCCGGGCGATCAATCTCAAGTGCATCATGTATGCTAGGAAGCTCTGAACCAGCTTTTTCGAAACTAACGTCAACAACTGGACCGATAACCTGAATAACTTCTCCGGTATTTACTACCATTGGAATATTTTTTATATGATTACAAAATTGGGTTAAAGATTACAAATTTAGTATTTTTTGAATAAAAAAAAATAATATATTGAATTGGTGTATATGAAGATTTTATTAAAATATGCTATTTTTAACTGACATTATTAATTTGGATTTGTTTTAACTTAGAAAAGGTTCTTTTTTACTTACACCATCCAATTAAAACAGGATAATGTAGAATTCATTAAAACGGTAAAGATATTCTTATGAATTTTTCAAGAAAAATTATTATTAGCTTAGGTTTAATTATGTTTTTGTTAAACCTAAATGCTCAATTTGACGGAATTTCTGGAGGTTTAACATTTTCTTCAGGAGTTGATTATAATACTGGAACTACCGGTAATCCAGGTATTTTCTGTAAAATGTATTTTGAAGTTGATAAGAGAACTCATATTGTTCCTTCATTAAGTGTCTATAAAGCATACAAAAGATCTAATTTTTCTCAAGAACTCAGAACCCATATGTTTCATGGAGATTTGGATGGGGTGTATAGCATTTATAAAGATAAAGCTATACGATTTATGGGATTTGCCGGATTAAATACAACTGCAATTATTTCAAAGTGGAAAATTCTGGAAAACAATCCTAATCTTTCTAATATGTCTGATTTAAAGCCCGGTTTAAATCTAGGTGGAGCCTTTCATCTTTATGTGGATGATACTTTTGATGCTTATATTTCAGGTAAATACATAGTAAGTACTTTTAACCAATTGGTTATCAATGTAGGAGCAATCTATTACATAGGGGGGAAACATCGAAAAGGCAATTGGTAAAAGCAACGGAACGAATTAATAATTCTTATTGTCGTATTTGGCCATCCCCATAAATAATATATTTAGTGGAAGTAAGGGCTTTCAATCCCATGGGTCCTCTAGCATGTAATTTCTGAGTGCTGATTCCTATTTCTGCTCCAAATCCAAATTCAAATCCATCAGTAAATCGAGTTGATGCATTGACGTATACAGCTGCAGCGTCAACTTGATTTAGAAATTGTTGGGCATTGCTATAATCCTCTGTAACAATTGACTCTGAATGATTTGTGCCGTATTTATTAATATGAGTGATGGCCTCAGAAATAGAATTTACAACTTTAACAGAAATAATATAGTCCAAATACTCAGTTCCCCAATCTTCCTCCGTTGCAATTACTGCGTAATCCAGTATTTCGCAAGTAATTTTATCCCCACGTATTTCAACATTTTTCTCTCTAAGTTTTTCTCCGATCAATGGCAACAGGACTTTCGCAACAGAGCTGTGGATTAACAGACTCTCAGCAGCGTTACATACTCCCGGTCTGTGAGTTTTAGCATTGTAAGTAATATTTATGGCTTTATTTGGATCGGCCGATGAATCAATGTAAATGTGACAATTACCAACTCCAGTTTCAATTACTGGCACTGTACTGTTTTCAACCACGGTTTTAATCAAGCCAGCCCCTCCACGCGGAATTAGAATATCGAGGTATTTGTTGAGTTTCATCAAGGCCATTGCACTTTCTCTGGTAGTGTCTTCAACCAATTGAACCGAATCCTCAGGAAGACCTGCTTCAATTAATGATCTTCTTAGAATAGTAACAATAGCCATGTTAGAAAGAAAGGCTTCTTTGCCACCTCTCAAAATGCATGCGTTTCCTGTTTTAATACATAATCCAAAAACATCTGAGGTTACGTTAGGTCTTGCTTCATAAATTATCCCAACTACACCAAGCGGAACCCTTCTTTGACCAATCTGTAAGCCGTTAGGTCTTGTATTCATGGATACAATTTCACCAATTGGATCTTCAAGGTTAGAAATATTCTCTAAACCTGATGCCATATCATTTATTCTTTCAGAAGAAAGCATTAAGCGGTCAAGAATTGATCCTTTTAAGCCATTTTCCTTTGCATTTGCAACATCCTGTTTATTTGCATCGAGAATTTGAACTGAACTTTTGCGTAAATTTTTAGCTGCTAGAAGTAGAGCAAAATTCTTTGCCGTGCTGGAAACCTGCGAAAGAAAATATGATACAGATTTTGCATTTTCTCCAATTTCTTCTATTTTTTTCATTTTTTAAATATCAGGGGAAACTACTCGCAATTAATTAATGTTTGTGAAACAAAGTGAGTCCCAACATCCTTCCCTGCCAATACATCAAATATTATAGATGGATCAGAACCATTCGTTATGACCATGTCTATATTATGTTCAATGCAATGTCTTGCGGCTATTATTTTGGACGTCATCCCACCAGTTCCAAACGCTGAATTGTTATCATAAATGTATGATTCAAGCTCCACTGACATATCAATAACTTCTGAAATTAGTTTGGCAGTATCATTCATTTTTGGATCGCTTGTAAACATTCCATCTATATCAGAAAGCAAGATTAATAGGTCTGCATTTATTAATGATGAAACTACTGCAGATAATGTATCATTATCACCAAATTCAATTTCATGAGTTGAAATAGTATCATTTTCATTGATAATTGGAATAATGCCCATACTTAGCAATTCATTGATAGTGTTTTTAGCATTTTTTCTGCGGATAGAATTTTCAATACCATCTTTAGTTATCAGGATCTGTCCTACTGTTTTATTATATTCCTGAAAAAATTTATCGTATATTTTAATAAGTTCTGCCTGACCAATAGCTGCAAGTGCTTGTTTTTTAATTTTATCTTCAGGTTTTTTATCTAAACCCATTTTAGCGGCTCCGGTAGCTATTGCTCCTGACGAAACCAAAAGAACGTCTTTGCCTGAGTTATGAACATCTACAATTGCCCTGACTAGCTTTTCTATACGCATTAGATTTAATTTGCCGTTTGAATGCGTTAAAGAGCTTGACCCAACCTTAATAACTATCTTTTTTTTATTCTTTAGATGTTTTCTATATTCCATTATACTTTACTTTACTTTGTTAATGAATCTTTTAGCGAACCCTGCATACTTTTCAATTTCTAGCTTCTTATTCACTTTTTCTAACTTTTCATTGATTTTATCATTTGCCAAATTTCCAATACTTCCTGTATGAGAATAACTTACTTTTTTGAGTCGCCTGAATTCGCCCTTGTCGATCTCTGAGGCTACCTGAGCATAAGCATCCCTGAAAGGAGTTCCTTCTTTTACTTTTTCATTAACATTTTCTACACTGAAAATGAATAAATATCTTTCGTCTTCAATTATATTCGTCTGAATATTAAGATTATTTAAAGCAAAATTCATCATGTTTATGCATGAAAATATTTCATGGTAACATGGGAAAAGAATTTCTTTTAGTAATTGAAAATCGCGATGATAGCCGGAAGGTAAATTTTGAGTGAGCATTGTAATATCCTGATAAACCCCACTAATCCTTGAAGATTTAGCACGTATTAGTTCAATAACATCGGGGTTTTTCTTATGAGGCATAATACTTGAGCCGGTAGTCAATTCATCATTGAGTTTAAGAAAGCTGAAGTTTTGACTCATAAAAAGAGTCAGGTCCATTGACATTTTTCCCAAACTGCCTGCAATTGCACCTAATCCTGCAGCAATAAACTTTTCTGTTTTCCCCCTACTCATTTGAGCATTAATTGAATTAATATGTAAATTACTGAATTCCAGCAATTCGGTAGTTAACTCTCTATTAATTGGAAAAGATGAACCATAACCTGCAGCTGAACCTAGCGGATTCTGATTTATGTACTCCATTATTCCTTCATGGAACATTAAATCTTCTGTAAGACTTTCAGCATAGGCTGCGAACCATAATCCTAAAGAAGAAGGCATTGCTGCCTGAAGATGAGTATACCCTGGAATGATAATATCTTTATTTTTTTCACTTAATTCAAGTAGTGTTTTAATGAGCTCAGAAGTAAGTAAAGCAAGAGTAACCATTTGATCTCGATAGAACAATTTTAAATCAACCATGACCTGGTCATTCCTTGATCGGGCAGAATGTATTTTCTTACCCGTTTCACCAATTCTTTCAGTTAAAGTTTTTTCTACTTGTGAATGAACATCTTCCATTCCAGCCTCAATAATAAATTGTCCATCTTCGATGTTGCGATAAACCTCAAGTAGTGCCTTTACAAGCGTTTCCTTTTCTGTTATTGTCAAAAGATTTACGGAACTAAGCATAATAACATGTGCAATGGAAGCGATTACATCAAATTTGGCTAATTCAATGTCAAGCTCCCGATCTTTACCTACTGTGAAGGTAAGTATTGTAGAGTCTGTATTTTTACCTTTATCCCAAAGTTTCATATTACAATTTAAAACCTGTTAATAGCTTAGTATATAATTCTATGCCTGATTGAATTTCATCCGTGAAAATAAATTCATCGGCCTGATGTGAACGTTCTGAGATGCCTGGTCCGATTTTTACAGAAGGGCCTGGAATTACGGCCTGATCAGACAATGTTTTTGAGCCAAAAGTTTCAATGCCCATAGCTATAGCTTTTTGCACTAATGGATGAGACATTTTAAGTGAAGAAGATGCCAGCCTCATGCTTCTTGGGTTGACTTCTGATTTTAGTTTAGAGCGGATAATACTCAAAATTTCTTCGTTACTATAATGCTCGTTTGTTCTGACGTCTACTACAAACTTGCACAAATCTGGAATAACATTATGTTGGGTACCTGCTTCAATTAGGGTAACACAAACACCTACCTCCCCAAGAAATTCTGATGCTTTTTCAAATTTCAGAGTATCAAGAATCTCAATATCTTTTAAAGCTTTCATAATGGCATTTTCACCATTCTTATGTGCTGCATGACCAGCCTTCCCATGTGCTATACAATCCAAAACAATTAATCCTCTTTCGCTAACTGCCATCTTCATATTTGTAGGTTCACCAATGATTGCAAGTTCAAATTTTCCTAAGTCCTCAATAACTGATGATATCCCTTTTAAGCCTGAAATTTCTTCTTCAGAGCTTAAAACTAAAATTAAATTGTAATCTCTATCTTTAAGTACATGCAATTCAAGAAATGAGAATATCATGGCAATAACTGCACCTCCTGCATCATTACTTCCAAGCCCATAGATCTTATTGCCATGAATCTCTGGAAGGTACGGATCCAGTGTCCAGTCACTGCTTGGCTTGACAGTGTCCAAATGTGAATTCATTAATATTGTTGGCAGGTTGTCATTCACATGGGACTTAATCCAGATATTGTTGTGTTTTCTAAAAACATGAAAACCTTTTTCTCTGAACCATTCCTGCAAAAAGCTGCATACCTGTGTCTCTTCCTTACTTATTGAGGGAATTGAGAGTACCTGTTTTAAAAGACTGGTAGCCTGAATTAATTTATCAGAATTCACTTTAGTTTGTTTATTTCATTAAATGATAGAACTATGCCCTTAATTAACGCGGAACTTAATCCATTATGCTCCATTTCATTTAATCCGGCAATTGTGCAGCCCATCGGAGTCGTTACTTTATCAATTTCTCTTTCTGGATGATTTCCTGATTCCAGTAGAAGGCTTGTAGCTCCGCGAGCTGTTTGTGCTGCAATGAATTGAGCTTCAGCAGCATGGAATCCAACCTGAATACCTCCTTGAGAAGCCGCACGTATATAGCGCATGAAAAATGCGATACCGCAAGCACCAAGAATGGTTGCTGAAGACATTAAATTTTCGGGTATAATAAGCGTGCTACCAACCTCATCAAATATATTTTTTACTTTTTCCAGTTGCGATTCATCTCCCGTATTTGAACTTAAACATGTCATAGATTCACCAACAGATGCTGCGATATTGGGCATCGCTCTTATAATAACTGCTTGGTTTTCTATCCTCTGATTCATTTCAAGAATACTAAATGCTGAGACAACGGAAACAATTATATGTTTATCTTTTTTTATTGTTCCCTTTAAGGTGTCAATCAGTGGTAATAATTGAGACGGAAGTACAGCAAGAATGATGATATCCGAATTACTGACAGCAAACTGATTATTGTCTGTAACATTAATTCCTAGAGTTGATAGCTCTGAAATCTTTGAAACATTTCTTCGGGTAAGAGTTATATTATTTGCTGGAATTGTTCCTGCTCGAACAAGTCCTCTGGCAATGGCTGTTCCGATATTCCCGCCGCCAAGAATTGCAATTTTTGTAGATTGAAGGTTCATTTTATAATTTTTAAATTTCAGGTTTTTCTTGTGGATTTACAGTATAATATATTTTTAACGGGTTTGAGAAAATCTTTGTAAAACCTTTTACATCTTCACCGGTCCAAGCACCGATTTCTTCCCCGTATCTTGCAAACCCCGAGTTCATAAGATCTTTCTTACTTTCGACCCCAGTTACTTTCATTGAATATGGTCGTAATCTGATATAAACTTTTCCTGTGACATTTCTTTGGCTATTGACCAAAAAGGTTTCAATATCTCTCATTACTGGTTCCAGAAATTGGCCTTCATGAATAAACATACCATACCAATTACCTAACTGTTCCTTCCAGTGTTGTTGCCATTTTGATAAAACATGCTTTTCAAGTGAATAATGCGCATTTATAAGAATATATGCAGCTGATGCCTGAAATCCAACTCTTCCTTTAATTCCAATTATAGTTTCTCCAACATGAACGTCTCTGCCTATTGCATATTCCGATGCAAGTTCTTCCAAATACTGAATGAGTTCAACGCAATTATTAAAATCTTTTCCATTTATTTTCCTTGGCTCTCCCTCAATAAATTCTAATTCAATAATTTCTGTTCCTGTTTTAGTGATATTTACAGGATATGCCTCATCTGGTAATTCCTTTTCAGAACATAAAGTTTCTTTTCCTCCAACACTTGTTCCCCAAAGTCCTTGATTGATACTATATTTTGACTTTTCAAAATTAAATTCAATCCCGGCTTTTTTTAGATAATCGATTTCCTGTTCTCTAGTAAGGCTCATATCCCGAATAGGTGCTATTACTTCAATTTCAGGTGCCATTACCTGAAATATTGCTTCAAACCTAACCTGATCATTCCCCGCACCTGTTGATCCATGGGCTATTGTGTTAATTCCCATTTCCCTTGCATAATTTATTACTTTTAATGCTTGGAAACTTCGCTCAGAACTTACAGAAAGTGGATAATTTCTGTTCCTCATAATATTTCCGAATATAAGATAACGGATACAATGATTGTAATAATCTGCAGTAGCATCAATTGCAAAATGTTTATATGATCCAAATTTATATGCTTTTTCTTCTAGAGCGATAAGTTCTGCGGATGTAAAACCTCCGGTATTTACAATTACAGTATGTACTTCATATTCTTCCTGATTACTTAAATAATGAGTGCAGAATGACGTATCTAATCCGCCACTGTAGGCAAGTACTAGCTTTTTCTTCATAATTGAAAGGTTTATTCTTTTGATGCATTAAATGATTCATTAATTTTCTGACTTATTGGCAACATTGTTTCTTTTTTTTCTGACGGGTCAAGTAACATTGCAGTGCACAAACAATGCGATCTTTTTGTCCGAACTAAAATATCATAGTAAGGACAAGTTTGACATCCTTTCCAAAACTCTTCATCACTGGTTAACTCAGATATCGTTACAGGTTTATAACCTAGTTCTGAATTAATCTTCATTACTGCAAGACTTGTTGTGATTCCAAAAAGTTTGGCTCCGGGGAAAAGATTTTGAGATAAATCAAAAGCTTTCGATTTTATAGCTTTAGCTAGTCCTCTTCCACGATAATCTTTATTGACAATAAGTCCGCTGTTTGCTACAAATCGATTATGACCCCAAGATTCTATGTAGCAAAAACCCGCCCATTTTCCTTTTTCAGTCTTTGCCATAATAGCCTTACCATCAAGGATCTTTGCGGTAATATATTCTGGTGATCGTACAGCAATTCCGGTACCTTTTTCTTCTGAAGCCTTTAAAATCGCATCCTTTACATCATCAACAAATATCAGGTCAGAGACGTCTGCAAATTTGATAATAATTTTTTCAGTTAGCATCTATAAAAGTTTTGATTTCATTCCAGGAATAATTCTTGATAATTTTCTTACAATTTCCTCCTTTTGAGAGCCATCACATGGGATTAATAGTATTGTGTCATCTCCAGCAATGGTGCCTGCTATTTCTTTAATTTTCATTGTATCAATAGCTGAGGCGATTCCACTAGCAAACCCTGGTAAAGTTCTAATAAGTGCCATACCCTGAGCAAATTGCATCGATAATAAACCATTTAACGGAAAACCAGACTTAATTCCTGTCGGTGCAGAAAAGTCATTATTCTTAAGTACATAAATGTATTCATCATCGAGTCCCGGCATTTTGGATACCTTAAGAAAATGAAGATCACGGGAAAGGGTTGCTTGGGTAATTTGGAATCCTTCAGCAATCAAAAGATGCATTAGCTCTTCTTGACTGGAAATTTTCTTTTTCCCAATTATTCGCCGTATTGCCTGTAAGCGCTCATTCTTATTTTTCATGTATAAATATACAATTAAAATGCAAAAATATACATTATGTGTGACAAATTGCGGGTTTTTCTGATTTTTTTATCTATTTTTGTTGCGAATAAATATAGAAATGCAGAAAGCACTTGTACATTTTAATATCTATGACGCATATTTACTTGAGCTATTAAGCTTTATAATATCTTTATGCAGGAATGTTGTTAAAAAATTTTTCTGGGGAGCATTTATAAGTTATTAGTAAAACGATATTAGACGATTATATTCTGACTAAAAAAATAAAATATTAAATGGATAAATCAATAAAGAAAATTATTCTCCTAGGATCAGGAGCTCTTAAAATTGGAGAAGCTGGAGAGTTTGATTACTCGGGCTCTCAAGCACTGAAAGCCCTTCGTGAAGAAGGAATAGAGACGGTTTTAATTAATCCAAATATTGCAACTGTTCAAACAAGTGAGGGCATAGCCGATAAAATATATTTTCTCCCTATAACAGCATATTTTGTTGAAAAAGTGATTAAAAAAGAAAACCCGGATGGAATTCTTTTATCATTTGGTGGACAAACAGCCTTAAACTGTGGAATCGAGCTTTTCAGAAAAAATATTTTAAAAGACAATAATGTTCGTGTTCTTGGAACACCAATTCAGTCCATTATGGACACTGAAGACAGGGAAAAGTTTGTAAATAAGCTGAAAGAAATTAATGTTTTTACACCGAAAAGTATTGCTGTTACCAATATTGAAGATGCTCAAAAAGCGGCTTCAGAATTAGGGTTTCCTATAATAATAAGAGCCGCTTATACATTAGGTGGCCAAGGGAGTGGATTCTGTTATAATATGGATGAACTTGTTCAACTTGCAAGGAAAGCATTTTCATATTCTGATCAGATTCTTGTTGAGGAGTCTCTTAAGGGATGGAAGGAAATTGAATACGAAGTTGTCAGGGATAAATATGACAATTGCATAACAGTGTGTAATATGGAAAATTTTGATCCATTAGGTATACACACAGGGGAGAGTATAGTTGTGGCCCCTTCACAGACTCTGTCTAACAGTGAATATCATAAACTTAGGAGAATTGCCATAGAACTGATACGGTATATAGGGATTGTTGGAGAATGTAATGTGCAATATGCTCTCGACCCAGAATCGGAGGATTACCGTGTTATCGAAGTAAATGCCAGATTGTCTCGATCAAGCGCTCTTGCATCAAAAGCAACTGGTTATCCATTGGCATTTGTTGCAGCTAAACTGGCTTTAGGTTACGGATTACATGAACTAAAAAACTCAATTACCAAAACAACTTCTGCTTTTTTCGAACCCTCTTTAGACTATATAGTTTGTAAGATTCCTCGTTGGGACTTGAACAAGTTTACGGGTGTCAGTAAACTAATTGATAGTAGTATGAAGTCAGTTGGAGAAGTTATGTCAATTGGTCGTACGTTTGAGGAGGCCATCCAAAAGGGATTGCGCATGATCGGGCAAGGGATGCACGGCTTTGTTGGGAACCACGATTTAACTTTTGAAGATATTGAAAGAGAGCTTAATGAACCCACTGATATGAGAATTTTTGTAATTGAAAAAGCCTTCGAAAAAGGACTTTCAATTAAGAAAATTCATGATCTCACAAAAATAGATAACTGGTTTTTACATAAACTTGAGCGAATTTATAAAATCAAAAATGAACTTGAAAAATATGATTCACTTGAGGCGCTTCCAAATTCCTTGTTAAAGGAAGCAAAAGCAACCGGTTTCAGCGACTTTCAGCTTTCACGGATGATTCTTAAAGAATCTGAAATGGAAGAAGGATTATTACAGGTTAGAAAATACAGAAAAAAACTCGGTATTGTTCCTTATGTAAAACAAATTGATACTCTGGCTGCAGAGTATCCGGCTCAGACAAATTACCTTTATCTGACCTACGGAGCAAGTGTTCATGACGTTGAATTCCAGTCCGACATGAAATCAGTTATAGTTTTGGGCTCAGGAGCCTATCGTATTGGAAGTTCTGTAGAATTCGATTGGTGCAGTGTAAATGCACTTAATACTGTTAATGATGAGGGTTATCGTTCAATAATGATTAATTATAATCCTGAAACTGTAAGTACAGATTATGATGTATGTGACAGGTTGTATTTTGATGAATTATCTTTTGAGAGAGTAATGGATATTGTTGAGCTTGAAAATCCTAAAGGGCTAATTGTATCAATGGGAGGACAAATTCCAAATAATTTGGCAATGAGGCTTCATAATCAGAATGTTCCAATTTTAGGGACGTCTCCTGTTTCAATTGATAAAGCTGAAAATCGGCATAAGTTTTCAAGCTTGCTTGACAAATTAGGGATCGATCAGCCCCGTTGGCAGGAAATGACGAGTATGCCTGAAATTCAGGAGTTTATTAGTAAGGTTGGATTCCCAGTTCTTATCAGACCGTCATATGTTCTTTCCGGTGCAGCAATGAATGTTGTTTCTAACAACGAAGAACTCGTTCACTTCTTAAAACTGGCTGCACATGTTTCTAAGCAATATCCTGTGGTGGTTTCTGAATTTATTGAGCAGGCAAAAGAAATAGAAATTGATGCTGTTGCACGAGACGGGGAATTGTTTTCTTATGCTATTTCTGAACATGTTGAATTTGCAGGAGTACATTCAGGCGATGCAACAATGGTTTTCCCCCCTCAAAAAATTTATTTTGAAACAGTCAGGAGGATTAAGAAAATTGCTCGCCAACTGGCTTATAATCTTGAAATTACAGGTCCCTTTAATATTCAGTTCTTAGCTAAGGATAATGATATTAAGGTGATAGAGTGTAATTTGCGAGCGTCCAGAAGTATGCCATTTGTATCAAAAGTTCTTAAAACAAACTTAATCGAACTTGCAACAAAAGTAATGCTTAAAGTCCCAGTGGAAAAACCGGCAAAGTCGATATTTGATTTGGATTATATTGGAATAAAAGCACCTCAATTCTCATTTTCTAGGTTAAAGCAGGCGGATCCTGTTTTAGGAGTGGATATGGCTTCGACAGGAGAAGTTGGATGTATTGGTGATAATTTTTATGATGCGGTATTAAAGGCAATGCTTTCAACAGGTTATCGTATTCCAAAGAAAAATATTCTTTTATCTACCGGTCCAATGAGGTCGAAAGTAGAATTGGTCAACAGTTGCAGATTATTAAGAGAAAAGGGATATAACCTGTTCGCGACACATGGTACGCATAATTTTCTTAAATTGAATGGGATAGAATCAACAGCTTTGCATTGGCCAGATGAAGATAAACAACCAAATACACTTGATTACTTAAAAAATAAAATGATAGATTTGGTAATCAATATACCAAAAGATCTTACAAAGACTGAATTATCAAATGATTATATGATTCGCAGGAGCGCTGTGGATTATAATATTCCATTGATTACAAACGCAAGACTTGCAAGCGCGTTTATAATTGCTTTCTGTAAAATGAGTATTGATGAAATATCAATTAAAAGCTGGGATGAATATAAGTAAATACAAAACCCGCAAAGTTTCTATATCAGGAACTATGCGGGTTTTATAATAAATCAAAACAGATTAACCTTTCAAAGCATTTGCCCCACCTACGATTTCAAGAATTTCATTAGTAATACTGGCTTGTCGGGCTTTATTATATTCCAGCTTATATTGCTTAATCATTTCACTTGCATTGTCAGTTGCTTTATGCATTGAAGTCATCCTTGCTCCTTGTTCGGAAGCGTATGATTCAAGTAATGCTTTAAAAAGCTGTAGTTTAAGAGATTTTGGAATAAGCTCTTTTACCATTTCTTTTTTGGAGGGTTCAAAAATATAATCAGTAAATGATTTTAAAATATTTCCTTCTTCATCAAGCTTTTCAGTAACCTTTAAAGGAAGAAATTGCTCATCAGTAAGAATCTGGACAGCCGCGTTTTTATACTGATTATAAATCAAATGTATTCGATTATAATTACCTGCGGCAAATTGTTCCATAATTCCTGTTGCAATTTCTGAAACATTATTAAATGTTAGATGATCAAAAATGTCATTTCGCGAGGTTACAACCTTAAATTTTCTTTTTTTGAGAAATTCATCGGCCTTCTTACCCATTACAAAAAAATCAACATTATTTTTTAATAGTTGAGTTCCATATTTTTCATGTGCAACTAAAACAGCTTTTTTGAAAACATTTGCATTAAAAGCCCCGCAAAGCCCTCTATTAGAGGTTATTACAACAAGTAAGACTTTATTGACTTCACGGCCCTCTTTTACATATATGAAATCCTCATCATCTTTTAGACTATCCCCGACTGATTCAATAATCATTTGAAGTTTATCAGCATAAGGACGCATTCGTATAATTGCATCCTGAGCCCTCCTGAGCTTCGCTGCAGAAACCATCTTCATAGCACTGGTTATCTGCCGGGTTGAGCTAACTGATTCAATACGGGTTCTTATTTCCTTAAGATTGGCCATTTGCTTTTTTAAGGGTTAGCACTTATTTATTAGTATTGTATTTGGCTGAAACCTCGGCAGCTGTATTTTCAAGACATGATGTAATTGAATCATCAATCTCTCCTTTAGCAAGTCTTTTAAGGATTTCCTTATTTTTAGTTTCCATCAGTTCAAGAAAATCGCGTTCAAATTCTTTGATTTTCGTAACAGGAACATTACTTAAAAGTCCTTTTGTGCCACAATAAATGATTGCAATTTGCTTTTCTACACTAAGAGGAGAGTGTAATCCCTGTTTCAGAATTTCAACGTTTTTTGAGCCCTTATCAAGTACAGCAACTGTAGCCGCATCAAGATCAGATCCAAATTTGGAAAAAGCTTCTAATTCACGAAATTGTGCCTGATCGATTTTTAAGGTTCCAGCAATTTTCTTCATTGCTTTGATCTGAGCATTTCCTCCAACTCGTGACACAGATATTCCGACATTAATAGCCGGACGAACTCCAGAATTGAATAAATTGGATTCTAGAAAGATCTGTCCATCTGTAATGGAGATAACATTTGTAGGAATGTATGCTGAAACATCACCTGCCTGAGTTTCAATAATTGGCAAAGCTGTTAGTGACCCACCACCCTTAACAAGATGACGGATTGATTCAGGTAAATCATTCATACTCTTAGCAATCACATCTGAATCAATGATTTTAGCAGCTCTTTCAAGCAATCTTGAATGAAGATAAAATACATCACCTGGGTAAGCTTCTCGCCCGGGAGGACGACGGAGTAATAATGAAACTTCTCGGTATGAAACGGCTTGTTTTGAAAGATCGTCATAAATTATCAATGCCGAACGGCCGGTATCTCTGAAAAATTCGCCTATTGATGCACCTGCAAACGGCGCATAAAATTGCAAGGCAGCAGGGTCAGAGGCCGTAGATGAAACAATAACCGTATATGGCATTGCTCCAGATTCTTCTAACAATTTAGCCAAAGTAACAACAGTTGATCCCTTTTGCCCAATTGCTACATAAATACAATAAACAGGTTCCCCTTTATCAAAAAATTCTTTCTGATTGATAATTGTATCAATAGCTATTGAAGTTTTACCAGTTTGTCTGTCTCCAATTATCAATTCTCTTTGACCTCTGCCGATTGGAACCATAGCGTCAATAGCCTTTATTCCAGTTTGCAATGGCTGTTTAACAGGCTGACGGAAAATTACACCAGGAGCTTTTCGTTCAAGAGGCATTTCATAGAGAGTTCCTGTTATTGGTCCTTTTCCATCTAAAGGTTCTCCTATGGTATTTATTATTCGGCCCAAAAGTCCTTCACCAACTTGAATCGAGGCAATTCTTTTTGTTCGCTTTACTGTATCTCCCTCTTTAATTTCTTCGGAAGCACCCAATAATACAGCTCCTACATTGTCTTCTTCTAGGTTTAAAACAATTGCTTTTTGACCGTTATCAAACTCAATAAGTTCATTTGATTGAACTTTTGAAAGACCATGAATACGGGCAATACCATCGCCCACCTGTAATACCGTTCCGACTTCTTCAAGTTCGATACTGGTCTTAAAACCCTGAAGCTGTTTTTTTAGCACTTCAGATACCTCTGCAGGTTTAATGTCAGCCATTTTATTATGTTATTTTACGAGTGTTGATTCCAATAATTGTTTTTTCATTTTTGATAATCCCGAGATAACGCTAGCATCATATTGCTCATCGTCTACTCTAAGGATAAAACCTCCTAAAATAGCAGGTTTTATAATTTCCTCCAATTCAATTTCAGACTTAAAAGTTTTTTTTAGTAATTGCCTGAACTTTTCCAATTGAATTT
The DNA here is from genome assembly GCA_038316435.1 of Bacteroidales bacterium. Lineage (GTDB taxonomy): Bacteria > Bacteroidota > Bacteroidia > Bacteroidales > JACJXF01. Next base: position 37,650 of record JBBQAQ010000003.1, on the reverse strand, counting down.
TTTCAACCGGTTCAGTAACAGTTATTTCAGCGGATAATATTCCCTGGTTTTTTCTGAATAGAGATTTAAAATTTCGGGCAATTGGTTGCAGGTGACTTTCTCGTTTATTCGAAAGCAACAAATCAACAAATGCTGTACTTAAAGATGAAATTTTTCCGGAAAACAGTTTTTCTGTTACTTTCTTTTTATCTGAAGTCTTTACAATAGGGCTTTCAAGAACTGCGCGAAAATCATCTAATGCATAGTAATTCATTATAAGTTCAAGGTCCTTCATAACCTGAACAAGCACATTAGCTTCATTCGCAGCTAAAAAAAGTGCTTTGGCATAACGGACTGATATTTTACTGTCGTTCATAATAATGTTTACGCTCAGTTAATTTTAATGTCTTCAATCATGCGATTGATCAATTCACTTTGTTCCTTAGAATGGGAAAGTCTTTCTCGGAGTATTTTTTCTGCAATTTCAACGGATAAATTAGCAACTTGAGATTTAATTTCAGCAATTGCAGCAGTTTTCTCATTTCTGATACTTAATCTTGCTTGTTCAATTAGTTTGTTAGCTTCCAACTGAGCTTTATCCTTTGCTTCGGCTATTATCTTTTCTTTAACTTCACGAGCTTCTTTTAACAAAAGATCTCTTTCAATCCTTGCTTTTTGGAGGATCTCCTCGTTTTTAGAAAGAAGTTTTTTCATGTCCTCTTTTGCCTTTTCAGCAGAATCAAGAGCGGACTTAATACTTGCTTCCCGGTTTTTGATAGCATTAAGAATAGGCTTCCAGGCAAATACTCGTAAAAGAATAAGTAATAAAAAAAAGATAAAAGTTGTCCAGAATATTAATCCTATGCCAGGGGTTACTAGATCCATAATTTTTGATTTTAGTTCTTAAATAAAATATGCTTACAACCAACCGTTGAAAGCATATTTTTTTCGATTTAAGCAATAAGTGCTACAACCACTGCGAATAATGCAACACCTTCAATTAAGGCGGCTGCAATAATCATATTGGTTTGAATCAGAGAAACAGCTTCCGGTTGACGTGCAATGGCATCCATTGCTTGTCCACCAATACGGCCAATTCCTATTCCTGCTCCGATTGCGGCTAATCCCGCACCAACAGCTGCTAATGTTCCAGTCATAACGATTAAATTTAAATTAAACAAAAACTATGCATGATGATGTTCCTTTGCGGCAAGCCCTATGAATAGAGCTGATAATAATGTAAAAACATAAGCTTGCAGAAAAGCAACAAGTATTTCAAGAATATCAATAAACAAAACCATCGGTATCGAAACAGCGGATACCCATAAAGCCTTAAAAATAAAAATGAGACTAACTAAACTAAGTACTATAATATGCCCAGCAGTAATATTCGCAAAAAGACGAATCATGAGAGCAAATGGTTTAGAAAATAATCCCATTAACTCAACAGGTATCATTATTGGAAGAAGCCACACAGGAACACCTGGAGTAGCAAAAATATGTTTCCAGTGATCTTTGGTTCCGCTTATCTGGGTAATTATAAATGTAATGAGGGCAAGTACTAAGGTAACCGCAATATTTCCCGTTACGTTGGCACCAAATGGAAAGAATGGAATCAACCCCATAATATTATTAATAAGTATGAAGAAAAATGCTGTGAGTAAGTATGGCATAAATCTTTCATATTTATGATGACCAATATTGGGAATAGCTATTTCATCTCTTATAAAAACTATCATTGGTTCTAAAAAGCCATTAAATCCCTTAGGAACAATGTTTTTATTATGTGAATACGAACGCCCCATTCGAATAAAAAGGAATAAAATAGTTAGTGCAGCAAGTAGCATTGCTGCCACTGTTTTTGTAATTGAAAAATCCAAAGGAATTCCAATTTCCTCACCATTTTCATTAATTTCTATTATTTTCCCTGTTTCTTCCGATATCTTAAAGCTATTAAAATGTTGACCGTGAGCAATTTTGTTTGATATAAAAAAGTGTAGACCAGTGTTCTGGCTATACAAGATAACAGGTAAATATACAGCTACAGCTTCCCCATTATTTTTTGTTAAAATGTGCCATTCATGTGAATCTTTTATATGATCTATAATAAATTCACCGGCAGCAAATTTTTCGTTAGCAGCATTTTCTTTTTGCCCCGGGTGGTCAGACGCCATAACATAGTTTGTTATGACAAGGCTAAGTAATAACGCAAAAAATAATTGTTTCGAAAAAACCGGTACCAGATTCATTTACTTATTTAGATTTTTTGTTTTCAAAATTTTTAAGAATGAAAGCAACAAGTACGAAGTAAGGGATAAATATATAACAAAAAATGTTAAAATAAATTCCAAACTACGGTTTTTTGATAAAAAAAAGACTAAAATAATAAGTATCAGGTATAACAAAAATTTTATGCTAATAGCAGCGAGAGTATGTGTAAGCCATGATTTCCCTCCTAGAATTGAACCTCTTTGAAAAACTAATAAAACTATCAGACTGATTGAATAGGAACCCAATAGTATTATAGTTACTTGTTGAAAAGGGATTCCTATGCTAAAAAAGGATTTTAAAACAAAAAAAATCAGACCAAGAATAAGTAGAATCAGAGATAAGTTCAGAAGAATTCTTTTGAAGATCATTTTCTCTTTTTGATTTTGATAAAATCTTTCAATACAACATATAATGCAATAAAGATCCCAATCAATGAAAGAATTATGATAAAAATAGTTTTTCCAGGGAAAAATTTTTCGTCAATTTTCTTTCCCATCCAAACGAAAGCTAAAATTATAGCAATCATTTGAAAGGCTAATCCGGAGTAACGGCCATAATTACTTAGGCCAGAGAATTTATTTTGATTCTGTTGGTTTTGCTGCATTCATGTTATGGTTAATGCCAGACATATCACATTTACCAGTAAAAACAGCACCTGGTTCGATTGCTAATTTACTGGTAGTGATATCGCCAAGTATTTTTGATTTGGCTCTCAATGAAAGGAGTTCAGTTACAACAACTTTTCCTTCCACGGATCCTTCAACTTCAAAATTTTTACAATTTACCTCTCCACTAATTTTACCTGTATCACCAACAATTACTTTTCCTTTTGTGGATAAGTTACCCTTAAGGCTACCATCAATTCGAATATCACCATTAGAAACAATATTTCCATCAATAATAGTCCCTGTTCCAATCAAGTTTATAGCGTGATTTTCCATTTCGTTACTTTTTGCCATATGAGGATTTATTCGTTAAAGATAAGCTTATAATTATGAATACGGGATTATAGTTATAGAATCATCTAAATTTAGGCTAATATTTAAAAGAATAATAATTCAATTGGTTTCTAATTAAGGGTAACTATATTTCTAAACATTTAGTTTCGCTTAACTAAATTTGCTACCATCATAAGCCCATTTAAGGTATATGGAACCCCAGGTAAAACCTCCTCCAAAAGCTGATAAGATTATATTGTCGCCCTTTTTAAGCTGATTTTCCCACTCCCAAAGGCAAAGTGGAATTGTTGCAGCTGTTGTATTCCCAAAGCGTTCAATATTGATCATAACTTTGTCTTTTTCGATTCCCATTCTTCTTGCGACTGCATCAATAATTCTCATATTTGCCTGATGAGGAACAAACCATGCGATATCTTCCGATTTTAGGTTGTGTTTCTGCATTATTTCAACAGAAACATCAGCCATTTTAGAAACAGCAACTTTGAAAACAGCTTGACCCTCCTGAAAAACAAAATGTTCTTTATTATCAATAGTTTCATGGGAGGGCGGGCGCAAAGAACCGCCAGCTTTCATATGCAGATACTTTGCACCTGAGCCATCTACACCAAAAATATGATCTATTACTCCGTATTCTTCCAAAGTTGGCTCAAGTAAAACCGCAGATGCTCCATCACCAAAAAGGGGGCAGGTGGTTCGGTCTGTGTAGTCAGTAATTGCGGACATCATATCCGCCCCAACAAGAATAATTTTTTTATATCTTCCCGATTCAATGAAATTGGACGCTGATTCAAGTCCGAAAACAAAACCTGAACAAGCAGCAGAAATATCAAAACCCCATGAATTTATTAAACCAGCTTTGTTTGCAATTAGATTAGCTGTTGCCGGAAAATGCATATCTGGAGTGATAGTTGCACAAATTACAAGATCAATATCTTTTGGGTCGGTTTTTGTCTTTGTCAAAAGACCTTTAATAGCGTTAACGGCCAAATCAGATGTGGCTTTACCCTCTTCCCTAAGTATCCTTCTTTCCTTAATTCCTATTCTTTGCATGATCCATTCATCGGAGGTTTCAACCATTCGACTAATCTCATCATTTGTAAGAATGTAATCAGGAACATATCCCTGAACACCAGTAATTGCTGCGCGTATTTTTGTCATTATTCTAATGCCGCTTTTATATTATTTATCAGGTTTGACTTACAAACGGTCCAACTGTTCAGAATCATATTTTTAATAGCAATATCATTTGAGATACCATGCCCAACTATAACCGGCATATTTATGCCCAAAACAGGAGTACCGCCAAAATTTTCAAAGTTAAATTCCTCGAAATATTCATCCTGAATTCCCCTGTCTCTAACTAAATGATAAAAACCTTCAGCTTGTTTGAGAATTATATTACCAACAAATCCATCACAAACTAAAACTTCAGTCTTTTGATTATTAAAGAATTCATTTCCCTCAATATTCCCAACGAAATTAAAGTCTTTGCTTTCTTTCATCAGCTGAAAGGCTGCCTTTGTTACTAAGTTCCCTTTTTCGTCTTCGCTTCCTAAATTAACCAAACCAACTCGTGGATGATCTACATTAAACATAGCCTTCGAATAAATCGACCCTAATATGCCATATTGATATAATACATCGGGTCGAGAATCTGGGTTTATCCCAACATCAAGAAGTACATTAGGAGTCCCATTTAAATTCGGCAATATTGCTGTGATTGCAGGTCGAATTATTCCGGGTATCGGGGCAATAACCTTACTAGCGCCAATAAGCATTGCGCCAGTATTTCCGGCACTGCAAAAAGCGTCTATCTCCCCAGCCTTTAGCATCTTAAAACCCTTCACAATACTTGAATCAACTTTGCTAGTAAAAGCCTTATAGGGGTGGTCACTCATGAGGATTTGCTCAGTTGTGTGGACGATTGAGACCTTATTAACATCAAATCCATTATCCTTGGATATATGGATAATGGATTCTCTGTTTCCTATTAAAACTAATTCTACATCTTCGGGTATCTGATCACGAGCAAGAAAGCTACCAAGAACGGTAGTTTGCGGTGCAAAATCTCCACCCATTATATCTACGCCAATTCGCATATGGATAAATTTAGGCTTCCTTATATGAACAGAAAGCGAAGTTAAACGGTTTCAGTTACCTTTTCGATAACCAGTTTCCCTTTGTAGTAAAGGTTTCCATCAACATAATATGCACGATGTCTTCTATGAACAGTACCAGTAGTTGCACAAACAGATAAAGTGGGAGTTGAGGCTTTATCATGGGTTCTTCTTTTGTCTCTTCTGGTTTTGGATATCTTCCTTTTAGGATGTGCCATTTTAGTATTTATTTAATTTAAATTCTTCAATATATCCCATCTGGGATCGGTTCTATCAATTGTATCTTCAACTTTTAACTCATTCAGTTTCTTTATCATCTCAGGATTACATGCTGTTTTACCTGATGATATTTCAGGGTGAACCTTTTTATAGGGAATACTAACAACTGTTAACTCATATATATACTGAGCTATATTAATCCTTGCTTCTCCTTTAGGAATAACGATAATGTTATCATCAAGTTCTTCAAACTTGTCCCCAAACCTAACAAATATCTTTTCCTCAAAATCTATATAATAATCAAATTCTTCGAGGCAACGATCGCATACTAGATTCAAGTATCCTTTTAAACGTAAATCAAATTCAATGAACTGCGATTGCTTATTTATAATAACTTCAACAATTAATTCTCCACTGGGTAGATCATTATTGTTAAAATATTCAAAAAACTTATTGCCTACCTCAAAACTATAGTTGTGTATTCCTTCCTTTAACCCGTAGATAGGAATATCAAATTCGTCTATTACCTTCACAACAGCCAAAAAATTTATCGTGCAAAAGTATAAATTAATCCTTTAATAAAAAATATTTTTATTTTATTAACCGTAAGTAGGTTAAAAAAGAATGGAAAAGTCCGAAACTTGCAATTAAAAAATTTGCTTTTCGATTGTCTCTAGCAATGCGTCAATAAAATAATCGTTTTTTGGAATAAACTTGGTAGCCCCGTTTGAAAGAAACTCAGCCGCAAGGTTCGGATCCTCCTGACCTGTAAGAATAATTACTGGAAGCTTATGATTTATTTGTTTGATTTCTTTTAGAATCTCCATGCCATTTTTTGATGGATTTCCATTTGATTTAAAATTGTGATCAAGTACAATCAGGTCAGGTTTCATCCCTAAATGATCTATACAGTCTTCACCTGAAAAAAAAGTCTTCACCTCATAATCTTGTTTATTCTTTATGGTGTATTCCAGCAAGTTGAGGATCATTTTATCATCGTCAACAAAAAAAACTAATTTTCCCATCATTTCTTTTGTATTATCTAAAATAAATGCAATTTACCTTTTTAATTGTCTAAACTCAAATGCTTTAAACCATTTGATTTTTGACGCGAAAAAATCTTGTTATTCGCTTGTTAATCAAACAAATAGATGTGTATTATTATTCAGACAAAACACTTTCATCTTCCTAAATATATTGCAAAAAGACCAAAAACAATTTGTTTTGCAAAAATTTAGACTCATTGAACAAGGATTAGGTTGCTTTCGAAATCAAAGAAACTAGAAAAAAAGTGTGCTGTAACATAAACTATAAAAAATGCGTCTTAGTAATATTTAATAATACTTCATTATGGCTGTTTTGAAGTTTCAAAGCATCACAATTGAACCCAGCTGAATCTTTAAAGTACGAGTAGATCCGCTTTTTCGTATGTTGACACCCGGATTTGATTTAATTTGTCAGTCCGGGTGTTTTATTTTATTTATCACATTGTTTAATTCTGAGGTTACAAGGTTAAATAATTTGTATGTACTTTTGCGGAAATAAATTTTTTTATGGGAAAGATACAGGGAAAATACTTTTTACGCGGGAATGATCTGCGGGAAGATTACGAGTTTGATAATACCTTCCTAACAAAGGGGAATAATTTTTATGAGGTAGTGCGAATTCAAAACAGTGTAGTACTTTTTCTTGAAGATCATTTAAACCGACTGGAAGATTCAGCCCGGAAATCTAATCTTCGACCCTTTGTGAATGCACAGGAAATGAAAAAACTATTATTTCGGTTAATTAGGGCTAATAAAATGACATCAGGTAACCTGAAATTTGTTTTTCATTTTGGATCAGGTGAATGGGAAAAGACTTTTATGGCATATCCAGTTCCTTTCTACTATCCTGAAGAAGAGGTATATTTGAATGGTGTAAACACAGAAATATTTAGATTTGATCGCCCAAACCCATCTGTTAAAAATTGGTTTTCAAATTATAAAGCTGAAATAGCAGTAATTAAGGAGGAAAAAAACCTCTATGAGCTTATTCTGGAAAGCGAAAATGGTACAATAACCGAAGGAAGCCAGTCAAACCTTTATGTAATAAAAAACAATATTATATATACAGCGCCAAAGGATATAGTTCTTGAAGGAATTACCAGGAAAAAAATTGTAGAAATATGTGAAAAAAATGCCATCCCATTGCAAGAAAAAATTTTCAATGCCGACTTTTTGAATAAAGCTGATGGAGTTTTTCTTTCTGGAACATCTGCAAAAATTCTTCCTGTTTCAAAAATTGGGGACATTGAATTTAAAGTCAACCATCTATTAATGAATAAATTGAGTGAATTATATGATGGTGTCATTAACGAATATATAAACTTACATAAAGATGAATTTTGATGTCGCAATAATTGGAGGGGGAATTGTCGGTCTTGCTACAGCATTGAAAACCAAGGAAATCCGGCCTGATTTATCTATTTGCGTGATCGAAAAGGAAGATGCAATTGCCAAACACCAAACTGGAAATAATAGTGGAGTTATTCATTCTGGGATTTATTATAAGCCAGGTAGCCTAAAAGCGGAAAACTGCATTAGAGGGTACCAGTATCTCCTAAAGTTTTGCTCCGAAAACAACATTAATTTTGAGCTAAGTGGGAAGATTATTGTTGCAACTGAACAAAAGGAGCTTAGCAGACTTGATGACTTATACAATAGAGGGCTAGCAAATGGGCTGAATAAAATCAAGAAATTAAATCGCGAAGAACTCATTGAGTATGAACCACATGTTGCTGGAATTGCAGGACTTCATATTCCATATTCAGGAATTGTAGACTACAAAAAAGTTAGCAAACGAATTGCAGAATTGTTTATTGAGAAATATTCAGGGGTTATTTATACAAGTAATAAAGTAACAGACATTATATTTAATAAGGATAAGGAGTTCGCACATATTCTTACCTCGAAGAATGAATTCACTGCAAAAATCGTAGTTAACACTGCTGGTTTGTTTTCTGACAAAATCTCCAATTTTTCTATAAAACGACCAGATTTACGAATTATACCATTCAGAGGAGAGTATTATGAACTTAAGCCTGAAAAAGAATTTTTAGTAAATAACCTTATATATCCTGTCCCCGATCCGGCGTTCCCATTTTTAGGTGTGCATTTTACAAGGATGATAAATGGTGGAATTGAGGCAGGCCCAAATGCTGTATTCGCATTTAAACGGGAAGGCTATAAAAAGACAGATATTTCTTTTTCAGATTTATGGGATTCTATTAGCTGGCCGGGATTTCAAAAAGTAATGTTACGGTATACCAAGATGGGAATTGGAGAGTACTACAGATCCTATAATAAATATGCATTTACTCGAGCCCTCCAGAAGTTGGTGCCGGAAATCACTGTAAATGATCTTGTACCCGGAAGTTCTGGGGTGAGAGCCCAGGCTTGTGATAGACACGGCAAATTGATTGACGATTTTTTTATTTCAGAAACAAATCAAGCAATAAATGTTTTGAATGCACCCTCACCTGCAGCAACTGCTTCACTTTCAATTGGTGAAACTATTGCCCAAAAAGTTGTTGCAAGGTTTTAAAGCTCAATTGTTGGTTAATTTTTAGCAAGTAATAAATTATATCGCAAAGTTTTAAGTGAATATCAAGTATAGAAATTTTCTTTTGGTTTGGAATAAGGAAATCGAAATTCATTATTAATTTGGTGTTCCAAGTTCTTTACGAATAATGATTCTTTAAAGATTTCGAAAATGATTAAGAATTTCATTTGGATTTTGCTTTTTTCAACTGTACTTTCCATTAAATCAACACAAGCTCAGATATATAGAGAGAATAGTGGTGAGTTTATATTTGCATTTTCAAATGTACAAAGAGGTGGAATTGATATTCCAACCAAAATGAGATTTACTCTTTTTTTTCATGCCGGACAGAATATGCATTATGATTTTAGTAATTCTCTCGGTTTCTTCAGCGGTTATGGAATTAGAAATATCGGTCTGGTCACAGAGGAAAACGAAGAGATAATTAAGAGAAGAACATACGCACTTGGTATTCCGCTTGCATTCAAACTTGGATCATTTAAAGATCATTTTTATTTTTACGGGGGGGGGGAATACGAATTGTTTTTTCATTATAAACAAAAACAATATATTGATGGGAATAAAACCAAGCAAAGTGAATGGTTCAGCAATCGTACGCAAAGGTTTGCCCTTTCCGTGTTTGCTGGGTTTCAGTTTCCTAGAGGAATAAACCTTAAATTTAAGTACTACCCTGAAAATTTTATAAACAAAGATTTTAAGGGATATGATTTTGGTGACTGGGTTGATTATTCTGATTTCAATAAAACGCAATTGTTTTATGTGTCACTTAGCTTTAATATTAAAAGTAAGGATATAAAAAAGCTTTATAACCCTGAAGGAGATGCTGGCAGAATTGCATTTCTTTAAAGCAACATTGAAGTAAAATTGATTTGAAATTACTATTTTTGCACAATTAGGGCTATTAACTCAGTGGTTTAGAGTGCTACCTTGACAGGGTAGAAGTCACAGGTTCGAATCCAGTATAGCCCACATTTTTAAGAAGAGTCGCCTATTACCATTTTGTTTTAGGCGATTTTTGTTTTTATGATACTGAATCTGACTAATGTATAGATTTATAAATGAGCTTTTTAAAAGGAAAAGGGATTACCTGGTCCTTATTATTAACGACCACCCGTAATTCAGCATTTTTAATCTGGTATTCTAAAAATCCACTTTGAATATCTGCCTCTCCATCAATATGAATAAATTTCTCTCCAGTTGGCGAAAGTATCTTTACATTTTTAGCAAGTTTATGCCAAACATATTCACTGTTATCAATGGTCCCTAATAGAGATCTAATTGCTATAAAAGAGGCTTTCCATTTAGCAAAGCGTTTTACAACAACAACATCAAAAGCCCCATCTAAAGTTGATGCTTTTGGTGCTACAATGAAATTATAACCAAACTGAGAGATGTTTGCAATCGTAATAAAAAAAGCTTTAAACTCAAATCTTTCGCCGTCTATTTCAAGAACGTAATCTTTTGATTTATACCAGCTGAATACCTTTGCAAAACTTAAAGCATACGCTATAAAACCTCTATGATTATAATCCCTGTAGTAGTAACCGATTTCGGCATCAAAGCCAATTCCTGCAGTACAGAAAAAAGGCCTCCCGTTCAAATAACCTACATCAACAGAAAGTGTTGTTCCAGTTTTTAATATTGTAAGTGCTTTCTTAATATTCAAGGGTAAATTAAAGTGACGAGCAAATCCATTTCCAGAACCAAGTGGAATAACACCCAATGGAATACCTGTGTTAATAAGAGCCCTTGCAATTTCATTAATTGTACCATCACCACCTGCAGCAACAACTAATGTCGGTGCTTTTTTTACGGCGAGTTCAGCGAGTTCAAGAGCATGACTAGGATAGGCAGTGTATAGTTTAATTATTTCATATTCAGATACCGGAAAGACCTTATCTATTTTGGACTCCAGATTTCTTTTTCCCATAACTCCAGCTATAGGATTAATAATGAAGATAATTTTACTTTTTTCTGCCATAGTAAATGTATTATCGATTATTGTAATCCCTTGTAAGCACCTGTAAATATGCTTTTGATGAAGCAACATTCTCATCAGTTAAATTACCGGATGTGAAAGTAAAACTGTTAATATTAATGTCATAAACGGCCTGAACGGAATCAGTCATATAACCAAAACCATTATTAAAGAAATAAAATGCAAAAGATTTTGCACTTTCATTAAGGATGTCTTTACTAAATTTGTAGTTTTCTACGGGTAGGTCAAATTGATTCAACAAAGTATGTGGAAGATCGGATTGAGATGAATATGTAGTAATTAAGGTATCATGAACAGTTAATGCGCCTCCAGTCCAAATCATAGGAATACGAAATTTTATTGGAATGTCGTTAGCTGTATTTCCCGGGTACCTTGATCCATGATCTGCCACAATAATAATAAGAGTGTTTTTCCACCAAGCTCTGGTTTTTGCCTGCTTTATAAAAGCACCAAGGCATTTATCAGTATAGTAAAAACCATTTTTACTTAAGTCATCACGATTGTTTGTCGGAAATACCGGCTTCATTGGTATATCGTATGGTTCATGACTACTTAAAGTAAAACAGGAAATAAAGAACGGAGCGCTAATAGTATCAATATCTGAAAGCATTTTTGAAAACAGAAACTCATCAGGGACGCCCCATTTCTGCGTGTTTAAAGAAGAAGGGAAATCCTCAATTGTAATTCTTTTATCGATAGATGGGTTCGTAAAATAACTTCGTAAATTGGCAAAATTCAAATCCCCGCCATAATAAAATGCAGTATAATATCCTTTATCATGGAATGGTGAAAGCAGGAAAGGTAAACTTTGTGTTTTTGATGGAAAATTAATGATTGTCGTGGTAGGTTGCGCTGGATATCCACTTAGTAGGCTTAGGATACCTTTTTCTGAACGATCACCACTGGCAAAAAAATTCCTAAAGACAACAGAGTTTTTAGTAATTGTATCAATTTCCGGAGTGATTCCGACTTCTCCTCCAAGCTCACCGATTATTTTATTGGAAAAACTTTCCAGGATAATGAGTATTACATTGGAATCTTTTTTAATAAGTTTATATCTTTTAGTTTCTTTGGGATAAAAGGCATTAAATATTTCGTTGGCGCGATTTTCCTGCATAAAAAATTTTGAGGAATTATTGTTTTTCTTCTCTACTACTGAAAAGACAGTATTCCAAATAACATTTATTGCACTATGGTTTGCAAAACGATTTTTATGAAAATATGCTGAGCCAAGATTTATTGGAGCAATGCCTATTCCGCCTCGCATTGGTATGAAAAGCAAACCGATTAATAAAAAACCGGGAATTGAAAAAAAACTTGAGGACTCATTATCACGTTTAAGCTCAGAAAGCACAATTTTTCGAAAAATCTTTAGCGCTAAAAAATACTGTAGAATAAAGAAAACTATGAGTAAGAATATCTCAATATAATTGATTGAGGCAGCGGCTTCTTTGGGAGTTTTTAAGTATACAAGAGGAGTAATATCCAACTTAAACCCCCACCATGAATAAAGCTCCATATCAACAATACCAAGGAAAAGAACTACAAAGAGAATTAGATAATTATATACCAGCATGAAAGATCGGGTATAGGCTAATTTAAAGAAACACAAGATACTTGTAGCAAGGGTGGGAATTACCATCAAATATGAAGTAGTTGAAAGGTCAAGTCGTAGACCATGCCAAATAACACCGAACCATGTGGAAACATCCAATTTCATTGATTCATGGAAGTTAAAGCCCATAAACAGTAACTTCTGTACAATAAACACAAATACCCAAAACAAAAAGTACTTAAAAATAAAAAATAAACGATTTTTCATGTTGAGTTTGATATAGGAGGCAAAATTAGTATAAGAATTCTAAGTTATAAAATATATGAAGCTGTTTGCACGAATAAATCTTTTTAAATTTGTCTTTTAATCTTCGTAAACATGACAGAGCGTGAAAAAGTTATAGAAATTGTTTCTAAATTGAAAATTGAATATAGGTTGCATGAGCATCCCCCTCTCCCAACGATAGAAATAGCTAAACAATATTGGGAAGATTTGGAGGCAACCCATTGTAAGAACTTGTTTTTTCGAAATCACAAGGGAGACAGACATTTTCTGGTTGTTTTAGATTACACAAGAGCTTTGGATATTCACGATTTGGAAAAAAGGCTAAAACAGGGGAAAATCAGTTTTGCATCGGATACTCGTTTGGAAAAATACCTTGGCCTAAAGGCAGGATCCGTATCGCCGTTTGGCCTTATTAATGATGTTTCCAATCAGGTTTTGCTTTTCCTAGATGAGAATATCCGAAACTCAGAATTTATCAGTTTTCATCCAAATGATAATACCGCAACATTGGTCATAAAATATTGTGACTTTGAAAAATATCTAAAGTGGACAGGGAACCACTTTGAATATTTAAAATTGTATGATTAAAATAATACGAGAATTATAGAAAAATTAGAATTGAAGTGGTGTCAATAATTAGTTTATATAATAGCTTAAATCAATTGAGAAATAATAATATATGCAAAAGAAGTATTTCTTATTGTTATTAAAAAAGAATTTTTAATTCATAATAAAAACACGAAAAAATAAATTTCTAAAATTCATTTGGTAAAATAAAAAGAGCAGAGCCACAAATTATGCCTCTGCTCTTTAGAAAACTGAACTTTTTTGTAAGTTTATTTAATACCGCCTTCTTTCTGTATAATGAGTATGAAGCAATTCATGAGATTTATGTCCATTTGGCTCACCCAAAAAATCCTTATATATTGCAGTTATTTCCGGATTCAAGTGGGATTTTCTAAGTGGCATGCCCATATCTTCGGCATAGATGGCTTCGGTTCTTTTCTTACGGATTGCTTCATTGGTAGGTATTGGCTGTCCACCTCCACCAAGGCAACCACCTGGGCAAGCCATTATTTCTATAAAATGATAGTTTGCCTTACCATCTTTGACGTTTTGCATTACGGTTCGGGCGTTTGCGAGTCCATGAGCAACCACACATTTTAACTCCACTCCATTTAAGAACGCCCATTCAGGCTTACATTTATTAATTAATACTGAAGCCTCGCGAATGCCATCAACTCCGCGTACTGGTATTATATTGAGATTTTCAAAAGGAACCTCACGCCCAGTTACTATTTCATACGCAGTTCTGAGAGCAGCTTCCATAACCCCACCAGTTGCTCCAAAAATAACAGCAGCACCTGTAGATTCTCCCATAATGGAGTCATACTTCATTTCTTCAAGTTTATCAAAGTTTATACCTGCCTGTTTTATCATTTTTGCAAGCTCTCGAGTGGTTAGAACATAATCTACATCCTTAAATCCACTTGATCGCATCTCTGGACGGTCGGCTTCATATTTCTTTGCTGTGCATGGCATTATTGAAATACTTACTATATCCTTTGGGTTTATTTTTCTTTTTTGAGCATAATATGTTTTTGCGAGCGCCCCAAACATTTGTTGGGGTGATTTACAGGAAGAAACGTTTGGCAAGAATTCCGGAAATATATGCTCAATGAATTTTATCCAGCCCGGTGAACATGATGTAGTTAGAGGTAGTTTCACTTTCGGATCCTTTTCAACCAAGACCTTTTTAAGTCTTGTGAGCAGTTCTGTTCCTTCTTCAATAATAGTTAGATCAGCAGTAAAGTCAGTATCTAATACACTATTGAATCCAAGACGTTTAAGTGCAGACACCATTTTTCCCGTAACCCTCTGACCGGGTGAAAGCCCTAGTGCTTCGCCAAGTCCAATTCTAACTGCCGGAGCCGTTTGAACAACAACATGTTTTGTGGGATCAAGGATTGCCTGCCATACTTCTTCAATGTAGTTTCTTTCCACAAGCGCACCAGTTGGGCAGCGGTTAATACATTGTCCACAATTGGTGCAGACTACCTCATGCATTGGCTTATCATAAAAACTGCTAATCTTCATTTCTTTGCCCTTATTCGCAACTGTAAGAGCATTGACACCTTGAAGTTCTGCACATGTTCTAACACACCTCTGACACCGAATGCATTTACTGTCATCTTTAGATAAAGATGGCGAAGTAATATCAATTTTATGCGCATGAATGGGTACTAGATCAATAAACAAGTGATCGCCTACACTATATTCATTGGCAAGGCTTTGAAGTTCACAAACTCCATTTTTATAGCATTTAGTGCAATCAGCTTTATGTTCAGAAAGCAATAGTTCAATAATATGTTTTCGGGCTGTCCTAACCTTTAGACTATTAGTAAGGATTTCCATATTCTCAGAAACAGGAGTTGCGCAGGCAGCAGTTAAAGTTCGTGCTCCAGGTTGCTCTACGACGCAAACCCGGCAATTACCTGCTACACATAAATCCTGATGATGACATAATGTAGGTATTTTAAAATTAAGTTTTCGGGCGGCATCTAGGATTGTTGTTCCTTCCTTTACCGATACAGACAGACCGTTTATACTAAGATTAACCATAATTTCAATCTTTATGAGTTAGTAAATTACTTCTTCTTTAAAATTTTCCACGATAGATTTAAAGGCGTTTCCAACTGATTGACCCAAGCCACATTTTGATGCCATTTTCATTGTGCCAGCAAGTTTCACCAATTCATCAAGGTAACGGGAATTTTTTTCGCCGCGCTTTACAGCTTCGACCCCAAGAAGGAGTTGTTGGCAGCCTACTCTGCAAGGAGTGCACTGTCCGCATGATTCCTCTGCAAAAAAGTCAAGATAATTATGTAATACATTGTACATGGATCGAGAGCTATTAAATAGCTTCATAGAACCTCCTGTTGGTACTCCCTCAAAACCTATAATTGTATCTTGGAATTTTTTTCTTGGTACGCAGAAACCAGATGCACCCCCAACCTGAACAGCCTTTGTGTCGCCATCGCCGAATTCTTCTACAAAACGCTCAACTGTCATACCAAGCTCCAATTCATATATGCCGGCTTTAGGTGTGTCTCCTGATACTGAAAAAACCTTTGAGCCTCTTGAATCTGTTGTACCTAGTTTGTGGAAATGGTCGGCGCCATACTCACATATCATTACAGTATAAACTAATGTTTCTACATTATTTATTGATGTAGGTTTTCCAAAAAGCCCAGAAGATGTTGGATAGGGAGGTTTATTTCTAGGTTCTCCTCTTTTCCCTTCTATTGATTCAAATAATGCACTTTCTTCGCCGCAAATATATGCGCCGCTACCCAATCGAAGTTCAATTCTGAAATCATGTTTCATTTCTTTCATCATACTATGAAAGAGATCGATTTCTTCCTGCAGTTTTGGCACAAGAAATTTATATTCTCCCCGCAAATAAACATACCCGATTTTAGCCCCAATTGCTTTGCTGGCGATTGCCATTCCTCCAAAAACTTTTCTTGGAACTTCGTCTAAAATTTGCCTGTCCTTAAAAGTACCGGGCTCACCTTCATCGGCATTACATACAATATATTTTACCGGGTCTTTTTCGTCAGCGGTGTATTTCCATTTCATTCCTGTTGGAAAACCAGCACCTCCGCGACCACGCAGACCGGAATCGAGAATGTCTTTAATAATTTCTTCAGGCTTTCTCTTTAATGTTTTTTCTAAGATTGCCCTGACATTTACACTTTCGAAGATCAGGTCAACTCTTTTTAATGCTGAACTTTTCATATGATATATTTTTCAGATTCAATGTTATTTTTTCATATAATCCTGTAAAATTTCAGTGACTTTCTGTGATGTCAATTCTGTATATGGAGTGTCATTTATTAGCATCGCGGGAGCTTTGTGGCACCACCCTATGCAATTTGTTTCAAGTAAACTGAATTTCTTATCGGATGTCGTTTCTCCAACTTTAATTTTTAGCGTATCTTCAATTGTATGTAAAACATCAATTTTTCCCTTCATTGAACAACTGATTGTTTTACAAATTCTTATAACATATTTGCCTCTTATTTCCGTATCCATAAAGGTGTAAAAGGATGCTGTGCCATATACATCTGCTGATGATATGTCTAGTTCTTTGGCTACAAGAACCATAGCTTCATCAGTGAGATAGTTAGTCTCTTCCATCAGACCCTGAAGTATAGGGATAAGACTATCACGCCTGCGGCCATGTTTATCTGCCAGCACTTTTACCAGATTGATTGGTTCTGACATGAGTTAAATTTTTTTGGTTAATAATAAAATATTTATTATAAGGCTCTTACGCAACATTGTTATATTAATAACAAAAGCATCCTTCAAATATATTATTTTATTGTGAATCAAATAACAATAAGAACAAGAATTTGTAACTTTATTTAAAATTAATATTCGATCTAAATAAAATCAAAAAGAATTTAGGAAGGTAGTCATCAATTTTAAATAATTGCCAAACTCTGTAAGGGGGAGGGTTTCAGCTTTGTCGTAGATATCATGATAAGCAGATATTCCCCCCAAAGTATAAATGTAAAAACATGGGACGTTTCTATTGAAGAACAAACAATGATCGCTTATGCATGCTTCTCCTCTGGCCATAATGGAGGGCAGAAAGTGGTTCTCGGAATTAATCTTCTGAAGTTTTTCAAATTCTTGCTTGAAAATGGTTGCGTTTACGACTTTAATTCCTTCATCTCCGGTTCCCGCCAGATCAAAATTTATCAGAAACTTAATTTTCTTTATTTCTAATAAAGTTGAATGTGCAAAAAAGTCTGCGCCAAGTAGGCCCAATTCTTCAGCTGAAAATGCAATAAATACAGTATTATACTTAGGCGGATTAATAGAATAATATCTTGCCAGATTTAGGATCATAGCAATTCCACTCGCATTATCATTTGCGCCTGGGAAAATGGTATTCTTTCCCATAATTCCAAGATGGTCATAATGAGCAGTAATAACCAGAAAGCTATCATTATTGGAACTTCCGCGGATCATACCTACAATATTTTGTGTCTTATATTTCTTTAAGTAATTTGCTTGAATATCAACTGTAATTTTGAAAATTTCATTTGAATTAATAACTGATGAATTAATTAGTATAACTGGTTTCTCAGATTGCCAATCAGAAATACTCCAAATTAGTCTTTCTTTAGTGTAAAGAATTGTCAAAGAATTGTTTAAATCTTTGGAGAATTTTATTAAATTGATAATTTGTTTGATTTTAGCGGATTCTTCACCAGAGTATATTATTGAATCATTTAAGTCGATAAGAAGTGCTTTTCCCTTTATAGAAGAAAATATTAAATTTAATTTTTGCTGGTCTAAAAGGTCAGAACGACTACATCTTATAACTGCAAAATTTCCTTTAATTGAGGGAGAAGTAGGGTCAATTATATAATCATCACCAGGTTTAAGTGATGCGCCATTTATTTGAACATCCATTTCACCAGGAAAGGTATTTACATCAATTTTAAAGGGCTGAAAGTAATTCTTCCCCAAAGAGTCGAGGCCTGAAAGTCTAAACTCATTTCTTATAAATTTGGCCGCTTTCAGATCAGCGTTTGCAACATAGCCCCTACCCATGTATTCCTTTGATGCAAGAGTATTAATTATGCTTCTGGCATATTCAATACTTTGTGAATAAATATTTATCCCTTGTAGAAGGAGAAGAAGAAAAGGAAATACTTTAAGCATTAGATTAAATACAAATTGATATATTATTATAAAAGAGATGTTTATAAATTTGAAAATTATTTGTTTGATGAGCAAATAATTTTTGAATAACCAATTATTTGTCCTAACTGCTGAACCTGAATAATATATATTCCTGAAGGGAGATTAATATTATCTATTTGAATATCAGTAAAGGTTTTATTTACTGGCTGAATTGTTTTGTGAAGCATCCTTTTTCCTTGACTACTATATATTTCAACCACGATTTCATCCAAATTATTAGGAAGAATTGAAAAGTTTAATTCAGAACTAAATGGATTAGGGTAAACCACAAAATCCTTTACCAAAGCATTAGAATTCTCGCTATTAAGAGAGAGCAACCATTTGGAATCTAGCCATAAAAGTCTTTCGTAAAGCCAAGTTTTTAAATAGTTCAATTCGTTTTCATAGGTATATCCTATATAAGCATTAGGCCAAATATATTCATTAAGAATAGGCCAGTATTCAAAATTACGATTTATGGCTTCTCCAAGCAATGTCTGGTTATTATTAAGGTAAGACATTATAGAATCAGTATTAAAAGCTCCTGCCCGTAATTGACTATACTTTAATTTAATCATCTTAACATATTCAGGGTCCTGCATTAACCTTGCCCACCAGTGCATTCCATAGCCTTCATTAGGTCCGAATGTGGTATATAGCCATTGATCAGTAGCAAGCCTCGGAGGAGAATAATCAACATTTCCATAGCATAAGTCGAAATCCCAAAGGGGCCCTGCATGTAGCTTACCGCCGTCTGAATCCCGATCTTTGTAAAAAAAAGTACTATACCGATATCCATCAACATTATTACTAAGCTCTTGCATAATTTGAAATTCGGCAAATGAATTCTCATCCATATATTTCCTGTAGCCAATTAGCGGATCTTTAAATTTACTACCGTTTAAAGTTGATTCGAGATCTGTAAGAAAATTTTTGATATAGATTCTTTGGGCAGAGGTAATAACATTTGCTTTAGGATATACATAGGTAAAGTCGTAATTTCTGGCATTATTAAAGCGTACAGTTGGATAAGTGCGGAAATACTCATTAATGTCCAGATACGTAAGTTTATCAACCTTAACAATATATCCCCCGGTAATTGAATCGCCTGTTAAAGACTCTGGGAACATTTTTCCAATATTGACGCGATCTTTATCTCTTTTTATTTTTTCTTCCAATAAATAGATCCCTTGATAATTTTCATTTATAAAAACTTCACACCATTTTGTTTTTGGTTGCCAGTCACCCATTTTACTTCCTAGATAATAAGTCAAGGGATTTCTCATCAATGACTTATCAGAATATGGAGCGCTTAGAATCCAGTCATTTTCTTCAGGCATTCCAAGTAGACTTACTGAGGAATCTGCCTTCAAAAGATTGCGGGTTTCAATGCCAAAACCCTGTTTAGGGAACATCTGTGAACTCTGACCGCGTATTTCAATACCAATAAAACCCTCGAAATCTGTTGCCGGATTATTTGAAGAATTGATTTGTCCGGGACCATTATTAATTACCTTGATCCAGGCATTAATTTTTGGTTCGTCAAGTATAAGCTGACCGTTTGTATTTATTATTATCAGCGGTAAATGTGAAGCGAAAGCAAACCAGGATGGCGGAATTCGAAATTCATTTGATTTACTTGTAAATCCCCCGAAAAAAAAGCATGTTGAAGAAAGATCGGAAGATGTTTTTGCTTGATTATGAACCTGAAGGGATAGTGTATTATTTCCATCCCTTCTTGCTAAAATCAACTTACTGCGATTGATTGGAAAGATCGTCGGATTTCCTCTAGAAATCGATTTAGGTTCTACAATATTTATTGCTGTTGCATTGAAAGGAGGTCTGTCACCAGGATTGCCAATATTTGCGCGAGCAATTTCAATGCCGTTCAGATAAGCAACAAATCCATCATCGTAATCAACATAGAGAATTGCAGAATCAAGAGCAGATGCCTGATTCAAGTAAAAGGTTTTTCGTAGAAAAACGGAAAGGGTATTAGCAGCTATTATTGTTTTATCATCAGTATCTCCATATCCAATTCCCCCTGAACCGGAAAGCCAACTTGTATCATTATAGTCAGAGTTTGTCCAATTTGCTTCCAATTCCTGAGTCGGAATTATATATTTCCAGGTATCTGAAGCATCAATAAGGGTTTCCCAGTGATTAATGCCTTGGGAAAAAGAAGATTGATAATTCAGAGTAATCATCAGAATTAATAGAAAGATGTATTTCACTTTACGGTTATTAATAAAGAAAGAATGTTAAAATTGCGAAATTTAGGATTATAAATCGATGAGTTCAATTTAATCTGAAAAATTTATCATTTAAGTCCGAATCCTCAATTGAACATTTGCTTACTATTGCTCAAGGGTCGAGAGGCATCGATGAAGAAGGGTTGCAGGGGGGAATTTATAAAACGTGTTAAAACTGCTATGGATCTTAAGGGAATTACTTCATAGTAGACGATCTTAAATATTATTATATAAACTTATGAAACACTATCACGCCTGAACTTTCAGGGGAGATGCTTGTGTCTATTAATTGATAAACTATCAATTAATAGACATGTAAAGAGGCATTTCTTATTTAAAGCAGCAAAAAAGGGTTAAAAGTATAAGCCTTAGATCATAAGGGTATTTTATTTTTTTAATGAAACCATCAATACTATATAGTTTTTTTAAAGAATAATTGTAATTTCGAATATTATGCTAAAATGTACCAGAACGCTAACTAAAGATCGTAAAAATGAGTGCGACAAAGCTCGAAGGAAATCAAAAGCTTAACAGACTTTTTTACATACTTTCCGGAATATTTATTGCGAATGTAATTCTGGCAGAACTCACAGGAGTAAAAATATTTTCTTTATCTCATTTTTTAGGAATCGAAAATTGGCAATTGCCATTTTCTGGTGATGGCAAGCTTGACATGAATATGAGTGTTGGTATTCTTATTTGGCCTTTTGTCTTTATACTTTCTGATATTGTCAATGAATACTTTGGTAGGACGGGAGTTCAGAGAATATCTATTCTTGCTGCAATTCTAGTACTTTATTGTTCAATAATTATATTAATAAGTACAAAATTACCACCTGCCGGTTTCTGGCAAGAATTAAATGGTAAGGATCTTTCCGGTAATCCACTTGACATTAATTACGCTTATACATTGATATTTAGTCAGGGGATCTCAATTATTGCAGGCAGTATAACAGCCTTCTTATTAAGTCAGTTCGTTGACGTTTATACTTTCCATTGGATTAGAAAAATTACCGGACATAAGAAGCTTTGGCTTAGAGCAACTGGTTCAACTGTTGTTTCGCAACTTATTGACAGTTATGTGATTTTAACTGTTGCGTTTTATTTTATGGGTAAATGGAGCTTTGTTCAGGTTTTGCAGGTGGGTACAATTCAATATATCTATAAAGTTAGTTTTGCAATCCTACTGACCCCATTAATTTATCTTTTTCACTATATTATCGACAAGTACCTTGGAGGTAAAAAAGCTGAAGAAGTTATCAAAGAAACAAACGAGAATTGGTGATTTTTCTAGGAGATTCATGTAAAGTACATCAAGAGATTTGTAAGTATTATAAATTTTGATTCTAATAAGTTATATTTAACTCTACAAATAGAAATCAACAGCTGCCAATCGAACAGAAATTGTTGAAATTCCTGTCGGATTTCAAGCTAAAGCTAATGCTAGTACTGATTATGGTTCAATAATTGCAGTTTCTTATATGGGCCTTGCCAATGCAATTTCCAGTTATAGTGCTTCTTTTGCAGTCCCTGAAGGAACTCAGATTCAAAGAAAGAAAGGTGATTCGACAGTAAATTCTGGACGTATAATGGATATAGTTATTGGATGACTTATTCAGAACGTAGTGATAAATATACTTGGACCTATAATTGGTCAATTAATACAAGTAACACATTTCTTGCAAGCTTGCTATGGGTTGATGGACTTACCACATCATCTTTTGATGAAGTTGGAAATGCTGATAATAGTGGAAGTTTTAAATACTTTGAAGCCACTGCATTAAAGGCTGATATTAACTGGCGTGCTAATGGTACCGGAACCTATTGGATAAGCAGTGATGGAGGTACTGATATCAGCGGGAGTTGGACCGCTAAATAACAAATTTGGATTTTAATAGAATTCCTTTACATATAAAAAAGCCCTGTATTATTAACAGGGTTTTTTAATTATACACTACAAAATTAGCATTTTAGTAGCCTCACCAGGACTCGAACCTGAATTTAAAGTTTAGGAAACTTCCGTTCTATCCCTTGAACTATGAGGCCATATTATTTATTTGCATAGATTATTTTGTTATGCAAAATAAAGTTGTTCGTGTTAACACATAAAACTCTTCAATTGTATTAAAAACGGCTACAAATATAATAGTTTTTGAATTGAATCAAAAGTATTAGCATTTGCTTCGGCTAATACTAGCTGACAGTTTCCTTATCCTAAAATATTTATTAAGAATTACCAATTCGAGAAGTTGAATTATCAGATAAAAATGAGAACTTCAAAGTTTAAAATAAGACAGTTATGAATTATCTGGATATTATCATTGGCCTGCCTATATTATGGGGCATTTACCGAGGTTTTACAAAAGGGTTTATTATTTCAATAGCATCATTAATAGCATTGATTTTGGGCGTATATATTGCAATACATTTCGCTTCTTTTTTCGAGGGATATTTTGAAAAATGGTTTCATATTGATCCGAAGTATTTGAAAACGATTTCATTTGCCTTTACTTTTATTCTTGTTTTTTTAATAGTAAGGTTTATAGGATGGGGCTTTGATAAGTTAGTAAGGACTATGGCTTTAGGCTTTGTAAACAGGCTTATAGGTGTTTTTTTTAATGTAATTAAATGGGTTTTTATTTTAAGTGTTCTTATGAGTATTATTGATTCAGTAGAAAAAACAAAATCTCTTATCAAAGAAAATGATAAATCAGAATCGTTTCTTTACAATCCTGTTTCATTAGTTGCCCCTTTCGTGTTTCCATATCTTAAATTTGAAAAAGTCAGAGAAAAATTAGAGGATATAAAGATTAAGTCTGCTGCAGTGGGAGAAGAATAAGGAATAGATTTTTTGATATCTATCATTTTGATCGGCACAACAAAAATGCAATATTTGGAGTTAAAATAGTTAATTAATAAGTATTATTATCTTTGTCAAAATTTTTTTGGAATGAATTTTATAGAGGAACTAAGTTGGAGGGGCATGATTCATGACATCACTCCGGGTGCTGAGGAGCAGCTAAGTAAAGAAATGAGCAGTGCTTATCTTGGAATAGATCCAACAGCTGATTCATTGCATATTGGCCATTTGGTGGGCGTTATGATGCTAAAGCATTTTCAGGTGTCAGGACATAAACCAATTGCCTTAGTTGGTGGGGCTACCGGTATGATAGGTGATCCTTCGGGAAAGTCGCAGGAAAGAAATCTTCTTGATGAAGCTACTTTAAAGCATAATCAGGAATGTATAAAAAAGCAACTGGGTAAGTTTCTGGACTTTGAGACAGAAATACTTAACAAAGCAGAAATAGTTAATAATTATGATTGGATGAAAGATTATAGCTTTCTTCATTTCATAAGAGATATCGGTAAACACATTACTGTTAACTATATGATGTCAAAGGATTCTGTAAAAAAGCGTATTTCTTCTGACTCAGGCACTGGAATGTCGTTTACAGAATTTACATACCAACTTGTTCAGGGTTATGATTTTTTGCATTTATATAGAGAGAAGAATTGCCGTTTACAGATGGGTGGGTCTGATCAATGGGGAAATATCGTCACAGGAACCGAATTAATTAGAAGAATTGATGGAGGTGAAGCTTTTGCCTTAACATGTCCACTTATAACTAAGGCAGACGGAGGTAAATTTGGTAAAACTGAGGACGGGAACGTATGGCTAGATCCTAACCGGACATCTCCCTATAAGTTTTACCAATTCTGGCTGAATGTTTCTGATTCAGACGCAGAGAAATATGTTAAAATATTTACTCTACTTACTCAGGAGCAAATAAATAATTTAGTTGAGAGGCATCTTATTGCGCCTCACGAAAGGATACTTCAAAAGGCACTAGCGAAAGAACTTACTTGTCTTGTGCATAGTGAAGATGAATATAAATCAGCGGTTGATGCATCAGAAATACTATTTGGAAAAGGAACAAGGGAATCCCTTCATGGTTTAAAAGAAGAATTGTTTCTGGCTGTTTTTGAAGGAGTTCCACAGCATGAACTGAAGGAGCTATTTGAGGAAAGAGGGATCATTGAGTTTTTAACAGATGATACCGGAGTATTCAGTTCCAAAGGAGAATTAAAGAGGATGATTCAGGGAGGCGGATTGAGTATAAATAAAGAAAAGGTCGACTCTGAGTATAGAGTAATAAAAGTTTCGGACTTTTTAAATGGAAAATACATTTTAGTACAAAAAGGTAAGAAAAACTATTTTTTAGTTCGGATAAAATCTAAAACATAAAATATTTAACGATGGCAAACGACAAAAAGGGAAGTGCTAATTACGATTTTGCTTCAACTGACTTGCTTATTTACATTTGGGCTAAAAGGAAACCTCTTTCAATTATTACAATTATCGCAATATTTCTTTCAATATTGGCTTCCTTCACTATTACTCCGATGTTTAAATCAACTGTGATTTTGTTTCCAACTGCAAACGCATCTGTTTCTAAGAATTTATTAGGAGATAATTATAGTGGAAAAACGTCCATTTATGAGATAGGTGATGAGGTTCAGGCCGAACAGCTTTTGCAGGTACTAAATTCTGAAGAGATTAAGAACCGGATAGTGAGTAAGTATAATCTTTTAAAACATTACAATATAGATACAACATCAGGTTATCCGCTTACCAAATTAAATGAAACATTCAGGTCAAATGTCAGGATAAAAAGAACAGAGTTTATGTCGGTACAGGTAGATGTTATGGATAAGGATCCCCAATATGCTGCGGATATTGCAAACGATATTTCAGCTTTTTCAGACACGGTTTATAATATCATGTTAAATGAAAGGGCAATGGATGCATTTCTTTTATTGCAAAAGGAATTTAATGAGATACTAAATAACTACAATCTTTTAAAGGACTCATTGGATGTGATTCGGTCATTAGGCGTAAATAATTATCAAGCACAGGCTGACAGATACCACGAGGCTTATGGCAGGGCTTTGGTAAACGGAAATGATCAGGCGATTAAAATTTTGGAAAAAAAATTTGAGATACTTTCAAAATATGGCGGTGCATATGATGTTTTAAATGGACAACTTTCTAATACTTCCAGTGTAATTAGCAGGATGAAACAAAGGTATGTTGAAGCAAAAGTTGAGGCCGAAAACACTCTTCCTCATAAATTTATTGTAGACAAGGCTGTAAAAGCAGAAAAGAAAGCATATCCAAAAAAGTCTATAATCGTTATAGTTTCTGCTCTTTCAGCGTTTCTACTAGGATTAATACTTCTAATTCTTAACGACAATATTAAAAAGAAACTGGCATAAACACTTTTTTATCCATATTGTCAGAAAAAGAAAGTAATATCAGGGTTTACCTGATTGCTTTTGCATTCATAGTGTTAAATACTATTTTGATTCACTATGAGATTTTTTATTTGCCAGTCATTACAATTCTGATTTTAATTGTTTGGATGGCATTTTCTTCCCTAGATAAATATATTTATCTTATTGTATTTTTTGTGCCATTATCTATTCCGCTGACTAATCTTATGGGTCGTGGAATTGGTGTTGACCTGTTTCTTCCTACTGAACCATTGCTTGCCGGAGCAATGGTCTTATATTTTCTTAAATATCTTTCTGGTGATCGAATAGATATCCGTTTTCTAAGACATCCTGTTACTATTGCTGTATTTGCTAACCTTATCTGGATTTTTTTTACAAGTTTAACAAGCTCAATGCCCTTGGTGTCTTTTAAGTTTCTAATAGCCAGATTATGGTTTATAATTGCTTTTTACCTAATAGCGTCTGAAATCTTCAAGAGTAAAAAAAATATCAGAAACTATATATGGCTTTATATTGCGCCATTTACAATGGTTATTATTTATGCCCTTATACGCCATAGCTCACGTGGCTTATTAAACCAGATGGCAGCTCACGCTGTTGTTAAGCCATTTTATAATGATCATACTGCTTATGGAATGGCCTTAGGTATGTTAATTCCCGTTATTATCGGGCTTTTAATTATTTATTGGAAGAATATTAGCATTTTAAAACGTGTATTTTTTAGTGTTTTAATTTTATTGTTTTTTGCAGCAACTCTTTTTTCATATACTCGTGCAACATGGATTAGTCTTGCATTTTCAGGTGGGATATGGTTATTACTAATACTACGAATTCGGTGGCAATATCTGCTTGCTATATCAATTATTAGCGTTAGCCTTTTTTTTACTTTTCAGACTGAATTAATGATAAAATTGCAAGATAATAAGCAAACTTCATCCGGCAAGCTGATAGAACATGTTAAATCTATTTCTAACGTTAAAACTGATGCGTCTAATCTTGAACGACTAAACCGATGGAGTTGTGCTATTAGAATGTTCAAAGAGAAGCCTTTTTTTGGATGGGGTCCGGGAACTTATATGTTTCAATATGCGCCTTTTCAAAATTCCTGGGAGAAAACCAGCATATCCACCAATGCACACACTCTTGGTAATGCTCATTCGGAATATCTTGGCCCATTAGCAGAACAAGGAATCTTCGGAATGATAAGTATTTTGGGAATTATTATTCTTACTTTATTGACTGGAATACGTGTTTATTTGAAAAGTAAAAGTAAACAAGTAAGGGTATTAGTTTTATCAGTTATGTTATCGCTGATAACTTATTACATTCATGGAATTTTGAATAACTTTTTAGATACAGATAAAGCCTCAGCTTTATTTTGGGGTTTTACTGCGGCCATTGTGGCCCTTGATCTAAGATATACTAGGGCTATGAATTTTCAAAAAAGAGCTCAATCCCAAGAATAGAAATATCGTCAAAAATCGCAGGGTTTCCGGTTTCGATTTTTTGCAGAGTGATAATTTCTTTCAGATTGTGTTCAATTGGAAGAGTATTAGATATTTCATTTTCTATAAATTTATAACCATAACCAACGTCATCACCCTCAATAAGTTCAACTAGTCCATCAGTATATAGCAAAAGTTTTGTAGGTCCTGTTATTTTAAGACTTTCTTTATTTATTACAGGTATTTCATCCAGCATACCCATCCCAACACAACCACTTTCTAATAGACTTAATTTGGACTTTTGAAGGTCATATAAAAGTGGGGGATTGTGACCCGCATTGATAAACTCAAGATCATTAGTGACAAAATTATACCGAGCGATAAAAAGAGTTATAAATTTCTCGCCGTTTGCACTGTTTAAAACTCGTTCATTTAAGAGTTTAACCAATGTTTCTAGCTGCACACCCTGGATAAAAAGCGCACGTAAGTTTGCCTGAAAATTTGACATCAGAATCGCGGCAGAAATACCTTTTCCAGATACATCAGCTATACAAAAACCAAGTTCATCTTTTGAGAGTTCGATAACGTCATAATAGTCTCCTCCGACGTCGTAGTGAGGATGATAAAATGCTTTAAAATGAATATTATTATTCCATGGAAGCTTGCTATGAGAGGGGATTAGCATAGTCTGCATCTTTGAGGCAAGTTCCATTTCTCTTTTCATTGCTACCTGGAGAAGACTTTGATTATACAATCTGATGTTCTCGATGGCCACAATAATGATGTTCGATAGTGTTTGTATAAACCTGAGATGTTTTATAATTGGACTAATTCCATCGGATTCTTCATCAACATCACCAATTAATACATAAGCAACTGGTTTTTCTTTATGGTTAACAGGTATAATGATGTCAACCTCTTCAGAAAACCTGTTAGGATCGGCAGAGATAAAGGTTATTTCAGTAAATGAAAGTAACTGAACTCCCGGATTAAATGATTCTGTAAGAGATTCGGGAAATCCAGCATTAATAATACAATCCCAAACATTTTCGTTGAGCTTGAAAATTATAACCTTTCCTATTTCAAGTTCTTCGGTTAGAATTTTCTTGTAACGTTTTAAAAGATCTTCAACAGAAAGATTTTCATTAATAGCATTAGTTATCTCAAGCAGGGAATTCAGCTTGAAATTCGAGATCTGAAGGCGCTTTAATGAGGTTGATTTATCAGCCATAGCAAATAGAAAATCCTTACATTTCGGTAAATATAAGGATTTTTCTAATTAAGCAAAACTGATATACTGATAACCTCGTATTTTATTACGGGAAAAGGGAGCAAAATTTTTATTTTACTCTTTCAGAATAGGACCTGTCTCGAGTATCTACTTTGATTTTATCTCCTTGATTAACAAATAAAGGAACCATTACTGTAGCACCTGTTTCAAGAGTTGCAGGTTTTAGAGCAGTAGATGATGAGGTATCACCTCTGATTCCAGGTTCTGTGTATGTAATCTCCAGGGTTATAAATGGAGGAAGTTCACATGATAAAGCAGTTTCAGTAGCAGCATGAACCATCATTTCAACATTCTGACCTTCCTTCATCAGGTCTTTGTTTTCTATAATTTCAGGTCCAATAGATGTTTGCTCAAAAGTTTCCATATGCATAAAGTGAAAACCCATATCATCTTTATATAGAAACTGATAGGGTCTTCTTTCAATACGTACAGTATCAATTTTAACACCGGCATTAAAAGTATTATCAATTACTTTTCCGGTCTTTATATTTTTAAGCTTTGTTCTAACGAATGCTCCACCTTTTCCTGGCTTTACATGTTGGAACTGCACAATAGTATATAAATCACCATTAAACTCCATGCATAAGCCATTTTTAAAATCTGCTGTTGTAGCCATAAATCAATAATAATTATTTGGAAATCAATACTCTTTTCAAAAAGGAGTGTAAAATAAACGAAAACTTTCGGGCTTTGCAATTTTTTTATTTGCAGGGTCTAAAATAGGATTAATTGAAGAAGTAAACCAAGATAATTCTAAAACAAATAACTTAATATTTTAGCCCAGAATACTCAATTAAATCGCATTTTATGGAACCAATTTTCAAGGTAAATTCTACTCTAACAGGAACTCTATTGCGATCAGAGGAAAGGAAAATTGTCATATCATCATCATTTTCAAATGCTCTGCCAGTTTCAACAAAAGGAACTAATTTGTAGCATTTGTATTCACTTTTCTTTGTTTTTATTATTTCAGTGCCTAAATATCGTACATCCAAGAAATAAATCTCATTATCAAAAAATGTATTTATTTTCATTTTATCACCAGGTTTCATTTTATCGAAATCCACATTTCTAATATAATAAAACACAGCAATAATGTCGCGGATATTTGCAGGTACTACAAACTCTTTATACTTATTATTTGTAACTTTTAAATTTTTGTTATCATAAAACGCGTGATCATAACGTTTATATTTTCCTTCGCTAATATCCCTTATTGCTTTGTAGGGCAAAATAGTATTTGGATCAAAAATCGACTGGTATTCGTCTCTAACTTTATAAATAACATCTGCCAACCCTGTTGAAGTAGCAATTAATGTACCTTGATATACATTTTTACCTTCGTAATTAACTGAAGTAAGATCAACATTTACGACCCCTCCATTTATCATTCCATAATATAGCACAAATTTCAGTTTTTCACCAGGAACAAAATGATTTTGATTACCCTGATTGAAGGCATTTATTGGTATGAAAATCAAAAATATATATAGAATAATTTTTTTCATAATAAACAAAAGCTGAAAATAAATCTAAATTTAGAAAATAAGAGATTTTAACGACATTAATTAAATTTGATTGAAAACGTGCATTATAGAGTATGTCAATAACTGTGCCTAACTATAATAATTTGTTTCCAGGTACAGTTGCGACAAAATCTTTAAGATAAAAAGGCTCAAAATAGGCAAGGTCTTCAAAGTGATTTTCCATAAAATTCCGAATTGATATTTTTCCCAAATATTTCGCTGAAGGGTAGAATCCTTCCCGAAAAAAAGCATTCTCATTCTTAATCAGATTATTACACTTCACTGCGCCATCTCCAAAGAAATGAATCTTATTTTCATTAAGAAGATTATGAAAAGAGTCATTTTGAATAATTTCTGCTTTTGTCACCCGCAATAATTTTAGTTGCGTGTTGTACACGGAAGAGTATACCTCCATCCTTCGTGCATCAATCATGGGACATAATAGCAAGTTGCCAATATTCTGGTATTCAGGGTTTTCTTCCAGATAGCCAGAAGCCATACAATACAATGTATCAATTGCAATGATCGGAATATTTAAAGCATAGGCTATTCCTTTTGCGGTTGAGACTCCAATACGAAGACCTGTATATGATCCGGGACCTTTACTGACAGCAATAGCTGCTAGTTCATTAGGTTTTATACCTGATTCATCAATAACTTCTGAGATAAAAGGAATTAATTGTGAGGCATGTGATTTTGCATCAAACTGTTCCCTTAAAGACAATAACTTTCCATCACCAAAAACAGAGACACTGCAAACAGCGGTGGAAGTCTCAAGATTAAGAATAAATACCATAATATACTGACTTACTTTTCTTTCTCGCCTTTAAATAGATCTTTTAGCTCAACAATTTCAATAAGGCTATTGTTCTGCAATTTTTTAGAAACAGCAGAATAAGGAGCAGATATTATTTTATCGTCAGATTCCAGTCCGCTTAATATTTCAATATACTTGTCATCCTGAATACCTGTTTGAACAGTTTTCATTATTGCTTTTCCATCTTTTGCAACAAAAGCAACAAGAAGCTCATCTTTTTTATTTTTAGTTGCTTCAGAGTCTGATTTAAGGAGGCTAGTATCTTGGGCCAACTTCAGGGTATCCGGGCGTGTTGTAACTGATTGAAGAGGAATTGTAAACACACCATACTTCCTGGAGGTTTGGATATCAGAAGTCGCAGACATACCTGGTCTAAGTGGATATGCATTCCTCTCATTTACAAGGTCTTTATAGTCATCACTCAATAAAAGAATTTTGACATTAAAATTAGTTACCTGATCTGTAGTAAGGCCATTAGATTGAGCAGATACTGGGATTTCAGTAACCAATCCTTTAAATTTGCGACCCAAATATGCATCCATTTCGATCATAGCTGTGTCAGATTTATGAACTTTAACAATGTCATTTTCATTTACTTCCACTTCAACCTCCATTCTATTAAGGTCAGCAATTCTAAGCATTTCTGTTCCTGCCATGAAATTGGTTCCCAGAACACGTTCACCAAGTTCGACTTTAAGCATTGATATGGTTCCGGTCATAGGGGCATAAATAGAAGTTTTACGAAGGTTTTCAGTTGCTTCTTTCATTTGAGCCAAAGCACTCTCTACCGCAAAACTGGCAGCTTCTTCTTCTGCCAATGCAGATGCATAAGTTGAGCTAATTTGTTCAAATTCAGCGTCAGAAATTGCTTTTTGATCCCAAAGGCTTTTATTACGATCAAAATCTTGTTTCGATTGTATAAGTCTTGCTTCAGATTGTTTTAACCTTGCTTTTGAGCTATTTACTGCTGCCTCAGCCCCGTTAAGAATTGAAATGTAATTATCGGGTCGAATTTTAATTAGTAAAATTCCACTTTGAACAAAATCACCTTCTTTCACATTTAGCTCAACAATTTCACCAGATACTTCTGGACTAATCTTGACTTCTGTTTCAGGTTGCACCTTTCCATTTGCAGTAATAACTTCAACAATATCTCGTTTTTCACTTTTTTCAATAGCAACTTTTATTTTGAATTCGTTTCCGAACCAACCCTTCTTTTTACCTACAATTAATACGATAATCGCAATAACTGCAACAAGTAGAACATACACCAGAATTTTTTTCGATTTCATTCTTATAAGAATTTATTTTTATCTTAAATAATAATTGAATCAGCGCAAAGTAAAGACTAATAGTGCTAAAGTTTAATGGGTTCGCCCCTATAAAAATTAAGAATATTAGTTTTGAATATATAATCATATTTAGACTGAAGCAAATCAGATTTTGTTTTAGTAACCTGATTTTTAGCAACATTGTAATCAACTGTACTTACAAGCCCAACATTATATTTTTCCTGAGTATATTTGAATGATTCTTCTATTGCAACAAGTGCTTTTTGGCTTGCTTTATATTTGTTTAAAGCTGCAATAGCATCCGCGTAGGCCTGCTGAATTTCCTTGTAAAGACCATTTTTCGAATTTTCAAGTTCAAGTGCGTAATTCTCTACATTAATCTTTGAATTGCGAATACCGTTTCTGATTTGGTAATTTGCAAAAATAGGAATGCTTAGGTTTAGAAAGAGGCTAGTGCTAACATTGTCACGAAACTGGTCACTCATAGGATAATTTCCATATACAGGAGACGGATATACATTACTAACAATTACTCCTGAAGGGGTAGAGCCAATTGCAACTGTATCTAATCTGGTGCCTGTAACCTGTTGACGGGCATCGGAATAACCCGTACCGTAATTTGCAGAAAGGCCAAGTCTTGGAATACGGCTTCCTTGCGCAATTTCAAGGCCTTTGAGGGCGCTTTCTTTACGGTATTCTGCACTTTTAATTTGGGGTAACGATTCTACAGCAAAAGTATAAACAGAATCAACTCCATATAAAAGTTCAGCTTCCTGGACTTCAGAAAGCTGGGGCACTTCAATATGAAAGTTTTCAGCAGTTTCGAGATCTAAAATTTGCGAGAGATTTAAAATGGAAAGCATCAGCTGATTTTCATAATTTACCACTTGCAACTCTTCAGAGGCCTGTTGAGACTGAATCTCAAGTAGATTTCCTCTAGGCAGGCTACCGGCATTAAAAAGAATTCCAGTTCGATCAACCTGCTGTTTTGTTATTTCAACCTGAGAACGAGCAATTTCCACAAGTTCATTACTGAAAAGGATTTGTAAGTAGGCTGCTGCAATATTCAATGAAATATCGTTCTTTAACTTATCAAGATCCTTGAGACTTGCCTGTAAATTAAATTCATTTTGCTTTACAGTATTCAGTTTTTGAAAGCCACTGAAAAGTGTAACTGAAGAACTCAGATTCATATTAACAGATTGGACAGCCTGATTTTGAGTAAACTGATAGGTTGTCTGATCTAATGCACGGCCAAAAGAGGAGCCATATGAAGCATTTGCATTAAGGTTAGGATAAAGCTCAACTTTGGATTGCTGTAAAACGTTTGAGTTATATTCAGTGTTTAATATCTGTTGTTTTATCTTGATATTATGTTCGAATGCATAATTAATGCATTTTTCCAGACTCCAAGTCTCTTGAGAATAGATAGATACTGGAAGATTTAATCCCAGAAGGATAAGAAGAATTATTATTTTTACTTTTGATGCCATCTGATTCATTTTTTTAAAGTTATAAAGATAACGAAAACCTTAAATAGATTTGTATAATGGATGTGGAAAGAATTTTATTTTTTGATGGATTAGGAGATATAACTTTTAAAAAAAGCAGAAGAGCTAAACGGCTAACAATAAGAGTAAAATCTGCAGATGAAGTTATTGTGACAATTCCATGGCTTGTAAATTTTGGAAAAGCTGAATCATTTGTAATTGAAAAAGCACTCTGGATAAAAAGTACCATGCTAAAAATAGCAGAAAGAGCAGGGGAAATTACTCAATTTAATGAGTTGACGGAGTTTTCTACCAGCAAATATGAATTGAAAATTGAAAGAATAGAGGGAGAAAAAATTATTCGAAAAATTGGAAATGGGAAAATTCTTGTTTCTATTCCATTTACACTTGAAGTAAGCTCAAAACCTGTTCAGATAATAATAAGGGGAGCCATTCTTGAAGCTTGGAGAAAAGAGGCAAAAGAGTTTTTACCTAGCAGGGTTGACTATTTAGCAAATCAATATGGGTTTCGATATAATAGTTTAAGTATAAAAAACATGAAATCGAGGTGGGGAAGTTGCACCGGGAGAAATAAAATAAATTTGAATCTTCATTTGATCAGGTTACCTCAACATTTATCCGATTATATCATTTTGCATGAATTAGTGCATACTATTCACAAAAATCATGGCAAGTATTTTTGGGAAAGTCTTGATAAGCTTTGTGGAGACTCAAAAGCAAAAGCAAAAGAATTAACAAAGTATCAACTAGAAATATGGTAAGTTGTACAAAATAATTGATGGGATTAATTCCTTTGATAGGACAAAATCAAGAGCAGTTATATATTCAACTGCTTTTTGCTTTCCAAAAATTTTAATAAACTCCTTAGTGATAAAATCTCTTCCGGAGTCTAACCAATCAATATAGTTAATGTTTGGAAGTTGACCTTTTTCGGTTTTATCAAGGAATCGGCGAAGGTATGTTGATCTGGAATGAAAAGCCAAAAGCGCTTTAATATTTAATTTCAGTTCCTCGCTTAAATGGTTTTCAAGAAATTTTATTTCGGAAGGTAAAACTTCATAAGTAATCTCATAATAATCACAAAAACTATTGTCCCATTTAATAAAATGAATAAAGTAGTTTGATACTTTAAATAGTTTTCGGGCATCTTCATTCTTTGTTGATTTTAGGAATATCTCATTTAGCTCCCTGATATAATAGCTTTTGATAGCCTGTTCCAGAATTTCATGGATGTCTTTAATATGGTTATCATAAATCGAGCTAAAATTGAGCAATGAAAACGCTTTAGTATTATAAAGAAGTATCGATTTTATAATTCTGGTAATGAGAATTATTTCATCTTCACAGATATTAGATAGCGGGAATACATTGTCATTGCTAATTTTCCTAAATAGGTTATCAGAAAAATATCCCTGATTTATGAGTTTAAGTTTTTCAGACTCAGGAAATAATTTTTCGAAATATCCCCGATAGGAATTAAAATGCTCATAGATTTTGCTTTTTAACTGCGCTTTATGGCCTGAAACTATTAATTGGAGATAAAGTGGGTAATACTTTTCA
The DNA here is from genome assembly GCA_038316435.1 of Bacteroidales bacterium. GTDB lineage: Bacteria > Bacteroidota > Bacteroidia > Bacteroidales > JACJXF01. The sequence continues at coordinate 1,908 of JBBQAQ010000003.1, read as the reverse complement.
TCGCCCAGTATTTTCGCTTTAGCTCTTTTATTGAGATAATGTTTAACCGTTATTTTTCGCGTCTTCTCCAAACTAGGTGGGTTAATATTTCGATCTATAAATATATCATAAGGAATCTGAAAAAGATGAGTTAAAATTGTTTTTTTGATTGACTGACGAATTTTAAATGTGAAAACAATAATTTCCCTTAAATCCGCAAGGGAAAATCCCTATCATATAGTTGGGCTTTTCTATGAGATTTTTTGAGTCTAAAAGCCAAATGTAGCAAATAAATATTTACAAAGGGAGTGTATTATCTATCGGATTTGAGGTATAATAATTTTTCAAAATGTTCAGGTCGTTTTTTTGTCTCTTTATGCTAATATGATCCGATAAATTCTCGTCGTTATTTTGTAACTATCATATATGCAGGGCTATAGAGATTATTAAAATTATTTTTTTGACATAGCTTCCCATATTAACCTCAAAAAATCGGTAAAAGATGTTGTTTTTAGATTGTGAGTTGCCCATAAGGCCTATCGGTAAATAATTTCAACACCCATTGCCGTCCGGTATAAACCCATTTGCCGGCAACTGATATAAACCTGAATACAAAGCGTTTAAGTCTGGTGGTTGGCATTATGTCCTCAAATATTGTGGACACTTTCGCTACGAAGTAATTATAAAAGTTTTTGGCTATTGCCATTATGATTAAATACACTGTATTTTCGTTTATAAACGAACACGGAAGATGCTTCCAGCCAAAATCATTGTTCATCACGTCAAAAAGCTTCTCGCTACTGCCTCTTTGATTATAATATTCAATAACTTCTTTCTCAGTACTTTGCCAATCATTAGTTAAAATAGAACGGTAAATAAAAGTATCTCCTGTAAACATATCTATCTGATTATCATCGCTTTTTTCTCTCATAATAACCAAACGGTAATTTTCTTCTTCAAAAAATTGAGTAAATGATATTGAGGCTACCTCGTATATTTTGTAATTAATTTCTATTGTTGCCCATTTCTCAATTTCGGTTATTTGTCTGTAAAGTTCCGCACTTTTGTTGGCTCTGATATAGAACAAATTACTGTTGGATGCAACTACATTTATAACCTCTTTTGAATAAGAACCTGCATCCATTCGTGAACGATTTATTTTAATGCCATTCTTTTTCAAGAGGTTATATGCTCTGAGGAGCGTGGATGCCTGTTCAAATTTCACATTGGCATTACCATCGCGATTTTCAATATAAACTATTTTGTTTCCGATAGTTGCAACCCCTGGAAAATAGCCTTTAGTATGCTTATACGTACGCTTGGTATCGTATTTTTCGGTGGCAATTATTTGATTATCGTAATCAAAATCATAATAAGTACCTTTTTTTAACTGATTGGTAAGTATTAATGATTTGATATTTAATTTATTGAGCTTTGTGTTGATATTAAAATCATACGTATTCCCTTGTTTGGAAATAAAGGTTGAATTATCAGTTGCAATTTCTTTTACCCCTCGCAATATTGTGTCTGCACTTGGTACATGGTTGCCCGGGATAGATTTAAGGTGTTTGCCTAAATGAGTTTGGATATCTTCGGCACAATCGCCACCACAATAAAAAACATTACATAAATTTTTTATGATATCGCTATAAGAAAAACCAACAGTCTTAACTCTATCTCCTAATTCATTATCAATAAGTTGACTCATGCCAATTTTATCAAATGCACCATTAACAAAAGATATTCCTGAAAAGGGGCTAACATTAGTTGATATTTTTTGTACTTTCATGCTGAAAAATTTAATATTCCTATTTGGTTTGTTGCTAAGCACTAAAATAGGTGAAATTTTTCAGTTGTCAAACATTGTGTATATTATTTATACACAATGCTTTGACGACTTTTGTTGATAACTTTGTTGCGGATTTAAGG
>JBBQAQ010000002.1:0-174590 GCA_038316435.1 Bacteroidales bacterium | reverse complement strand
TAATATTCTTCCCTTTTCTAATTTTATCTTCATATTTAAGTCAGACTTGCCCCTCCAACTTGGGGGAGAGCCTGTCCCGAACTCGGGAGGTTGGGGTGGGGCATTTTTTAGAATCGGAAAATTTCTTAAGTCAACGACATTGTTTTATAAATAGTTAATTATGAGAATACTTGTGAATTTATATTTACACAAATTTATTTCAGGTCGTTTAAAAATAAAGTTCTTTCATATCCGGCAAACACTTTGAAATCAGGCTCGCTAGGATGTCCGGGGTATGAAATGTAAAAATGATTTGGCTTGTCGTGTGCATTTCTCCACATCAAAACATATGCAATTGGATAATCTTTGATTACCGGCCATAAAGTTTCTGTCCACCATAATGAATCAGGAACAGATTCACAGCCGGTTTCAGCTAAAATTGCAATTTTCTTTCGTTCTTTGGCTATTTGCATGACAATGCTCATTCCGCTTGCAACAGATTTCATGTAGTTTTCTTTTCCTTTTAAACCATTTTGGTATTCATCGAAACCAATGATATCGGCAATTTCATCACCAGGATAGCGTTCCAGATATTGACTTGTATCCTTAAAACCACTAGCTGAAGAATACGCGTAAAGAATATTGTGCACTCCACGTTCCTTAAGTCCACTTACGGTGTATTTCCACAAAGCAACATACTCATCTGTGGTACAAAGTTTTTGTCCCCACCAGAACCAACTGCCTGTGTGTTCGTGCCACGGCCTGAAAACTATAGGAATAGCTTCTCCTTTTTCATCTTTCAGAGAATTAAAAAATGAAGCAAGTCGATCCAAAGATGTTACAAAAAGCTCATTTTTCTCACCTCCGGGTAAAACACTCTTAACCACTTGATCTGTTGATACATCCCAAGCGTTTGATCCGGTAAGCAAATTGTTACAATGCCAGCTGAAAGTGTTCAATCCACCTTGAGAATTAACCCATTGCACGTTTTTTCTTATGTCGTCGAATGGAACCGCATCCAGACTTACCGCATTTCCGAATTCAATATCTCCGAGTTCCCATCCGAAAACTGCCGGAAAATCTCCACAGCTCTGCTTAACGTCGGAAATCCCCTGAGAGTTCCATGAATGCCCGTAAACCAAATCATCCTGATGTCCTATCATTATTCCTTTATCAATTCTTAGTGCCAGCTTCTGAAGGAGTTTAACGGTTGCTGGTGTTGCTTGTGAATCGGCTGGTTTCTGAGCGCAGGCATGCATCAGACAAGATGCTACAAGTAATAAGTAAAGCAATAAGGATTTCATAATTAGTTTAATATTAATGTGTTAACTGATTCAGATTCCAGCTTAATTATTGAGCGGGATTTTTTTGTGCTGCTAACGTTTTTTTGCATGAGCCAGTTTTCTGTTTCTGTGGTTGTAACCATGTCAATCGAAGGACTTTCCCAACCTTCTATCTCAACGGTAACAGGTTCTTTTTTCAGATTTATGAGCTGTAAAATTTTTGTACCGTTCTCATGAATCCCGCTGATAGAAAGAATTTCCTTGTCTGAGCTTAGTGAATGCACAATTTGTGTACCGGTATTCAGGTAATCTACCTGATGGCGAGTGATATAATAGGATGGGTACATTGTCTTCAGATCGGTTGACATCACGGCATAATCGTTTTGCCAGGTCCAGTACATTGAAACTTCAACTTCAGCATATTTCATCATCCGATGTGAAATTTTTGCGAACCGTAATGCATAATCCCATGTTTGGAACATGCCTTTAATTTTATGTGCTTCGGCATCGAATCCAAGTTCGCAGCACCAAACAGGCTTGTTTAATGCTTTTCCAAGTGCGGCAATGCGTTCAAATTCCGAATCCAGGATTTTTTCAGACCACCAAACGTGAAAAGAAAGCGGTCCAAGCTGTTTCCAGATGGATGAATCAGCCATAATCATGGTTGCAAATTCCACAGTTCCTATTGTTTGTGCGGTATCTGCAAGTAGAAATTTTGTTTTAAGTCCAGCCTCGTCGAAGCGAACCATGGCTTTTTTAATGAATGCAATGGTTTGCTGAGGTGTGAAAATAACCTGCCAGCCACCATCAGATTCGTTGAATGAAAAATAATCTACATCAATGCCATAATCTTTTTTGGCTTTATCTAAAAAAGCTACCAGCATATCCAAAATCTCATCATAAGCTTCGGGTTTAACAACTCTTTGTGAACGTTTATCTGGATATTGAACCAAATCGCTCGGTACATCCCAAACAGAAACGGTAAAGGATTTCACGCCGAATTCCTCTTTCATGCGTTTCATCGATTCAAAAAGACTAATGACCAATGGCTGTTCAGTTATAAGGATTCCCTTGAATTTCGAATATTCCAGCTTGCGAAAAGTCATAGGCAAAGCAACCCTTACTTTTGCAGGTCTGAACTGTTTGAGTGTCTCGGCACCAATAGCATCCCAAGCATTATTTGAAAAACGGGCCATGCAGTAATTACCTCCAATGGATTCAATTTTTTGTCGGGGGATTTCAGGAAAGATTTTTACTGCGACTGTTTCTTGTGCTGAAAGTACTGTAGTTGCAACAAAAAAATAAAGAATATAGAAAATATGAGGTTTACTGTTCATGGTAGTTTTTAGTTTAGACAGAGGGTTAACAAAAGTAAAAAAAATAGAGATATTACCAAGAAATCTGGGTATTGTAAAGAGCCCTATATGAGTTAACAGTTCATTCTCGAGAAAAACACATTGCTCGTATATTTATTATTCACGGAAATTCGAAAGTGAATTATGAGGTTCAATGTACGTTTCATTCAGCAAAATATCATTTACTTTGTTATTCAATGCATCGTAAAGGAATTTATAGTTTATGCTTACTCTAATCTCTCCCGCTAAAACATTAAAGGAAAATATCAATTTGGAGGTGCCCGTTAATACTATTCCTGAGTTTCTGCCTGAGGCTGAATCCCTTGTTAACACTCTGAAAAAGTACTCTCCACAAAAGTTGATGAAATTAATGGATATTAATCCCGCACTCGCAGAACTCAATGCTGGTAGGTATATTAAGTGGTCATTACCTTTCAGTCCGGAAAATTCCTGGCCTGCAATACTTATGTTTAACGGGGAAGTTTACAATGGACTTAAAGCTTCCAGTCTTACAACGAAAGAGTTAAGCTATTCACAGGATCATTTACGGATATTGTCTGGTCTATATGGGCTGCTCAGGCCATTGGATATTATACAAGCTTACAGGATTGAAATGGGTACGAAATTAACTATTGGAAAGAAGAAAGATCTTTATGGATTCTGGGGAGAGAAAATTACAATGGCTATCAATCGTGAGCTTGAATCGCATAAAGAAAAGGTGTTGCTGAACCTAGCATCCACTGAGTACTTTAAGGCACTTAAGATAAATAAAATAAATGCCCGGATTTTAAGTTGCACCTTCAAAGAAGAGAGAAACGGGAAACTTCAGTTTATAACGATTTACGGAAAGAAAGCGAGGGGGCTTATTACACGTTTCATTATCAAAAACCGCATTGATAAAGCCGAAGACCTCAAGCATTTCGATGAGGAAGGGTATTATTTTAATGAGAGAGTGAGTAGGGAGAACGAGTGGGTTTTTACGAGGTAATAAAGCTTAAGTGTGAACCAGTTATGCCAGACTTAGCCTAATACAAGGTTTCCAAATAATCATATTATTTTTTTTATTCTAACTTTGCTTCAAAACTAGCACGACCTTTGATTTACCCTGAATCTTTCGAGTCAAAAATTGGTTTCGACCGCATCCGCGAACTGGCAAGAAATTATTGTCTGTTTGAACCGGGTCGCAAAATTATTGACGGTCTTGGAATGCTTACGGATCATGAGAAACTTAATCTTCGTCTCGACCAGACAGAAGAATTCAGGAAAATTCTCATCAACGGAATCGATTTTCCAATTGATCATTTTATCGATATCTCCCGATTACTCAGTAAGGCACGAATCGAAGGAACATTTATGGAGGAGGTTGAAGTATTTGATCTTCGAAGAGCCTTGGAATCTGTAAAAGCCATACTCCTGTTTCTTAAAAATGATGATAAAAACCTTTACCCGGCTCTTAAAATAATGGCCAGTGAGGTAAAGTTATTTCCTACGGTTACGGATAGAATTAACACTATTCTTAACAAGAATGGAAAAATTAAAGACAATGCTTCTCATGAACTTCAGAGCATACGTCATGAACTTTTGTCGAAGCAATCAAGTATTTCAAAACGGTTAAGCGCTATACTCCGTAAGGCTCAGTCAGAGGGATGGGTAGAGGAAGACGCCACATTGGCAATACGAAACGGAAGGCCGGTAATACCTGTTCTTGCCACAAACAAGAGGAGAATTGCAGGTTACATTCATGATGAATCAGGCACCGGAAAAACTGCATATGTTGAACCTGCTGAAATTGTTGAGGCAAACAATGAACTTCGTGAATTGGAGAATGCCGAGCGACGCGAAATCATCAAAATTCTCATCATTTTTACCGATTTCGTAAGGCCATATATTGAAGAGCTCATTATTGCGCATTCATTTCTTGCAGAGGTGGATGCCTGTCGTGCAAGGGCTAAGCTTGCCGTATCGATAAATGCTATTCGTCTGCCACTAGTTGATGAGCCTGAAATCCAGTGGGAACAGGCGTTACACCCATTGCTGCAACTCTCATTCCGTGAATCAGGCAAAGAGGCTGAGGTAGTTCCACTTGATATTGAACTTAAGAAACAAAGCCGCATACTTTTGATTTCCGGACCGAATGCCGGAGGGAAATCGGTCTGTCTGAAAACCGTTGGACTCCTTCAATACATGTATCAATGCGGGTTTCTCGTGCCTGTGCGGGAGGGTTCAAGATTTGGCATATTCGACCGATTTTTTATCGACATTGGTGATGAACAATCCCTCGAAAATGATCTAAGCACATACAGCAGCCATCTGTTTAACATGAAATTTTTTCTGAGGTATGCTGATTCGCACACGCTTGTGTTGATAGATGAATTCGGAACTGGCACTGAGCCTATGATTGGTGGCGCAATTGCTGAAGCAGTGCTTGAGAATCTTAATGATTCAGGTAGTTTTGGAGTGATCACAACTCATTATACCAACCTGAAACATTTTGCAGCTTCAGCAGATGGAATTATCAATGGCGCTATGCTCTTCGATACAGAAAAAATCAGACCAATATTCAAACTTGCCATAGGCCGGCCAGGAAGTTCATTTGCCTTCGAAATTGCACGAAAAATCGGTCTTCCTGAAGAGATACTTCAAAAAGCAAAAGAACGTGTAGGTCAGGATCATATTGATTTTGACAAGCACTTGAGAGATATTATCCGCGATAAAAAGTACTGGGAAAACAAACGTGACAGGATCCGCGTTTCTGAAAAACGCCTTGGAGGTTTGGTTGAACAGTATGATAAAGAACTCAATGACAGTGAAAAGCTCAGAAAGCGAATTCTTCAGGAAGCAAAACAAAAAGCCTCAGAAATTTTAGCGGGAGCAAATAAGCAGATTGAAAATACAATCAGAGAGATTCGTGAAGCGGATGCTGACAAGCTTAAAACTAAAGCAGCAAGGCAGAAACTTGAAAATTTCAGACAGGAAGTTGAAAAGATAGATCAAGAAAAAGATGAACTTCAGAAAAAGCTGGAAGATCTTAAAAAACGGGAAGAATCGCTGTTAACGAAAAGACCCAAAATAATCAGGAAACCTTCAGCTAACGAAAAGTTTGATTCTCAGATTAAAACAGGTGATTTTGTATTAATGAACGGACAGGAAACTCCCGGGCAGGTTTTAAAAATCAGCGGGAAGAAATTCCTGATTGCATTTGGAAACATTCAAACAAGCGTTGAAGTATCGAAATTGGTAAAAATATCCCCCGAAAAACATAAGGAACTAGCACGGAAAGTATTTACAGCAAGCGATCTGGGCGATTGGAACGTTAGCGAAAGAAAAATGTCGTTTCGTGCAGATATTGACCTTCGCGGAAAACGGGCCGAGGATGCTTTGCAGATACTTGCCGAGTTTATCGATGAAGCCATCATGGTTCAACGCCGAGAACTTCGTATATTGCATGGCAAAGGCAACGGAATTCTGAGGGAAATAATCCGCCAGCAACTTAAGGTAAACAATATGGTGGAATGGTTTGGAGATGAGCATATTGAAAGGGGAGGCTCAGGAATCACACTTGTCAGACTGGAAATATAATGAACGACGAAATCCTCATATACAGTGAAATTCAGACTAATAGGTCAAACTACATTTTTAATTATCTGTTAGTCGATCTGCTTGGGTTAAAGATGCGGTATACTTTGAGTTTAGAGGAAGCAGAATCCTTTGAAGGGGCGAAGGTTTATTATTCAGGAAGAGATCTAAAAGGAAAACTGTGCATTCGTCCGGCTGGCTTACTTAGTGAAAATGGTATTTCTGGCAGAAGTATTGAAACCAGCGTTTGGGATGGACTTGCCGTGCTTTTTGCTGATGAAACAGAACGGACAGTTCCGTTTGATATCTTTTCCGCATCTTTCTGGATGATGAGTCGCTACGAAGAATATCTGGATTATTCACAAGATCATTATGGTCGGTTTCCTGCCCGTGAATCACTAGCGTTTAAAGCCGGTTTTTTGGATCTTCCGGTAGTAAACCTGTGGACAATTAAATTAGGAGAAGTTTTACGTAGTTTTTATCCCACTTTAAAAACAAAGAAAAACCGCTTTCATTGGATGACTAGCATAGATATTGATAATGCATGGGCATTTCGCAATAAAGGATTTTACAGAACTGTTGGTGGACTTGCAAAATCATTAATTAATGGCAAAGATTTAAGTAAAAGAACTAAAGTTCTCAAAGGTGAAGATGTTGATCCGTACTTTACATTTAATTCGATTCGTGAGATTCACAGGGAGTTTCCGGAGAAATTGCTTATGTTTTTCCTCTCGGGAAAACCTGGTTTACATGATCCAAATACCTCTCCCCGAAATCAGGAATGGATGTCGCTTGTAAATACCTTTTCTCGTGATTATCAAGTGGGAATTCATCCATCATTCAGATCAAATCACAGTTTTTCAATCCTGAGTAAAGAGTATAAAACACTTTCAGAACTGGTTTCATATCCCCTGAAAAATTCCCGACAACATTTCTTGAAGATTAAGCTTCCCTTTACATACAGAAACCTCATCCGGCTTGGCGTTCAAAATGATTACTCCATGGGATATCCGGGTCAGCCAGGATTCAGAGCAGGAGTTTGTACACCCTTTTATTTCTATGATTTACGGAATGAAGAAAAAACCAGTTTAAAAGTCTGGCCGGTAACTCTTATGGATAGAACACTAAAAGATTATCTGCATAAAGTGCCGGAAGAAAGCATGGACATTATAAATTCTTATGTTAGCATTGTTGAAAGGGCCGGTGGATGGTTTATTCCGATCTGGCATAATGACAGTCTGAGCAATTATGGAGAGTGGGAAGGGTGGAGAGATGTGTATATACAAATGCTGGAAACCCTGAAAAGTAAATCCTGATGATACGCTTTTTACAAAATTCCGAAATCGACAGAAATGCCTGGGATAATTGCATCAACAATGCCCAACCGACATTTGTATATGCGTTAAGTTGGTATCTTGATCTGGTTTCTCCCGGTTGGTGTGGATTGGAAGAAGATAATTATTCAGCGGTTATGCCTCTCCCCGTAAAGAAGAAATACGGAATAAATTATATCATGCAACCAGTATATGCACAGCAATTAGGCGTTTTTTCGACACATACTATTTCAGGGGGAAAAATTAAAACATTTCTGGAGCATATCCCTGCACAATATAAGTACATCGCACTTAATCTAAATTTTAACAACTTTTTTGAAAGTAGCGAAACGCAATTAAAAATCAATAATAATTTCGAATTAGATCTTAATCCGGGATACGAATATCTGGAGAATGAATATACCTCCAACACCCGAAGAAATCTAAAGAAAGCCTTGGGTTTAAGCATTAGTTTCGATGGTACTGTTGAAGAGCTGGTTCATCTGAAAACAGAGAATACAGGATTAAATCGGAAGCGAATTCCCCCGAAAAAAATTATTGAATTTGTTTCCGCAGTTCTTGTGTTTGGGAAAGGTTTTATATGTAAAGCTACTTTTGAAAACAAAACCTGTGCTGCAGTGTTTTTCGTTTATCATCAGAAAAGAATTTACTATCTCATCCCCGTTTCAAATCCAACTGGAAAAGAGAAAAAAGCGATGTTTGCGATTATAGATGTTGTTATTCAGAAATTTGCAGGAAGTTCCTTGGTATTGGACTTTGAAGGGTCTAACATTCAGGGTCTTGCACGCTTTTTCGAGGGATTTGCAGCAGTGAATTACCCATATCCAACAGTCAGGATCAACAGGCTTCCATTTCCCCTGAATAAATTCAGAAAATCCTGATGGACAAAGCCCGGCAGATATTATCACTTGCAGCACCTTTGATTCCTTTGAGACCTATGATTCAGGTATCGGGACAGAAGATGATTTTCCCAATGTTTCATGCTGTAAGCGATCAAAGTCCAATACATTTAAAGCACTTGTACAAGATTCGCACAAGTAAAGAATTTGAAGAAGATATCGATGAACTATGTAGGTTTTTTGAGCCACTTCCTCCGGAGGTATTAAGGGCTCCGGGGAAACTTAAGAAACGTACAAAACCTGGATTCATACTGAGTTTTGATGATGGACTTAGGGAAATAGTTAAGGTTATAGAACCAATATTAAGTCGCAAAGGGATAAAAGCCATTTTCTTTCTCAATAATGCATTTATTGACAATCGGGCAATGTTTTTCAGGTATAAAGCCAGTGTTTTGTGTGAGATTCTAATTAATGCACCCACACAATCTTTGCCGGAAAAAGAGATTGCGGAAATCCTTGAAATAGGCACATTCGAAATCGGAAAAGCAATTACTGCAATACTTAAAGTCAGGTATCTTCAGAAAAGTAAACTAGATGCACTTGCAGATGTTACAGGCTTTGATATTACCCGATTTTTGGCAGAAGTGAAGCCATACCTAACCGCTGCAGAAATTATCGAATTGCAGAAAAAGGGACACCATGTAGGAGCGCATAGTTACGATCATCCGATGTTTACTGATTTGAATGAAGAGCAGATGAAATTTGAAGTTACTGCGAGTATGGAAGATATTGGACTGCGATTCGATCCCCCAATGAAATTTTTCGCATTCCCGTTTACTGACGATAGTATTTCTGTGAGAGTAATAAATGCAATATTTGAAGATAGTCCGGATGCAATTTTCGGGACCGCCGGTTTAAAAAACGAGAAGCAGGCATTTCACTTTCAAAGAATTCCATTTGAGAAATCATCTAAATCTGCGCTGACAATTCTTAAAACAGAGTATCTTTATTATATACTGAAGGCAGGATTTGGAAGGAATATTGTCAAGAGGTGAAAAAGTTCCTGCAGAAAATCGCAACTCAGAAAATGAAGAATTGATAACGGTTTCAAACAGGAATCATTTTTTAAGATGTAATTACAAAATTTCTGAATTTAAAAAAAACGCCAAAATAGTTTATGACCCCCTTTTTAAGGATTTCTTTTTCGCTGCTAATTATAATTGCCGCAGTTTCAGTATCTGCAGAAGATGGCTATTGTCTTTGGCTCAGGTACGATAAGATTTCGGATCAAAAGGTTCTTGAGCGATATAACCAAGAAATAGCAGGATGGATTATTCAGGGTAAAACTCCATTGTTAAAAGCGGCGGGAAGTGAGTTGCAGACTGCCTTAAATGGACTTTTGGACAGGGAAATTTTGGTGTGGTATTAAACAATATTAATGCGGATGCAAGGATGAAGGTTGCAAAGGTTGCTTATGCGCTAAAACCTTGGAATATAAAGGTTTATCTGACGGCTCGTTTCAGCTCTCCTATAGGGATCGGATCCCTTAAGAGATCGGATCCCTATGACACTGAAGTAATTTCCTGGTGGAAAACCAAAACCCACGAAAGCTACCATCTCATCCCCGATTTCAGCGGATTCTTAGTAAAAGCAAACTCCGAAGGGCAACCCGAACCGCAAAACTATAACCGGTCTCATGCCGATGGCGCAAACATCCTCGCTGATGCTCTTACCCCAAATAACGGAATCGTAATGTGGAGGGCTTTTGTTTATGACCAGAATGTCCCCGACAACCCTACAAAACAAGCTTATAGCGAATTTCAAAACCTCAACGGAAAATTTCGCAAAAACGTGCTGATACAAGTTAAAAACGGACTCCTCGATTTCCAGCCCCGTGAACCTTTTCACCCTCTCTTCGGTGCTATGCCCCAAACATCCGTTATGGCTGAGTTATATTCAGGAGTCGATTCTGTATATTGGATGGAACCCAAATGGCGAAAAATTAGAGGTTCTGTTGATGAGGAGCGATTCGAGTTGGTTTTGTCGCTGATTGAACAACAGGAAAAAAGTACTGAAGACTGGAGAGATGCTTGTTTATTGTATTTTCAAACTTTTTCTAACAAATCAATTCCCGATATTTATCAAAAACCTCAGCATGATCTTGAGTTTTATAAAAATCTTATTTATACTTTTGAAAGTACTAAGCCTAATATCCCCTGAAGACTGATTTTTGTCTTCAACCCTTGATATCGGCTGCAAATATCATAGTTTATGAATCCAGAAAGGTTTTACATTCTTGAGAAACTAAAGGAAATTTTTTCGCTCTATCCCTATAATATTGCCTTTTTTATAAAGGGAAAATCATATTCCTATCGTGAGTTCCAAAACAGAATTACAACAATTTCTAAATTCATTGACACTGACATTTCAAACCAGGAAAAATATATTGGAATCCTCAGTCAGGATAGCTTAGACGCTTATGCATCCATTGTTGCAATCTGGATTTCAGGAAAGGCTTTTGTCCCGCTTAACCCGCTTAACCCCGCTCAAAGAAATTCTGATATTATTAACCAGATGGGATTGAAACATATTTTTTATGCCGACCATCACATGGGATTGGAAAATGAAGCTTTAAAACTCCTAACAGATACAACAGGTCTAAAGGAATTTAAATCTGAGATACCCACTAATTCAGTATCCTGGGAATCTGATGCATACGTTCTATTTACTTCCGGCAGCACTGGGCATCCAAAAGGAGTAAGAATAAACCGCAGAAACCTTGACACATTCTATAAGTCGTATACCTCTTTTGGCCCGGAATACACGCAAACAGACCGGTTTCTGCAAATGTACGATATTTCCTTCGACGGCTCTGTTCCCTGCTACCTTGTTGCATTATGCGCCGGAGCTTCGGTTTATACGGTTCCTCAGGATGAAATAAAATACTTGTACGCACTAAAACTTATCCGCGATAACGAGCTGACAGTCATAAAAATGACTCCTTCTACACTTTCCTTTCTTCGTTCTTATTTCGATAGAATCCATCTGCCTTCTGTCCGTTGTTGTATTTTCGGGGGAGAGGCACTTCCGCTTAGCATAACTGAGGAATGGACAAAATGTGTTCCCAATGCACTGATTCAGAATGCATACGGGCCTACAGAAGCTACGATAGATGCTCTCATGTATAATTTTAATTCAGATCCGGCGCAGAGAAAATCAGATCGTGGTGTGGTTTCATTGGGAAAAAGTTTTGGCGATTTTAAATATGCTGTCATCAATGCCAAGGGAAATCAGGTTGAAGGTAGCGAAGAAGGCGAATTATGTCTCAATGGTAATCAGTTGATGACTTCTTATTGGAACGATGAGAAAAAGACAAATAATTCATTTATAAATCTAAACTCCGATTCAGGTACTTTAAAATATTACCGCACTGGCGACCTGGTTTCGGTAGATTCAGATGGATATTTTATGTACCATGGCAGGATTGATAATCAAGTGCAGATACAAGGCTATCGGGTTGAATTGGGTGAGATTGAAAGCCAGGTTCAGGAACTGCTTGATAATCGGACACTCGCTGCTATTGCAATCAAAAACACTCAGGGTGTTCAAAATATTTTTTTATTTATCGGGGGAGAGGAATTGCCGCAGGAACCCTTATTTTTACATTTAAACGAAGTCTTACCTTTTTATATGATCCCTTCAAAAATTATATTTTTAAGCGAATTACCAATCCAGGTGAGCGGTAAAACCGACCGCAGGAAGCTTGCGGAAATAGCCAGTCTGTATGAAAACAATTGAGCTTATTAAAGAGAAAAACCGGGAAAACCTTTATTCGTTTTACTTGAATCTTGGGATTAAATCCGGATTCAACACCGGACAAATTTCTTCCGCACGGTATATCTCCGACGCTGATTTGTCATGGCCAAGCTACATTCTTGGCGGAGGTAAAATGGTAAAAAGCAGTTTGAATGATATTTTTGGCCAGATTAAAAATGGTAATCTTCCATATTTTCGGCTTCGTCTCTTGGAAGATGACCCTGATTTCGAGAATATTGCAGCAGAATATGGAGTTCGTAAAATAAATTTCTGGCGTGGGATGCATCTGCGAACCGACACAACGTTTAAACTTTTGCCCCCAATTCCTGACTTAATTTTTGAAGAAGTTAAAACCCAATCTGACCTGAAACTATGGCTTGATGTGGTAAACCTCGAAATTATGTCGCATCGTGAACTCAGCATTAAAACTTTCCTGAATGTCTTGCATGATCCTGCATATCGATTTTTTAGTATTAAAAATGGCAAAAAGGTTCTTTCGACAATTCTGATTCATAAACGAAATACTGAAACCGGAATTTACATGGTTTCAACGCTGCTTAATGAAAGAGGAAAAGGATTTGGAAGATGGATAACAGCTTCAGCAATTGATATTTTTATTGCCGAGGGATGCAGGGATTTCGTCCTTCACGCTACGCCACTGGGTTTCCCGGTATACTCAAAACTTGGATTTGAGGAGTACTGTCAATACGGTATTTTCTGGATGTTGGGAAAAAAATAATAACTTTGAGTAATGGAGAATAACGAAATATTCAATGAGGTCAAGGAGATTTTCGCCAGGATAATTGATGATAAACTTGAGGTTTTTCCCAGCACCGCATCCCGTGATGTTAAAAAATGGGATTCCTTAAACCATGTTATGTTAATTGCTGGAATAGAAAATAAATTCGGTATCCAATTCGATTTGATCGACATGCTCGAAATGCGCACAATTTCTGATATTTGTAAAGGAGTGGAAGCTCAACTTAAAAACTAATGATCCTTCGACAGATAAAAATTTCTGAACTCACAGCCTTAATAAATAGCGCTGAATATGCATCATGGGAACAGGTGCCAATCAGTAAGGCAAGAGCTGTCAGCCAATCCATTAATCCATTTGCGCTTCCAGATGATATTGCTCTGATTATCGCTCTCGATGATTCAGGCAAACAACTTCTGTCTTACGTAGGTGCATTTCCCTCGAAACAGAAAAAAGCCGACAATAACCGTTTTGCCTGGAATTCATGCTGGTGGGTAAAAAATGGAGAAGGTGGCGAGGCCGGAATGAAAGTTTTCTATACCTTTCTTCAGACATGGAATAAAAAGGTCGCATTCTCCGATATGACAGAAAAAACCTACAAAATCATCAGTAATCTGGGGTTTTGTGTGATGATGAAAAGAGATGGACTTGTTGTAAATATTCGACCTGGTATTCATAGTCGACTGAAGGCAATAAATTTTTCAAATAGGAGAATTCGGTATTTTACAAACTTGTTCCTTTATTCAGGAATTTCATGGCTTTTCGAGATTTTTGAATTGCTTGTTTATAATGGGATTCGAAAAATGAGGACGACTGATTCGAATCGCTTTAATCCTTTAAAAATTATTGATCCTGAGAAGACGGATTTCGAATTTATCAATGAAAATAGCCGGGGTAACTTCTACATTCCTGAAATCGAAGCACTCAAAATGCAGCCCTGGCTTATAACCCCTGATGACATGAATGCTGAAGTTAGAAATAAGTATTATTTTAGCGCTGTGGCAGGTGAGTTTTCAACTTTCTGGCTAAGATGGGAACAAAAAGGTGAAACAAATGCTCTTATGATGCTCAGTCTGAGAGATGGCGTATTAAAAACCCTTTTCACATATTGTACAGATGATTTTAAAACCAAACTCCCTGTAGCTTTTGTAAATTATTGCTTTTCAAATCCCCAAATCAGAACTCTAATAACCTCCCAGCCAGAAATTACCCATTATTTTTCGGAGAGGAAATTTTTTATACTTTCAAGAAGATATTTTACAAAGTATTCAGCTATTTCAAAGGAACTTCTGAAAAACTCTTCAGATGTGCCGGTATTTCAGGATGGTGATGGGGATTACAGGTTTACTTAGCAGGGATCAAATCTGTCTGCTCAAAAACTCAATTTCAGGATCAATTATTGACGTCTCTTCGAGTCTCTCATTAGCACATTTCATTATTCTCGAGGGAAATTTCTTTAACAGATTGTAATTATGTGTAGCGATTAGCACAGCTCTTCCGTTACGACTGATTTCCAGCAAAATTTGCATAATATCTTCAGACGTTTTTGGATCGAGGTTCCCGGTTGGCTCGTCGGCAAGTATGATTTCAGGATCGTTAAGAAGAGCCCTTGCAATTACAACTCGCTGTTGCTCCCCACCTGATAATTGATGAGGCATCTTATAACCTTTTGTTCCCAGATCAACTTTCTCAAGCACTTCTGAGATACGTTTATGTATATCGACTTTGTTTTTCCATCCTGTTGCTTTTAGCACAAATTCCAGATTCTCATGAACAGACCTGTCTATAAGTAACTGAAAATCCTGGAACACAATTCCTAATTTGCGTCTTAGATAGGGTATCTGACTCTTTTTTAGCTCTTCAAGTTTAAAGTCGGCAACAATGGCATTCCCCGATTTCATAGGAATCTCAGCATTTATGGTCTTTATCAGACTTGTTTTTCCGCTGCCAACTTTTCCGATAAGGTAAACCAATTCGCCTTTTTCAATTTCAAAATTGATTTCGGAAAGTATCAGATGATCTTTTATGGCAATGGAAACATTATGAAATTCTATAATTTTATCGAGAGCCATGTTGTGCAATTTTATGCAATTGTTATCGTTTTGTACATAACTATACAAAGATTGTGGTTTTTAAGCGAAAAAAGAAATGAGAACTAAAAAGAATATTGATAAAGCCATTTTGCTCTGAATTGATTACGCTTTCTATTTCGTGAGGATTAATTAGAAACTTTTTTATTTTTCTTCGTCTAATTAACACAGGAATGTTAATTAAAACTTTTTTCGATTAAAACCTTAGCTTCATTAATGATTAACTTTAGCCAGTATAATAAAATTGCAACTATGATATTCAGAAGAACCTTACTTTTCATCATATTGTCGGTTTGCATGGTCAACCTGCAGGCGCAGAAAACTATGGTTAATTCCTTCCCTGACTTAGATTATTATAAAGGACTGGAATTGTATAACAATGAGAAATATAGTGCCGCTCAGGAATTTTTCACCAAAGCTCTTGATGTGTACGGCAATGAAAAATCAGAACTTAAAGCAAGTGCCATGTATTATTCGGCAATGTGCGCCATTGAACTTTATAACATGGACGCCGAATACAAGGTCTACGAATTTGTAAACAATAATCCTGAAAGTCAGTTAATTAACGACGCTAACTTTCGCATGGCGGGCTTTATGTACCGCAAAAAAACTTATTCTAAAGCAATTTCATACTACAATAAAGTTGAACGATATGTTCTCAATGCCGATCAACTCTCAGAATACTATTTCAACAAAGGATACAGTTATTACATGCTCAATGATTTCGAAAACGCCAGAGTTTGTTTTTTCGAAATTAAGGATATTGAAAGCAAGTATTCCTCACCCGCTTTGTATTATTATTCACACATTGCATACGATCAGAAAAACTACGAAACGGCATTGACAGGCTTCATGCGACTGCTTGACGACCCAACTTTTTCGTCCATGGCTCCCTATTACGTTACGCAGATTTATTTCATGCAACAGAAGTATGAGAAAATTGTTGAGTTTGCACCACCGCTAATGGACTCAATTTCAGAGAAAAGAGAAGGTGAAATGGCTAAAATTATTGGCGATTCTTATTTTGCGCTCGCCAGCTACAAGGAGGCATTGCCTTATCTCGAAATCTATAGGGATAAGAATAAAACACTCACTCTGGGCGATCGTTATCAGCTTGCATTTATATATTATAAGTCGGAGAAATATAAAGAAGCTGCCGAGCTGTTTGAAAGTATAGCTTATACCAATTCTGAAATTTCTCAGAGTTCAATGTATAATCTGGCCGACTGCTACCTCAAAACTGGCGATAAAAACAAAGCTCGTAAGGCATTTAGCGTGGCTGCCGGAATGGATTATAACCTTGTTATTCAGGAAGATGCGCTCTTCAATTACGCAAAAGTCACTTACGAATTATCATACAATCCTTTTAATGAAGCCATTCAGGCTTTTAATCGCTACCTCAGTCTCTATCCTGCATCCAAACGTTCAGATGAGGCTTATAATTTCCTCGTAGCGGCCTACTTAAATACCAAAAACTATAAAATGGCGCAGGAATCCCTTGAGAAAATAAAAGAAAAAGACTCTGATATGGAAAAGGCTTTGCAGAGAGTTTCTTTTTTCAGGGGATTGGAACTCTTTACCAATCTGAGGTTTACAGATGCTATTTCCAGTTTTGACCGTTCCTTGAAATACTCTCAATATGATGCACTCATAAAGGCGAGAACATTATATTGGCTGGGAGAAGCCTATTTCAGAGTGGGTGATGCCGGTACCGCTGAAGATTTCTATAACCAATTCAAAGCAGATCCCTTCGCCTATAAAGTTATCGAATATCCAATGCTTAATTATAGTCTGGGTTATGTAGCTTTTTCGAAAAAAGATTACCCTGCTGCTCAAAAATGGTTTTCAGCCTATACAAATCTGGAAAAGAACCAAAGCGCCGTTACTCTTGCAGATGCTTATAACCGTTTGGGTGACACCAGGTTTATCGATAGCCGCTATACCGATGCGATTGAATTATATTCAAAAGTGATTCAACTGAATAAAGCGGATGTTGATTATGCATGCTTTCAAAAGGGATTCTGCCAGGGCTTAATGGACCAGCCAAAACAGAAAGTTGAAACATTTAACAAGTTATTAAAAGATTATCCAAAATCTGCATATATCGACGATGCTCTCTTTGAGCTGGGAAAAACCTATGCGCAGCTCGATATGTCTGCTGATGCAATAAAAAGTTACCAACGTCTTGCTACGGAATTTCCAAATAGCAACTATCTGAGCAGAACACTAGTACAACTTGGTCTCATTTCAAATAATTCGGGAAACTCAGATCAGGCGCTTGCTTATTACAAACAAGTCGTTCGGGATTATCCGGGAACTACAGAATCTTCAAACTCTCTGAAGTCAATCAAGGATATTTATGTAAGTCAGAATATGGTAGATTCGTATCTTTCTTACGTTGAAGAACTTGGGAAAGCAATCAGCATGATGGAACAAGATTCATTGATCTACTCTGCTGCGGAGAACTCATACCTTGCCGGCGATTGTAATAAAGCAATTCAGAGTTTGGATAATTACATAGCCCGTTTTGTGAACGGTAACTTCTTACTAAACGCTCATTATTATAGAGCCGACTGCCTCCTTAAACTGAATAGACCAGATGAATCGTTCACATCCCTTGAATATATCATTTCCCAGCCCGCCAATATGTTTTCCGAGCCGGCACTTGTAGCAGCAACGCGCATTGCATACGGAAAAGCCGACTACAACAGAGCTGCTGAATTGTATCTAAAACTTATTGAATTAGGAGAAAAAAAGGCAAATATTGCTGAAGCAGAATTGGGACTTATGCGCTGCTATGTTAAGCTGGAAGAATACCAGAATAGTATTACAGCCGCAAATCAAGTACTCTTGCAAGACAAGCTGCAGGCTGAGATTAACAGGGAGGCTTTGTTTACCATCGCTAATGCGTATCTGAAACAAAATAATCCTGCAGCAGCACTCGATTGGTTCACCAAAGTGGCTGTTGAAGTTAATAGTAAAGAAGGAGCTGAATCGAAATACAGAGTTGCTGAGCTTTCTTTTTTACAGGGAGATAAGAAAAAGGCAGAAGAAGTGATTTACCAATATATCGACATGAATACACCGCATGCATATTGGATGGGCAAATCCTTTCTTTTACTGGCTGATATCTTTCAGGCAAATGGCGACGATTTTCAGGCATTACAGACACTTCAGAGTGTAATCGATTATTATACTGAAGAAAACGATGGTGTTAAAGCTTCTGCTATCGAAACTAAAAAAATGATTACAGAAAAGGCAAATGCCCGCGAACTTGCACCTGTGCCTGAACCTATGGAGATTGGAGTTCAATAATTATTGAAACTAATTACTGAAAAGCAGACCTGAAAAAATGTTACTGAGAATGTACTTAAACGAAAAATATATGAGTAGCTTAAAATCAATTTTCATTATCCTTACCCTTGCCACTCCTTTGTTTTTTAATGCTGAGGCAATTGCACAGAATCAGATTCAAAAGGAGGTTAGAGTTGTGAAACCATACACTCCTACACTCTCAGAGGCAAATAAAATAGGCCTTTTGCCTGTTTTTAACGATACAACAAGGATTATTCCGGAATATGGTTATGTAATTTATCCCAAAAGATTTGAAACAGATTATAAAATTGATCCAATTAAACCAGCAAAAATGGTTGGCTTACCAATACAGAAATTATATAAAACGCAGCTTAGCCTCGGCGCAGGCAATTACTTGACGCCTTATATGGAACTGTCTATTAATCAGTTGAGAGCAAAAACAACACAATTAGGGTTTTATTATACTCATCAATCATCAACCGGGAAAATTAAACTGGATAATAATAAAAAAGTTAACGCAAATTATAACGACAACCTAATGAAGTTATATGGCAAAAAAATCTTTAAAGCCTCTGTTCTTGAAGCTGATATTTCGGGGGGGTATAACTCTGTTTTGTACTACGGGTACAATCCTGCAATTGATACTCTGCTCGATCGAAAATCCAATATGCAGAAGATTTTATCGGCTGATGCAGGCATTAACTTTTATTCCATGTATTCAGATTCCTTTCACCTGAACTACAAAACCGCTTTGAATTACGAAATTCTTGGAGACAATTATAAAAATACTGAACAGGCAGTTGACTTCGCCACTTCACTCAATAAAAGAATTAACGACCAGGTTATCGGAGGTGATCTGAGAATACGATATTTCGGAATGGACGGAGAGCTTGATTCATCGAAGTATTCAGTTGTAGATGTAAACCCATGGTACTCAAAAAGTACCGAAGAATGGAAATTTCTTGTTGGTTTTAATGTGAATTATGATGGAAATAACCAAAAAACAAATTTCTACCCACGTGCCAGCTTTGAATTCAATATTGTACCTGCTGTGCTTATCCCTTATCTTGGAGTAAACGGGTATAAGGAAATAAATAATTACGGTAAGATTCTCTTTGAAAATCCTTTTTTAACTCCGGGATATAAAGTCACTAACTCCAATCATTCGATGATAGTGTTTGCCGGTTTAAAAGGCCGTTACAGCAATAAAATGTCCTTTAACCTGAAAGGCTCATTTGAGAAGATTGATAGCTTGTATTTCTTTGTAAACGACAGCAGCGAAATTCTAAGAAATAAGTTCATCACCGATTATGATAATCTTTCACTTTTCAGTCTCGGAGGAGAAGTTAGCTGGCATCAGTCAGAAAAGTTGCAATTCCTTTTGAAAGCAAACTATTATAAATTCCAACTCGACAGACTGCAATATGCATGGCACAAGCCATCATTCGAAGCATCACTTTCTGCGGATTATAATCTAAGGGATAAGATACTTATTGGAACTGATATATTCTATACCGGTAAGCGCTACGCTCAAGGAATTGCAAGTCAAGTAAATGAACTGAATGGATATCTGGATGCTAATCTTTCAATGGAATACCGTTATACAAAAACTCTATCGTTTTTCCTAAGGTTTAATAACCTCACAGCCACTAAGTACCAGATTTGGAATCAATATCCATCTCAAAGACTGCAATTCCTTGCCGGCTTTTCATACTCACTGTAAAAGTCCTGCTTAGGCTGGTTTTTATAGCGATTTAGAACTAACATAATTACTTTGGCTGTTTTTTATCTCTGGCAAATGTATTTGTAAAATCCATCTGAAACCTGGCACTTGTTTAGCCTATCGCAAAACTATTGTAAATCGCAATAATACAATTAGTTACAGTATTAATAAAATGTTGAAAAATCCCCGCCATTTATTACTGATTTTATAGTAAAAACCGCTGTTTTTTAATTACATTTGTTCCTTCAAGATGGAAGTTTGGAATTTATATTTATGAATTTGATATTCAATTACTTGCAAAGTTCAAAGAAGCAAAATTTCTTTTCCGCTACTATTTCCGATTTAATTCTTCCGGAAATAATCAGTTTTAATCGATAAACGGGATAAAATAGATACTCTGATTTTGATTTATTTCATTGTCAGGATTGATAATTATGATTGTAAAAAAGAAAAAATGGAGAACAAAGAAAACGAAGCAATGGAGAATGGTGCAGTAGGTGCAAATGGTAATGCCTATTCCGCAGATAATATTCAGGTGCTTGAAGGTCTTGAAGCTGTCAGAAAAAGACCTGCTATGTACATTGGTGATATCAGTGTGAAAGGGTTGCATCATCTTGTTTATGAAGTTGTTGACAACTCTATTGATGAAGCTTTAGCTGGTCATTGTACTGATATAGACGTGATTATTAACGAAAATGGCTCAGTTACTGTAACTGATAATGGTCGCGGTATTCCTGTCGATTGGCACGAAAAAGAACAAAAATCAGCATTGGAAGTCGTTATGACAGTCCTTCATGCCGGAGGAAAATTTAACAAGGAATCTTATAAGGTTTCCGGAGGGTTGCATGGAGTAGGAGTTTCTTGCGTAAATGCACTATCAACACGCTTAACTGCTACAGTTCACAGGAATGGCAAAGTATACGAACAGGTTTACGAGCGGGGAAAACCTGTTGCCGATGTTAAAGAGATTGGGGTAAGTGATAAAACCGGAACGGTAATTAATTTCATTCCTGACGACACAATTTTCACAACTACCACTTTCCATTATGAAATTCTTTCCGCTCGTCTTAGAGAACTTGCATATTTAAATAAAGGGATTCAACTTAGCATTATCGATATGCGTGAGGTTGATGACACTATTGCAAACGGAAACTCTAGTGATAATCCTCTGGCAAAATATCGTCAGGAAAGTTTTCATTCAGAAGAAGGGCTTAAGGAATTCGTGGCTTTTCTGGATGAAAATCGTGAAAGACTCATTGATAAAATTATTTATCTTGATACCGAAAAGAACGGTGTTCCTGTGGAAATTGCTCTTCAGTACAACACTTCTTTCACGGAAAATGTACACACTTATGTAAATAATATTAATACAATCGAAGGAGGTACTCACCTTGCAGGTTTTAGAAGGGGACTAACCCGTACTTTAAAATCCTATGCTGATAAGTCGGGAATGCTTACCAAACTCAAATTCGATATTAATGGTGATGACTTTCGCGAAGGACTAACAGCGATCATTTCCGTTAAAGTTCAGGAACCACAGTTTGAAGGTCAAACAAAGACCAAGCTAGGGAACTCCGAAATCATGGGCGTAGTTGATATGGCAGTTAGCGCTGAGCTTGCAAATTATTTGGAGGAAAATCCCAAAGATGCACGAACCATCGTAAGCAAGGTTATTTTAGCTGCTACTGCCCGTCATGCTGCAAGAAAAGCCAGAGAACTTGTTCAAAGGAAAAATGTGCTTTCAGGTGCGGGTCTTCCCGGGAAATTAGCCGATTGTGCTGATAAAGATCCCGCTCTTACTGAAATCTATTTTGTCGAGGGAGATTCAGCTGGAGGTACTGCTAAACAAGGCCGTGACAGACAATTTCAGGCTATTATGCCACTCAGGGGAAAAATCCTGAATGTGGAAAAAGCAATGATGTACAAGATTTTTGAAAACGAAGAAATAAAAAACATCTTCACTGCTCTCGGAGTTTCAATTGGTACCGAGGAAGACAGTAAAGCCTTGAATCTTACGCATATCAGATATCATAAGGTTATTATTATGACCGATGCCGACGTCGACGGTAGCCATATCACCACTCTGATTATGACTTTCTTCTTCCGTTACATGGTTGAATTGATTCAAAAGGGATATTTGTATATTGCTACTCCGCCTCTCTATCTGGTTAAAAAAGGTACCAAAGAACGCTATTGTTGGACCGAGGATGAAAGAAAAGCTCTGGTTGAAGAGATGAGCCCCGGCAACCCTGCTGGTGTTCATATCCAGCGTTATAAAGGTCTTGGGGAAATGAACGCCGAACAATTATGGGATACAACTATGAATCCTGAAAAACGCACTCTGCGGCAGGTAACCATTGACAGCGCTGTTGAAGCCGATAGAATTTTCTCTATGCTCATGGGAGATGATGTTCCACCTCGCCGCGAATTTATTGAGAAACATGCAAAATATGCCAGGATTGACGTTTAAGCTATCTGGCGAATAATTCTTTCTGAAAACCCTTTCCACATTGCGGAAAGGGTTTATCATTTCTGCCCGGCAAAGAAATTCCATCTAAAGAATCACGAAAATTTCTTATCTTGAACCCGTATTTCATTGCATCTCATGGAAGCAGAAGAATTATCAAAACCTGAAATCGAACTCAAAAGCGAGGAAGTAAAGGAAATCCTTGGACATATTCCACATTGGATTATCCGCTGGGGTACCATACTTGTGTTCGCTGTCATTGTGCTGATATTACTAGGTAGCTGGTGGTTTAAATACCCGGATATGGTTAATGCTACAATCTTAGTTACCACTGAAAATCCCCCGTCAAATGCTGTTGCCAGGACAAATGGTAAAATCATGCAGTTGTTTATTAAAGACAATGAAGTAGTAAAGACGGGACAAATTCTCGCACTCATTGAAAACCCAGGAAATCTCGAAGATATTCAACATTTGAAATCTGAACTTGAGATATTCAGAACAACGATTGAAAACCAATCCGAATTATCAGCCCCTATGTTTTCAGTCAACCTGGTCCTGGGCGATATACAGCAAACTTATGCAGCTTTTTTGAAACAATATAACGATTATTCACAATTTGTAAAGCTCGATTACCATAACCAGAAAATCACATCGTTAAAGGCTGAAATTGTAAAATATAAGAACTATTCCAGTCGACTGAATAATCAGAGCAGAATATTAAAGCAAGAGGAATTGCTGGCTTCCAAACAGTTTAAAAGAGATTCTTTGGTTTTTGTACAGGGAGTTATTCCTGAATCCGATTTTGAGAAATCAAAAGCATCATACCTTCAGAAACAATATGCTTACGAACAATCACGCATTACTCTTGCCTCCAATGAAATTCAGATTTCAAAACTTTCACAGGAAATCCTAGATCTGGGACTTAAAAGAAGTGAAGATAACGGCAAGCTCGGTTCCGCACTTGGTGAAGAAGCAAATAAGCTTTTTGCCTCCATTGCCGACTGGGAACAAAAGTACATATTGAAGTCTGCTGTGGGTGGTGTGGTGAGTTTTACCCGCATCTGGAGCCAGAACCAGGATGTCAGGGAAGGTGATGTTGTGATGTCGGTCATTCCTGAATATCCCGGTGAAATGATTGGAAAGGTCAACCTCCCGCTTTCAGGTGCTGGAAAAGTAAAACCCGGTCAATGGGTAAACATAAAATTTGCAAATTACCCATACCTTGAATTTGGCATGGTTAAAGGCAAAATCCGTAGCATTTCGCTTGTTGCCAGCAATAATGAGTACTCTGTAATAGTTGATTTACCTGAAGGCTTGAAAACAGGCTATGGAACTGAGCTGGAGTTTAATCAGGATATGCAGGGAATTGCGGAAATTATTACCAACGACCGAAGATTACTTGAACGTATTGTACTTCCTGTAAAAGCTGCTTTTGCAAGACAGAAACAAATTTCGGATAAATAGCATCACATCCCATACCTTAGAAACTTTTCATGCGGTAATGTGGTCAAGAAAAGTTGGTGATTTTCAAAAAAAAGAGATAATGACAAGCTGATTTTTAGTTTTTCGACACATTAAACATGAGGGGTTTAAACCCTGGATGTTTTTTAACATAATGATTCATTGTTGTCTGGCAAAATACTATTTCGTCCTTGACTTCGACAAATGCTCAGTCCAACGCCGTGACTTTAGGTGCTTTTCTAACTATATATCTACCAATATCTTGTCCCTCCAGGACAATCGCGTTAGGGATTAAATATCGGTAGAAAAATAAAGTAAGCCCCGGTTGTATTAAGTCCCGGCCTTGGACTGAGCATTTGTCGAAGTCAGGGACACGATAAAATCAGCATTTGCAGAGTATTTATGTTTTTTAACCGGGCACCAATGATAATAAATGTAAAAGCGCAAATAAAAGTTTAAAGTATAGCTTTTACTTGCGCTTTGATATTACCGGATTCCCTGTGCGAAAAACAATTTAATCCGGCTTAAAATCCTGATCTATTTCTTCCAGAGTTTCTCCATTTCTTCCAGAGTTTTCCCTTTTGTTTCAGGAACAAATTTCCACATGAATAATGCTGAAATTATACCCATCACGCCGTAAATCCAGAAAGAAAAACCGTGATTGAACTTTTCTGTAAGAAAAGCATTATCGTTCATCATCGGGAAGGTTAAGGAAACTACCCAGTTTGCAATCCACTGTGCGGCAACTGCTATGGACATGGCACCACGTATGGAATTCGGGAATATTTCCGCCAAAAGAACCCAGCATACTGGGCCCCAACTCATTGCAAATGATGCAGTGTATAAAAGCATGAAAGTTAAGGCAATGTAGCCTCCACTCTGCGATAAGACGCTGCCTCCCAGATAAAACGTAGAGCCTAGTGCAATCATGCTAATTGCCATACCAATTGAGCCAATAATCATCAATGGTTTACGCCCGAATTTATCCACTGTAACTATCGCTAAAACGGTAAATAAAAGGTTTACAGAACCAACTATAATCGTCTGAAGAAGTGAACTGTCGGTTGATGCACCCATGTTACGGAAAATATTTCCAGCATAGTATAAAACCACGTTTATCCCAACGAATTGCTGAAATACCGAAAGCATAATTCCGACAAAAATGATCATAAAACCATAAGAAAGCCATGGAACGTTGTGCTCATGAAGGGTACCTTTTATTTCTTCGAGAATTTTTTTGGCATCGTCTTTTCCAGCAATTTTGTTCAAGACCTTTAATGCTTTGTCTTCCTGATTGTTAAGAACGAGGAAACGCGGAGTTTCTGGTACAAAAAACAATAATAGTATAAAAAGTCCTGCAGGGATTGCTCCTGATAGGAACATATACCGCCATCCTATTGTGTTCAACCATTGATCATCACCTTGTTTTGCAATGAAATAATTCACAAAATAAATTACTAACATTCCAAAAATGATGGCAAACTGGTTAAAGGAAATCAACCTTCCGCGAATTTTTGCAGGTGCAATTTCGGCAATATACATGGGCGAAATCATTGAAGCTATACCAACGCCTATACCTCCGATTATTCTGTAAACAACAAATGAATACGCGTCAAGTGTGCCGAAAAAATTAAAAGCTTCTGGTTTCCATGCTCCAATTGCGGAAATGAAAAAAGCAACTGCAGCTATAAATAAACCATTTTTTCTACCAATTGACTTGGATATAAAACCGGATAGCGAACCTCCGATAACGCAACCAATCAGAGCACTTGCAATAACAAATCCTTTGATAGTGTCAGCGTACTCCTGAATTGCAGCTAATTCTGTTGGAATGGATCTTTTTAAGAAAAAAACCATCCACAGAACAACGGCACCCATAATTACCCCTGTTACTGCCAGCCCTTTGTTCCGGCCAATAAGCTTAATAACCTGACTAGAAATAATGGCAAAAACAATAGTGATAACGATTGCCATCATTATTTTGTACTGACTTATCATGTCAACAGCATATTGGTAATTATCAGGATTTAAAATGCCTGTGATGTAGAATTCTACCAGTGATTTTTCTGCCCCATTGACAACAGCAGTGTCGTATCCAAAGAGCAGACCTCCCAGTGTAGCAACAAATGTCAGCATAGTGATATACAGCGGATTACCTTTGCTATAACTACTTACGGCTGATTTTGAACTTGTATCAATAAATGCCATGTTTTTGTGTGTTTAGTAGTGTGAATTTGAGGTTTTTTCTCTTTGCATCTCTGTGAATCATCTTTTACAATGTAATCTCCATGGAAGATTCTTGTAAAGTATTCACAGAGAGCAAGAGAGAATTTTAATTTGGATTAAATGTATTGATTGATAATTGCTTCATAAAGCTCCTGTTTTCCACTTACTTGCTTGGGTTCACCAAGTTCTTCAGCAAGTTTGCGGAGATCTTCAAGATTCAGTTCACCTTTTTCGAAACGTTGTCCAACTCCTGAATCAAATGAAGCATATCTTGCTTTTTTCATTTGGGGAAGTTCGGATTTCGAAATAATGGTATGAGCGATCTCAAATGCACGGGCGAAGGCATCCATTCCAGCAATATGTGCAATAAACAGATCTTCAAGATCAGTGGAATTCCTTCTGGTTTTAGCATCGAAATTGATACCTCCGTTTGTTAATCCACCTGCATCAATAATAACAAGCATTGCTTCAACCAATTCATAAATATTTATTGGGAATTGATCAGTATCCCAGCCATTCTGACTATCACCACGGTTAGCATCAATACTGCAAAATAGTCCTGCATCAGCGGCTACCTGTAACTCGTGCTGGAAAGTATGTCCTGCGAGTGTTGCGTGATTGACTTCAATATTCATTTTAAAATCTCCCGCTAAGCCATGCTTTGTAAGGAAACCAATAACGGTTGCTGTATCAAAGTCGTATTGGTGTTTGGTAGGTTCCATAGGCTTTGGTTCAATAAGGAAGGTTCCATTAAAACCATTTCTTCTTGCATAATCTCTTGCCATTTGCAGGAATTTGGCCATGTGGTCAAGCTCACGATGCATATTGGTGTTCAACAGACTCATGTATCCTTCTCTACCTCCCCAGAATACATAATTTTCGCCTCCCAGAGCAATAGTTGCGTCTATGGCGTTTTTAACCTGAGTACCGGCATGCGCAACAACATTGAAATCGGGGTTAGTTGCGGCACCATTCATATAGCGGGGATGTGAAAACACGTTAGCTGTTCCCCAGAGAAGTTTTATCCCACTGGCTTTTTGTTTTTCTTTTGCATAATCAATCATTACTTGCCATCTTTTCTCAGATTCTTTGATTGAGCTGCCTTCATCAATTAAATCAAAGTCGTGGAAGCAATAGTAGGGGATACCCATTTTACTTGTGAATTCGAATGCAGCATCCATGCGGTCTTTAGCTTTTTCCACATCGTCTTTTTTTGAATTCCAGGGGAGAATCTTTGTTCCTGGACCAAACGGATCGCCTCCTGTACCAGTCATTGTATGCCAGTATGCCATCGCAAATCGCATGTGCTCTTTTAGAGTTTTTCCGGCAATTACTTTTTTCTCATCATAATATTTAAAGGAAAGGGGATTCTTTGATTCCTTACCTTCAAATTTAATTTTTCCAATTCCAGGAAAAAATTCCTTGTCGCCTTTTAGAAATTCCATAGGATTATTATTTAATTAGTGAATTAAGTTGTTCAAGCCATAGTTTATATGCAGACTGATACTCACCGGCTTTTGATGATGATGGTTCTATTTTACTTATTTGTTTAAGATTTTTAAATGCTTCTTCAGCGTTGGCATATATCCCTGCACCAATCCCTGCTCCTTTGGCCGCTCCCTGTGCTCCATCTGTATCATAAAGTTCAATAGTTGCGCCACTGATCCCAGCTAAGGTATCCCTGAATATCGGGCTAAGAAACATATTTGCATTGCCAGCGCGGATTACACTTGGATTGATTCCGATTGTTTTCATGATTTCCATTCCGTAATACAATGAAAAAACAATACCTTCCTGAGTAGCCCTAATTATATGTGATTGTTTATGAATATTAAACTGGATGTTATTTACTCTTCCTCCTGTCTCACGGTTTCCAAGCATACGCTCAGCTCCATTACCAAATGGCAAAATGCTTAATCCTTCCGAACCTATTGGTGCACTGGCAGCCAACTCGTTGAGTGATGCATAATCTTTACCAGCAAGAAAATTGTTACGGATCCATGAATATAAAATGCCTGTACCATTGATGCATAAAAGAACTCCGAGTCGATTCTTCCCAACAGTGTGGTTCACGTGGGCAAAGGTATTGACTCTGGATTGTGGATCGTATTTCACTTCACCACTTACTCCGTATACCACGCCTGAAGTGCCTGCTGTAGCAGCAATTTCCCCGGGATTCAGTACATTTAGTGAAAAGGCATTATTTGGCTGGTCACCAGCTCTGTAGGCAACCGGGATTCCTGAGGGAAGTCCCAATTCGTTGGCTACTTCATTTAATAATCCGCCTTGTTTGCTGAAAGTTGGAACAATTTCAGGGATAAAGTCTGAATTAAAACCATAATGATCCATTAACAGGGAAGAGGTTTTATTTTCTTTAAAATCCCATAAAATACCTTCTGAAAGTCCTGATGCAGTTGTGTTTACTTCCCCGGTAAGTTTCATTGCAATATAATCGCCTGGAAGCATTATTTTCCAAATCTGGGCATACAGAGATGGTTCATTTTCTTTGACCCATTTAAGCTTGGATGCGGTAAAATTCCCAGGAGAATTTAATAAGCGTGAAAGACATTTTTCATGTCCCAGAGACTCAAATGCTTTTTCACCATACGATACAGCTCTGCTATCGCACCAGATAATTGAAGGGCGCAGAACTTTTTTGTTTTTATCAATAATAACCAGACCATGCATCTGATAAGAAATACCAATAGTTGCAATTTGCTTTTTATCGATTTTTGATTCCTTAACTGCATCGATAGCAGCCAGTTGGAGATTTTTCCACCAGTCTTCAGGTTCCTGTTCAGCCCAGCCTGGTTTCAGAGCTTTAATACTCATTTCCTGTTTCGGATGAAAAGCCGAACCTACGCATTTACCTGTGGAAGCTTCAATAATACTCGCTTTTACTGATGAACTTCCGATGTCGAAACCGATTAGATACATTTTTGTCAGTGTGTAATTTCTATGTTTGTATTTCTGTAACCGTATTTTATTTTTAAGTTTTCATCACCCTAAAATTGAAATCCCATCTCTCTGGTTTCCGCATTATCATATATAACTTTATCGAACATGAATAAACGTGCTGGCTTATGAGCCACGTCAGTTTCCTTTTCTATTGTTGGAACCAGATACTCAGCTTTGAGAATTTTTTTCCTGAAATTTCTGTTATCAAGTTCCCGACCCAAAATTATTTCATACAAATTCTGAAGTTGCCTGATTGTAAATGTTTTAGATAGAAGTTCAAAGCCAATTGGCTCATTCTGAAGCCTTTTGCGAAGAACTTTTAAAGCTCTCTGAAGGATTTCGTAATGATCAAAGGCCAGATCAATGATATCGTCATGTTTTACCCAAAATGCATTGCTTTTATTTACGAGTTCCTGTTGACTTTCACTAATTTTAATCAGGGAATAGTATGCCACTGTAACTACACGCTCTATTGGCATTCCAGTTGTTTGCCTGAGCCAGTTGAAATCTCTTGCCTTATGAATACGGTTTGGAGAACCAAAAACCCATAGTTGTTTTAAAAAAATATTCTGTAACCCGGTTAATTCCATCAGTACGCGACTTGCCGCTGTTTCCAGATCTTCTTCATCAGTAATAAAATCGCCGGGAAGTTTGAAGTCTGTTATGCTTTTTTTCGAATCATCGGTATTTGGAATATCCCTCTTTATAAGAAGAACCTTTAAATTCTCTCCATCAAATCCGAAAATTACACAGTCTACAGAAATATGCGGATTTAGATTTTGCAAGTAGATTCGAATAAGTTGGAATCAAACTTAGCGTAAAAAATACGTTAAGTCAATACGCAAGTGCAATTTAGAATGATTTTAATTTAAGGATGCTTGAAATAATTCTGGGGAAATTTAGGATTCTAAGAAATAGTAATTGTAAAATACACAAAAGGAAATCCCTTAATGAATAAGGGTTTACAAATCAATTAGTAAGTTTTTCCAGTGGGAGGGAAAACTTGAAAGAGCTACCTTTTCCTGGTTCGCTTTCAACAATTATTTTTCCTCCATTACGGGATATGAACTCTTGACAAATTATCAATCCAAGTCCTGTTCCTGTTTCTCCGGAAGTTCCAACACTATTGTGAAATTCATCGATTTTAAAGAGCTTTTTTCTGGCAGTTTCATCCATTCCAAGTCCGCTGTCTTTGATGCTTACAAAAATTTCATTATCAACAATTCCTGCTTCAATTCTAATCTCCCCACCTTTTGGCGTAAATTTAAGTGCATTGCTAAGTAGGTTTCTAACAACAGTATTAATCATATTAGCATCTGCAAAGGATATAATTCTCTCAGGAAAAGAATGGCTGATTTTGATTTCTTTATTTTGAGAAACTACGCTATGTATTTGGATATTCTCATTAAGAATTTGAGCAATATTAATATTTGCAGGTGTAAAATTAATGCTGTTAGTCTGAGTACGTGACCAATCGAGGAGATTTTCCAACAAATTATATGCTGAGGTAGAGGAATCTTTTATGAGCTGAAGGAATTCTTTTTTTCGCGCATCTTCAATTGTTTCGAAACTGCGGGTAAGTAGCTCAGAGAATCCCATGATAGAATGAAAGGGATTTTTGAGGTCATGAGCAATTATGGAAAAGAACTTATTCTTAGTTTCATTAAGTCTTTTCAGATCGTCCCTGTTTTTTTCAATCACCTCTTTTTGCAGACTCATTTCAAGTTCGGCATCTTTTAATTTGCTGATGTCGGAGTCAATTGCTATAAGCTTTACAATATCTCCCTGTTCATTAAGTACCGGTGTTATTGTAGTCTGGGACCAGAATTCGTTACTGTCTTTATCCCTGGATTTCCCTTCGTATGAAACAGATTTCTTGGTTCTCTGTATTTCTTCAATAATGGAAACGATGTTTTCATTAGAAGATATATCTCTTAAATTAACTTTTGTGCCAGATTTGCGCTCACCTGAACCATAATGCTTTTCGAATCCTTTGTTTCTGTATTCAATATTAGCATCAGCATCCATAATAATTACCACATTATCTGTATGACTAGCCACCATTGAAAGTTTTTCCAGATCCTGGTTCATCTGAGTCAGATAGTCAGCCTGAGCATGCAATTCTTCCGTTTGTTGCTGAATCTCTTCCTGACGTTCTTCAAGCAATGTATTGGCTTCCTGTAAGTTTTCCTGATGAAGGATAAGTGTTTTTTCTACAAGTTTCTGCGGAGTAATATCTCTACCCATTCCAACAACACCAATGACCTCACCATTTTCATTTTTGAATGGGACTTTTGTTGTTGAAACAATTATTTCATGCCCATTCATATCCAGACCTCTCTCTTCCTTATTAATAATCGGCAAGCCCGCATCCATCAATTTTTGCTCGTCATAAAAAAATTCCTGAGCAAGGTCCTTTGGATAAAAATCAAAATCGGTTTTGCCAATAAGTTCGTCAGAAGAATTCACACCCATAATATTAGCCACGTGCATATTCCCAACAATAAAGCGACTTTGACGGTCTTTAATGTAGATTCTGTCGGGCATATTATCTATAAGAGTACGAAGTTGTTTTTCTTCTTGATACAATTTTTCAGCTGTATTCCTAAGGGAATCTTTTTGCTGAAGCATTTCCGCTTTTTGTTTTTGAAGTACAGCATTTAGCTCAAGAAGAGATGAATTACTTTTTTCAATTTCATTCTCCTTTTCAACAATTTCAGTAATATCACGCCATAAACCAACTAATCCAATTACTTTATTTCCTTTATCATGCAAAGGAATAATACTGATAGAAACCCATGTTTCTTTACCATTTTCAGGGATTCCCTTTTCTCTTTTATTAAAAATTGGAATATCCGACTTCATTATATCTTGTTCTTTTTTCAGATATTCCTTAGCCAATTCTTTAGGGTACAAATCGCTATCTGCTTTACCAACAAGCTCAATACCTGATTTTCTCCCTAATTTTTGCGCCAGTTTTTTGTTGGCAAGGACAAATTTACTTTCATCATCTTTGATATAGATGAATTCAGGAAGACTATCAATAAGGGTATACAATATATTAGAGTCTGAAAAGGCTGCCCCGGCAAGTATTGCCTTCCTTTTATAGATATTTTCTTTTTTGATCCGGATAAAATAGATCAGAAATATGCAAATTATAATAAACAAAAGGATAGTGATAATATGATAAATATCCTTTGACCATAGAATTAACGATGAACCTGTGTTTTCAGCGTCAGTTACAGGTAATGTAGATAGGATAATACTACTTCCTTTTAGTATTGTAAAGGGAAAAAATAGAAAAACCAGAAGTGAATAGAAAACAAAACTCTTATCAATCTTTGAATCTTTCAACACTTTGAATTTTATTCGGTTTATGCGTCACTCAAAAATAGCTATATACAAATATATTTGATAATCTGCATAAATGTACTTTTTACATCCAAAAAAATTTGATTTCTTTCAAAAAAGTTCATTTGTCACACAAATTACATCCCGAATCAACGATTATCACCAGTTTACGGTAAATGAGTAATTGTAGAAATTATTTGAAATTTGTACAATTTCAGATTTTCTCTACCTTTATTTCATTCAGGTTTTCATCTAAGGGTGTCATATCGGGCATTAAGAGATGGACGATGCCAAGCACAATCAGATACAAAGACCCTGCAATCAAAAAGGCCCAAAAATATCCTTCAACACCCTTGTTGTCAAGTACTGAACCCAAACTGAAATCTGCAATAATACCTGATAAGGCTCCAATCATTCCTCCGATTCCAACAACAGAACCTACCGCTTTCTTTGGAAATACATCTGAGGCAAGTGTAAAGACATTTGCCGACCAGGCTTGATGTCCAGCAGCAGCCAGGCCAATCAGTGTTATTGCCAGCCATTTATTTTCAACTTTTGTAACAAAAACTACAGGTAAAATTATTATTGCGCAAATCAATAGGGTTCTTTTTCTTGCCGTATTTATTGAAAGTCCTGTTTTGATCATTTTAGAGGAAAGCCAGCCTCCAAAAACGCTTCCGAAATCGGCCAATACATAAATAATAATAAATGGTAAGGCAAGTCCTTTAATATCTACATGGAATTGGTCGAAGAGGAATTTTGCTCCCCAGAAAAGATAAAACCACCAAACAGCATCCAGAATTTTTGTGAGTGCAAATGCCCAGGTTTGGCGCTTAGGAAGTACTTTAGCCCAGGGTATTTTCTCTTCATTTTCGATAACGGAATCAGAATGAATGTGACTGATTTCCGCTTCACTTACATGAGGATGGTTTTCAGGTTTTTGGTAGAATTTAAACCAAAAGAAAACCCAAATTGCACTTAAGACCCCTGTAATAAGAAATGGTATTTGCCAGCCTTTTCCATCTTCAGCAACAACCAATCCTACAATTATCGGTGCCAAAATTGCCCCAACGCTTGTAGCAGCATTAAAAATTCCAGTTGCTAATGCTCTTTCCTTTTTAGGAAACCATTCTGCAACAGTTTTTATGCTTGCAGGGAAAATTCCTGATTCACCAAATCCAAGACCAAACCGTGCCATTGCAAAACCAATAACGCTGAAACCTTTTGAAATCGTTGCATGCAACATTCCAAATACACTCCATATAACAATTGATAAAGTAAAGCCTTTCTTTGTGCCAATTTTGTCAATTATTCCGCCCATTGTAAGCAATCCAAGAGCATAGGCAGCTTTGAAGGAAATGTTTATAAGGGCATAATCCTTATTTGTCCAATCAAATAGCTTAAACAGCGTAGGAGCAAGGACTCCCAGAATACTTCTGTCGAAATAATTGATGCTGAGTGCGAAAAATAACAGAGTTAAAATTCTCCACCTGTAATTTCCAACAGGAGGTACAATAGCTTTAGCTTGAGGCATAATTTGGCAGATTTAATTTGTTTTTCGAATATTTTGATAAATGGAAACAACTTCAGAAACCTTTTCTCTGAGTAGTTTCCAGCTTTTGTTTTTTAAAATTTCAGCTGTAATCAGATTTGTACCCATCCTAATATACAAAGCTTCCTTATAATTTACAGAAAATGTATTACCATCGGCTTTAACTATTCAGGAACCACCGACATTGATTATGCCTAACTCCCGGCGATCGAGGAAATACTTTGATTTCAAGGGATCAATTGTTGCTAGTTCTAGTCGTGTTTCAATAGGAACAATACCGCCTGTGATGAGTCGGTCGTTAAAGGAATAAGCCATATTTATCTCATCTGGTTTCATTAATCCTGACACCAGAAATTCTTTACGTATTCTTTCTGTGTCGTAAAGCTTTGCATCCGAGGGATGGCATGAGTAGCGTATTTCGTAATTTATAGCCATATTTCTTTAAATTTTATCTCCTGGTATTTTTAGGGATTTGTTTTTCTTACCTGAAATCATAGTTCAAAAAGCAAAATATTCCTTTGCATTAAAATAACTAATATCCTGTACAGTTCTTCCAAGTAGCTTTATATCATTGGGAAGTTCACCATTTTCTACATCTTTTGCAATCAAATTGCATAGGATTCTTCTGAAATACTCATGTCTAGGAAACGACATGAAACTCCTCGAATCGGTTAACATTCCAAGAAACCGGCTCAACAAGCCAAGGCTCGATAAAGTGTTTAGTTGTTTTTCCATTCCGTCCTTTTGATCCAAAAACCACCAGCCTGAACCAAATTGCATTTTTCCGGGGATGCTACCATCATTGAAATTCCCGACCATTGTTGCGATTAATTCATTATCGCGTGGGTTCAGGTTATAAACGATTGTTTTTGTAAGCTTTTCGATGTTTTCAAGCTTATCGAAAAATGTCGACATAGCCCGCCCCACCTCAAAATCACCAATTGAATCGTATCCTTTATCCGGACCCAAAAGTTGGAACATTCTGCTGTTATTGTTTCGCAGTGCCCCAATATGATATTGTTGAGTCCAGCCTAATTCATGGTCCATTAAAGCAAGTTCAAACAACAAGGCAGATTTGAATATGAGAATTTCGGAACCATCTAATTTTTTGCCGGATCTGATTTTGGTGAATATTCTATCTGCATCCAAAGTTGTAAAATCAGCAGAATAAAACGTCTCGAGCCCGTGATCGGAAAGTTTGCATCCCATGGAATTAAAATACTGCTGCCGTTTCCTAAGTGCTTCAAGAAGATTAGAATAGTTTGCAATATTTATTTCTGAAACTTCTGAAAGTCTGTCGATATAAATATTATAGGCTTCGATATTTTCAACAGCCATAGCTTTATCAGGTCTCCAGGTAGGAAGAACATTTACAATAAAGTTCTGGGCGCTTATTTGTTTATGATATTCAAGGGAGTCGATAGGATCATCAGTTGTGCAAACTACCTCAACATTCATTTTCTTTAGTAGGCCTTTTACACGGAACTCTTCACTGTTCAGCTTTTGCCCTGCCTCATGGTAAATGTTACGCGCACTAACCGGATTGAGGATGGTTTCAATATTAAAATATCTCTGAAGTTCAAGATGAGTCCAATGATACAGCGGGTTTCTGAGAGTGTAAGGCACTGTTTCAGCCCATTTCAGAAATTTCTTATCATCAGGAGCGTTACCTGTGCAAAATTCTTCAGGAACTCCGTTTGCTCTCATTGCCCGCCATTTGTAATGATCACCTTCAAGCCAGATTTTGGTGAGATTGGTAAATTGTTTGTTTTCAGCAATCTCAGAAGGTGACAAATGACAATGATAGTCTATGATTGGAAGGTCTTTTGCAAACTCATGATACAGGATTTCTGCGGTTTTACTTTGCAGCAGAAAGTTTTCATCCAAAAAAGCTTTACCCATAGCTTATGATTATAAAATTTACTAATCCACTATTTTGTTTTAAATTCCAAACAATCTCTTAATATGCCTCTCGTATAAATTTTCAGTAACTTCCTTTCCAACAATTGATTCATTTTGATTGAGGAGACTAATATAAACATTACTGTATTCAGCCGCAACTTTATATCCGACATGTATTAATTGCCTGAAAGAGGGATTATATAAAGGGTGCCCCGGAATATGTCTTAATGTATCGGCGAACTGTTTTCCGCTCCAATCATCAGTTTCAGAAGGTAAAGGGAGTAATGCTTCATCAATATCAATCACTGTTGAATAAGGTGCGCAAAGTTCAGCTCTTCTGTCGTATGCTTTTTTATAAATTGATTTAGCAAGTTTAAGTGCTTCTCCCCCGGAAAGAGCAAGTCCAATCATTTCTTCAAGCCAGGTTGTTCCGGCGGTCTTTATATGAATTCCTTTATTATGCTTCATTATAAGCTCGCCCATGAGCGGGTAAATGGAAAATTTATCGCTTCCGGAATGTACGCTTAACTTGAGATTTTCAGGCAAACCAAATTCCTTGCAGGCATAATCGATCACAAGTAGATCGTGTTCAAACTCTATCCTGAATTGCTCAATATCTCCCTGATAGTCAACACCTTTATTAAACCTACCAGTAAACTTCGGGGCTATAGTCTGAACGGGCACTTTAAGACTTCCCAATGAAGATAAAATGAAAAATAACTCAACGGGATTCTGAGCCGTTTCAACCTCATCCATCGATACTTCTGTAATGAAATTACCAGCTCCTTTTTTTGAGGAAATATGCTTATAAATCCTTGATGCTTTCTGAGTTGCGAGTAAGAATTTATTAGCGATTTCTTCCAATAGCTTATAACTTACTTGAAAAGACTCATCAATCCCCGGAATTTTCAGATCGCCAACAAATTTGTCATTTTCCTTAATAAATTCGAGAATGGATGATTTTTCGGCTGGTTTCCCGATACAGTCTGCAACATCGAGAGTAAAGAAATTGCAGTGTTCAATAAACCTGTCGACATTACTTATATTAATATGATCAGCATCTACAAAATAGTCACCTTTCCATGATGTGATCTTTACAGCATGATCGGCAGCAGCGCGAGTTTCTTCGGGTTCGGTATGAATTATCTGGTGTTCCCGGTTTGATTTGTTCCACACAGGTGTAAGTTCAATACCTGCATCTTTTGCCAAAAAAAACGCTTTAAGTTGTGCTATGCCTTGCTGTGCAAAGCGATCACCTATTCCAAATGAGTATTTACCTAATTCTAACATTTTTGAATTAATTTTCTGAATAAATAATCGGACGGTTTAAATTACAGATTCTATAAAGAGTTAATATACTTATAAACCTCACCGGTTTTAATGAAACTTTAATCCGGAATAAAAAGAACCGTGTACGAACACGATTTTTTTGTAAAAATAGTTTTATTTATGAATATTTGTATAGTTTTGTCAAAAAATATTTCAGATCGACTGAGTACGAGTTAAAAAATTATTGTGAATTGGGAGTAAGAATAAAAGATATTGCAAAACTTGCTGGTGTTTCACCCGGAACAGTTGATCGGGTTATACATAAACGGGGTGACGTTTCTGAGGAGACCCGGAAAAAAGTGCAGGCAATATTAAATAAATCAGATTATCATCCCGATATTCTTGCCCGAACCTTAAGTTCAAAAAAAACATATCTTTTTTCTGTAATAATGCCCGTGTCCGTGAACGGAAACGATTTTTGGGAGGCTCCCAAATCAGGCATTGAAAAGGCCGTCGGAGAAATTGAGCGTTACGGTGTAAAGATAAATCAATACTTGTTCAATCAATTCGATCGGGATTCCTTTGCTGCAAAAGCTTTTGATTTGCTTTCTGATCATCCGGATGGTATTTTATTCGCACCGGTTTTTTTAGATGACAGCATAAAATTTATTCGTGAATGTCAGATCTGGAAAATTCCAGTAGCTCTGTTTAATTCAAATATTGAGGAGGTCAAAGCAACTTCATATATTGGTCAGGATGCCCTTCAAAGCGGCTACCTAGGCGCACGTTTATTAGGCTATGGAATTTCGTTGCCATCAGATGTTTTAATCATTAATCTGGCAGGAAGGAAAGATAATTACAACCATATCATCCACCGTGAAACCGGATTCCGCCAATACTTTGATGAACATCCCGGTATGGGAATCAACTTGCATACAATTGATACAAATCATTCATCCGACGAAAAGCTTGTTGCTGAATTGGATCGTGCTTTTACGGAGCTGAAAGTAAAAGGCATTTTCGTAACCAATTCGCGGGTTTTTAAAGTTGCAGAGTATTTGCAATCCAGAGGTATTAAAGGTATTCATCTGATTGGGTATGATTTATTACAGGCTAATGTGAATGCCTTAAAAAATAATTTAATTGATTTTCTGATCAGCCAGAGGCCAGGTGAGCAGGCTTATAAGGGAATTATTTCACTTTTTAACATTATTGTACTTAATAAGATCGTTGATGCAAAACAATACATGCCAATCGATATAATTAGTAAGGAAAACATTGATTTTTACGATTTTAAAAATAAATTTTAATTATGGCTAATAATTCATTCAACGATTTAAAAGGAAAAGTTTGTGTAATAACAGGCGGCGGTGGTGTAATCGGCACTGCAATAGCTGATGCTCTTGCTTCAGCAGGGGTAAAGGTGGCAATTCTCGATCGTAGAGAAGAAACAGCAACTGCCCTCGCCAAAGATCTTACTTCAAGATACAAAACAAATTGCATTGGTGTGGCTTGTGATGTATTGGATAAGGACACTCTGATCCTTGCTTCAGCGAAAGTGGAGGAAATGCTTGGACCTGTTGATATACTTATTAACGGTGCCGGTGGCAACTCCCCCGAAGCAACAACAAAACAGGAAGAGGTGAATGCTTCAAATATAGACACTCTTGATCAGACATTTTTTGGTCTCAAAATGGAAGGATTTCATAAAGTTTTCGATCTGAATTTTATTGGAACGGTGCTTCCGTCGATGGTTTTTGGCGAAAAAATGGTAAAGAGAGGGAAAGGGAATATTTTAAATATCTCCTCAATGAATGCATACAAGGCACTTACAAAGATTCCCGCTTATTCCGCAGCCAAAGCATCGGTAAACAATTTTACAGAGTGGTTGGCCGTACATTTTGCAAAGACCGGTGTTCGGGTTAATGCCATTGCTCCCGGATTCTTTCTGACAAACCAAAATCGGTTTCTTTTAACCGATGAAAAAACTGGCGAACTCACTACTCGCGGAAATAAAATCCTTTCAAATACTCCAATGGGGAAATTCGGCGAACCTGAAGACCTCCAGGGAGCAGTTTTGTTCCTGGTTTCAGATATATCGAAGTTTGTGACGGGGATTTGTATTCCGGTCGACGGAGGTTACAATGCCTTCGGGGGAGTTTAGGAAGGGGAATCGGAAGTTGGGAAGTCGGAAGTCTTGAATTCGATAAACTTGCTCCAGACGTCAGACTTCCAACCAATCTTAAAAAATCAAATATCAATAAATGAGCCCAAAAAACGTAATCGTAGCCCAGTCGGGCGGTCCCTCTCCGGTAATAAATAGTTCTCTCCGGGGAATTATTGAAACCTGCAAAATGTTTCCTGATAAATTTGGAAAAGTTTATGCCGGATGGCACGGTATTGAAGGCGTTCTTAAGGAAGAATTGCTTGATCTTACCGCACAGAATGAAGAAGAAGTTGCTCTTTTGCGAGTAACACCTGCAGCCGGTTCAATCGGAACATGCCGCTATAAACTTAAAAATCATCAGGAAAAAGATTTTGAGCGAATTATGGAAGTTTTTCGTTCACATGATATTGGCTATTTCTTTTATATCGGGGGAAATGATTCGCAACATACCGCATTTAAAGTTAGCGAGATGGCCAGAACCAAAGGCTTTGACATCATAGCCGTTGGAGTGCCAAAAACCATTGATAACGATGTTGGTGACAGCGAATTCAAGCTAATCGACCATACTCCGGGTTACGGAAGCGTTGCGCGTTACTGGTCGCATATTATTCAGAATGCCAATGAAGAAAATATGGGTTCGTCTCCTGCCGATCCTGTTCTTGTCATTCAGGCAATGGGTCGCAAAATAGGATATATCCCTGCCGCATCGCGCCTTGCTGATCCAAAAAGGGAAATCCCTTTACAGATTTATTTAACGGAATCTAAGGTTTCTCTGGCTGAATTGACAGACAAAGTAAGTGACCAGCTTAAAACCGATGGCCGTTGTATTGTTGTTGTTTCCGAGGGATTTGATGTGGGTGAGATCGGTGAAGTTAAAGATGCATTTGGCCACACATCGTTCGGGTCAAGTAAACTACCTGTCTACCAATCTGTTGTGAATCACCTGAATTCTGTCGGACTGAAAGCTCAGGGCTCAGCTCGTGGCCAGGTAATGGGTACAGACCAGAGGGATTCAATCATTTATGCTTCAACAATTGACCTTGATGAAGCCTATAAAGTTGGGCAAAAAGCTGTTGATATTGCTTTGAACGACGGCAACGGATGGATGGCTACTATCCTTCGTTCTCCGGGCTTTATCTACAATGTTTATTACGATAAGGTGCCACTCGAAAAAGTGGCTCTTTCCGAACGTAATTTCCCTGAAAAATGGATCAGCAAATCCAGAGTGGATGTTACTGATGACTTTCTGAATTACGTGCGACCACTTATTGGAGAAGACTGGGTAAGTGTTCCATTAATAAACGGACGTCAAAGATTTACTCAGTTTAAACCCATTTTTGCAGATAAAAAACTTAAAAACTATATCCCCGAAGGGAAATAAAAGAATATATTATGTCAAATCCCCAGGAAATCCTCAAAAATCTACAACCTACTAAAGAGTTCTTCATTGGAATCGACTCAGATGGATGTGCATTCGATACCATGGAAATTAAACAGAAGGAATGCTTTTGCCCGAATTTTATTCTGTTTTTTGAAATGCAGAAAATCTCCAAATATGCACGCGAAACATGGGAATTTGTGAATCTCTATTCAAAAAACAGAGGTTGCAATCGTTTTCTAGCGCTCACGGAAACGATGAAGCTTCTTTCAGAACGACCTGAAGTTGCAGCAAGAAATATGTTAATCCCAGACATGACGGCACTTATTGAATGGATAAAAAATGAATCCAAACTGGGAAATCCTGCACTTGAGAAATATGCAAATCAGGCGAATATTCCAATGATTTCCCTAACCTACGATTGGTCTATCCAAGTAAATAAGGATATTCATAAAATGGTTTATGGTATGCATCCTTTCCCATTTGTCAGAGAATCACTTGAGGCACTGACTAAAAAAGCTGATGCTCTTGTGGTATCCCAGACACCTGTTGAAGCGCTGGAAAGAGAGTGGAAAGAAAACAATATTGACCATTTTGTAAGACTAATTGCTGGTCAGGAATATGGCACAAAAACAGAACATCTCGCACTCGCCGCAAAAAACAAATATCCTGATAATAAAATACTTATGATTGGGGATGCTCCAGGTGATCTAAAAGCAGCCCGTTCAAATGATGTATTGTTTTTCCCGATAAATCCGGGTCACGAAGAGACATCATGGGAACGTTTTTATAAAGAGGGATTAGAAAGATTTTTTAAAGGCAATTACGCAGGAAAATACGAGGATGAGCTAATCAGCGAGTTTGATGGCTATTTACCGGAAACACCTGTGTGGAAATAGTGAGTATTAATGAATAGGCATACCAACAAGAAGTGCCCGCACTGAGCCTGTCGAAGTGAGCTTGCCGACTTGCACTGAGCTTGTCGAAATGAAAATAACAAAACAATGATATATTACGCCAAAGGTTCCGAAAACACCGATTTATCTGCAAAAGATCTCAAAATAGGTCTTTTTGAAGCCTTGTCTAAACTGGGAAATAAAACCAAAGTTCTGGCTATACCTCCCGATTTTACGCGATTTCATAGCAGGGCAGGGGAACTTACAGAGATGGCATGGGAGTATTTTGGGGATAAAATGAAGAACGTTCTACCTGCACTCGGAACTCACACTCCCATGAAACCGTTGGAAATATCTGAAATGTTCGGAAAAACTCCGGCAAATCTTTTCAGGGAACATAACTGGAGAAATGACGTCGTTAGCCTGGGAGATGTGCCGGCGGAGTTCCTTTATGAAGTATCAGAAGGCCGTGTAAACTATTCATGGCCGGCAATGGTAAACCGGTTGCTTATTTCCGGAGGACATGATCTGATTCTCTCCATCGGGCAGGTTGTTCCTCATGAAGTTATCGGAATGGCGAATCATAATAAAAATATTTTTATCGGAACCGGAGGGACTGAAGGGATTAATAAAAGTCATTTTCTGGGAGCCGCCTATGGAATGGAGCGTATAATGGGACGTTCAGACTCACCAGTGCGCAAAGTTCTCGACTATGCTTCCGAACATTTTGCAAAAGAATTACCAATTGTTTATGTATTGACAGTTTTAGGGAAAGATGAACACGGAGTTTTAAAAACACGAGGATTATATGTTGGGGATGACAGGGAATGCTTCAACCTGGCTTCTGAATTGTCAATTAAAGTAAATTTTATAAAGCTTCCGAAACCCTTGAAAAAAGTGGTTGTTTATCTTGATCCTTCTGAATTTAAAAGTACATGGCTTGGAAACAAAAGCATTTACAGAACCCGCATGGCTATTGAAGATGGAGGCGAATTAATAGTCCTTGCTCCAGGGCTTAAGGAGTTCGGCGAAGATAAAGAAATCGACCGATTGATCAGAAAATATGGCTATGTTAACACTCCTGAGATTCTCAGACAGACAGCCAAAAACGACGAATTGAAAAATAATCTCAGTGCGGCAGCACAC
Organism: Bacteroidales bacterium; assembly: GCA_038316435.1. Lineage (GTDB taxonomy): Bacteria > Bacteroidota > Bacteroidia > Bacteroidales > JACJXF01. The sequence continues at coordinate 131,750 of JBBQAQ010000002.1, read as the reverse complement.
CTTATTCATGGCTCAACTGAGAACCGTTTTAGAGTTACATATTGTCCCGGTTTTCTTACAAAAAAGGAAATTGAATCAGTAAATTACACTTACGGAAATCTGGCGGAAATGTCGAGACTCTATAATCCCTCTAAATTAAAAGATGGCTTTACCACTTTTCCCTGCGGAACAGAAATTTTTTATATTTCAAATCCGGCACTTGGACTTTGGGCGTCAGAAGAAAGGTTTAGAAACTCATGAAAAAGGTCCGCATAATAGCTGATGATAAAATTCCCTTTCTCAGGGGAGCTCTTGAGAATATTGCGGATATTGTGTATTTGCCGGGATCAAAAATATCGGCAACCGATGTTAAAAATGCTGATGCACTGCTAATCCGTACACGTACCAAATGCAATGCATCCCTTCTGAATGGATCAGAGGTTAAATTTATTGCTACGGCCACCATTGGGTACGATCATATCGATACAGAATATTGCAATAAGAACAATATCTTCTGGACGAATGCACCAGGTTGCAATTCGGGCTCAGTTGAACAGTATGTTGTGTCTGCATTGTTGAACCTTGCGATAACGATGAATCTTGATCTTTCATCCATGTGTATGGGGATAATCGGGGTTGGAAATGTTGGATCAAAAGTTACCCGCGCTGCCGGAGCCTTAGGAATGAAGGTGCTTTTAAATGATCCACCCAGGGCGTTCGCAGAAGGTCTGGATGGTTTTGAATCCCTCGAAAAAATAAAAAAAGAAGCAGATATTATCAGTTTTCATGTGCCGCTTAATCTGGATGGTCCTTTCAAAACTATGGGGCTGGCAGACGCTCAGTTTTTTGAAAATCTGTCAAAAAAAGTAATTTTAATCAATTCATCTAGAGGAGAAGTGATCAATGAAACTGAGTTGTTGGAAGGGATAAAAAAGTCGCTTTTCAGAGCTGTTATACTCGATGTTTGGCATAATGAACCCGAAATAAATACTGAATTATTGAAAGAAGTTCAGTTTGCAAGTCCTCACATTGCAGGATATTCAACCGATGGTAAGGCCAATGGCACCATGATGAGTGTGCAGGCGCTCAGCAGGTTTTTTAAACTTGGGATGGACAATTGGTTGCCTAAAAATGTACCTTTACCTGAAAACTCAATTATAACGGTAGATTGCACGAAGAAAAGCGAAACTGTAATTTTGCATGAAGTGTATTCACAAACTTACGATATCAGAGTTGATGATTCGATGCTTAGGGAAGATGTTTCAGGATTTGAGGAACAAAGGGGTAAATACAGGCTAAGAAGAGAACCAGGCAATTTTTCAGTTAAACTGATTAACAATCATTGGCCGGAATTAGAGTCCAGACTTGAAAAACTTGGATTTTCTGTGTTGGAACCAAATTGTTTTTGTGAGTTGTAGAAACAGAAGATTAATCGAAGGCAAAAACTGGTGTTCTTTTCGCAATTGAGGGGAAAAAATATAAAAAATGTAAACTATAATTTATTATTAAAATGGAAAAACTTGCAGATATTGGATTAATTGGTCTCGCCGTGATGGGCGAAAACCTTGTTTTAAATATGGAAAGAAACGGCTATACAGTGGCAGTTTATAACCGAACCGTTGAAAAGGTTGATAAATTTGTTCAGGGTCGTGGAAAGGGGAAAAAATTTATTCCTGCACACAGTATTCGGGAATTTGTAAATGCGCTGCAACGCCCAAGGAAACTGATGATGCTTGTAAAAGCAGGCAAAGCGGTGGATGATTTTATCGATCAGTTAATTCCTTTCCTCGAACCGGGCGATATCATTATTGATGGTGGTAATTCACACTTCCCCGATACCATCCGAAGAACAAAATATGTAGAAAGCAAAGGTTTTCTATTTATTGGTACTGGAGTTTCCGGTGGAGAAGAAGGAGCTTTAAACGGCCCATCCATTATGCCTGGAGGATCTGCAAAAGCATGGCCCCATGTTAAACCTATTTTTCAGGCAATTTCAGCTAAGGTGGATGGACTTCCCTGCTGCGACTGGGTTGGAAACGATGGGGCAGGTCATTTTGTGAAGATGGTGCATAACGGGATTGAATATGGCGATATGCAATTAATCTGCGAGGCCTACCAGATCATGAAATCACTGCTGGGAATGGACGCTGCCGAGATGCATAAGGTGTTTGAGGAATGGAATAAGGGCGATCTGGATAGTTACCTGATTGAAATTACAAGAGACATCCTTGGATATACCGAAAATGGTGAAGCGTTGGTTGAAAAGATCCTCGATACGGCAGGACAGAAGGGTACCGGAAAGTGGACAGCTGTAAGCGCACTGGATATGGGTATTCCACTTACACTGATTGGTGAATCCGTGTTTGCTCGTTGTCTCTCAGCACAGAAAGATGAGCGTGTTATCGCCTCCAAAATACTTACCGGGCCAAAACCTGCTTTCTCAGGGGATAAAAAACAAATGATTGAAGATATAAGACAAGCGCTTTATGCTTCCAAAATCATATCGTATGCTCAGGGATATGCACTTCTTCGGGAAGCAGCTAAAGAGTATGGATGGACTCTGAATTACGGAGAAATCGCTCAGATGTGGAGAGGCGGATGTATTATTCGTTCTGCGTTTTTAGGGAAAATAACGGATGCGTTCAAGACAAATCACGATCTTATAAACCTGCTTCTGGATCCGTTCTTCAAAGGAAAAATAGATGCAGCTCAGTCAGGTTGGAGACGAACCGTTTCAGCTGCATTTAATAACGGAATCCCGGTTCCGGCATTTAGCAGCGCGCTATCTTATTACGACGGATATCGTTCTGAAAGACTACCGGCCAACCTTTTACAGGCACAGCGCGATTATTTTGGCGCTCACACCTACGAAAGAACTGATAAGCCCAGAGGTGAATTCTTTCATACCAATTGGACAGGAAGAGGTGGTGAAACTGCATCAACCACATATTCTGTTTAGTTGCAGGAATTAATTTGGGGTATTTAATACCTTATTTGCCACAAAGCCTAGAAGACACGCAGGCTTCACAAAAGATTTGCTATCATTTCTTTGTGAATTCTGTATTCTCTTTGGATTTGTGGCATTATTTTTTTTTATTTCCTTAGAGGTTTAATACTTTTTGGTTAGATTTGGGATTAGGATTACCAACAAACCTATCAATCTTAAAATAATGGAAAAAAGAATTTTAAATTTTGCTTCGGGAATCAGAGTTCTGCTAGTTATTTCAGTAATATTTCTGATTTCATCACCAGTTGTGGCTGTTGTAAAGCTACCCGATGTACTCACTAGTAATATGGTTCTCCAGAGAAACAAGGAAATAAAAATCTGGGGCTGGGCAGATAAGTCGGAAAAAGTAAGCGTAAGTTTAAATAATAAAACAGTTTCCGCAAAGACTGATAATAATGGAAGTTGGAGTGTTATTTTTCCATCCATGAAAGAAGGCGGACCCTACACTATTGTTATAAAAGGCAAAAACACCATAACTCTGGATAATATTTTGATAGGAGATATTTGGGTGTGTTCGGGTCAATCGAATATGGAATTTGTAGTTATGAACGCCAATAACAGTGCAAAGGAAATCGAAAATGCCAACTATCCAAAGATACGACTACTAACTATTCCTAAGAATTTTCAGTATGGACCAGTGAGTAATGTTTCGGGAATTGACTGGAAAATCTGTTCCCCAGAAAGTGTGGGAAATTTTTCCGCAGTCGGTTATTTTTTTGGGAGAGATGTTTACAACGAAACAAATATTCCAATTGGATTGATAAACACTAGTTGGGGCGGCACAAATGTAGAAGCATGGATAAGTGCTGATTATATTACAAAAGTTGATGAGTTCAAGGATAAAGTTGCAATTAAGGCATCAATTTCCCCTGAAGAAATGGAATCCTTGCGCGTAAAAAAAATTGAAAGTCTTTATTCCGCTTTTGGTTTGGATCCCCTGAAAAAAACAAACACCGATGATTGGAATCAGGCCGGAATTAGTTTAAACGGCTGGAGAGATATAGAGGTCCCGGGCATATGGGAAGCTGGCGAACTTAGCGGAGTTGATGGTATTATATGGTTCCGCAAAGAAGTAAGTATTCCTGAAAGTCTTGCTGGAAAAGACTGGAAACTCAAATTGGGTAAAATTGATGATGCCGACAAAGCATATGTAAATGGTATATTAGTTGGAGAAACCTCAGGATACAATGATATACGGGAATATATCTTAAAAGCAGGAACCTTGAAGGCAGGAATCAATCTGATTGCTGTAAGAGTTGAAGATACGGGTGGGGCTGGCGGTTTCTGGGGTGCAAAGGAAGACGTAAAACTTGTCTCTGAGAGTTCGGAAATTTCGCTTGCAGGAACCTGGAAATGCCGTTTATCCACTGAATCATTTAGCCTTACCTCTTCATCAGGAGAGCCAAATAGTAACCCGTCATCTCTTTTTAATGGTATGATAAATCCTTTGTTGAATCTGGCTGTTACAGGGGCGATATGGTATCAGGGGGAATCGAACGCCTCCAGAGCTTACCAGTACCGCACTTTATTTCCACTAATGATTGAATGTTGGAGAGCAAAATGGAATCAGCCCGATTTGCATTTCTTTTTTGTTCAACTTGCAAATTTTATGGCTCCGGATGTTCAGCCTTCTGAAAGCGAATGGGCTGAATTGCGCGAGGCACAAAGTATGACACTTGCACTTCCTTATACAGGAATGGCTGTTACTACTGATATTGGTGAAGAAATAGATATTCACCCACGTAATAAACAGGATGTGGGCCACCGTCTTGCTTTGCAGGCTATTAAAGCTGTTTACGGAAAGGCAATTGTAAATGATGGACCCGTTTATAAATCCATGGAAATTGATGGTGAAAGAATTACTTTGACCTTTGACACTCAGGGAAGCAACATGATGGCAAAAGATAAATACGGGTATCTGAAAGGCTTTGCTATTGCCGGAGCAGATAAAAAATTCTATTGGGCTAGAGCGCGACTAAGAGGGAATGAAATTACTGTTTCATCGGAGATGGTTAAATCACCTGTAGCTGTGCGTTATGCATGGGGGAATAATCCTGATGATGCAAATCTTTATAATGCAGAAGGTTTGCCAGCTTCGGCTTTCAGAACAGATGACTGGCCGGGTATTACTATTAATTCGAAATAATTTTTAAATCCTTTTTCTGTTTTTTTCAGGGGATTTTGAACAAGCCTTTTCACTTCGCAAGCTCAGAGCAAGTCTTTTTTGGCCTGGTTCTTGTAATATATACTTTTGAATTTTATTACGATAAATTTTTTTATTCATTTTATTTCTTAATAAAATCGCAAAGTTCAGAAATGTAGTAATTTAGCCAAGAATGAGAGTGTTATTGAAATTAAGAACATCCCAATATTCTTACTTGTATCCATTAAATAAATATTGGAATTCTGAAAATCATTAGAGTTTTTTATAGGGGTGTTCTTTTAGTCAAATCGTTTTATTTTGCATGCATTATACTTTTTTAAGGGGTGAGGTTAATAATAGAGCAAAATTTATATAATGGATTGAAAAATATTTTTTTTTGATTCAGTTGTTATTTAGTGAAAATTTCTACTTTTGCAAAGTTGTTTTCGCTAGACAACATATCGCTAATTACCTAAAAGAAGGAGTTGTAAAATGAGAAAGTTAATATCAATAGCACTATTGCTATGTGGTTTTATTAGCACGAATGCTCAGGATTCAGAGTATTTATTTGCAAATAATTTGAAAGATACCTTAAATCTGAAGATTGATTATTCTAACGCAGGAACTCATGCTTTAGGTTCAAATGTTGCCCGTAAAATGCTTTTACTACAGGAAACGTATACTTATATTGAACGGGGAACTCTTACAGCACCTGGAGATAAGGTAATTATAAAGAAGGGTGATATATATTTTGCTGTAAAGAAATTAAATGTATATTATAAAAAAGCAGCCAAGATTGGAGCAATCGACCCTAAAGAAGCAGCAAACAAGCTAATTACTGTAATTGATAAGGGTTACTCTATGTTTTATGAAGACACTAAGAAATTCGAAGATTATATTAGCAAACAAAAAAAAGCTGAGGATATTCAAAAAGCATTTGATTTAGTTAAGCTTTATTAAAAGCATAACTGTTACATTTGGTTGTTTAGTTTAAAAATTAAACCAAAACAAAAGCGGCTGTCTCATTGATGAGACAGCCGCTTTTGTTTCTATTGTATACATGAATGGTGACCTACGTCGAAAAAATTATCGAAAAAACGAATTAAGTATTCTTAACCGTTGAACCCGCCTTTTCTGGTATAGGTATCCTGAACATTAATATAATAAGCTTTATATTTAATGTAGTGATTACCTTTCTTAAATTCCCAAATTACATTTTTAGCCTTATAAATCTTGCCAATACACGCTTCAAAAATTAAAGTGTAGTTGATTCCTGTAACTGATTCAGCCTGAATAATAGAAGTGAATTCAACACTTCTGTCTGCAAAATGACCAATCACAGGTAGATGGTATTTCTTTTGCGACCTTTTTTTAATAGCGCGTGGGTTAGCTATATCCGTTCTGTGATCGTATGCATGATGGCTTGTAGTAGGTGTTGCCGATGAATGATGACCGTGAGGTGCGGGATGACTGCCATGAGCAGCAGGATGATTACCGTGACTTGACATATAATATTTGGTATTAATAAAATACTCAAAATGATTCGGTATAAAATTATGAAAATAAATTCATAAATATCAAACTCTTACACACAAATAAGATATAAATATTAACCAGACATAAATATATTACAAAAAATGACGAATTCTTGGGTTATCAACATATTAAATAAATGAAAATAGCAAAAGTATTAATTTGAATAAGGGAATTTCCAAACTTTTAAAGCTATCAGTATAGTCCCAAATGAGTTTTTGTTTAAGATTTATCTCCAGATTTTAAACAATCGAAAAATTTCTTTGTTTATTAGGTATTAATAATTAACAAATATTGATTTTGTTTAAACTCAGTTCAAAACTTAATAAGGACGATAAAACGTATATTCGGAATTCACAGGTATTCTCTGAAAAACTCGAAAGATACAGAAGCCTGCTTGGTGAACTCATTTTGGGTGGGTCTAAAAAAGCACGGGATAAGCATAAATCCAGAGGCAAACTAATGGCCAGAGAAAGAATTGATCTATTGCTTGATAAAGGTACGCCTTTTCTTGAATTATCTGCTTTCGCTGCATATGGTCAATATGAAAACCAGTTTCCTTCGGCAGGTATTATTATTGGAGTAGGAATAATTAAGGGTCACAAGACAATAATTGTTGCAAATGATGCCAGTGTTAAAGGAGGTACATACATTAAAGAGACTATTAAAAAGCATATTAGGGCTCAGGAAATTGCGCTTGAAAATGGATTGCCTTGTGTATACATAGTTGATTCGGGCGGAGTATTTCTCCCTTTACAAGATCAGATTTTTCCTGACCGAAATGATTTTGGCCGAATTTTCTATAATCAGTCAAAATTATCAGCAGAAGGAATTCCACAGATTGCAATTGTTATGGGGTCGTGTACAGCCGGTGGGGCATATATACCGGCAATGTGTGATGAAACCATCATTGTACGCAATCACGGTACTATTTTTATTGGCGGACCTCCACTTGTAAAAGCTGCAACTGGCGAAAATGTAACTGCGGAAGAGCTTGGTGGCGCCGATATTCACACCAGTGTATCAGGTGTTGCAGATCACTTTGCTGATAATGAAATACATGCGTTGCAGATTTGCCAAAATATTTTTGAATCATTCAGGCTTCCAAATCAACAACATTTAAATATCAAAGAGGTAGAAGAGCCCGATTATGATATTTCTGAAATATATGGACTACTACCCGAAAACCCTAAGGATTCAATAGATCCCTATGAAATAATAATGAGATTGGTAGATGGCAGCCGTTTTCATGAATTTAAAGCACGCTATGGCACCACCATTGTGACCGGATTTGCCCATATCATGGGATTTTCGGTAGGTATCATAGCAAATAATGGCATTCTATTCTCTGAAAGTGCTCTTAAGGCTACTCATTTTATTGAGTTGTGTAATTTTCGTAAAATCCCATTGATATTTCTGCAGAATATTACTGGTTTTATTGTAGGAAAGGAATTTGAACATAAGGGAATCGCAAGAGACGGTGCAAAAATGATTCATGCAGTTGCCAGCTCTGTAGTACCCAAAATAACTCTTATTACTGGCGGCTCTTTTGGCGCAGGTAATTATGCTATGTCAGGCAGGGCCTACGATCCACGATTTCTTTTTATGTGGCCAAATTCCAGAATTGCTGTAATGGGAGGTGAGCAGGCCGCAGAAGTATTAGTAAAGGTGAAGGAAGATCAGTCTGAAAAATTAAATAGCAAAGAGGAACTTTTGAACTTACGTCAGGAAATTTTAAAAAAATATGATTACGAAAGTTCTGCCTACTACAGCTCATCACGAATCTGGGACGATGGAATCATAGACCCCGCCGATACTCGAAAAATTCTAGCGATGGCTCTTTCCGTTGCACTTAATAAGCCCATTCCTGAGCCTAAAACCGGTATTTATAGAATGTAAGCTATGGAAACACTAAAAAATATACTATTTAGAAAATCCGATGGTTTCGGATATATTCAGCTAAACCGGCCCGAGTTGCACAATGCCATGGATGCGGCCATGATTGCTGAACTTACCATGCTTATTCATGAAGTTCCACAGGATGAGTCGATCCGTGCGATTATAATCCAGGGAAACGGAAAATCTTTCTCCAGCGGGGCTGACCTTAATTATATGCAGTCGCTTATTAATTCTTCAAAACGCGAAAATCTTGAAGACGCAGGCAAGCTGTCTGCATTATTTGATAGTATTTATAACTGCGCACTTCCTGTAATTTCAGTTGCTCACGGTAATGTTTCCGGAGGTGCCAATGGAATCATTGCCGCTTCTGATATTGCTATTTGTGCTGACAATTCTGTTTTTCGGTTTAGTGAACTTAAATTGGGACTGGTGCCGGCAACTATTTCCCCATACATTGTTCACCGAATTGGAGAAGCAAAAGCTGCTGAGCTGATGTTCACTTCCAGAAGTTTTTCAGGTAGCCAGGCATTCTCATTTGGACTGGTAAATAAATCGGTAAGAGAACAGGAACTTGAAACAAATCTTCAATTACTGCTACAGGAAATAAGATCTTCAGGGCCAATTGCCTTGCGAAAAGCAAAGCTTCTAATTCGTGCAATAGCAGGGAAAGAGATAGATTCGGAGCTCCGGAGGTTTACATCCCGCGTAATTGCCGACGTCAGGATATCCCCTGAAGCACAAGAAGGAATGAAAGCATTTCTTGAAAAACGGAAACCAGCTTGGACAAAATAGAATTATTATGCAGCTTTTGAAAAAAGTACTTATTGCTAATCGCGGAGAAATTGCGGTGCGGATCATTAAAACCTTGAAAAAACTGGGTATTGATTCAGTTGCGATTTATTCACTTCAGGATTCAAACTCCTTACATGTTAAACTTGCTGATGAAGCTTATGATCTGGGCGGATCTGTGCTTGAAGATACGTATCTGAATATACCTAAAATTATAGAAATAGCCTTAAAATCAGGTGTTGATGGAATTCACCCCGGTTATGGCTTTCTTAGTGAAAACCCCGATTTCTCGAAGGCCGCTGCAGATTCCGGAATTAATTTTATAGGGCCTGATGCTGAGATTATTGGACTTATGGGCGACAAAATTCAATCAAGGAAAGTTATGCTTAAAGCCGGAATCCCAATGATTGAGGGTTTAACCGGCTCACCTGAAGAGCTAATTTCGAGGGAAAGAGAACTTCATTATCCACTTTTGGTAAAAGCTTCGGCAGGCGGTGGAGGCAAGGCTATGAGAATTGTTCAGGATCAGAAGTCGTTGGTTGAATCAATTCAAATTACCGCCAGAGAAGCACAAAATTATTTCGGAAATAACCAACTATTTATTGAAAGATATTTGCCTGTTGCCAGACATATCGAGGTTCAGATAATGGTAGATCATTATGGGAATTCAATAATTCTCGGAAACCGTGAGTGCTCTATTCAAAGACGGTACCAGAAAGTTATTGAGGAAGCCCCTGCTGTTTCTGTTTCTCAAAGAACACGAGATGAAATCTACCAGACAGTAAAGAAAATAATTGAAATAATATCTTATCAAAACGCAGGGACACTTGAATTTCTTGTTGATTCTGAGGGAAATCATTTTTTTCTGGAAATGAATACTAGAATTCAGGTGGAACATGCAGTTACAGAGATGGTTACAGGTGTAGATGTGGTTGAACTTCAAATTTTGATTGCTGCAGGTAATGTACTCCCAATGAAACAGGAAAATATAGTTTTCTCCGGACACGCTATCGAAGCTCGCATCTATGCTGAAGATACTGAAAACGGCTTCCTCCCATCTCCCGGTGAAATTACTTTATATTCTGAGCCTGAGGCAATTAGTTTGCGAATAGATTCCGGATTTGACGGGCCCGGCATATTATTTCCAGAATATGATCCATTAATTGCTAAAGTTGTTTTTCATGCTGAAAACAGAACTTCAGCAATTGCAGGCCTTGAACTGGCACTGAAAAAATTTGTTATACATGGGCCTAAAAATAATCGCGAATTCTTAGTTGAAATACTTCAGAATTCTGCCTTTTTACAAAACGACATTTCCACAAATTTTCTGGAAAAACATTGCAAGGATATTTATCAAGCAAATTCAATAAAAAAATCAGCTTTCAACAGAAATCTTATTTTCTCTGCATGGCTTGTATGGAAATTCAGAGAGACTCACCAACCTGCAGGTTTATCAGTTTGGGAAAAAATAGGAGAATGGCGTGCACTTCAGCGAAAATCAGTATATTTTCATGGGAAACAAGTGGATTTCTTAATTACTGGGATTAAAGACAAAAAAATTGTTTTCGAATTGGAAAATAATAGTTTTGAGGTTAAAATCATTTTACAGAACGATGAAAAAATATCCTTTGAGTTTGAAGGGGAAACATACTTTTCATCATTATCTGTTAAACCTTCTGGAGAGAACTTAATAAGCATTGCAGGAATGCAATTCTCAATCTTTCCGCTTGACTTTTTACCGAAAGAGCCATATTTCCTGGATGCACAATCAACTATAATTGGAGGGAAAAAAACTATCAAATCACCCTTGCATGGAAAAATTTCCAGTATTAATGCTGGACGCGGACAGGATATTAAAAAGGGAGATTTCCTTTTTTCATTGGATGCGATGAAAATTGAAAACAAGGTCACCTCACTTTATGATGGGCAATTAATTGAAATATTAGTTAATGCAGGAGATCAGGTGCATTTCAATCAAGACATAATGATTATTGAATAGTAATAAGTAAAATAACTAAATACAAATATGAGCAAGTCTGTTTATCTGTCGGAAAACCATGAGCAACTTCGTTTAAAAATCCGAAATTTCGCTGAAACTGAAATTAAGCCCAAAGCAAAGGAACTTGATGATAAAGAAGAGTTTTCAGTGGAGCTATCACGTAGAATGGGTGAAATTGGGCTTTTTGGAATAAACTTATCGAAAGAATACGGTGGACATGGCTTAGACACTCTTTCCTATATTATTGCTGTTGAGGAACTTGCCCGCGTTGATAGTTCACAGGCTGCAACCATTGCTGCGCACAATTCCTTGGGTATTTATCCGATTTACAAATTTGGTACAGAAGAGCAAAAATTGAAATTTTTGCCGCGGCTAACCACTGGAGAAAATCTTTGGGCATTTGGGCTTACTGAAAAAAATGCTGGCTCAGATGCAAGAGGTACTGAGACTCGTGCCGAAAAGCATGGCGATCAATGGGTTATTAACGGAGAAAAGCAATATATTACCAATGGTTCGACACCAATTTCTGCAGGTGTTACTTTACAGGTTATAACGGATGTTAAAGATGGCGAAAAGGAATTGTCTACCATACTTGTGGAGCATGGAACTCCGGGTTTTACCACGGAAAAGATGGGCGAAAAACTAATGTGGAGGTCAGCTGATACTGCCCGACTATATTTTAAGGATGTTCATGTGCCTGTCAATAATCTTCTTGGAGAATTAGGCCACGGCCCAAATAATATGTTCGAAACGCTTGATGGAGGCAGGTTATCAATTGCTGCTATTGGATTAGGACTTGCACAGGGAGCATTTGAAATGGCGGTCGAGCATTCTAAAAGAAGGATTCAGTTTGGGAAAGCGATTTCTAAAAATCAGGGAATTGCCTTTAAAATTTCCGATATGCATATGAAAATTGAGCATGCACGGGAGTATCTTTACAAAGTTTGCTGGTTAAAAGAACAAGGTTTACCTTATTCGAAGGAGTCAGCAATGGCAAAACTTTTTTGTTCGGAAATAGCCCGCGAGGTAGCTGATGAATCCTTGCAGGTACACGGTGGTTATGGGCTTTTTAAATACAACGATATAGAACGTTTTTATCGCGATCAGCGGTTATTGCAGATTGGTGAGGGTAGTTCGGAAATTTTACGACTGGTGATCGCCCGCAAACTGGGTTTATGAATTATGGAAGACATGAAAAAAGATCACCTTTTGCTTGCTTACGCATTTTTAACCATAAAAGATTAGAATGAATACAAAATTCATATCTGGTTTTTCAAAACTCAATAAACAAGAGAAAATTAAAATTATCTCTGAAGAACTTGCTGACCCTTCTGGTTTTTTATCCGACCTTGAAGCAGTTAATCACAAACAAGCGGAAAAGCAACTGATGCTTGAACAATTCTCGGAAAATACCCTTGGAAATTTCCCGCTTCCATACGGTGTTGCACCAAATTTCCTTATTAACAAAAAAGCATATACCATACCCATGGTTACTGAAGAATCCTCTGTTGTAGCTGCAGCATCTTCAGCAGCGCGCTTTTGGTCGGATAAAGGAGGATTTCATTCAAAAGTTAAAGGATGTCTTAAAACGGGTCAAATCCATTTTTGCTGGCACAGGAACCGTAAAATTCTACTTGACTCTAAAAAAGACCTTATAAAATTTCTTCTTAAAAACGGGCTTAATCTTACTCAGCGCATGATTGAGCGTGGTGGAGGCGTTCAGGGGATTGAACTTATTGATATGTCTGATCAGCTTGAAAATTATTTTCAGCTAAGGGTGAGTTTTCAAACTGCAGATTGCATGGGCGCCAATTTCATGAATTCTGTGCTGGAAGATATGGCATTCCTTCTAAAAAGCTATTATTCAGAATCTACTTCTTCCGAAAACAATAACAGTCCTGTTGATATCATAATGGCGATACTCTCAAATTACACTCCTGATTGTATTGTTGAATGTTATGTGGAGACCAATTTTGACTCCCTCGAAAACATTTCAGAAGAGATGAGCGGTGAAGAATTTGCGAGGAAATTTAAAAAAGCTGTTGATATTGCCCAGCTCGACCCTTTTCGTGCAGTTACTCATAATAAGGGCATATTCAACGGAATTGATGCAGTAGTGATGGCCACAGCCAACGATTTCAGGGCAATTGAAGCAGCAGGACATGCGTATGCATCCAGAAACGGTAAATACAGTTCGCTTTCGAAAGTAAATATTACTGAGGATGTTTTCCGTTTAAGCATGGAACTTCCTGTTGCGGTAGGGACTGTTGGGGGTTTAACCAGTCTGCACCCAATTGCAAAATGGTCATTTGAAATACTTAATAAGCCTACAACACCTGAATTGATGATGATAATTGCCTCAGCCGGACTGGCAAGCAATTTCGCTGCAATACGATCACTTATTACACGTGGAATTCAGGAAGGACACATGAAAATGCATCTTGGAAATATCCTGTCCGCCCAAGGAGCCATTGACGAAGAACGTGCAAGTGCAATTGAGTTCTTTAGAGATAAAAAGGTAACTTTTCATGACGTGGAAAAGTTCCTGAAAAAGAAAAGGAAACCCTGATGGATCATATTAAATCATCCGGGCTTTTTTCCGCGAACGCCAAGTTAATGATCTCAGGCGAATATCTTGTTTTGCATGGAGCTCAGGCACTTTCAATCCCTTTAAAAAATGGTCAAAAACTGAAAATTACTGAGCATGAAGGAAATGCTTCCCTAGTGTGGAAAACTTATGTGAAAGGCAAACCCTGGTTTGAGGCCATTTTTTCACTAAATGATTTTGTAATTGCCAATACAGATGATTTTCCTACTGCAATTAATCTAAGGAATATACTGCTGGCAATGAGAAGTTTAGCTCCGCAGTTCCTTACCGGGCAAATGAAATATGAAGCATTCTCAGAACTCGATTTTGAAATTACACTGGGACTTGGAAGCAGTTCATCCCTTTTAGTAAATATGGCAAACTGGGCTAAAATAGATCCTTTCGAATTACTTCAAAAAGTTTCTTCAGGTTCCGGATATGATGTGGCTACGGCTATGTCTCAAAAACCAATACTCTACCGAATTACCAATACTATCCCAGAAGTCATACCGTGTAATTTTTACCCTGTCTTTCACGAACATCTTTATTTTGCCTATCTGGGGAGAAAACGTAACTCGGCGCTGGCAATTCAGGAGTTTTATGAAAGGACTGCAAAGGACTTTTCCTCCTATATTATTGATTTAGATATAATTACCAAATCGATGGTTGCAGCCGTTGAGCTTCGGGAATTCAGAAAACTCATGCACGAGCATGAAAGAATTATTTCTGCCGTTATAGGAACACCTCCAATTGGAACAAAAGAATTTGCTGATTTCAATGGGGAAATCAAATCGCTCGGAGCCTGGGGAGGCGATTTTATTTTACTGGCAACAGAGATGCCCCGTGAATACGTTATTTCCTGGCTAAGAAATAAAGATTTGAATACATGGTTTAAGTATGAAGATATTGCTTTGATGCCTGAAAAGCCTCTTGAGATTTAAAGTGTTACTTGACTATTTTTTGTTTTTAAATAAGCTATTAAATCATTCAAACCTGTCAGGTCTATGACCTGACAGGTTTGAATGATTATTAAGGATTTTATTTCATCACAAAATGCGAGATTATTTCATGAATAAACAGGTAGAAAAAATAATACGGAAAGCGGATTGGACGAGTCCCTCCAACATTGCATTTATTAAATATTGGGGGAAGTATGGTAACCAGCTACCCTCCAATCCATCATTAAGTATGAGTCTGAAAAACTCAACAACAAGAACAATTGTTTTAGTGATTGAGTCACGGGATAAACCTGCTTTTCAATTTTTTTTCGAAGGATTCAAGGAAAGTACTTTTGATAAAAAAATAGATTTGTTTTTAAAAAATGCTTATAATTTTTTTCCATCGCTACAGAATAAAAGCCTGAAAATAGAAAGTTGTAATACTTTTCCTCACTCAGCAGGAATAGCAAGCTCAGCAAGTGCCATGAGTTCACTTGCTCTTTGTATATGTGAAATTGCGGAAGAGAAATCTTCGAATTACCTCAATGATGCTGAGTTTTACAGAAAAGCATCAGAACTCGCAAGACTAGGCTCGGGTAGTGCGTCCCGTTCGGTTTATGGAGGATTCAGTACCTGGGGCAAAACATCTTTATTGGAAAATTCTTCAGATGAATGGGCAACATTTCTAGATTTCGATATTCACCCCGTATTTTCAAAACTGAATGATGCAATACTAATCGTAAGTTCTGAACCAAAGAAAATTAGCAGTTCTGAGGGGCATCAGTTAATGAATAATCATCCCTATGCTAAGGAGCGTTTTAAACTTGCTCACAAAAACCTTGAATGCTTATTGAAAGCTTTTCAATCGGGTGATACCGAGGAGTTTATACGAGTTATAGAGAATGAGGCTCTGGGTTTGCACTCGCTGATGATGAGCTCTGATCCGGCGTTTATCCTGGTTAAACCACATACACTTGAAATAATCAACAGGATTATAGATTTCAGGAAAAAGACCGGATTATTTCTATGTTTTACTCTTGACGCAGGACCAAATGTGCATCTGATATACCCGGATTCTATTAAAAGCAAAATTACAGACTTAATTAACAGTGAACTTCTGGCTTTCTGTGAAAATAGAAAGGTTATTTGGGATGAAATTGGAGAGGGTCCCGTCAGATTCACAAGCGAAAACGTAAAAATATAAATGAGTTTTATCTCAATAACCGATGAATGTAAATAGAGAACAATATTTCTCAAAAGTTCTGCTTTTCGGCGAATATACTTTATTGTTGGGGTCAAAAGCACTGATAACGCCCTTTCATGGTTTTAGTGCAAGACTTGAATGCGGCCATTTAGAAAATTCAATCCAACACCGATCGAATAAAAATTTGAGAGGGTTTTTCGAATATTTGCTTGATCATCATTCTATGTTTCCTCCTGAGTTGAAACTGAATCTGGAAATGTTTGAATCAGATCTGGATAATGGACTATATTTGAATTCTAGTGTACCAGAAGGATACGGAGTCGGAAGCTCTGGAATAGTTGTTGCGGCAATCTTTGATCAATATAATCTAGGATTCTTTCAATCCTTTAAAATGGATGATCTTCTCAAGTTTAAAATTTTTTTTTCATTCATGGAATCGTACTTTCATGGGAAGAGTTCAGGTATAGATCCACTTAGCTGTTATGTTGGTAAACCATTGTTAATATCCTCCAATCAAACCATTGGTATTACTGAAATTCCATCCTTTAAAGATAGTCCTGAATTTGGCATTTTCCTGTTGGATACCGGCAAAGTATCTAAAACAGAGAATCTTGTTCAGAATTTTCTGAGTATGTCGGATACAATTCCTTTTCGTGAAGTTCTGAAAAATTTGATTATCCCACTTAACAATCAATGCATAAATGCTTTAATAAAAGCAGATGTGCAGCATTTATTAGAAAAACTAAATCAGCTTTCAAGACTGCAATTTGAACATTTTAAGGAGATGATTCCAATTGATTTTCGATTCATTTGGGAGAATGGATTTGAAACAGGCGATTACTCCCTCAAACTCTGTGGCTCCGGAGGGGGTGGCTTTGTTCTTGGGTTTACAGGGAATTACGACCGAAGTATTTCATTTTTCAATAAAAAGGGATTAAAAATAATCCGATTGTAAATTAGGGTCATTTTTTTACATAGAATTGTTATCCGTAAAATGCAGAAAATGCCTTAATTATAGGAGATTTCAGGACAAATCAATTCTTTTTTGTTAAAAAAGTGAGTTTCATTAAAACTCTTCTTATTTAGATTTGTTCTTTTTAAGCAATATAAAAGCATAAAACTTAAAAATATAGACAATGAAAAACTTTAAAGTATGGATGGCTCAGATAAGAGCTCCATTTCTTATTCTCTCAGTTTTTTTGGTGCTTATTGGAATAGCACTTTCTATTAAGTATCACTCACAACTGTCCTATGACTTCAGCTATTTCCATGCAATTCTGCTTGTTCTGGGAGTTGTAAGTGCGCATATTTCTGTAAATCTCTTTAATGAACACTCAGATTATTTTACGCAGATTGATTTTAAAACTAAGCGCACACCATTCAGTGGTGGAAGTGGAATGATGGTTTCTGGCCAGAGCAACCCAGCTTCAGTTTTGATTGTAGCTGTAACAACATTATTAATATCGATTGCAATTGGAATTTATTTCAGCATTTTGTCACATTGGATAATTCTGGTATTCGCAATTCTTGGAAGTATTAGCATTGTTTTCTACACAAACTTTCTTGCCCGATACATGCTAGGCGAATTATTTGCAGGTCTTGCATTGGGTACACTTGTAGTCCTTGGAACCTACATTTCCATGAATGCTAGTCCCGGTATGTCCCTGAAATCAATGTTTCCTTCGGAAGTAATATGGTTGTCCATTCCAGCCGGAATTCTTACATCCCTACTTTTGTTAATAAATGAATTTCCGGATGTTGAGGCTGATAAGGCAGGAGGTCGCAAACACCTGGTAATTCGGCTTGGGATTAAAGGTGCAGCATGGGTTTATGCGGCAGGTATGTTTACAAGTTTCGCAATTATATTGGTTTTGCCGCTTCTCGGGCTTTCTTCGTATTGGATTTATCTTGCGTTATTTCCATTGCCCTTAGCTATCAAAGCAAGTTTGACTGCAATTAAAGATGGAGGTAATTATTCAAAGATTGTTCCTGCATTGGGTGCTAATGTTATTACAGTACTTTCATTCGATTTACTTGTTGCAATAGCGATATTTATTGAGGTATTCTAATTGATTAATTCTTTTTTAAAGGGATGTCAAACTTAGTCTGGCATCCCTTTTCTAGTTAATATCTTAAATTTTTAAATTCCCGGTTGAACAGTAATTCCCGCTGGAACTGTAAACTTTTCTGCAGGTATTACCGGGTTTTCTTCAATGCTAACGGCATGAGAGAAAGATCCGCCATATTGGTTCTTCTGTTCCTGCATCATGGTGATGTTATTCCAGCCCGCAAATACTGTAGTTATTCCTGAAGCGGTGTAAGAGTATGATTCACAGTTTTTTCCGGCAAGAATTAGGTTTGGTAATTTTTTCGCTTTTTCCTTTTTGTCCGCATCTGAAATTTCACTCCAATCGAATTTATATGCAATTCCTCTTGCGCAATTCCTCATTGAGTAGGCTGATTTCTTTTTGAAATTAATTGTATATCGGTTGGTGCCATCGCATAAATCGGCTTCCTTCAATATCCCATCAGAATATTTCTCTTCAAGTTCCAGACTTCCATAATTATCAAAATAGAGGATGGTTTTGCCTTTCATTCCTACAATATCAGTTTCAAAAGTAACGATGCCCGATTTAATCTGATATTTATGAATTTCAGATGGTTGAACCTGACCAGTTTCTGAGGGAATATCAGTAGTTACAGTGGCAACAGTAGGAGTAGAATTTTTACAGCTAAAAAGAATGAGTCCGGAAGCCATAGTCAATAATACAAATGTTTTTTTCATCCGATTAATATTTAGGTTTCAATGTCGTTTACTTAAGGGTGTCCGAAATCTTCAAAAATCAGCCCCACCCCAACCTCCCGAACTCGGGAGGTTGGGGTGGGGCATTTTTTAGAATCGGAAAATTTCTTAAGTCAACGACATTGATTTAGGTTTATAAAAATAATTAAAAATAAAAAAATGAAATTGCATTTAGTAATTCTGTATTTTTAAAAATAGATTAATTTTATGCGTCCCATTTTTGTGTGTAAGAATATAATTTCAGCTTTAATTACAAATTTCCCTTTTGACTGATGTTAAAGATTTAAAATGAATAAAGATAAATATATCAAAGATCAACATCTGAGTGAATTGGAAGAGTTGAAAAGGGAATTCCAATCATTAAAAGAAAATTATGAAAAATTAGCACTTGCAAAAAACCAAGTTGAAACAACATCCCCTGAAAAAGAGGAAAAATACCGTGTTTTTATTGAACTTGCAGCCGATGCATTTTTTCAGGGAGACCAAAACGGGAATTTTATCGAAGTTAATAAATCTGCAATCGCTCTGACAGGTTATGCAAAGGAGGAACTATTGAAAATGAATATAAGTGATTTGTTTTCAAAGGACATGCTTGCTGAAAAACCTCTTAGATACGACCTGCTAAAGCAAGGAGATATCGCAACTTCTATTAGGCCAATAACCAGAAGAGACGGGACTTCTGTTATTGTTGAAATGAATTCCCGCATGTTACCTGATGGAACTTTTCAGTCAATTTTCAGGGATATTACTGAACGTATTAAAGCACAGGAAACAATAAAAGAAAGTGAATTCCGACTTGCCCGTGCTGAAAGGGTTGCGAAAACAGGTAATTGGAAAATTATCCTGAGTAGTAAAACTATGGTTTGGTCGGCTGGAGCAGGCTTAATATATGGAATTAGTGGTAATGAGTTGTCACTTGAGGAAATTCAGAAGATTCCATTGCCTGAATACAGACAAAAATTGGATGGTGCCTTATACAACCTCATTACAAAAAATGAAGCTTATGATTTGGAATTTAAAATCCGGAGACCAAGCGACGGCAAAATAGTTGATATCCATTCAATTGCAGAATTTGATAAGGAAAACAATGTCGTTTTCGGCGTCGTTCAAGACATTACTGAAAGGAAACTGATCGAAGAGATCCTGATTATTTCTAAAGAGCAAGCTGAAGAAAGTGATCGCTTAAAATCTGCTTTTCTTGCCAATATGAGTCATGAAATTCGAACACCAATGAATGGTATTCTGGGATTCGCTGAATTGCTTAAGGAAGGGAGTCTTACCGGGGAAGAGCAGCAGGAATACATTCAGATTATTGAAAAAAGTGGAAAAAGAATGCTTGGTATTATCAACGACATAGTCGATATTTCCAAAATTGAAGCCGGCCTTATGAAACTGTTAATACGGGAATCGAATATTAACGAACAAATTCATTTTCTCTATACATTTTTTAAGCCTGAATGTGAATCTAAAGGTATACAGTTTTCTTATAAAAGTTCTTTATCCGGGGAGGATGCTGTAATAAATACAGACCGAGAGAAGCTCTTTGCTATTCTCACAAACTTGCTAAAAAATTCTATTAAATATACGAGTAAGGGCTTTATTGAATTCGGCTATACTTTAAATAAAGGGTTCATTGAATTTTATGTAAAAGATAGCGGAATAGGTATCTCAGCAGACAGGCAGGAAATAATCTTCGAACGATTTATTCAAGCCGATATTACTGATAAAATGGCGCAACAGGGAGCAGGTCTTGGATTATCGATTTCCAAGGCATATGTGAAAATGTTGAATGGAAGAATTTGGGTGAATAGTGAATTGGGAAATGGATCTGTTTTTTATTTTACTATTCCATATCATCAACCAGGCAAGTTAATTGATTCCACTGCAGATTCCCTTGAAATGAATGATGAGAATAATCGTTTCAGGAAACTCAAAATTCTCATTGCAGAAGATGATGAAATATCTAAAATGCTGATTATTATTCTGTTAAAAGAATTTGGAAAGAATTTCTTAAAAGCTAAAAATGGATTTGAGGCTGTAGATGTATGTCGCAATAATCCTGATATTGATTTGATAATGATGGATATCAAAATGCCGGATATGAGTGGATATGAAGCTACACGGCAGATCCGGACCTTCAATAAAAATGTATTTATCATCGCCCAGACAGCTTATGGTCTTTCGGGCGACAAGGAAAAAGCACTCGAAGCGGGATGTGATGAATATATCTCCAAACCAATTGTAAAAGAAGAATTATTTGGGATAATTCAAAAACATTTTAATCATTAAGGTAAGTTATTATTGAGCCCGTCAATGCTACAATGATCCTCTGCTTGCTCCACCATCAATAGCAATAGTTTGTCCATTTACATAGTTTGAAAGTGGCGATAATAACCATATTGCGAGTGAAGCGAAATCTCCTGCATTCCCCATTACACCTGTAGGAATATGACTGAGCAGGTTTTGTTTTGCTTCCTCTATGCTAATTCCGCTTAACTCGGCTTTCTTACGAAATATCCTCTGTACTGCAGGCGTATCATGATATCCCGGGGCCATGATATTCATAAAGATATTTTTACCGGCCATTTCCTGAGATAGGGTCTTTACAAAACCAACCATCGCCATTCTTAAAGAGTTGCTCAAAACCAGGTTTTCAACCGGTTGTTTGACCGAAACGCTCTCCACAAATACTAATTTCCCATAATTATTTTGAATAAAATAGGGGATAAGCATTTGGGTAAGAGCAACTTTCCAACGTAAAAGTAGGTGGTATGCATCATCCCAATCGCTAAGTTTGGAATCCATTACTCTCATTGCAGGAGGACCGCCGGCATTTATAAATGCGCCCGAAAATTTGGAGAGATCAAATGAGTCGTTAAGCATTTTTAATGTGTCAGGTTTACTCAGATCTGCTGCCAGAATTATAAAGTTTTCAGGGTATTTTGACTGAAAAGCTAACAAAGGTTGTGAATTTCGGGCAATTGCAAGTACGTTAGCTCCTTCTTCAATAAGCTTTTCTGCTGTTGCTTTCCCAAATCCGCTGCTGGCTCCACCAACAATAAACCATTGATTTTGTATTCCAAGATTCATAATTTCCTTTTTTAATTGCTGGCAAAAGTTAAGAAGGAATTTGCTGATATCATGGTGCAAATTGATATTTTTATCGACTTTACAGATATATTAAATTTTAGAAGCATTAATCCCATAAAAAATGATTTCAAAACCTGATAGTAACATTTCAAATCTACAAACCATTCTGTCCTCAAATGTTGATTCCAAAAGAGCTACAGACATGAGTAAGTATATGAGGAACAAATTTGTATTTTTTGGAATTGCAGCTCCCCTGAGAAAAGAGCTTTTTCGCAGATTTATAAAAGCTCATGGATGGCCTGAAATGAGTCGCCTGGAGGCTGTTTGCCAAGAATTGTATTGCCTTCCCGAGAGAGAACTTCATTATTTTGCAATGGAAATGATTGAACGAAATATTAAAAAACTAAATCAATCAAGCATTAAACTTTTTGAATACATGATTGTTACAGGATCATGGTGGGATACAGTTGATTTTATTGCAGCAAACATTCTTGGAAAGTTTTTTAAAATGTATCCGGAATTAACGGCATCTTTAACAGCTAAAATGGATGAATTCAGGTAATATTTGGTTGAAACGAAGTTGTCTGCTTTTCCAACTAAAGTATAAAAACACACTTGATACTGAATTATTATACGGTTATATTGAAAAGCTAAATCTTCAAATGAATTTTTTATTCAAAATGCAATCGGCTGGATATTAAGGGAATATTCAAAAGTAAATCCTGATGAAGTATTTAGGTATACTGAAAAAACAAAGTTAATGCATCTTAGTAAGCGAGAAGCATTGAAAATTATTAGAAGATAATATTTTTTATGAGTAAAAAAGTTTTAATCGTTCAAGGTCACCCGAATAAAGATAGTTTGAGCAGCCGTATTGCGGCTACATACAAAGAAGGTGCTGAAGCTGGTGGAGCAGAAGTTTTAGAGATTATAGTAAAAGATTTGAATTTTAACCCGATACTTTTTCTGGGTTATAAACGTAAAGAAAAACTCGAAGATGACATACTCGCTTCACAAAAAAAAATAGAATGGGCCGATCATCTAGTTTTTATATATCCCAACTGGTGGGGCACTTACCCTGCTCTTTTCAAAGGCTTTATCGACAAAGCTCTTTGGCCGGGATTTGCATTTCAGTACCGGAAAGATTCCTCAGGAATCGATAAGTTACTTAAAGGGAAATCGGCAAGAGTTATAGTAACTATGGACACTCCCTTGTGGTATTACAATATTATTCAGGGCCGACCCGGTCATCGTGCTATAAAGGGTGCAACATTGAAGTTTTGCGGGATAAATCCGGTTAAATTTTTTACTCTTACGCCGGTGCGAAATGCAAGCGAGAAAACAATAAGCAAGTGGCTTAATAAAGTTTATCAATTGGGATTGAATATAATTTAGAGTGTCAAGCGATTTATATACAGTTGTTTAACTCCAAATTCCCATGGAAATATTAACTTAAGAAAGAAAAAATTGAATAAATCAATAATCATTTATGAAAGCCTACATGGAAGTACTGAAAAATGTGCGAAACTACTCGGTGAACTGATTCGCTCTGATATGCAATTTGCCCGATTGCAGGATACTGATGAAATAAATCTCGAAGAATATGAGACTGTTATTATCGGGGGATCCATTCATCATGGCTTAATTCAAACACGTATTGAGAAATTCATGCAGGAAAACCAGGATAAATTACTGGAAAAGAACTTGGGACTTTACCTTTGTTGCATGGAAGAGGGGGAAACGGCCAGACAGCAATTCGACAAAGCTTTCAATCATGAATTACGTGAAAAAGCCATTGCAAAAGGTCTTTTCGGGGGAGAATTTAATCTCAGGAAAATGAGCTTTTTTGAGAAAAAACTTACAAAGAAATTAACTGGCGTAACTACATCCGTTTCAAAAATAAATACTGAAGAAATTGGGGCGTTTGCGGAGAAAATGAACAAGCTAATGAATAAATGATTTAGTGTGTCATTTAAAAACTCCAGAAGTGAATTCGAAAATGAAACTCAGAAATAGAATATCTAAAAATGATTGATATTTAAGAGTTTACATTATAATTGTATTCTTCCTTTATACACAAATTTCACAGGTCCTTCAAGCCAAACATTACTGAAACTTCCGTCTATTTCAGGTGTAAACTGCACCTTTAGAACTCCTCCAGGTGCTTCGATGGTGTAGGTACTTTTGTCAGGTTTTTGCATTAAATAAGAAGATATGGCAGAAGCAACTGAACCAGTACCGCATGCTAGGGTTTCATTCTCAACACCTCTTTCATAGGTGCGCATTCTGAATGTGTTAGTAGTTATTTTCTCAACAAAATTTACATTGGCGCCAGACTCATCAAACCTTTTCTGGTTGCGGATTTCACGGCCTTCTGTAAAAACATCCATATCTTTTATTGAATCCCTGAAGCAAACAAAATGAGGAGAACCGGTGTCAATAAGGAATCCGTCCGGAAGTTTTTTAATACTATGAACATCAATCATTTTTAAATTCACCATTTCCGAACCCAGAATATTAGCCAAATGCAAGCCGTCAATGCCGGTGAATGTTGCTTTTTCAGTAATTATTCCAAGATCACGGGCAAATGCTGCAATGCATCTGCCGCCATTTCCACACATCGTACCTTCATTACCATCAGAGTTAAAATATTTCATTCTGAAATCGGCATTTTTATCTGAAAGCAAAAGTATTAATCCATCTGAGCCAATGCCTAAATGCCTGTCGCACAGAAATTCAACAATGTCTTTATTGAAAAAGGATTCAGGTGAATTTCTGCAATCAATCATCACAAAATCATTACCAGCACCATGATACTTAAAGAATTCCAATTTCATTTTCGTGTTAAAAAAGGTTAAATCCTGAAAAAGCTAAAACAACTGCAATGCTTTTAGCGTTAGTTTTGTGCAATATTACATAAATCATTTTAGGGAGGCATAATTTTTGAAGGTCTTTTTAGCGTTTTATATGATATACACTTAATCGAAAATATTTGAAATCTGGCTAATCAGGATATTAATTTATCTTATTTTCCTTTTTACAATGGTTTCCAAAGCAAATTAAAATTAAATTTACAAATATGAAAACAAGAGTGGCTTTTACAACAGTAGCAACATCGCTGATAACAGCGGTCATAGTTGTACTTATTTATGCAACTTTTTTCCAACCCAAAACAATGCAAATTAAGGAGCAATCGAAAGAAAAAGTTGAATTAACCAGGCTTAATGAAAATTTGCCTGCAGAATCAATGGATTTTACAGATGCGGCAGAAAAGGCTGTGCATGCAGTTGTTCACGTCAAAGTGAAATCAAAGGCTAATTATAATTACAATCCTTTTTATGAGTTTTTCTTTGGAGAGAAACCGAATGCACAGCCAGAACCAATTATGGGTTTCGGCTCAGGAGTTATTATTTCTCCCGATGGTTATATCGTAACAAATAACCATGTTGTTGACGGATCTACAGAAATTGAAGTTGTGATGAATGATCGAAGGTCTTTCACAGCTGAATTGATCGGAGTTGATCCCAGTACCGATATAGCACTGTTAAAAATTAATGCAACTGAACTTCCCTATATGGCTTATGGAAACTCAGATGACCTCAGACTTGGGCAATGGGTGCTCGCTGTAGGCAATCCATACAACCTTACTTCAACGGTTACTGCAGGAATTGTAAGTGCAAAGGCAAGAAGTATTAATATACTGGGAGAATCTTCAATAGAATCATTTATTCAGACAGATGCGGCTGTAAATCCGGGTAATAGCGGGGGAGCACTTGTAAATACTCATGGCGAATTAGTGGGAATAAATACTGCAATTGCATCACGAACAGGCTCATATTCAGGAAATTCATTTGCAGTTCCTGTGAATATTGCCAAGAAAGTGGTTGGCGATTTGAAAGAGTTTGGTCAGGTTCAGAGAGCCATTCTTGGTGTTACCATACAGGATGTTACTCAGGAAGTTGCTAAAACTCACAATATTGATGTTCTGAAGGGGGTATATATTAATGGAATCCGTGAAGGCGGATCTGCACTTGAAGCAGGAATAAAGGAGGGAGACGTTATACTTTCTGTAAATAATATCACTGTTAACAGCGTTTCAGAACTTCAGGAGCAAATCAGTAAATTCAGACCCAACGATAAAGTAAATATACTTATCAACCGTAACAATAAAGAAAAAGCATTTGAAGTTGTATTAAGAAATATGTCTGGTGATACGGGAATTGTTAAAAAGGACGACTCTCTTTCTGTTCTTGGTGCAAGTCTTGAGCCAGTAAATGATGAGACTAAACAACAACTTGGAATTAAATACGGAGTAAGGGTTACGTCCCTGAAATCAGGTAAACTTATGAAAGCCGGAGTTCGTGATGGATTTGTAATAACTCAGATCAATAATAAGCCTGTTACCAGTATTGAAGATATTAAAGAGGTTCTTTCAAAAACGCAGGGTGGAGTATATATTGAAGGGATTTATTCAGATAGAACCGTTGCATATTACGCTTTTGGCTTGTAAAACAAAAGTTGTAATACACTCTGAAAGAAGCACTTGTATTTACTGGTGCTTCTTTTAGTTTATACTTTAGTCAAAAAAGGCTTGAATCGTATTGTTAAATAGCCTACTTTTGCAGTTCAAATTTTTTTAGCAGAAAAAAAGCCATAAATGAGACAATTAAAGATTACAAAATCCATTACCAACAGAGAAAGTGCATCCTTGGATAAATACTTGCAGGAGATTGGTAAGGAAGAATTGATTACAGTTGAAGAAGAAGTTGAATTAGCGCAAAGAATCAAAAAAGGTGACCGTATAGCTCTTGAAAAACTAACGCGTGCAAACCTTAGATTCGTAGTTTCAGTTGCTAAACAATATCAAAATCAGGGGCTTAGCCTGCCAGATCTTATTAACGAAGGAAATCTGGGTTTGATTAAAGCAGCAGAAAAATTCGACGAAACCCGAGGTTTCAAATTCATTTCATACGCCGTATGGTGGATTCGTCAGTCTATCCTTCAGGCGCTTGCCGAACAATCAAGAATCGTGCGCCTTCCTTTGAACCAGGTTGGTTCACTGAATAAGATTAATAAAGCATTTTCAAAATTCGAACAGGAATTCGAAAGAACGCCTACGCCCGAAGAACTTGCAGAAGCACTGGATCTGCCAAAAGAAAAAGTAGCAGATACTCTCCGCGTATCCGGAAGACATGTATCAGTTGATGCACCATTTGTTGATGGAGAAGATAACAGTCTGTTAGATGTATTGCAGAATAACGACTCCCCAAATGCAGATAAAAACCTGATCAATGAGTCTCTTTCAAAAGAAATCGAAAGATCTCTTGCTACACTGACAGAGAGAGAAAGAGATATAATTAAATACTTCTTTGGGATTAACTGTCAGGAAATGACTCTGGAAGAAATTGGCGAAAAATTTGGGCTTACACGCGAACGTGTCAGACAGATTAAGGAGAAAGCCATTCGAAGACTGCGTCATACATCCAGAAGCAAACTTTTAAAAACTTATCTGGGTTAGACTAATCATGGTTTGGCGTTTAGAGTGATGGGTCCACAGTGTTTTGCTGTGTGCTTTGATTTCCTTTGAACTTCACTACCTTTAGGCTCATCAGATCGCAGTTCCTCATAATATTTATATTTCTTCATACATGGAAACGCTTACAATAGTAACACTGTTAAGGAATTCATTCGAAACTAAAGGTGAAAATATCGCCTTATCTTTCGTAGGAGAAAAGGGATTAAGCTATAATAATCTTCTCGAAAAAGTCCAATTTACTTCAGGTTTACTGAAAAAACTTAGTATTGGTAAATCTGATAAAGTAGCATTGCTGAGTGAAAACATGCCAAACTGGGGTGTTGCTTATTTGTCAGTTGTGGGTATAGGTGGAGTTGTAGTGCCTATCCTTCCTGATTTTAATGAAGCAGAAGTGAGTAGCATCCTGATTCATTCCGGAACAAAAGTCTTATTTGTAAGTGAAAGACATATTGCCCGGTTAAGCGGATTAATCTCACAGCTTCCGCTTCCTGTCATTGTTTTAGATAATCTTACCGTTTACGGCGATAAAGAAAACCTTAATGCAAGTGTAAAACCCCTAAATTGCTTTGTGCCAGACGATTTCGATATTCAGGAAGACGATCTGGCATCAATCATCTATACTTCAGGTACCACGGGGTCTTCAAAAGGTGTTATGCTAAGTCATAAGAATATTGCATGGATGGTTCGTGTAAGTCGTGATATACCCGATGTTGTTGAGACCGACAGATTCTTGTCGATTCTTCCGCTTTCCCACACGTATGAAAACTCACTGGGATTTCTGGTACCACTGTATGCCGGTGCAAGTGCTCACTATTTAAGGAAATTGCCTACTCCAACTGTATTGATTGAGGCTTTTGGTGAGGTTAAACCTACTATTATTTTTACCGTCCCACTTATCATTGAAAAGATTTACCGCAAGCAGGTAATACCAAAAATGAATGCTAAATGGGTTACCCGAATCTTATTTAAATTTTCTCCAACCAGAGTACTTCTTAATCAGGTCGCTGGAAAGAAATTATTGAAAACCTTTGGAGGAAATCTTCGTTTTTTTGGTATCGGAGGAGCAAAACTTGATCCGGTAATCGAAAAACACCTTAGGGAAGCAAAATTTCCATACGCGATTGGTTATGGACTTACAGAAACTGCTCCCTTGCTCGCTGGTACCGCACCTTTTAAATCTAAATGGCAGGCAACGGGTCCAGCTGTTGTTGGAGTGGATTTAAGAATTTTTGAACCCAACCCTGAAACAGGTGAAGGCGAAATTCAGGCAAAAGGACCCAATGTAATGAAAGGATATTACAATAATCCGGAGCAAACAGCCGCAGTATTTACAGATGACGGTTGGTTTAAAACTGGTGACCTTGCTTATATTGATAAAGATGGAATTGTTTTTATCCGGGGGAGAATAAAAAATGTGTTGCTTGGAACTAATGGGGAAAATATTTATCCTGAAGAGATAGAAGCAATTCTGAATGGTATTGAATTTATCGAAGAATCATTGGTAGTTCAGGAGGAAGGGAAAATCGGTGCTTTGATCAGTATTAATCTGAAAGACTTCGAAAATAAACTTGTAAAACTTAATGAACGGGTAATGCATGTAGCTCACGATACGATGGATGAACTCCTTGCTGAAGCTCAGAAATTCGTAAACCAGAAAGTTAACCGGTTTTCAAAGATACAGTTTACAAAACTTCAGATAAATCCCTTTGAAAAAACTCCTACCAATAAAATCAAAAGGTATCTTTATTCAGGACCTGCTATCCCAAAGAAATCTAAGAGCTGAAGCGTGTTTGTGGTGTTTAGGTGATTATATTACTCGCTGAAAAAGTAATAGTTTGATGAGTTTATGCACCTTTATGTGGCTGTAAAATAGGCGGTTAATTTAATTCTTTTTCAAAACTTTCGGGGTTTAAACCCCGCCAGAAAGAAAGCTTATTCATACTTATTAATGTTCTATATTTCAAAATATCTGCTTTTTTATTTGACTTTTTCGCGACCTTTTCCAAATAATCTCAACGGGGTTTAAACCCCTCAGCTTTAATGTCGCGAAAAACTAAAAATCAGCTAGTCTTTATTGTTTTTTTTATGATAATCGCCAACTATTTTTGAGCGCATTACCAGTATTAGTCAGTTTAACATTGGTGTCCGGTTAATTATTTTGTTCTTATCTAAACCCTTAGATTTTTGTAGCATTTGAAAATATTGCGCCCCTATCAGGGCTTACTCACCATAATTCACAAATTTGAGGCAACAGGCAAAATGCAATTGTTAATTTGGATTCATTATTGTCCGGTAAAAAATCAAAGCAGATATTTATTTTTCGCAGCGGTTCGGCAGAGTTCGTCGTGGTCTCTTTAGCTATTAGTCGTCAAAGCATTAACAAAAACTGTGGGAATCGTTTTAGACGGCAATAGAATAGTAATGAAAAAACATTTTTCAGAATTTTAAAAAACGCCTCCTATGTGAGGCGTTTTTTTTGCTTTTGTGCCGACAGGAAATCATAATATGTGAATAATGTAAGTAATAAAAAGAATTGTGTAAAGCTCTGATTGTTTAATGTTTCGATCTTTGCTTCATATCTCGGTGTGCCAGAAGAATAGGAATATAAAAAAATGAAAAGTCCAATACTGCCACAAAGGCTCAACGGCACTAGGGTTCACAAAGTTTAAATCATCAATTAATGAATTCAATCCTTATTTATAAACCAATTTAAATCTTTAAAAAAATGAAAAAAATTATGCTTTCCGTATTTGTCCTGATTTTCTCTTTGAGTGCATCAACGGCGTTTGCAAATAATTCAGGTTCGAACCCCGGATCTGATAAAATGGAAACTCCTGATAAAAAGGAAAATAAATTATCTAATGAAGAGATCAGCCGACTTACCAGGCGTGTGGAAGAAATCCGCAACATGGACAAATCTGACCTCACAAAGATTGAAAAACGTGATCTTAGAGATGAACTAAAGGGGATTAAAGAAACAGTTAAAGCTGATGGCGGGTATATATATATCGGTGCAGGCACTTTGCTCCTTATCCTTATCCTTATTCTCATTTTGTAATCGTCAAAGTACATTTTTTAAATGCAACCAGCCTGGATATTGAGGCTGGTTGTTTTTTTTTGTATATGCTTTGATTCTTTACCGTACGACAGTGTTAATTTAATAGTAAGAAGCCTGAAACACTTATTGCCATCAAATTCCCCCCTCATTCATTAACCCGAGCAGTTTTCCAATTTCCATCTTTAAACTGCGAAAGACCTTTATTAGTGCCAAACCATAATGAACCATCGGTGTCAGCAGAAATTGTATTAATCTTATCCGAAACCAATCCATCAGCTGTTGTAAAAACTGTGATCTGTGTTCCGTTTAAACGAGCTGCTCCAGCCGTAGTTCCAAACCATATATTTCCATCTAAATCTTTTGCAATTGACAAAACAGTATCGGATGGTAAGCCTTCGGCTGTAGTATACGACTGCCAGTCAAAAATTTCCTTGGTATAATGGCTGATATGCAGGCAGGCTCCTCGGTTTGTGCCATACCATTGAATCGTGTCATCAACAATTATAACGGTGTTCACATAGTTTGATTTCAGCTGTGACCAGATCGAATCAAAAAGTGTTGCTCCGGAAACCGCATCTGTGTATTTAAACCGGGAAACACCTCCACCGTAAGTAGCCGCATAAATCCATCCGTTTTTCGCTGTCGCAATTGAAGTTATTTTGTACTCGCGTAAAATCTCCTCATTTTTTCTGCCCACAAACGATTCCCATTTATCTCCCTTGTTTATCGAAAGACCCAGTGATGTTCCAAAATACCGTGTATCAAACTGATCTGCTGCAACAGCCGTTACTGAATTTGATAATAAACCCGAAGAATTTTTTGTGTATACCTTCTTTGATTCAATTGCAGTTTCATTAAACTTGAACATGATACTGCCTGTGTTTCCTGCAAACCAAATTTCGCCATCATTTGATGAACTTATATTTCCATCTTCATATTTGTTGGAATTACCAAATGGGAAACCCCGAAACTGATCCCATTTTGTTCCGTCGTAACTGTGTAGCCCATTATCTGTGGCAATCCATTTTAGTCCGTTCTTATCAGTTATTATTTTCTTTATGTTATTGGATGTTGGACTTTTAATATCATCCTTTACACATGCTGAAATTAAAAGCATACTGAAAAGTACTATGCTAGTCCGAAATCCCATGAAACGTGAAAACCACATATAATGAAGTATTAATGTTTTCAATCAATTGATGACGCAATAATAAATTATCGGAATTTTGATTTTCCCATGAACGATGATTAGTTCAGAATAAGCTTTTCCTCACGAACAAGCTTGCCTGTGCCTGTTTCACTGAGTTTCAGGAAATATATCCCTTTCTGTAGTTTTACTCCACTGTTATTTGAAGTATTCCACAGGTAACTTCCGTTAAAAGCTGTATTAAAAACAAGTTTTCCCTGCACATCATAAATTTTCATATTTATTTTCATGTTTCCAGTTCCCTCGATATGTAAATCCTCGGTGGCAGGATTAGGGTAAATGCGGAAATTGGCAAAAACAGGCTTAACGGAAACTCCTCCTGATGTGATCTCATTCGTATAATCGTCGGTACTTAAAGCAGTATAGCGTTTCAATTCAATTCCTGTACCTGCCACTGGATCAAGGTTACGGCTGTATTGCATTTGAGTGGTGTCATTCCAGTGCTCATAAACACCAAGGCTACCAAGGAATGTACCATCGCCTTCAGGATCATATTTTAAACCAGTAGGCCAGTTTGCAGGATCAGCTGCCTGCATCAGGTAGTCATCTGCTCCAAGCATATAGGGATATTGCTCACTTTTTGGTTTTGAGGAATATTCTTTCAATAAGAAATCAAACCCAACCGATTCGATTGCTACTGCATCCTGAGACATAAAGATAGATGAAGGATAATCACCATTAAACGGCGACGTTTTCCATTTCTCAAGCCAGCCTTCCCAGCTTTTCCCAGCCCATAATCCATCAATAATGTATAGCAAAGTTTTTCCGCCAAGTTCCTTATGTCCCATGTAATCAACCATATGCCTGTATTTCCCCATGCCTGGAGAGTTCCCGTTTGATGGCAATGAGTAATGCATATAATATGCTGATTGATTTTCGGGCGTATCTCCTTTCTTTAAAATTGATCCCTGATGGTTTTTTGCTGCAAGGGTAATTCCACCTTCGTTATGCGTCTTTAAGCAAGGTATGTTGATAAAATAGGTAGCATTAACATAATGTTCGGGTAGAGAAGATGTATTTTTTTTATCTGAAAATTTCAGAATTTCTTTGGCAGTTGGAGTAGTTTTTTCGCTGCCGTTGATTCCTTTGCCATCAACATAATGTACGTCTGGATATACAGCAAAACATTTAGTATAATATTCGGTTCTGAAAGTCCTGTAACTATCGCCAATCCAGATGTCACCTTGAGGAACTTTTACCACTTCAATTAATTGTTTAAGAATTCCAAGAACCATTTGGGGAGATGCGTCAATCCGTTTAGGATCCTTGCCTACACAGCATGAATTTGTCAGATTTATTTTAATCGCAAATTTTTCGCCTCGTGTATAACCAACCTGACCTTTACCATGATTTTTATTGAAATATTTGAAAATTCCGTTCCAGGCTTCTACAACATTTGCTTTTCCTCCAATACGGCGAATACCGGAAGTTAACATAGAGTCTACTAGGTTCTGACTACAGTTTTTATCCATTGCCCAATAATCGGATGTGGTATTTGTCATATTACCATTGGTAGCATCGGGATTATAAATCCATACAACACGACCCGGGAAAATACCTTTTGCTTCTCCAATGGGTGCGTTTGGCTGATAATAGCTTGCATCCACAAGTGTAAGCTGGTTTTCCTCGTTACTGCTAAATGAAAATAATGCAACAGCAACAAACAACGAAGCCATTGTGAATCTTGAATATAGCAGACTGCGATTTTGCTTTTTGAAAATGTATATAGTAGAGGCTAGTCCAATTAAATAGATAACAAAAGCCGACATGATGGGCGCTGATGCCTGCATGCAGGGGTAGGTAGCGCGACTTGGTTTAGGAATAACCCGGATCAGAAACCATATTACTGAGGTTATCCCAAGAAAGAAAAAAGCAAGACGGGAGCTTTTTATGGATTTTAAAAAAGTTAAGAATTTCATAATTTGAGATTTATGTATTTGTAGAAAGTGTTATTCTGTTCTAAAAAAGTATTACCTGAGTACCTTCGAAAATAATTTCTCGGTTCCTGCGGTAATGCTTATGATGTATAAGCCCGAAGCGTTGTTGCTAAAATCAAGATTTTGTTTAAAAAGTTGTTGA
This sequence comes from Bacteroidales bacterium, assembly GCA_038316435.1. Lineage (GTDB taxonomy): Bacteria > Bacteroidota > Bacteroidia > Bacteroidales > JACJXF01. The sequence goes on along the minus strand of JBBQAQ010000002.1, from coordinate 97,899 downwards.
GTCTTGTTGAATTTTGCCTTACTGATTGTCTGTCCAATTGCATTAAAGACAGAAACATCAACAGTTCCAATGTAATTGCTGCTAAAACTGACAGATGCTAAATCCGAAACGGGGTTTGGGAAAACATCTAATTTTTTAGCTTCAAAAACACTTAGATCTTTTACTGAATTCGGAATAGCTGTTGGCTCTGCGACAAGTTGTAATAGGCCAAAAATTGAAGCATTTTTATAGGATTCATTGCTGTTCGCCTGAGTCTGATATTTTGATGCGATAAAATGATCGCGTACCAGATTTGCTGAGGAATGATCGTCATCGCAGTATGCCGCCGAAAACCCCATTTTCTTACCAACTGTCAAGGTAGGCCTGTAATTATCAAGAACAGAAGTAGGAGTGTAGGAGGAATTCAATACCATCATCGAGAATTCCCAAGTATAAACAGTTCCGTTTTTTACCCTTTTAAACTCCGGAAAATGATTTCTGTAATTTACCCTTTCCGTATTCCACATATCAATGGCATCGTATTCAACGCTTGCATTTCCATTTGTTATGTGATAAGCAAAAGCATTGTTATTGGTTTCATGAAGCCCTCCTGACCTGTCCTCATCAATAAAAAGTTCAACAACATCGTACAAATAATAATTCCCATTGGTTTTGGAAAAAATATATCCATTAACAAAGATATCATCAGTTATTTCGAATAAAAAGTACATCAGATTTTTTTCGGCATTCCAAACAGTTTTAAAATGTCCTGTAAAATCAGCAGCAGAAAGTGCCGTGCCATAAGGAATCCAAACATAAGGCATGGGGTTCCATATAGCTGAATCCCAGCATTTATCACTGCCTGAGCCATCAATAACCGGAACTTGAATTATGCGGGGTGACTGAATGGTATCGCCTAGTTTGGGACTGCTATATACTGAAAACAGAATTGTAGTAAATAGAAACAGATTGATTATGAGAAATTTAACGAATTTCATTGATTGAATAATTTGGATTTCTAATTTTTTACAAGTTAATGAAATGGATTTGGTTTTTTTCTTTTCGCCTGTGGTTTAGAAGTATTCTACATTACAGTGTTTTTTTTATAGGGATTTTGAAACAAATTGTATAGATTTGTAACACGAATTTATAAAAAGTAACACAAATTGGGTGTAATCCCTAAGCAATGACGTCCGAAGATAATTCGCTGACATGCTTTAAATTCATTTACCTGAATCGAACTATATTTTATGCATATTCCCGACGGTTATTTAAGTCCTCAGACATATATTCCCTTATTTGCTGTGTTCGTTCCGATCGCTGCGGTTGCAGTGAAAAGAGTTAAAAAAGATGTTTCTGCGAAAAATATTCCATACCTGGGAATGGCTGCTGCATTTTCTTTTTTAATTATGATGTTTAACCTGCCAATACCCGGAGGTACAACAGGACATGCAGTTGGAGCGGCAGTAATAGCTGTTTTATTTGGTCCCTGGGCAGCAAGTATAGCAATTTCGGTGGCCTTGATCATACAGGCGCTTGTTTTTGGTGATGGAGGAATAACAGCCATTGGAGCAAATTGCTTTAATATGGCTGTGTTTATGCCTTTTTCAGCATTTTATATTTTTAAACTTCTGGCTGGTTTTAAGGGGAAATATGGAGTTAAAATTGCTGCGTTTTTAGCAGGATATTTCAGTCTGGTTTTGACTGCAATATTAACAGCTGTTGAATTTGGGATTCAGCCAATTATTGCATCTTCTGCCGATGGAAAAGCATTGTATTGCCCTTACGATCTGAGTGTTGCAATTCCAGCAATGGCTATTGAGCATTTGTTGTTTTTTGGAATAATTGAGGGGATAGTTACTGCGCTGATCCTAGGTTATTTTGTAAAAAGCGAACCTTCATTAATCTATGCGTTTAGGAAAGGAGTAAAAAATGAAACTTGATAAACTTCAGAAAAAAATCCTGATTGTTTTACTGATCCTCAGTTTTCTCACTCCAATTGGGATCCTATTGCCTTTGGTTTTTAATGCCGGCGATGCCTGGGGAGAGTGGTCAGCAATAACACTCAGAGACCTGCTTGGATACGTTCCCTCCGGATTAGCAAAATATACAGATTTATGGGCAGCTCCGGTACCCGACTATTCACTTAATAGCAATGATTCATCAGTAGTGCATCAATCAGGTTATTATATTGTATCGGGAATTGCCGGGGCCACACTTTCTTATCTGGCGATGTTGTTGGTTTCTAAGATTTTGATTAAAAATGAAAAATAAGATTCCTACATATTTACTTATTTCTGATGAGCAGACTTTTACATGTCATAAAAAAGCAAATCTTTCATTTATTGATACGACACTTCTACATTCCGCCAAAGCAATAAAAACCATGTATCTGCAAGCCGAAAATGCGGATAAGAAAAGCATTATTCATAAAATCCATTCCCATATAAAGCTAATCTCGTTAATTTTTCTTGTAGTTGTTGTTAGCGTACTTCATACGGTCACGGCTCAATTGTGGATTTTTGCATTTATATTCTTCGTGTATGTTTTATCGAAGCTTAATCTTTTTCAGGTTTACCGAAAGATTTTTCTCCTTGCCTTCTTTTTTGGGTTCTTTGTGTCGTTTCCGGCCGCTCTGAATATTTTTACTCCCGGAGATATCATCATAAATCTTTTTTCATTTGACGCGCCTTCAAAATTCTGGATATATTCAATTCCGGCAAATATTGGGTTTACGAAAAATGGTTTTGAAGTGGTTTCTATTCTTTTTCTGAGAGTATTAAACTCGGTTTCTTTTTCCCTACTTATTGTCTACACCACATCGTTCCCTGCATTCATAAAATCGTTTAAACTAATTGGAATTCCTGACACTTTCCTCATGATAATAAGCCTCGCATATAAATTCATCTTTATTCTCACGCGAACTATTGATGAGGTCTACTTTGCTTTAAAATCCAGGCTTTCAGTAAATTTAAAAAATGATAATATAAGGGAATTGGTAAGTGGACGTGTGTTTTATATTTTTAAGCGTTCAGCAGGTATTTATGAAAACACCTACAATGCAATGGTTTCAAGGGGGTATCATGGGAGAATATTTTTACATTCTCAGAATAAAATTGGTTATACAGATTTTATTGCGGTATTTATTGTCTTGACTTTTGGAATTATTTTAATACTGGTATAGATTTATTATGGAAAGTATTATTTCATTAAAGAATGTTGATTATTCTTATTTCGGGAAAATTCCAGCGCTTAAGGATATCAACCTTACAATTAATGCTGGAGAGATGTTTTCCATCATCGGACTTAACGGAAGCGGAAAATCTTCATTGCTGCATATTATCAATGCTCTGATTTTTCCTGATTCAGGGGAGGTTTATTTTAAAGGGAAGCAGGTGAATGAAAAATCCATGAACGATAACAGTTTTAGAAATTCATTTCGTCAATCCAATGCATATATTTTCCAAAATCCTGAAATTCAATTGTTTTGTCCTTGTGTTTTTGACGAACTACTATTTGGCCCTCTTCAGCTTAATATCCCCCTTGAAATAGCAAGAGAAAGAGCGGAACAAACTCTAGCTTATCTTGAAATTGGCTACCTGAAAGATCGCCCGGTATACATGCTGTCTGGCGGTGAAAAGAAAAAAGTTGCTATCGCCTCTGTTCTTACTATGAACCCTGAAGTTCTGCTTATTGATGAGCCACTTGCAAGTCTTGATCCAAAGACTCAATCCTTCTTTATTGAACTTCTTCTCGAATTGAACAGAGCCGGGAAAACCATCATTTTCACAACCCACCACCTCGATTTAATCGATCATTTGCAACCCCGCGTTGCAGTGCTAACCGAGGAGCATGGCATTCAAAAAATCGGGATGGCATCTGAAATCCTTGGTGATGAGAAACTCCTGATTTCAGTGAATCTGATTCATGAACATATTCACAAACATGGAAATGAAGAGCACCGTCATTACCATTCTCATTATGTGTTTCATAAACATTGAATTATAAAAATCTTATAAACTAATTATGAAAATTCGATTGGCTTTTACATTAATCAGCATATTTTATTTTTCCGGGATTGCTTTTTCGCAGCCTTTACACGAACACAATAGTCATGCTGTAATTATTGATACGGATTGTGCAATTGATGATATGCGGGCTATAAGCCTTTTATTGTCTCGGCCAGAAATCACAATAAAAGCAATAGTTACATGCGATGGATCAATTCCTCCAAAGGAAGGTGTTCAAAAAATACACACTCTTCTTCATGAATTTAAGGCTGATTCTATTCCTGTTGCACTTGGCGATGATCTCCCGAATGTTGCTCCTCCTTGGAGAGAATTTAACCGGCAATTTACATGGGGTACAGCTATCGATAACATTAAACCAATTTTAAATTCTTTCGATTGTCTGGTTAAAAATATTGAAAATTCAAAAGAGAAAACTATTCTAATATGTCTTGGCCCTCTCACTAATATTGAAAAACTCGTAAAAGAAAAAAAGTCAATCCTTAACAATATCGAACGAATCATTTGGTATAATGGATATGTAAAACCTCTTTCGGGATTTAATTATGAATATGACAAAGAAGCAGCAGAAATTGTTTTTGGATCAGGGATTCGCATTGATGTCATTTCAAACCTGAACTATGAGAATTCACGATTCGACTCAGCCTTGTATGAAGTATGCGTGAAATCAACAACAGTTCTTGCTTCGGTATTTTCAAAGGTTCATAGTCAACCTATTGTTTATAAAAGACTTATGCAAAAACATTTTAATCTTTGTGACGAACTGGTTTCAATATATCTAACTAATCCTGAGCTATTTGGAATCACTCCTTTGATGGGTAAAACAATAATCAGGCATAACCAGGAATATAATGAAAATGGAGTGAGGGAAGTGATTATTGATATGATAAATGGGAATTATGCTGTAAAGTCGAATGTTGTGTTTAATTCTTTCCCTGTTCAACGTGAAATGTTCAATTATGATGTTCGTCCGATTATTGATACTGCAATTGCACTCTACGGAATGGACGAATGGAAAGCGAATGTAATGACAGACGAATTCCATGGACACCTTGGTGTATTCTCAATTGTTGGAGCAAAGATGGGGATTCGGGCAAGGGAATATTTTGGAGTAGGATCTGACATGTTAAAAGTCGTTGCCTATGCAGGAACCAAACCTCCATATTCATGTCTGATTGATGGAATTCAGGTAAGTACAGGCGCAACCTTAGGAATGGGGACAATAAAACTGTCTGATGACATTATAGCCAAACCGTCAGCAGTTTTTTCTTATCAGAATAAATCCATTAGAATCACTCTCAAACCTGAATATCTTAAAATGGTTGATGCAGATATCGCTGAAGGTATTGTAAAGTTTGGCCTGATGGATGATGGATACTGGAAACTAATACGCCAAAATGCTCTGAAATATTGGGTTGAATGGGACAGAAATCAGATTTTTGAGGTTACTGAAGTTAATCAATAATACCAAAGGCAACCTAGAAATGGTTTTCTGGAATTCATTAGGCGTTTTTTAATAGAAAATGCCTGCAAGAATCTGATTATTTATAACTTAACGTAACAGCATCAAAAATATCCCGACTTGAATTTCCAATCATAATTTTGTATTTACTTGGAAATATCACCCAGCCCTTTTCCTTTTCAGAATAAACCTTTAGGTCTTCAGGGGAAACTTCAAAATTTACTATTTTTTCTTCCCCTGCTGCAAGTTTAACTTTTTTAAATGCTTTAAGTTCCTTAATGGGTCTTTCTTCGATAGGTTTTACCGCCGAAATATATAATTGAACTACTTCTGAACCTTCGATTTTTCCTGTATTCTTCACACTGATACTGACATTTATTTTACCGGTTGAACTCAGATTAGTATTGTCTGCCTGAATCTTCCCAAAAGCAAAACTGGTATATGAAAGTCCGAATCCAAAAGGAAAAAGTGCTTCTGTCTTTTGTTTCTCAAACCATCTGTACCCCACGTAGATATCTTCTTTGTAAGTTACATTTACTCCATCTCCTGGGAAGGAATTTAGTGCATGTGCAGGATTCTGCTCCAGCCTCACAGGGAAGGTAAATGGCAGTTTTCCAGATGGATTTACATCTCCGCATAAAACACGCGCAATGGCATTTCCACCTTCCAGACCAGGATACCAAACCTGAAGAATGGAAGTGATACCTGCAATCCATGGCATTTCAACAGCATTCCCTGATAGCAGAACTACTACTACATTTGGGTTAACTTTTTGTATTTCCGCAATTAATTCATCCTGTCCGTAAGGCAGTTTCATATCTTTCCTGTCTGCACCTTCGCAGTCCTGGCCTTCTTCTTTGTTTAATCCTCCAATAAACAGCACAATATCAGATTTGGCAGCCAGTTCAACAGCTTCTTTATTCAACTGAATATTGTCAGCAATCTTTTTACTATATCCCTGGGAATAATGAATTTCAATAGTTGAAGGAAGTCTTGTCTTTAGGCCTTGCAAGGGGGATATTTCGTATTTTGCCTTCAATTCTGAGCTTCCACCACCAACTATTTGTTTTCTTGTGGCATTATCACCAATTACCGCAACTGACTTTAGGCTTGAAATGTTTAGAGGGAGAAGTTGCTGGCTGTTTTTTAAGAGTACAATTCCCTCTTCAGCAATTTTTCTCGAAACTTCCGCATGTTCTTTAGTCCCAAATGAACCGAATGGACGTTCAGAATTCATCCCGGTCAGGAATATTGTTCTTAATACCCGTCTTGCTTTATCATCAAGAACCTTAATATCGATTGAACCGTTTTGTATTTCCTTAAGAAAGGGTGATGCAAGAAAGTACGCACTAAATTCCTTATTATCCGTTCCCATCTCGACGTCAAGACCGGCAAGTGCAGTGGCATTAGTACTGTGAACTGCATTCCAGTCGGAGATTACAATCCCTTTAAAACCCCAGTCTTCCTTAAGTATTTTTGTGAGTAAAAAGGGATTTTCGCAACACCAGGAACCTCTGAACTTATTGTACGCACCCATAACCGACATAACCTGCCCTTCCATAACGGCGGCTTTAAAAGCTGGCAGATACATTTCATATAAGGCTCTGTCGCTCATTTCCACATTAATTGACCCGCGCAAAGTTTCCTGATTGTTGGCCATGTAATGCTTTACACAGGCTGCAACACCATTCGATTGTACTCCCTTGATATAAGGCACTACCATTACTGAAGAGAGGAGGGGATCTTCGCCAAGATATTCGAAATTTCTGCCATTCAGTGGGCTACGGTAAATGTTAACACCAGGAGCAAGTAAAATATCCTTATCACGGCACCTTGCTTCCTCACCAATTGCAACTCCGTGCTGATAGGCGAGTTCAGGATTCCAGGTTGCGGCAAGACAGGTCAGAGAAGGAAATGCAGTGCAGGAATCGCTGGTCCAATTTGAATAGTCCCATGATCCCCAGTTTATCTCGGCGCGTATTCCATGAGGGCCATCTGACATCCACATGGAAGGGATACCCAGACGCGGAACACCGGCTACGCTGAATTTTGATTGGGCATGACACAATGCAATCTTTTCTTCCAATGTCAGTAAAGAAAGCGCATTTTCAACTCTTGCATCTATGGTTTGATTTTTATCGAGATAGATTGGTAATACTTTCTGTGAAAATACCTGAAAATAAAGGCAGTACAATAGAATTGCAGTAACAAGGATGGACTTAGATTTCATTTCTTAATTTTAATTTGTAAAATACAATAGTTCGTTAAACTTTTTTATGTTACACATTATCAATGCTTTATAAAATTTGATTTATAATATGCATAGAATAAATAATCAGCACTTTGCGTAATTTCATAATGTCAATTCCTGAAAGTTTAACGGACTATTGTAAATACAATAGTCCGTTAAACTTTTTTATGTTGCTCTTTATCAATGTTTTAAAAATTTAATTATTAATATATATAGAGTTAATAATCAGCACCTTGCGTAATTTCATAATATCGACCCCTGAAAGTTTAACGAACTATTGAAATATTAACTTGTATTAAAATAGCTATGAATTATTTAGATTCGGGTATCAATCAGTGCTTCATAAGCCATATTTCTGAAACGTCTGTTGATGTTTGGGTTTGCGAATGGTTCAGCATTGGTGTAAATAATAATGATCATATCTTCAAGAGGATCAATAATATAATCGGTTGTATACATTCCTCCCCAGCCAAAAGCTCCCACTGAACCTGGAAATTTAGCGACGCCACGCTCTGTGTTTATTTCAAAGCCCAGTCCAAAACGGTTTTCATTTCCCAAAACATCATTTTCGCCAATCTGGTTAGTTCTCATGAGGTCTATTGTTTTTCTTCCAAGAACCTGTTTCCCGTTGAATGAACCTTCGTTTAACAGCATTTTACAAAAGTTCGCGTAATCCTTTACAGTGCCTACAACGCCTGCTCCACCTGAGAAGTATGTTTTTGCGCCGGCAACAGGATAGCTGCAATTTGACTTGTTTTTGCAGATGTGCAATGGGGTGTTAAGACTGTCTTTCGAGTACAGACTTACTAATCTGGAAGCCTTGTCATCAGGAAGATAGAAGTAGCTGTCTTTCATTTCCAAAGGTTCGAAAAGTTCTTTACGCAGGTATTCATCCAAAGGCATGCCTGATAATACTTCAATCAGATAACCCAGTACATCGGTGTTTAAACCATACGTAAAACTTTCGCCAGGATCGCGGTCGAGCGGAAGCTTTGCAATTTTTTTCACTACTTCGGCAATGGTGATGGGCTCAAGCGAATTAACTGCAGGAATTCCGGCTTTTTCATAAACAATATTTGGATAGGGGATACCCGATGAATGGCTTAACAGATGCCTTATTGTAATCTCCCTTTTTGCCGGACGTGAAGTATAACTTGAGTCCTTAGCGTTTATGGAAACAATAACCTGCGGGTTTTTAAACTCAGGAATATAATGTGAAATTGGATCGTCTAGTAGGAATTTGCCTTTCTCGTACAGAATCATGAGTCCCACTGAAGTCAGGGCTTTTGTCTGAGATGCAATTCTGAAAATACTGTTTAATTCTACTGGTTCTTTGGTTTCAATATTTTTCCAACCAAAGGCTTTATTATGAACAACTTTTCCATATCTGGAAACAAATGTCACCGCATTTGGCATCATCCCTTTACTCACATATTCAGTAAGCATGGTATCAATACGTGCCAGCCTTTCTGTTGAAAATCCAACACTCTCAGGATTCGAAAGAAACTCATATTCTGGTGCTTTCTTTGAAGTATTACTGGTTTCTTTGCAGGCTGACATGGTTATTCCAAGGCCAACACAAATCATCAATACTAATTTACTTTTCATTTTAAACTTATTATATGTGACAGGATTTCGACCTGATATTTTCAACAATTCGACCATCACTCAATCACTTTTTCTTTTTCTCCAGCAATTTCTCCAGCTCAAACATTTCATCTCGGAATTTTGCCGCCTGAATAAAATCAAGCTCTTTGGCAGCTCTTTCCATATTTTTCTTTGTCTTTTCGATAGCCTTTTTCAATTGTTCAGCGTCCATGTAACTCACCACAGGATCCGCTGCCACGTGCGCTTCCATTGGTTCTGAATAGAATCCTCTGCCTCTGGCTTCACTGTGCAGAGTGCCCATCATCGACATACGTTCTTTCTTAATCTGAGTAGGAGTAATGTTATTTACTTCGTTGTATAATAGCTGTTTTGCCCGCCTTCTGTCAGTCTCATCAATGGTTCTTTTCATCGAGTTGGTAATCTTATCTGCATACATGATTACTTTCCCGTTAAGATTTCTAGCAGCTCTGCCTGATGTCTGAGTCAATGACTTTTCAGATCTCAAAAATCCCTCTTTATCAGCATCCAGAATGGCAACCAGCGATACTTCCGGCAAATCAAGGCCTTCACGGAGAAGGTTAACTCCAACCAGTACATCGAAGGTTCCTTTCCGCAATCCTTCCATAATTTCTACCCGTTCCATGGTGATAATATCGGAATGAATATACCTGCACCTGATGTTGAGTTTGATAAGATAAGCACTCAGTTCCTCAGCCATTCGCTTGGTCAACGTGGTTACCAGAACACGCTCGGAATCCCTTACCCGGGCTTTTATTTCGCCGATCAGATGGTCAATCTGGTTCAGACTGGGTCTGACTTCAATAACAGGATCCAGCAATCCTGTGGGGCGGATTACCTGCTCTACTACTATTCCTTCGGCTTTATCTAGCTCGTAATCAGAGGGAGTTGCAGACACATAAATTCTTTGTCCGATAAGGGCTTCAAATTCCTCAAACCGGAGTGGCCTGTTATCTATTGCTGCAGGCAAACGGAATCCATATTCAACGAGGTTTTGCTTGCGGCTATGATCCCCACCAAACATGGCGCGTACCTGAGGAAGTGTAGCGTGACTCTCATCAATCACTGTTAGAAAGTCCAGTGGAAAATAATCCAGCAAACAGAAAGGTCTTGTTCCGGGATTTCTGCCATCAAAATACCTTGAATAGTTTTCGATACCCGGACAATGTCCAAGTTCGCGAATCATTTCCAGATCGAAATTCACTCTTTCTTCTAGCCTTTTCGCCTCAAGGTGTTTTCCAATTTCTTTAAAATAGTCCACCTGCTTCACCATATCATCCTGAATCTCCTCAATAGCAGTTTTCATCCTGTTTTTAGCAGTAATGAAGATATTGGCAGGGAAAATTACAAGTTCGGTGTGGTCTTCCATAACTTGTCCGGTTAATGGATCAATCGATTGCATCCCATCAATCTCATCACCAAAAAACATTATCCGGTATGCGAGATTTCTATATGCCAGAAAAACATCAACAGTATCGCCCCTTACTCGAAAAGTTCTGGCTACAAATTCAACCTCGTTACGCGAATAAAGACTGTCGACCAGTTTTCGCAAAAAGGTATTTCTGCCAAGTTTTTCTCCCTTTTTAATATTGAGAGTATTTTCATGAAAATCCTTTGGATTGCCGATGCCATACAAACAAGACACTGATGAAACTACAATAACATCGCGTCGTCCGGAAAGTAATGAAGAAGTAGTTGAGAGTCTTAGTTTTTCAATCTCATCATTAATGGCAAGATCCTTTTCAATATAGGTATCCGTAACCGGAAGGTATGCCTCAGGTTGATAGTAATCGTAATATGAAACAAAATATTCAACAGCGTTATCCGGAAAAAACTCCTTAAACTCACCATATAACTGGGCGGCCAGAGTTTTATTATGACTTAGAATTAGTGTAGGCCGGTTTACCCTTTCGATCAGGTTTGCAATGGTAAAAGTCTTTCCAGAACCTGTAACCCCGAGCAAAACCTGGTTTTCAGTTCCTGCATTAACACCTTCAACAAGTTGCTTGATAGCTTCAGGCTGATCACCGGTTGGTTTATAGTTGGAGGTTATTTTAAAATCCATTTGAAAGCGTTAAAAAGACTTCGTTTTTTGATTAAAGTTTACAAATTACTTTACATTTTCAAGAATTACATAAACAGGTAAATGATCGCTAATTCCCCCGAAATAATTATCTCCACCGTATGTTCGGTTTGGTGATACCTCGCCGTTTTTTGCTTTAAAAAGCATCCAGTCTTCTTTTAAAATTTTCCCTGAATCATATTTGCAACCATATCCTGAGCCAGTATTTAAAAGTGAATGGGAAACTATAATATTATCAAGCATATTCCAGTTGCCACGGTAGAAATATGAGCCTTCGGGAGTCAGATTATGAGTATCGTACATTAAATTGTAAAACTCACCAACGGATATGTTTTTTCTCTTATTGGAAGCCTGCAAAACGCTCATAATGCTTCTGTTACTGGGCTCATCATTAAAATCCCCCATAATAACAATTCTTGCTTTAGAATCCCTGGAAAGTAACAAATCCAGATTCCTTCTTAATGATACTGCACAGTACATTCGCTTAGGTTCAGTCTCTCTTTCCCCACCAATTCTTGAACTCCAGTGATTTACGAAAAAATGAATATCCATTCCATCCGGCGCTTTGCCATATACATAAAGAATATCTCTTGTTCTTTCAGTAGAGTCAAATGGAAAAACAACGGGAATCTTTACGTGACCTTCATATTTAAAACGATCTTTGCGATAAATAAGTGCTACATCAATTCCTCTTTCATCAGGACTTTCCTCATGTACAATGCCGTATCCACCGGGTTTTAGCAGGGGAGTATTAATCAGATCTTCAACCACTTTGCGATTTTCAACTTCTAGGAGTCCAACTACATCAGGCAAAGATTCTTTCCCGACGGCTGCGATAACTTTTGACAAATCAACAAGCTTCTTATTGTATTTTTCGGTATTCCATACCTTCTTGCTTGCCGGAGTGAATTCTATATCATCAGTTCCGGGAGTATCTAAAGTGTCAAACAAATTTTCAACATTGTAGGACATAAGTATAAATGGTTTGTCCTGGGAGAAACCCTGAACAATGGGAAAAACTAGTATAATCAGTAGTAGCAGAACAATTTGTTTTAATCGCATAATGGTGATTTTTTAGTACTCCAAAAATAACATTTTATAAAGACATTCAGTTATACTAGTTGATAGTTAAAATACATTTGATTTAGATTTTATAAAAATTTAGATATTTATCAAACTATGAAATGTTTTTTTGAAAAATTCAGGTAAACAGATTACTTTAGCAAATGACTGAACCCTCTTATTGAATGGCACAAAGCAATAAAGATCTTCTCAAAAGGATTAGTAACCTGGCAAAACATAATCAGGATCTGACAGAAGAAAATGAGAAACTGAAAAAACGTCTGGAAAAGCTTACCATGGAAAATGATGAGCAAAAAACCATGCTCGAAAAGTTCTCACCTTCTGAACTTGAAGCTGGCCTTAGGTCAACGGATCGTGCGGTAGCAACCAGATTTGATATTGTTACGGTAATGTACGCCAGTATTATAGGTTTTTCGAATATTCAGGAAACAATGAACAGTCAAGTGCTGATGGATGAACTGGATATTATTTTATTCGAATTCGACCGCATTCTTAAGAAATACAACATCCAGAAAATAAAAACTATCGGCGACAGCTACATGGCAGCCGGTGGTATTCCTGTAAAAAATATGACCAACCCAATTCAGGTTGTGATGGCAGCTCTCGAAATTGAAAATTTTATCAAGAGTTTTCCCGAACAGCAGGGAAGAACTGAAAAAGTATGGGAAATAAAACTTGGAATACATACCGGGCCAGTTTTCGCAACTTTCTCAGGAAAGAAAAAAGTTAATTACGATATTAAAGGGGATACGGTAAATATCGCCAGTCGAATGGAAACATACAGTAATGATGGAGTCATTATTGTTAGCGCAATGACTTACGAGTTGGTAAAGGAGCTTTTTACCTGCGATTATTTCGGTAAAATGCCAGTGAAATATAAAGGCGATATTGAAATGTTTTCAGTTAAAGGTCTAAGAGAAGAATTTTCCTTTAACGAAAGTAAAATTACACCAAATGCAGCATTTGATACCCGGTTTAAATTGGTGCAATTCACAGAATTACAGGAAATTATTCTGGAAAAACTGGAGAATGAATTGCCACCTTATCTGTATTATCATAATGTGAAACATACCGTGGATGTTGTTACAGAAGTGGAGCTAATCGGCTGGACAGAAGATTGTTCCGATGAGGAAATCCTACTTTTAAAAACGGCAGGATTGTTTCATGATGCTGGTCACACCGTAATTTATGACGGTCATGAACATGAAGGAACATTGCTCGTTCGCGAAATGTTGCCGGCTTACGGATATTCCCAAGCTCAGATAGATAGAATCTGCAATATTATTATGGCCACTAAAATGCCACCACAGCCCAAAGACCTGTTACAAGAAATCATTTGCGACGCAGATCTTGATTATTTGGGGAGAAGCGATATGATCCCGGTTTCAAACACACTTTACAAAGAGCTGAAAGAGCAAAATAAGATAGGTACTCTCAATGACTGGAATAAACTTCAGGTAAAATTTATATCCCTTCATCAGTATTTCACTAAAACAGCAAGGAGCTTAAGGGAAGTAAATAAGCAGATTCAAATCGACAGGATAAAATCTTTAATTGCTGAGGATAATCTGGAGGGATGATACGTTTATTAAAAAACTGTATTGATGTCAAAAATAGTTGGTGTTTTTCAAAAAAAACTATTAAAAAAAGCTGATTTTTAGTTTTTCGACACATTAAAGATGAGGGGTTTAAACCCTGAAAGTTTGGTGGTTAAGTGGTCGAATTCGAGCCCTTTAATTCTGCATATAGCATCGACCGTTAGCAGTAAGACTTACCTGAAAGATTGAAGTTTTGATTTATTCTGAAAACTTTGCAATCGCTCTTGTAACATACTTATCTGATTGCTCAGGTTAAAAAGCTCTCTCTTCTGATGTTCCGGGTTTTTGCCTGTCTCCTCATTTAATAAAATCTCCCTTCGCACTATGGTCATCCTTTTCCTGCATTCACTGATCCTTGCAATCAGGTTGTTGAATGATATTATATTTGGTCTCATCGCTCGATTTTTGGCTTGTGTACGTGAAATGCTTAAAAATGTTTGAATACCCAACCCTAATAATTGCAAAAAAGCTAACGGATTCGGGAGTTTTAATAGTTTCATGCAAAATATATACCAAAGTATATTCAATCAAGATTAATCTTATATTTGATGTAAGAATTTTATTTTACTAAATTCTTAATTTTTTGAAAGGTGCTTATCTTTCGAAAACCTTAATTTCATTGACGATTCATTTAATTATATTAGTAAATACCAGAATTTACCATTATGACATCAACACACACACCGCTTAAGTCAGAAAAAAGCTATCTGCTTCCAATGATTATTATTTCCGCTTTGTTTTTTATTTTCGGCTTTGTAACATGGCTAAACGGAATTTTGATTCCATATTTAAAAATAGCTTGTGAGCTCACAAATTTCGAAGCTTTACTGGTTGCCTTTGCATTTTATATCGCTTACACTGTTATGGCATTGCCTTCTGCATGGGTTCTTGAGAGGACTGGACTTAAAAACGGGATGATGATTGGTCTGTTTGTAATTGCTATTGGAACTCTCATGTTCATTCCGGCTGCTTATACACGAACATATTGGGCTTTTCTGATGGCATTATTTGTAATGGGAACGGGACTTGCCGTTCTGCAGACTGCATCAAATCCTTACATTACAATCATTGGACCTAGGGAAAGTGCAGCCAGACGAATTAGTATTCTTGGTATTTGCAACAAGATGGCCGGTGCCATTGCTCCACTTGTACTAGCGTACTATATTTTTAATGATGGAGATGCTTTTATAAAAAGCTTAGAAGGTC
Source organism: Bacteroidales bacterium (assembly GCA_038316435.1). Lineage (GTDB taxonomy): Bacteria > Bacteroidota > Bacteroidia > Bacteroidales > JACJXF01. Next base: position 82,583 of record JBBQAQ010000002.1, on the reverse strand, counting down.
TCGATGTTATAGCCCGCGCTATGGCACTTGATGCACTTGCAACCCGGGTTATTAATCCTTATATTTTTATGACAATTGTGCTCGTGTTTATGGGGATCGGCGTTCGTTTATCTCCCCTTCCGGAACTTGAAAAAGAGCAGGATTCGGATGTCAATGAAAGTCTTTTAGAGAGCAAAAAGAGTATTTTCGCATTTCCACATCTGATATTAGGTGTTATAACTCTTTTCTTTTATGTAGGTGCCGAAGTTATTGCCGGAGATACAATTATTCGATATGGTTTATCAATCGGAATTACCATGGATGATGCCAAAGCATTTACATCCTATACAATGATTGCAATGGTTGTTGGATATATTCTTGGAATCATCCTTATTCCAAAATATCTTGATCAACGCAAAGCTCTTATGATTTCGGCGGTTCTCGGCATTATTTTTACAATTGGTGCTTTATTAACAACCGGCATAAACTCAGTGTTTTTTGTAGCTCTTTTTGGATTTGCAAACGCTATAGTTTGGCCGGCAATCTGGCCGCTTGCTCTGCATAATCTCGGCTCATTTATAAGTAAAGGCTCAGCTTTACTGATCATGGCTATTTCGGGAGGAGCTATTCTTCCACTGATTTGGGGAAAATTTTCAGATATTTATTCATCTCAGCAGGCGTACCTTATAATGATACCTTGTTACTTCATAATTCTTTATTATTCTATTTGGGGATACAAACTAACTAGTTGGAATAGAAAATATTAGAATTCTAAATACACATTTTTAAATTTGAATTTAATGCCTGTCAATCCTTCTATTCCTGCTGCGCACTTTAAAATTGAAGGGGTAATTGAATCTATCTCCCTCTTTGGCGAAGGCAATATCCATGAAACCTATTTTGTGAAAACGGCTGGCACTGACACAAATGATTATTTACTTCAACATAAAAACAAAAATGTTTTCAGGGATGTTCCTTCTATGATGATGAATATTTCCCGTGTGTGCAATCATATAAAATTTAAAATTGAAAGTTGCGGATTAGACCCTTTGAGAAACAGTCTGACCTTGATTCCAACAATCACCAATGAACTCTATTTTATTGATGAGGAGGGTGAATACTGGGCAATGTGTCTTTACATTAAAGACTCCACCACATACAATAACCCACTTAACAGTGCAATGGCAATGGAGGGTGGACGCGGAACAGGAGAGTTTCATAAATTATTATCAGACTTCACAGAACCACTGACAGATATTCTGCCTGGCTATCACAACATGCGTTTCAGGTATGAACAATGGGATAAAGTAATTGATAGTATTTCCAGTTCACGAAAAGCTAAGTTTGGTCGTGAAATAGACTGGATTGAGAGCAGAAGAGAAGAGATGATGAATTTTCGTCAACTTTTTGAAAATGGAAAAATCCCTATTCGGGTTGCACATAATGATGCAAAGCTTCTCAATATTCTGTTTGATAAGGAGGGGGGAGTTTTATGTCTAATCGACCTTGACACAGTTCTTTACGGCAGTATTTTATATGATTACGGCGACGCAATACGCTCCTACACCAATTCAGGTGATGAAGATGATGTGAATACCGACAATGTAAAAATGAATATGGAGTTTTTTCATGCTTTCACAAAAGGTTATTTGGAAGAGGCTTCAGCCTTTCTGAATGAAACGGAGATTGCAAACCTTGCTTTATCAGCAAAATATATAACCTTTGAACAGCTATTGCGGTTTTTAATGGATTATCTGGATGGGAACAAGTATTACAGAATTGCTAACCCGGAGCATAATATGCAGCGATCAAGGGCTCAATATGCTCTGTTGCTGGAGATGGAAAAGAATTACGAAGAGATGAAAAACAGTGTATTTGATATACAGAGTAAATTAAGAAAATAAGTTTATTAATATCTCTTAGATAATTTTAACACAATGCAAAATAGATTAGGTTCCAAAGTTGAGCAGGTTTTTCTAAGCAAATCGGGTATTGTAGAAATGACAACGAAAATCCCGTACATAACTGTCAGCGATTTCCCAAAACTTGGATTTTTTACAGCTCTTCGTTTTCTGGAATGGGTTTCTGAAAATCTTGATGGAGTGATTAGTCTGCCAACCGGAAAAACGCCTGAATATTTTATCAAATTCACACAATCGTTGCTTTCAGGTTGGAATGATAAGGAGGCAGGCGCAATTCGTGAAAAATTTGGTTTAGGAGGTATAAAACGCCCTGATCTTAGTCAATTGCAATTCGTGCAAATCGATGAATTCTACCCCATTAATCCACTGCAGCACAACAGTTTCTATAATTATGTAAAGAATTTTTATATCGAGGGATTTGGACTTGACGCATCAAAAGCATTATTAATTAATTCAGAGGATATTCCTCTGGCTGGCAATAGGCATTTCCTTGAAGTTTTTCCTGATTATCAGATAGATTTATCGCTACGTTTCCGCGAAGCAAAATCGCAAAAGGAAAAGGTGCAGCAGGATTCAATTTTCCTAATCGACAACTGGTGTTCAGCCTACGAACATAAGATTCGAGAAAAGGGCGGAATAGGATTTTTTCTGGGAGGTATTGGACCTGACGGGCACATTGCTTTCAACACCAGGGGATCCGATCTCTATTCAACAACCCGGCTCACGGGAACGAATTTCGAGACTCAGGCTGTGGCAGCAGGCGATCTAGGAGGGATTGAAGTTTCCCGCAGTCGCCTTGTTATTACAATTGGTCTTGAAACCATTACCTATAATCCTGAGGCAGTTGCTTTAATTTTTGCAGCAGGGGAGGCCAAAGCCGAAATTGTTAAGCATTCACTGGAAAGTGAAATGGATACTGTTTATCCAGCCACAGTTTTACAACGCTTGCCTAACAGCCGGTTTTATCTTACCACAGGTGCTGCTTCAAGGCTGAATGACAGTCTTTTACAGTATTACAAAAAGGGGTCGTGGAGCCACGAAAAAACAGAACGCTCGGTTATTGACTTATGTCAGAAGATCGATAAATATGGTCATCATTTGAGTGTTGAGGACTTAAAGGCGGATATTTTCTGCTCTATGATTCCCGCTTTAAATGAAAAAACGGTTCCCTCAGTTATTGATTCCATCAAAGCGAAATTATCCCGCGGGATGATAAAGGATGAAAATCAGGTAATTTATCACACTGGTCCGCATCACGATGATATTATGTTGGGACTCATGCCCTACACAAACCGGCAGGTTCGTTCTGCGAGTAATGAAATACATTTTTCAGTGTTAACCTCGGGTTTTACGGCAGTTACCAATGGTTTTGTATTTGAAATTCTTAAGGAATCGCTCCGACTAATTGATATTGGGAAGATTCAGATGATAAAATATCCTGATTTCTTTGATCTTGGTTATTCGCTTAAGTTTGACAAAGACGTGTACCATTTTCTTGATAACGTAGCGGAACGAAATAGTTTTGAGAAAATGCGCGGTTTATGCCACAGGCTTATACGGGCAGTGGTTGGAATTTATGGGGTAAAGAGTAAGGAAGAATTGCTTGTAATGTTGAAGTCCATTATCCTTGAGCTCGAAGAAAGTTATGATGGCGGCAAAAACTCCCCCGAAATTCAGAAACTCAAAGGAATGCTCAGGGAGTTTGAAGAAGAACTGGTATGGGCTCATTTTGGCGTTCCGGTGAAAAATGTACATCATTTACGATTAGGATTTTACAAAGGAGATCTTTTTACCGAAAATCCTCAAAAAGAGCGTGATATCCTTCCAATTTTAGAAGAATTCAGAAAGTACAAACCAACGGTGATTAGTCTCGCTTTGGATCCGGAAGGAAGTGGCCCAGACACTCATTATAAAGTGCTACAGGCAATTGCTGGTGCAGTAAAAGAATGGCAAAAAGAACATGATATTTCAAAACTTAGGATTTTAGGATACAGAAACGTGTGGTATAAGTTTCATCCAGCCGAAGCAGAGATTATAGTGCCGGTATCGCTTAATGCGCTTGATATTTTGGAAACATCATTCTCAGAAAGTTATATGTCGCAGGTAAACGCTTCATTTCCAAGTTATGAATATGATGGAAAATTCAGTGAACTAACCCGAAGAATTTGGGTAAAGCAACTTAAACAGATACAATTATTGCTGGGTAAAAATTTCTTTTACGAAAACGATCACCCATTAATCAGGGCTACACACGGCCTTGTATTTATAAAAGAGATGAACGCTACTCAGTTTATTTCAATGGCCAGTGAGCTTGAAAAACTTACTGAAGGCTTGTCGATGTTGGAAAATTAGAAAGTAGTTATAGTGAAATCAACAAAAAAGCCATAGAAAACCTAGGGCTTTTTTTGTTTTTGTCAATAGATTAATTTTCTAACGGGCCGTTTTTGTTTGAACTATAAAAGGCCCACAAAAATGGAAAATCCAAATAGTACTCGAAAGCCTATTTGCTCTTGTTTTCAGCATTGCAAAACCCTAAAAATATTTATTCCAATTAAACCATCAAATTCCACCTAATTGCTCAGAAATGCTTCTTCATCAGCTGATTAAGCAATGTAAGATTATAGGGTTTTGAAATATAGTCATTACAACCAGCTTCGAGAGCCTTATATTTTTCTCCGGAAAGAGCAAAAGCGGTTTGTGCGAAAATCACTACTTTTTTATTGAAAGCTCTGATTTGTCGGGTAGCTTCATAGCCATCCATTTCGGGCATTTTAATATCCATCAGAATAAGGTCTATATCAGGATGTTCCCGACACATTTTTACTGCAGCAATCCCTGTTTTAACTTTAAGGAATTCTTTTCCAAAAGGCTCAAGGGTCATTGAAATCAGAATTTCAGATGTTTCATCATCTTCAGCGATGAGTATTGTTAATCCCTCTATAGAAATTTCATCAGAATTTTTATGAATCGGATAATTAGGTTCTGTCTTTGCTGAAGTAACTGGATTGTAAGGGATAGTAAAAAAGAACTGAGAGCCTTTTCCCGGCTCACTCTTCACCCAGATTTTACCACCAAGCATTTCTACATAAGCTTTAGTAATTGACAATCCGAGGCCTGCGCCCTGAAAGGCTCTGTTATCGGATATGTCAGCCTGAATAAATCGTTCAAAAACTGCATTTTGCCGATCCAGTGGTATTCCGATTCCTGTGTCTTTCACATAAAATTGTAAAAAAACGTTTTGTTCATTCGTAACCTGCTTATTTTTAATTAGTTCATACCCTAATTCAATACTGCCGGAATCGCAGAATTTGATTGCGTTTTTAACCAGATTTGTAAGGATCGCATACAGTTTTTCTGTATCGGTTTTAATAATAACCAATTCAGAGGGTTGAGAACAGTTAACGAAGAGATTTATACCTTTTAGTTCAGATTCAGGTTTAAAAAAGGTGTAAATGAATTCTACTTGTGCGTTAATATTTGTAATGGATAAGCTAACATCCATCAGTCCAGCCTCGACTTTTGAAATATCTACAATATCGTTTATGATGTTCAGCATCCGAGCCCCGCTTTTCTCAATGATTTTGACATATTTCTGCTGTTTCTCACCTGATAATCCGGGTTCTTTTAGTAATCCGGCAAAACCAAGGATTCCGTTCATTGGTGTTCGGATTTCGTGGCTCATATTAGCCAGGAAAGCAGATTTTAAACGATCGCTTTGCTCTGCATGCTCCTTTGCTTCAATTAGTTCCTGTTCATTTTTTTTCCTTTCGGTAATATCTCTGAAGACGCCATATGTTCCAAGAAATCCTGTAAATTTATCTATATGCGGAACTGCTGTTAGGTAAATATTTCGTGTTTCACTATTGGATCTGATTATTTCAAGTTCATAAACACTTTTTATTCCTTTTGCCCTTATCTTGGTCTCATCGAGTACCAGATTGTATTGCTCTTTGCTTACAAACTGTTTCAGGTTCAATCCAATCAATCCACCGGGTTCAATACCGAAAATATCCTCTGCTGCCCTGTTAGCAAAAACAAAATTTTCCTGATCATTCAAATAGGCAATACCTTCTCCGATATTTTCAACAATTGTACGGTATCTTTCCTCGCTAATCCTCAACTTTTCTTCCGCTTTTTTGTGCTGGGTAATATCACGAATAATACCTGTGAAAAAGCTTCCGGAATCAGTTTCCCATTCTGCCAGAGATAATTCGATTGGAAATTCAGTTCCGTTTTTGTGTAATCCAAGAAGTTCCACGGTATTGCCGATAACGTGATGGTCACCACCGTTTTGGATTCTTTTGATTCCGATATTATGTTGTTCGGAAAATTGCATAGGCATAATCAAAGTCAGATCCTTGCCTTTAATTTCATCTAAAGTATACCCGAATATTTTTTCAGCACCACGATTCCATTCGATAATTACTCCCTTATTATTTGCCGTGATAATGGCATCATTGGCCGATTGCGCCACAGAGCGAAATATTTCCTCACTTTTTTTCCTTGCTTCGTTTTCATTTTTCAGATCGTTAAGCAATTTCAGTGTAGAATCATGAGAAAGCTTTAGCTCATGAGTTCGTTCTTCGACCAAAGTCGCGAGCCGAACGTTTTCATTTCGCTTTTCAGAATTAGCAATTTTTATTTTAAGCATTGCTTGAATCTGGGCAAAAAGCTCACTTTCATCGATTGGTTTAGAAAGAAATGCTTCTGCTCCAACTTCAAGGGCGCGAATACGACTATCTTTCAGATCTTTTAAGGCAGTAATAAATACTACAGGAATATCGCAGAGTCTTTTGTCTGCTTTTAAACGACGACAAACCTCATACCCATCCATATCGGGCATCACAATATCGAGCAGTATAATATCGGGATTTCTGGATGTAGCAAGCCTTAGCCCATCAGTTCCATTTAATGCTGTTAAAGTAATCGCATCTGGAAACAAATCATTTACCAGAGCATTAATAATAATCAGATTATCCTGATTGTCGTCGATCGCGAGTATTATATTTTTGCTACTTTCCACAGGCTCTTCAAATTGTTCAGATTGGGCTGCTTTTTGAGTTATGCTATAATATTAGTGTAAAATTTTAAATTTTCAATAATAAAGTTTATGGAAATGATATTCTAAAAAATATTTTTCTATGCTTTATTCGGCAACGAAAATTTAAATTCACTCCCAACACCGAGTTGGCTTTCAACCATAATTTTGCCGCCATGTTTTGAAACGAAATCTTTGCATAGCAACAAGCCCAACCCAGTACCAGTCTCATTTGCAGTACCTTTGGTCGAATTCAGCTGCGACAGATCGAACATTTTATCTGTCAATTCAGGGGATATGCCTATTCCGTTATCGGTAACTGAAATACTGATTTCTTTTTCGTTTTTTATGCAGGAAATATCGATTTTGCCTTTCGAATTAGTAAACTTTATTGCATTAGAGATGAGGTTTCTTAAAATTGTTTTTAGCATATCTGAGTCGGCATAAGCATTTAACTTTCTATCTATAAGGTTATTGACTGCAATACTTTTGCCTTCTGCGTTTACATTTAAGTCTAAAATTACCTCTTTACAGATTTCATAAAGGTTAATCTCTATAGGATCAAATGGGATTTTACCGGATTGTGTGCGTGTCCATAACAATAAGGCTTCCATCAGATTATAGGTTGTTTTGGCAGACGTGTGAATAAGACTGGTCATGTTTTCTATTTTCTCAATATCATAATTACGGATATTGGAGGTTAATACTTCTGATAAGCCTAGAAGACCGCTAAATGGGCTTTTCAGATCGTGAGCCAAAATTGACATAAACTTGTCTTTATCAGCATTTAGTTTGATGAGTTCATCATTCTGATTCTGCATAACTTCAGCTAATTTCATGCGTTCATAGGCTTTCCAGGTAAAGTCCATCAGAAGAGTAAGATGAAGGATATCAGTTTCAACATAATCTATTCCTTTATTTGCCACACCAACTACAGCAACTATTTCTTTTCCAACAAAAACAGGAATGGTAAGATATTTATACAATGCAGCATGTCCTTCAGGGAACCCTTTTTTAAGGGGATTTGCAGCTTGGAAATCATTTACCATGATTGGCTTCCTATGCCGCACAGCTTCTCCCCAGATACTAGTTTCCTCAAGGTTATAAACTGTTTCAGGGTTTACGATTGAACAGTCCTTCATCACCTGTTTTGACCAGGAGAATAGAGTAAATTCCATTTTCTCTTCACTATAGAAATAGATATAACCTATTTTACTATTTGTTAGTTTAATTGCTTCCTCCAGCGTAAAATCGAGCAATTCCTGGATAGAATTTGTCTTGTTTTGCAAAATATTGACCAAACTTGCAAGCCGCATCTCACTATCAATAAGAATTTGTTCGGCCAGTTTTCGCTCGGTAATATCAAGATTTACACCAATATACCGGACAACATTTTCTTCTTCATCGCACTGCGGAGTTGCTAATCCATAAACCTGGGTAACTTTCCCTGTTTTATTTTGGAAACGGTATTCAAATCCCCATTCACCATGCGACTCAACCATTCTTTTCCAGTTGTTAAAGACCATTTTACGGTCTTCGGGGTGCAATCCGTTTAGCCAGCCAAGACCTAATGCTTCTTTGGAGCTTAGCCCAGCCATGGAGCACCATGCCGGATTTGCATAAATGCATTCTCCTTCAGCGTCGGTTAGGTATATCCCTACAGGTGAAAGGGTTGCGAGAGTTTCAAATTGTTCATTAAGCTCTTTAAGATTTTCAATAGTTTGCTTTCGTGAAGTGATATCGATAATTACACCAATTACTTTTTCAATTTTCCCGTCCCTATAGAATGGTTGAGCCTGAGTTCGAATCCAAATCTTCCTCCCTTTTAAAGTATTAAAACTGAATTCTTTATCATAGGGGATGCCTTTTTCGATACAATTATTTAAGGCTTCAAGAATTACCTTTCTGTCTTCCGGCAAATAGCACGAAAGGCTTAATTCTTTTAGATCAAGTGGTAAGGTTTCTTTACCTGTGGGATGAAAATCATGAATATTATAGGTCTCATCCGTCCAGTACATGTTTTTTCTCTCAATATCCCATTCCCATCCCCCGCTAAGAGTAAGCGATTGTGTATTGCGCAAAAGATTCTCGCTGCGCATAAGGGCTTCTTCGGAGATTTTCTTTTGTGTAATGTCAACTACATAATGAAGAAAAACATCAGAGCTTGCTTTTATCCAGTAAGCGTTCCAGATACGTCCAAACAAATGAACTTCGGGATTATTTTGTTCCGCGTTGTTGGTAAAGCATTTATCTCCCTGGCAAAAAACACACTTTAATTTAAATTTTGAAGGGACTTCTTCTGGAAATTTCGCAGCTATTTCCTTATTTTTTTCTGATAAATAATTAGATTTTCCAAATTCCCGCCAGCAATAGCCTCCAGGTTTTACTCCAAAATCCAGGGCTATTTTGTTTGCGGCGATAACTACTCGGTCACTTCTCCTGATATACATGGCAGGGTGAGGGAGGGAATCCAGCAGAATTTGATTCAGGTTATCAATTTCGAGTTTCTTGTCAAGGTCGTATGTGGCTTTCTCATTGGATAAACGAAGGACATTGTTCTCTTTGGTAAGTTTTTTTATACTTAGTTTTAATTCTTTGATTTCCAGATATTTAGCAGGATTGGCTTTCGAAGGTTTAATGCTGGGTGGAGATTTCCCCTTAGCTTGAAGTTTTACGACTTCTGATTCCTTAGCCTTCTTATTGGTACTCATAATGCCTGCATAAAAGTATTGAACCTAAGCAAAATGCTGATTTAGAATTAGCATTTTTCTATCCTTCCATTTATAGAGCTTTTATTTTCTGGTGTAGAATCCTTTTTCATGAAATCGCAACCTTAATCAATGTTCCAGAACAGAATTTTAGCAGCCTTTCAATATTAATTGCTCGCTTTACTTTTTTGGAGGAGAAAATGATAATTAAGAGAATCTATACTATTAGTTTCTTGTTTTACTGTAATTCACGAATATACAAAAACTTGTTTTGGAATTATGGTAATTTAGATTAATTTAATGTGAATTCTTTTAAAGGTAAATTCTTATTTTGATGTGCTATCAAACTAATTATTTATTTTTCATGCTGGATTTCATCCGTATATAATTTATTTCAGTGGTCGGATGAACCCCGAAGGGCTCACTGAAGGTAAACCCACATGTTGCTGAATTATATTGCCTTCGGCGAGCTCGTAAACTCGGTTCAGGGCTGAGATTCCGAGTATATTTATGCCGTGGGTTTTCACCCACGGTTATTGAAATTTACCCCCTTCGGGGATTAATTGATTACATTGCCCTATATCATTTTAAACTACATAATAGAATAAACTTGGCGCATCAAAATAAGAAGAACCCTCGCTTAGCTTATGATTTCGGAAGTAACATTTAAGATGCTTGCAATTATTGATTCGATTATTATGTATTTTTGGTATATTGAATTTAATTAAAAACAGGCAGATGTATGGAATCAGAAACTGACAATTTGCTTGAAAAGTTGAAGGATGGAGATAAAAGCGCCTTTACCCGGATCTTTTATATTTATAATTCAAGGCTTTCATATTTTGCTAAAACTTACGTTATTGATAAAGACATTGCGGCAAACATAGTTCAGGATGCATTTCTTCAATTATGGGAAAACAAGAAGAAGTTGAGTGATAATACCTTTATAGTTGCATACTTATATACCATTACCCGCAATAGTTGTCTCAATTATCTGAAGCATCAGAGAGTAGAGGCAAAATATCACCAAAAAGTAATAAAAGACAGCCTTGAGTTGGAACTGAATTACGGGGCTTTAAGAAGCCTGGATTTTGATTTGTACGACTTTGAAAGAGTGCAGGCAATTATAGATAAAACTATTCAATTGCTTACCCCTCAATGCAAGGAGGTATTCATGATGAGCCGTTTCAAAAATATGAGCAATGCCGAAATTGCATCAAAATTGAATATCTCAGTCAAAGCAGTGGAAGCTAATATAACCCGTGCTCTTAAAATCTTCCGCTCTGAGCTTAAGGATTACCTTTCCTTGTTATTCTTTTTAGGAATCCCCTTTTTATAGGCTGTTTTATCGCTCATAATTAATTCAAAAGATTTATTTTTAAAATTATTCACTTCGCCATATAGGGTTGAGGTGGATTTAGTTGTTTCATATAAAGAAAGGAAAAAAGATGAAAGAAAGTGAAATAATAGACTTTATAACAGGGAAAGCCAATGCTGACCAAAAGCCTATGATATTGGAATGGATTAACAGTTCAGATGAAAATCGTGAAGAGTTCTACAGATTAAAAAACCTTATGGCTCTCACAGGCAAAACGGCTGAAGAAAATCAAAAAACAAAAAAAGAATTGAGCCTTCTGTTAGGAAAAATTTCGAATCAGCAACGAACCGTTCGCATGCGGATGCTTACCTCAGTTTTGAAATATGCCGCTGTTGTATTTATTACCTTTTTTGTAGTCAGAGTAGTTATTCCATCGTCAATAAATAGGTCAAGTGATAATAAGTGGTCTGAAGTTACAACCCAATCGGGCCAGACTGCTCAGATTTCATTACCCGATGGAACTAAAGTATGGCTAAATTCACTTACTAATATAAAATATCCGACTACTTTCTCGTCAAAAAACAGGGAAGTTACCATTTCGGGCGAAGCATTTTTCACTGTAACCGAAGATGCGAAGTCTCCATTCGTTGTTCACACCGAAAACTACAGTATTAAAGTACTTGGTACAAGCTTTAATGTTTCAGCATACACAGGGGACAAAATCAGTGAGACTGCCCTAATTGAAGGGAAAGTAACTTTGCTTGATAACAATAATAGGGAACTCAAAATACTGGAACCAGGTCAACTTTTTCTCTATAATTCAGCCAACAAATCATATAGTATCAGTAATGTAAATACCGAGTATTACACCTCTTGGAAAGACGGATACTATTCTTTTGAAAAGGAAAAGCTGGAAAATATAGCTACAAAACTTGAAAGAATTTACTCAGTCAAAATTGACATTCCTAACGAAGAATTAAAAAAGCTGAGTTTCACAGGTACAATTTTAAAGAACAAACCACTTGAACAGATATTGAGGATAATAGAACTAATTGCCCCGGTTGAAATATCAGTAAACCGCATTTCAAGTGCAGAAGATATTATTACAATTAAGCCAAAAAAAAGAAGTAATCGAAACTAACAGAATAAAGCTTAACCATCATGGGAAACAAACAACTGAAAACTAAAATATTTCGTTACCAGTTCAGTTTACAAATTCTAGCAATTTTAAGCATTTTGCTTGCGAACCCCTTCTATTTATTAGCTCAGAATAATGATAAAATTTCGCTAAAAATAGATAATGCTACTTATTCACAGATTTTTAAAGCTATAGAAAAGAAAACCAAATACTTGTTTTTTTATAATGATGAAATATCAAATCAGGCACAGAAATTCAATATAAATGAATCAAAACTTTCAATAGATGAGCTGCTTAACGTCATTTTGAAAAATAGCGACCTTACCTACAAAATAATGGATGAGGTAATTGCCATCACAAAAAAAACTCAGACGCCTGAAAATTCAGAGAAGAAAACTATTAAAGGCTCAGTAACCGATGCTGATGATAAGTCTTTTATAGTTGGAGCCACTGTTTTGGTAAAAGGAACCGTAAATGGATCAATAACTGATGTTGACGGGAATTTTTCCTTCGCGGTTCAGAATCCTGCCACCGCAATATTTGAAATATCAATGATTGGGTATGAGAAAAAAATAGTTTCAGCATATGGTGCAGATTATCTTAATATTTCTTTGGCAGTGTCTACTGAAAATCTGGATGAATTGGTGGTGATTGGTTACGGTATGCAAAAAAAGAGAGATATTATTGGTTCGATTTCCTCAATTAATATGACTGAAATGAAATCGAAAACGATGACCACTTTCGATGCTGGTCTTCAGGGACTTGCTGCTGGTGTTTCGGTTCAATCGCAGGGTGGAACGCCGGGAGCAGCAGCTATAATCAAAATCAGAGGTGCAAACTCAATCAATTCAAGTACCGACCCGCTTTGGATCATTGATGGAATGCCGGTTTACAGCAGTCCAATCGGATTAGGCGCCTCAAACCTTAACCCAATGTCGCTTATTAACCCAAATGATATTGAAAGCATACAGGTTTTAAAAGATGCAGCAGCACTTGCTATTTATGGGTCGAGAGCTTCAAACGGAGTAATCATAGTAACAACAAAAAGTGGTAAAACGGGAGGCGGTTCAGTCACTTTTAATTATTCAACCGGATATTCAAACCTGACACGCACACCTGAAGATATAGGATATGTGAATACAACTGAATGGTTTAAGGTAATGGATAAAGCTTACATGAATTCAACAGGATCCCCATTCACCATGAATGATTATTACCGTTTTTCTCCGCAGGCATATACGAGGATAATGCGCGAACAGGCTGAACAGATCAATACCAATTGGTACGATAAGACTTTCCGTACTGGAACGTTTTCAGAATATAATCTTTCAAGTTCTCAGGGATTCGAAAAAGGTTCTTTTTATCTGTCAGGAAACTATAGGAAAGACAAGGGTGTGCTGCTGAATAACGATCTTCAGAGAGTCTCCCTTCGTTCGAATGTTACAATTAATCCCCGCCCAAACCTGACAATTGAGGCAAAACTGAACTTTTCATCCTCCGATAATGATCAAAGAAGTTATGGAATTACTAATGTTGTAACATATGCACTTCCATGGTTTCCGGTAAATAATCCTGACAATCCAAATCAATATTTCAACGCATATACAGGAGCTAATCCTGCTGCAATGACCGATTCAGAAAATACATATAATAATGTTGGCCAGTTGCGCGGACTTGCAGTATTATCAGTTAACTATGATTTTATAAAGGTAAAAGGTCTTTCAGTACGCACTGAACTTAGTACGGATATAATACAAAGTAACCTTGCCGAATGGCAAAGCCGCGATATCTGGCTTAATGGAGCTCAGAAACCATCTTCAAGAGCAACAGAAGAAGCGATTACTTATAAGGGATATAATTTTAATCTTTACAGTACCTATGATAAGAAAATTAAAGAACATTCCTTTACAATTGTCGCAGGTGCTGAAGGGACACGCACAGGTCAATATAGCAGAAGAATGAGTGGCGAAGGTCTGATTGGTAAGTATCAGGAACTGGGAACCCCTAATGTATTGAATTCTTTGTCTGGTGGCAAAAATGGTGAACGCTATCTTGCAGGTTACTTTGGTCGCGCGAATTACAAATATAAAGACCGATATCTTTTTGGGATTAGTGCACGTGAGGATGGATCCTCGACCTTCACAGCTGAAAATCGTTGGGGTACATTTTTAGCATTTTCAGCAGGCTGGATCATTACGGAGGAAAATTTCGCTTCATTTCTTGGTGAGGGAAACTTTGTTAAACTCAGGGGAAGCTATGGCGAAAATGGAAATCAGGATGTTCCATCAAAACTTGATGTAATAAATTACAATGGAATCTCTCCCTACGGCAGCAAAGATATACTAGGAATAAACGGTACAGTACCTGTTAACCTTCAAGCAGCTAATCTTACCTGGGAAACAACAAAAAGCACCGACCTGGGCATTGATTTCGGATTGATGCAAAACAAAATCAATGGCTCGCTCGCATATTATCACCGTTTGGTTTACGGTATGTTGCTTACGACGCCGGTACCTGTTTCGGCTGGAGTGGGGTCGCAGGACCTGGCTTTCGATAGGGGTGTGTATGATTTGGCAACCAATAGTATATGGGGCAATGTGGGCAATATGGTGAATTCGGGAGTGGAACTTGAATTGCATTCTGTAAACATAGCCAGAAATGATTTTAAATGGAGCACGGATTTTAATGTCTCTTTCAATAATAACAACATTAAAAGCATTACATCCGCAGCAGATCAGAGTGGAAAGGGAATAATAAGCACTACGAACGTATCAAGAACGGGATCACAGCGTAACGAATGGTTTGTTGCCGATTGGGCAGGAGTTAATCGCGCTACCGGAATTCCAATGATTTATGCCCTCGATAAGAATAAATACGACGAAACAGGCGCAACTGAGAGATTGAAGGATATGTCAGGAAAAGACAGCCTCATCCTTGCAACCCGCACAAATATTTCAGCAAACCGTTTTTATCAAGGTAGCTCAACTGATCCAAAATATTATGGTGGTTTAACCAATACATTTCAATATAAAGGATTTGACTTAAGTTTTCTGATTGCATTTTCAGGTGGTAATTACATACTTGACTATGATAGACAGATGGCCGCAGTGCCGAGCGAAACGAGGGTTGTGTTAAGTGAGTTGTATGATAACTCATGGAAAAATGTTGGCGATATTACCAAATATCCCAAGCTTGTTGCCCGAGGAACATTCATTGTTGGTGGTACGGCAAATGCCGATTTCGGGGATTCCTACGTATTTCACAACCGAGAACTCTATAAAGGCGATTTTATCAGGTTGCGAAATTTGCAAATAGGTTATACAATAAAGCCTACTATACTAAACCAAATAAAAATACAGGCTTTCCGGGTTTATATGACTGCTACAAACTTTTTTACACTTACAAAATATCCGGGGTTTGACCCTGAAGGAGCAGGATTGATATATTATTCTTCTGCTATCCCCCAGTTAAAATCAATCATTTTAGGTGTTGACGTTAAGTTTTAACAACAAGAACAATGAAAAAAACTATATTTATTACTCTACTCAGCCTCATTCTTTTTAGTTCCGGTTGTGAAAAGTACTTCGAACTTGACAGACCTCCACAGAACCCATGGAGCACTGTTGATGAACTCGAACGCGTTCCAATAGCCTTATACGCAGGATTATGGGGAGGCGACCAATGGAATATCCCCTGGGTTAATTGGTCGATAGTTAAAGTAAGTATGGGCGACGACGTAAACTGGGTAAGCGATGCTACGTATGGATATTGGCGGAAAACCGATGAATTTAATACCTATACGGATAAAAACATTTTACTTCTTTATCGGCCAATAGCTACAGCAAACAACGCACTTGAGTTTGTTGATAACAATAATGGAAACCCTTATCCAACGGAAAGCACTGAAAATATTGAGAATAATGTAAACCGCATTATTGGCGAAATACACTTTATAAGAGCATATTCTTATTTTCTATTACAAACAACCTTTGGACACGCATATGTTCCCGGAGGCGATAATGCAACTGGAGGCATTCCTATGCCAACAACTTATGCCAAGTCAATCGAAGAAGCAAAAAATCCGAAGATTGGTAATACACAGGAGGTGTTCGACCTTATTCTTTCCGATTTTTTGAAAGCAAAAGAAATGCTACCCGAAAAGTATATTACTGGTAAGCATAATCCCTCATACCAAGTAAGGGCCACACGCTTTGCAGCCTCAGCAATGCTCATGCGCACCTACTTCCTGATGGGTGATTATCAGAATGCCCAGACAGAATGCGATTATATCATTGATCATAATAACGGGGATTTCGATCTGACTGAAGATCCGATAGAAGCATTCAATAAGAGTTCACTTGGCCGAGCCAAGGAGGTTATATTTTATGCACCTTATTATGACAACACTCTCCCATCGCCTCAACATTTAAGCGAGTTAAATAACACCTGGGAAAATCACCTTTGCAGCTGGGCCGAAACCCATTTGGCCGAAAGCGTTATTAAAAGGATAGGATGGATGAATGATCCTTTAACTGACACTACATTTAATATTGCTGCACGAACAGACAAACGTTTTCAGCAACTTTTTGCTGTACGCTATCCTGTTGGAATGTCCAAGCCAGAGCAGGATGTGGATAGTAGGTCAGCAATAACCAACATTACTACACTTTGGTGTAACAAATATTATAGAGGAACTGGCCTGATGAATACCAATGTTCCGCTTATCAGGTTGGCCGAAGTTTGCCTTACAAGATCAATCTGCCGTTTTAGAAATGGAGATATATCTGGAGCAGCTTCTGATCTTAATGAAGTTCGCAAACGTGCCTGGGATGTAAGTGTGGGCGGTCCTTATGAGGAAGTAACGTCAGCAACCGTAACAGAGCAAATGATTAATGATGAGCGCCTTATTGAGTTGTTCAGCGAAGGCGATCGGATCGATTATTTACGTGGATTAAAAATTGACATATCCAGAGGTGAGCGTGGTCCTGGCACAGACCCATATACCAGTGATGTCTTTATTTGGGCAATTCCTGAAAGAGAAATAATTTATAACGAAGGCCTTTAAGGCTAACTGGCTACAATTAAGTCAAAATGAAACGAAATAACCTGATGACTAACTGCTTACTGTTTTGCATGATATTACAATGTATATCATGTAAGAATGATAATCCGGATATGCCAGCTGCAAGCACTTTCGTTCAGGCGGTTCCATCAACCAATGAAATCAATGTTTCTTTTATACCTTCATTTTCATGGGGAGCTTCTACCAATGCAACACAATATAAATTGGTTGTTTCACAGGATGAAAACTTTGCTAACCCACAAATAGATATATCTGGTTTAACTGCAACGAACTATCAGACTGTTACAGAACTACCGGCCAATACCAGATTTTATTGGAAAGTTATTGCTGAAAATTCCTCAGGAAGCACAATTGCAACAAATTCCGGAATTTATTTTCGCACTAGAGCGTTGCCCCCTGATCCATCGCCGGGAATTACCGGATACTATGTATCGCCTAATGGCATAGATAACCCTGGAAACGGAACGTCAATTAAATCTTTCAAAACCCTCGCATATGCAGCAACTATGGTACCTGGTGGTGAAAACGATACTATTTTTCTAAGCGAGGGTACTTTTGAAGAAACAGAACCTTCAATCATTCCAATAGGTGTTAACATTAAAGGCGCTGGCGAAAACCTTACCATCCTCAGTTCAAAAGGAGTAAGAATACCTTCATCTATTAATACAGGTGATAAAGATTACAAGCTTTGGTATGATGGCAGCCTTATTCAGCTTGTATCACCGCACAATGAATTGTTCCGTAATCCCAATAGTGCAGTGATTGTTCCGGCAAATGGAAACCAGAGTATTAGCGGATTTACAATTGATGGGAATAGTAAATCACTTAAAACCGGAGTTTGGGTCGAAAATAGAAACAATGTGACCATGCACAATGTCTCATTTATGAATCTTGCACAGCGTGGCGCTGTATTTGCTCCTGGCAATAAAATCTGGTACGCATACCCTGGATTTTACATGACTAACATAAAAATATACGAATGCACATTTACGAATTCGGGTAAAGACCTTGCAGACGAAACTCTTGGCAACCTAAATATTGCCCAGCTTGATGGAGCAGAAATATATAACATTACCATCAATGATAACGAGGGATATGGCATCAAGTTTATATATGACGGGTATTTCAAAAATGTAAAAATTCATGATTGCAATATCGCGGTTAACGAATCAGATCAAAAATGGGGAGAAGATATTTCCATTGAACTCTGGAACGTTGGCTCCGGAAACGAAATCTTCAATATTACCTGCAACACCTGGCTTTCCATTGTAAATCATCCCGAAATGTTCGCTGATCAGTCCTTGGTTAAAAATATGAGAGTTCATGATATTAAAATGATTGATCAGGACGGTATCAGCGGGAAAGAGGCGGTTGAAATTGGTGCTCCCAAGGTCGAAGTATATGATTCGTATTTTGAAAACAAAGGTATTGGAATCGCCATTTGGGATATGGGAAGGGAAAATATTACAATCAGAAATAATATTTTTTACAATTCTATCCTTAACGACAACTGGGCAGGATCACCCGCTATTTACATCGACAATAGCCGTAACTGGGATTTCAAGAACATTAGGATCTATAACAATGTATTTGATTCATTTCGAAGGGGCATAAAAATAAAAGGTAATCGAATACTGGATGTTGTTGCAAAAAACAATGCATTTCTTGGAATTAAGGTTGCAGATGTTGAGTCGTCAGCACACCAGTTAACATTTATTAATAATCTGAAATTCAATGTAGTAAACCCTGATTGGATAATATCAGGAACAATGATTTCACAAACAGACAATCTTTCACAGAATCCAGACTTTCAGTTCTCAGGTGATAAATGGGACACTTATTATAAGGTTTTCTCCGAACAAAGTACTGCCGTCGATAAAGGAGTTGATGTTGGAATTCCTTATAAAGGTTCTGCCCCTGATATTGGCCGCTGGGAATTTTAATAAATTAAAGTAAAGTAAATCAATGAAATACAAACATTATTCTATTACTAATTAATCCTTATTTCAATCAATTAAAACAAAAACCAATTCATTATGAAAACAACAAAATTTAATTTTGCGCTTCTAATCGGAGCATTGTTGATTGTATCTGCATCCTGCAAAAAGGATGATCCTATTGTTCAGCCAGTTGCTGATTTCACCTATGTAATTGATGGAGCTGCTAAAAAAGTAACTTTTACAAACACTTCAAAAGATGCAGAAGTGTACTCATGGGATTTTGGAGATGGAACTGCCGTTTCAACTGAAGATTCACCTATTCACATCTATGCCACAGGTGGAGTTTACGAGGTTGCTTTAACAGCTGCTGGTGCATTAGGATCAACACCTTCAGTAAAAACCGTAAGCGTTGACATCCCATTGCCTAAAAACTATGTTACCGGTGGTAATTTTGAGACCGCTGATGCTTCTGCTTGGACCGTTTTAACCTCTGGTCAGAAAGATGCAGACGATAATTACACAAACGTTAAATACCAGTTTGGTTATACGGCATATAAGCCTACCCTAGGCACAGGAGGTAGCTTGTATATTTTCCCGACCAATACTGCGCCTGCAAACCCATTTGAAGAGGGAACTATCTTCTACCAAAGTTTGGGCGCAATGGAAGTTGGTAACTATCAGATTTCTTTTCTTACCAAACATGCTGGAGAGGACTCATCTGCAAACTCAACTAATATGAAAAATGAATGGTTTGAGTTCATAGTTAATACCACTCAACCAACGCTAAATGACGGCTACAACTTGGCACGCGTAACTGGCTGGTATTATGGCTCCTGGACTGGTTGGAATGTGATTGTGCCAGCAATGGACGGACCAATGAAATATGATATTTTCGTTACCAATTTATGTAATTCTACCGGCAAATTTGCTGTAACAGCAGCTGGCACTTATTATCTGGCAATTAAAGTTGGTAAGGGAGGGGCGTCAACCTTTGGAAATGGAATAGCCATTGATAAACTGGTTATAAATGCAGTTGAATAATGGCAGTGATTCCCTTTATAATGGAATAATAAATCAGCGGAATAATCAGAGCTTTAGACATTATGAATCGTTTATGCTCCTGAAAAGTTACTGCTGTGAAACCTTTAATTTGACATTCATTTGATTGAGGGAGGGGAATAGCATAAGCTGTTCCCCTTAATTTTAAAAATCACTCTGTCACTTTAAGCACCTGTTTCAAATTTGTTGAGGATATACTGACAATGTATGAACAGGATGTAATCAATGACAAGGACATTCCCTTAAAATTCTAATTCTCATTATTTGAAAAAATGAAAAAATTTGTTTTTGCTGTTTTGTTGACATTGCTTTTTCAAAGCACATTTTCGCAAAGCACTAACTATATTGCGCTTCAGAAACAACTTTGTAAGGGTTGGAATACATGGAGTTATGGAAGTATGCTTTCCCACGTATTATTGCCTGAAGGGCTTGTTATGAAACTGAACCTGCGTCAGTCTTTTATAGGGACACCAGGCGATCCCGACTTCTTTATCAATGAATTAATTATCGATACTTCAGAACTGGTTCGTCCGGTAGCTCATACTTTTGATGGATCGTACACCGAACTTATCATCCAAAACTGGAAAGGTAATACCATCAGGGTGCAATCGGCATCCAAAGGAAAGGATATTGTAATTCTGGTAACACCAGTTATCCATTCTCCTAATATTCACTACTCCATCGAACTCGAATGTGGGATGATGTGGAACCGGGAAGGTAACATTAAACGAATGGGCAAAATAATTACAGCTTCATTCACTGACAATGAATATGTTATCAGATCGACACGTGATAACTTTGAATCCTATCAGGCATATACTTCCCCATATATGGCTTTTAAAGGGGATTCAGCTATCGGTTTTTATACCGGTAAGGAAAAGTCGATTGTTGAATTAAAGTCAATTGTTGAAAATGCGCAAAAAGAATACTTTTCCTATTCAGAGAAGTATGGCGAACTAGCAGAAGGCTTCAGAGCCATTCAATCAGTTTTGGGCTGGAATACAATTTTTGACGCTGAAAAAAACAGGGTTATTACTCCTGTATCACGTAGCTGGAACGAAGCCTGGCAGGGATATGTGCTTTTTGAATGGGATACATATTTTGCTTCGTACCTGTTTGCTCTCGATAACAAAGAACTTGCCTACAGCAATGCAATTGCCATTACTACAGGAATTAATGAGCAAGGTTATGTCGGTCAGTGGCAAATGCCTGGCATGGTAGCTACTGGTATCTCACAGCCACCTGTAGGGAGTATGATTTGCCGCATGATTTATGAAAAATACCATGAAAAATGGTTTCTTGAAGAAGTTTATAACGAATTACTCAGCTGGAACCGGTGGTGGGTGAAAAACCGGGTAAATAGTACATTCCTAACCTGGGGTTGCTCAAAAGGTTATGGCCATCAGATGGCTGCATGGGAATCAGGCCTCGACAACTCCCCGATGTATGATGAGGCTGAAATGAAAGATATCGGTGAAAACTCCGTTTACAATATTGCCGATGTAGGGTTAAACAGTATGTATGTTTCGGATTGTATTAGTCTTGCAAAAATTGCTGCAACCTTAGGCAAAACTGAGGATGAAAAAGAACTATTAGCTCGTGCCAGTCAATACAAACTCATAACTCAAAATCTCTGGGATGAAAAATCAGGCATCTATCTCAATAAATTTCTGGATAAATCTGGCTTCAGTCAATGTTTGAGTCCAACTATGTTTTATCCCATGATGGCAGGTATCCCAACTAAAGAGCAAGCCAAAAGAATGGTAACCGAACATTTCTACAATTCTAAAGAATTTTATAGCGACTATTTGCTGCCTTCATGTGCATTTAATGATGAGGCATACAACAACAATTACTGGCGTGGGGCTATCTGGGGGCCAATGAATTTCCTTGTTTACCTGGGGTTACGCGATTACGATAATAAAGCTGCCAATGATTTAGCCGAAAAGTCATATAACCTCTTTATCGAAGCCTGGCAAAAACACGGGGCCGTTTTCGAAAACATCAACTCGGGCAAAGGCGTTACAAATCGCAAAGATCAATTGAACTGTGCCCCTTATTATCATTGGGGAGCCCTGATGGGTATTATGAAATTTATGGAAGAAGGAAAATAAACAACCAATCTGAAAAATGAAAAGATTTTTTTCTCTATTTGCACTTGTTATTTTAATTATAACAGGATGTTCACTCATAAATAGCAAAGTTCCGACCTGGTCGGTTGTAATAAAACAAGCCGGCAAAGAAGATATTGAACTGCTTACTTTTAATGATATAGACAAGCCTTTAACTTTTCAAAAAACAGTTGAAGGCATTCATGTTGTTTTTACCTTGGAGCCAAAAGAAAAATACACAGTTTTTAAAGCAGTTGCATCAACCAAAAGCGCAGGAAAGGAAATGTACTTCTCACTAAAATGCTGCTATGATACTACGAGCATTCCTTATAATTTCAACGGCGAAGTAAAAAGCCCTGAAATTTTTCGTCAGAGCCCTCACGATGTGAATGCCTGGGTTTCGGAAGGTATCGCCAAACAGGCTGTTCCTATGGTTGCGCTAAAAAATAATAATAGTTTTATTGTAGCACTGAATGGAAGTCCTGCACTTTACAACAATTTTACAAGTCAGGCTTATTATACTCTGCGACAGGTAATTGAATTGTCATCAGGCGATAATGGTGAAACTCCCGGCCTTAAACCCGATACTTCAGAAGCATTGAAACTGGACTACAACACCGACAAAACTCAGGTAATGGCACCAGGGAAAATCATGTCATATTATCATCCTCTATCAAAAAATAATCCATATAGCTTTGATGGTATTATTTTTAAGAGTCAGGCTAAAGATTTCAAAGGTCTACGGAAAGATGTTAACCAGTTAACAGCAAAACATTTTTCAGGAGGCAGAGTGAGCGATTATTTCGGTTCTTTATCATATACAACTGCTTACATGAATCTCCGCGTAAATGAAACCGGTAAAAGCAAATACTGGGTTGTTCCTTCAGTTGAATACGGGAATATACAGTATTGCCGTGATGCTTTCTGGATTTCGACTATGCTGGATCCAGACTGGTCAACAGAATGTATCAAAAACGAACTTGCTGAAGTAAATACCTATGCCGAATATCCACTTATGGCTGTAATCTGGGCTTACCGTTCATTTAAAGAAGGGAAACAGGTTGATCTGCCTAAAGTACAGGCCTACCTTGATGCTATCGAATCCAGGGCAAGGGGAAACTGTTTCTACAGCTATACGGAAAAGGATGGCCGTTTGGATTTTCAGTATTGGGGTGATGTAATAGCATTCGATAAAGTTGATGTAATCAGCTTCAATCAGGGACTGTTCGCATTGGTTCTTACTGCGGCAAAGGAAATGGGTCTGAGAGTAAAATCTGATCCTGCAAAAGCTATTCAGGAGTATAAAAATATGTTTAATACAGATTTTGGCTTTTACCCCATCAGCCGGAAGAAAAACAAAATAATGGGTCCCGACCCTCTGGTTCCTGATTTGCTTGCCCAGATTTATTTCGATCGTAAATTACTCGACGATAATACAGTAAGGCAGCATTATGACAGATTAGTTAAATACTCAAAAACGAAATATGGATTCAAAGTCGTGAGCCTGCCCGATGGCAATTATTTACCGGCTGCCATGTATAATGTCGAAAACTACACTTCACAGGTAAATCGCGAAAAAATGCCCGATGGCAGATATTTCAAAGGCGGGTCTTACTTCTTGTACGACAATTTATTTCTGATTTGCGCATACCTTCATGGCATTCCAGAAGCAGAGGATGAACTTATCTGGAGAGTCTCTCTCGATTTTGAAGCCGGGGCAACCACTTATGAATGCTTAAATACAATCACAAGTGAACCCTGGAAACCAAACATGGGATGGAATGTGGCTGTTTATTCCATCTGGCGAAAGCTGGTTGATGAAGGAAAAGCCAGTCCGAAGTTATTCAGTATAATTGATCAGATTGTTGAAAAACAATAACATAGTAGGCAACAAAAACAACTGCATTTATGAAAATCACGGCACTTCTACTTTTTTGCTTAATTTTGGCAGGCAAGCCTGCAATGAGTCAGCAGCAGTATAAATTTCTTTTTCAGGATCCAAAACTTCCAGTTGATCAAAGAGTCGACGACCTGGTTTCGCAAATGACACTTCAGGAAAAAGTTTTCCAGCTTTTTAATCAGGCTCCTGCAATCGAAAGGCTTGGTGTTCCCGCCTATAACTGGTGGAACGAATGCCTTCATGGTGTGGCCCGTGCCGGAAAAGCAACTGTTTTTCCGCAGGCTATAGGCATGGCAGCAACATTCGACCAGGATTTAATGCTACAGGTTGGCAACGCCATTTCAGACGAAGCCAGGGCAAAACACCATGAGTTTGTCCGTGGTAACGCCCGATCTATCTACATGGGGCTAACATTCTGGTCGCCTAATATTAATATTTTCCGCGATCCGAGATGGGGTCGTGGACAGGAAACATACGGCGAAGATCCGTATCTCACATCCCGCATGGCTGTTAATTTTATTAATGGACTTCAGGGAAATGATCCCAACTATCTGAAAGTAATCGCCACTTCAAAACATTATGCCGTACACAGCGGACCTGAACCCAGCCGTCACACCGATAATATTTATGTGAACGACCGCGATTTGTACGAGACATATCTGCCGGCTTTTGAGGCAACGATTAAGGAGGCCAATGTACAATCCATCATGTGCGCTTACAATCGTTTCCGCGACAAACCCTGCTGCGGTTCAGATATTTTGTTGAATAACATCTTACGCAATGAGTTTGGATTTAATGGATACGTTGTTTCCGATTGCGGAGCTATTACAGATTTTTATAGTAAAATGGGCCATCATGTAGTCGAAACGCCCAGCCAGGCCTGGGGTTGGGCAATTTCGAGCGGTACCGATCTCAATTGTGAAGTGAATGAAGCATTTGTAAAAGATCACCTTGATGAAGCAATAGCAAATGGAGTCATTAACGAAAGTGATATCAATGCATCAATTAAACGATTATTCAAAGCTCGCTTCGAGCTTGGCATGTTCGATCCTGACAATATGGTGCCTTATGCCCAGATACCAATGTCAGTGGTAGGCTCACCTGAACACCTTCAATTGTCGCAGCAGATGGCTGAAAAGTCGTTGGTGCTATTGAAAAATGATGGGGTCCTTCCTCTTAAAAACGTTAAAAAGCTGGCACTTATAGGCCCTAATGCCAATAACCCGACAATCCTAATCGGTAATTATAACGGCGATCCAATAAATCCGACAACACCACTCAAGGCCTTGAAGGCAAGATTGGGCGATAAAAACGTATTTTATACTCCTGGCTGTGCAATTGTTCCCGGTGTTTTTACTGATTTTGAACTTATAGGAGAAAACAATTTCTACCATTCCGAAAACGGAAAAATTATACAAGGGCTGAAAGGCGAATATTTTCAGGATACAGCTTTGGCAAGTGTTCCGGAAATATCCCGGATTGATAAAAACATTGACTTCTATTGGGTTGAATCACCTATAAATCATGTGGTTGATGAATCATTCGGTGTAAAATGGACTGGGCTTCTGGTTCCTGAAAAAACAGGCAACTATATTTTTACCAGCAATCTACAGGTTAAAATTGATGGCAATCCGACCTCCTTTAACCCTATCCTTCTGGAGAAAGGCAAACAATATAAGTTTGAAGCAATACTGCGAGTTGTAGAATATATGTGGGCAAGCAACCATCAGCAACAATTTGCTACCGTATCCTGGGTAAATACTTCGCGCGATTACCACAAAGAAGCACTTGATGCTGCTGCTAAAGCGGATGTTATCGTTTTCTGTGGTGGCATTTCATCCAATCTCGAAGGTGAAGAAATGAAAATTGAAACTGATGGATTTGCCGGTGGCGACAGAACCCATCTCAACCTGCCAAAAATCCAGGAAGATTTACTGAAAGAATTAAAGGCAACCGGAAAGCCGATTATTTATATAAATATGTCAGGAAGCGCGGTAGCTCTGAACTGGGAAAATGAAAACCTATCAGCAATTGTTCAGGCATTTTATCCGGGCGAGTCCACAGGAACAGCATTGACACGCTTGCTTTTCGGCGATTTTAATCCTTCCGGTCGTTTACCGGTTACTTTTTATAAATCAATTAACGACATTCCCGAATTTAAAAACTACGAGATGGAAGGGCGCACTTACCGCTATTTCCATGGCACACCGCTGTACGAATTTGGCTATGGTTTAAGTTATACCACTTTTGCTTATTCGAACATCAAAGCTCCTTCACCTTTGCTAACTTCCGATAGTTTGCTTATAACTGTAGATGTTAGCAATACCGGAAAAGTTGCCGGCGAAGAAGTAGTTCAGCTTTATATTTCAGATGCTATTGAAGGCGAAACAACCGCCATCCGCTCTTTGATTGGATTTAAGCGAGTATCATTGAATCCTGGGGAAACAAAAAAGATTTCCTTTCAAATTAAGAACCAGCAGTTTGCTATCATAGATAAAAACATGAAAAAAATGGTTTATCCTGGTAGGTATTCACTTTCGGTGGGAGGGAAACAACCTGATGAAATAGCTTTGAAAAATAAAAATGTTATCGGGACTGAAATTGAATTATCAGGGAAACCATTTCCCGTAAAGTAGCAATTTAAACTGCAAACACAATTGAAACTATTTTCCAGCCTTCGTATTATTTAGATGTGGCTTGTTAAGCCAATTGTATATCAAATCTCATTATGCATATCACTAAATCACTATTTACAATTCAATGTCGTTTACTTAAGGGTGTCCGGGGAGGTTGCGATGGGGCATTTTTTAGAATCAGAAAATTTCTTAAGTAAACGACATTGATTTACAATTACTAATCAGAACTGCTTATGTTGATTCAAAAGTCTTTAAAAAAAGTAGAATATTCTATTGTTATCATAATGCTTTTATTATTCATAGGTATGCCATCGTGCAAAAAAGATGAACCTAAAACCCCTGACCCATCAGCTTCTTTTACATATAAGTTGGTTGATGAATCAGCTCGTTCAGTGCAATTTACCAATACCTCAATCTATGCTATCACTTATTTATGGGATTTTGGCGATGGAACTCCTTTTTCGGATGTAAAGTCACCACAACACGATTACATAAAGGGTGGTGACTATAATGTAACATTAACCGCTATAGGTGAAAATGGGGCAATACCCAATGCCAAAACAATTAAAATTACTCTCGAATACATTTTTGTAAATCATGAACACGGCAGTAATCTCATTGGTGTGAGCACCAGTTCTTTTAGCGATGCAAATCTTGGGATTTCATCATTTCAGAATTTCAAACCTCATTTTATGCGATATTACCTTGGCAGCACAATTGTATTCGATGCCGCCAACCCACCTAAAGGAACAGCCTCCGTAAAGAATACTACCTATAAACGAAATGGAGAGCTAACAAATCAGATGGCTAATAACATGAGTGGCTGGGATTATACTCCAGCACTTGACTTTGATGAATTCATTACTCTATGCAAAGCCAATGGTGCCGAACCAGTTGTTCTTCTTCCTGTATATGCTGCCTATTCGTCCACGCCCAACCCCAAAATGACACGAAATGAATTATATGAAGCGCACAAAGCTTTTGTTACATATGCTAATATAACCAAAGGATATGGTGTAAAATACTGGGAAATTGGCAACGAAGACGACCTTGATCCCGATAATACAAGCGCAGCAACGTATGCTGAAGTGTTCAACGAGTTGGTTCCGCTTCTAAAATCAGTAGATCCGACCATTGAATGTGGTGCCAATACTTTTTGGAATACCAGTCGTTGGGAATCACTTCTGCCAAAGATCAAACAAAATATGGGTTTCGCAGTTATACACCAATATTCTACCATGCAGAACTATTCTGACTTTTTAAACAAGGATATGCTCAATTGGAATGGCAGCACTGAAATTATGGTTGAGCGATTTTTAGCTGCACGCAACAATCTGAATGATCAGAGCATTCCATCCAAGGTAATTGTAACAGAGATATCTTCGCTTTGCACATATGCTCCTGCAAATCCAAAAAACAATAGTATCTGGAAAGGCTTGCACAATATACAATTGCTCCTTCAGTATGGTAGCTATGCAAATGTGATTGGAACAATGAATTGGGTAACTTGGTACCATGGCGGTCTGGAAAATACGTATAATGTTTTTTCCGGTGCGGATGAAACCTCCCTTTCGCCTGTAGGTGTTACGTTGCAGCTTTTGACCGAACACTTGTACCCAATTATAGACAAGAAAACAAAGCTAAACAACAATCAAGTAGAAATTACGATAAGTCATTCGCTTGATTTCTCCCGAATGTCAGTTTTCATTCTCAATAAATCTAAAAGCATACAAACTGTTTCCCTTAGTATTCCCGACTTTATTGGCAATCCCGCTAACAATACCAGATGGGTATACCAACCATCAATGATCGATGAGTGGTCGCAAAGTGTAAGTTACCTGCAAAGTAGCAGTACTGATTTGAGTGCGGTTACTGGTATAAGTACAGATGTACCGCCATTATCCTGCACAGTTTACGATTTTAACTAATTGTTAAAACGAACGCAAACGCAACATTATCAGGGTCAATGATTAAGGTTATGAAAAATAAAAAACACTAATAACTGTAATTCTCATATTAATTACCTTAGGATGTACTTCAACAAATTTGATTACACAATTCAATGTCGTTTACTTAAAGGTGTCCGAAATCTTCAAAAATCAGCCCCACCCCAACCTCCCGAGTTCGGGAGGTTGGGGTGGGGCATTTTTTAGAATCAGAAAATTTCTTAAGTCAACGACATTGTAACACAAGTACCGAAAGATGATTTGATAATTGATGTAACAAGGTTTTAGTTAAGACTATACCCTACAACTTGAGTTTGGAAGTGATGGCCATTCGCACCTTGTAACAGTCTTTGCCTAAAGAATCGCCCGGCAAAGGATTTTGTTCCAAAAAAGCAATAAGGGCTTCAATATCTGATTTAAGGGACAATTAGTATTTCTCAACCTCGGCAAACACCTTAAGCAGATTTCCACCCCAGATTTTCTCAATCTCTTTTGAATTGTATCCCCTTCTAAGTAGCTCGGCAGTGATGTTTTGTATTTCACTCACATCGAAACATCCCTCTACTCCTCCTCCACCGTCAAAATCAGTTCCGATGCCTACATGGTCTATTCCTGCTACCTGAACAATATGATCAATATGATCAACAACATCCGAAACACTTGCGAGAACAGCCGGAAAATCTTGATCTACTTCATACCAGGCTTCGAGGAAAATTTTTCTGCCTGCAGCATCAAGTGAATAATAATCCCCGTATTTCATTCTTACTTCTGCTTTTGCAGAATCCCTTTCAGGTTGTGGAACAGGGGTTTTCACGTAAGCACTTAAAATACACATTTGAATAACTCCACCGTTATCGGCCAGCGCTTTTAGCATAGCGTCGCTCATATTACGGGGATTATCACAAATAGCACGGGAACAGGAATGTGATGCAATGATTGGTACCTTGGAAAGTCTTATGACATCATAAAACGAACTGTCGGATGCATGAGAAACATCGATCATGATGCCTTTTTCATTCATTCTTTTGATTACTTCAGCCCCAAAATCAGATACTCCGTTAAATTCTGATCCTTTTGGGTCGGTTGACGAATCGCAGATGTCATTGTTAGAGGTATGACATAGTGTGATATACCGGGCTCCCCTGTTAAAAAAAGTATCAATAAGCGAAATCTCTTTACCAATCGGGTATCCATTTTCAAGACCAATAAATATTGCTCTTTTCCCACTTTTTCTGATTCGGTAAATATCATCAGAATCGAGCGCTAATTCTATCCGGTTTGAATACCGGTCAAGATTTGCATGAATCGAATCAAACACCTCCAATGCTTCCTGTTTCGCAGCAAAATTTCCTTTTTCATCTCTAAGTTGTTGCCCAACAAAAACCGCAAGAAATATACCATCAAGATCGCCGGCTTCCATTCTGGGAAGATCAACTTTAGACCTTTGGGTATATGAATCATGAATGTTGGCGAATGAGTATTCCTCATTGAGAAACGACATTGGGGTATCGGTGTGACTGTCAATGGTTATAGCCTTTTCATGAATTCTATGGATATGCTTTTCCGACAGCCGGCTTTGAGCGCTTAGATCAATTCCAGTCAGAACCAATGACATGAAAAGGCAACTTTTTATACTTATCATGCTTCCTCAGGGATTTTTTGCTCATTTACATCCAAAGATGAAAACCTCTCAAGTATGCTGTTATCGTTAATCTCTTTTGATAAAGAAGAAATGGTTTCGATCGGAACATCGAACAGGTCGAGAAAAAGAAGTCCGTCGAGAGCATTATTAAATTTTGGATCGATATTAAACCCTACAATTTTACCATTTAGTTTAAGGTACTTTTTTAGTAAAACAGGTATGGTATAATTGGAGGTATCAACATCCTTTATGAATTTATCAAATTTATTAAGGTCGTTGGATGATTCCATAATAATATCGGTATCAACATCCTGAAAACGAGTAGGAACAAATTTTGTACGAGGTTTGATATATTTTCCGATTTCCGGATTATAATGGTTTTCCATTATGTATTTTATAATCATCCCCTTGGAAAAATTAGAAAAACGGTTGCTAATGCTTACCGGGCCTACAAGATATCGGTAATCCGGATGTTTTAGAAGAAAATAAAGAATTCCCTTCCAAAGCATAAACAGAGGCATTGGCTTTTTCTGGTACTCAGAAATTATAAATGACCGACCCAATTCAAGGGACTCTTCAAGCGAGTGGTAAATTTTACGATTAATCTTGAAAAGGCTTTGTATATAAAAACCCTTTATACCATACTGGTGCATGATATCTTTACCCATTCCTACCCGATATGCGCCAACAATTTTTTTCTCAAGGGAATCCCAAATAAAAAGCTGATTATAGTAAAGATCGAATTCATCAATATCAATTGAACGATTGGTTCCTTCCCCTATCTGTCTGAATGTGATTTCACGCAATCGCCCCAATTCATTCATGATTGAAGGAATACAGAATGATGGAGAGCAGTAAACCTGAAATTCCCCATTTTCAAAAAGCATGTATTTTTCACGAAGGGAATTAACTTCATTTTCTATTTTCAGGGGATCAATGGCCGGAATAATTTCCTCAACTTTCCCCAAGCGAAAAAGACTTGGGTAGAAAAACTTTTGTACTTCAATAGCAGAGCCTAAGGAATAAGTTTTTGCTCTCAAAAAACGGCCGTAACGGGCAATGTCGGTAAACTGTTCCTGGTCTTTTACACTAATCGGGTTACCGATCCTGATGCGAATAACTTTCCTGTTCTTATTAAACAACTCATGTGGAAGTCTGACAGTCCGAAGATTAGGATGGATAAGTCCTAAAAGATGAAATATCCGGCTGTTACTTCCCTGAAAATAGACAGGAACAATTGGCACCTGCGCCTTTTTAATCATTTTAAGTGCAGAAGTCTGCCATTCGATATCGGAGATACCTATAGACATTTGATTATAGCTGGATACTTCCCCGGCAGGAAAAACTCCAAGAGGATTGCCATCCTGCAAGTGCTTAAGTGCACTTTTAATTCCTGTAATACTAGATTTTAGATCCCTGCGATCTTCAAAAGGGTTAACTGGAAGAATAAAATCTTTAACAGGTTCGACTTTTTGCATTAAGAAATTAGCAAGGACTTTTATATCAGGTCTTGCCATTGCGAGGACTTTTACAAGAAGTAAACCGTCAATTCCCCCGAAAGGATGATTGGATACAGAAATAAACGCTCCGGTTTTAGGTATTCGGTTTAATTCCTCCTCACTTATTTCGAAAGATATCTTTAGTTCATCAATAAGTCGGTCGATAAACTCAATCCCTTGTAAATGGGATATTTCAGAGTACAGCTTATTGATTTTGTTTATTCTTAAGAGGATCATCAATATGCGGGCGGTTCCTGCACCTCCGAATCGATTAAGCTTTGCAGCTTTTATAAATTCTTCAGTCTCGATTAATTTCTTCATAGGAAAAAATCAGGGTAAAATTAGTGCCAAATATACTAAAAACGGCTTATCCGATTCCCATGAGGAAAAAAATAAACTGTAATGAACTCTCCCTTTCGGATAACTATTTAATGAACCATACGCTCAGAACTGCAGCGACACCGAGGAAAAAAATTATAACTCCGGCTACTTTGTTCATCCACCAAATACTTTTAAGCCGGAATCTGTGACGAAAAATATTGACCAGAGTAGTTAAGACAAACCACCAAATTGAGGAGCCTAAAAACACCCCTGCAACTATCAATCCGACATGAAAAAGCTTAATTTCTCCACCTGCAAGGTTTACTCCAGCGAACATCGCAAGGAAGAAAAAAATTGCCATGGGGTTAGAAACTGTTAAAAGAAAAACCGAAATAAAATCCTGCGATAATTTATTCTGACTCATTCGTTGATTACGAAGTTGTTGCACAGGGTTTGTGAAGAAAATATGGATTCCGAGGTACATTACAATCATTCCTCCGATAACCTGAAAGTAGATATGTTGCGCCTTTATAAAGGAAATGACCATAGAAATACCAAGACCAGCGACCAAGGCAAAAAATGTATCTGCAGCCGCAGCTCCCAAGCCAGATACAAATCCAGATTTTCTTCCTTTATTTAATGTACGCTGGATACACAAAACACCGATTGGACCAAGTGGAATGGAGACCATTAACCCGATAATTATTCCTTTCCAAAATAGTTCTAATCCCATTCTTTGGTTTCAATATTTATTCCTGCCTTATTGTTGTGAACTCATTACAAAGTAACTAAATATTGCGGATTTAGTTTTTGTATGATACTTTTTAATTGTACAAGAATCGTTCCTAACTCCTGATTTTGTATAAATGGTAACGAATATATCTTGATTTACAAATAAAACTATAATTACTTGAATTTCAATTTTGTTGTTTTTTTCGTTTAATTTGCTGTTGCAAAAAAAATAAGATGTCAAAAAGCAAATTAGTTCTATTATCAATACTTTCAGGTGTATTACTATCTCCTGCATGGTATTCATGGGGGTCGGGAATTTTTTTACTGGTGGCTTTGGTCCCACTTCTTTTCGTAGAAAACGAACTGAACAAAAATCCCGATAAATATAAAAAGAAACTAAGTTTCTGGATTCCCTTTTTGGGTTTTGCAGTTTTTAATATTCTTACAACCTGGTGGATAAAGAACGCATCCTTTGCCGGTTTAATTGTTGCCGTTTTGCTCAATTCTACCTTAATGAGTACGGTGTTCTTTCTTTTTAGCCTTACTCGCAAGAAACTCGGCAATGGTTTTGGCTATTTTTCACTTATTTTTTACTGGCTGGCTTATGAATATCTCTATATAAACGGAGAAATTTCATGGACATGGCTTAATTTGGGGAATGGTTTTGCAAATGATATCCGGCTGATTCAATGGTACGAATACACGGGATCTGCCGGAGGCACCTTCTGGGTTTTGGTAATGAATATTTTCTGGTTTAAAGTTATTGATGCCTGGAAAAGTGGGAAAACACTAAAAGAATCAAAAACGGAAATTGTTCTTTTTCTTAGCTTTCTAATTATTCCTATTAGCTTTTCACTTATCCGCTTCTACACATATAAGGAAAAAATTAATCCTTACAATATTGCTGTTATCCAGCCAAATATAGATCCATATCAAAAGTTTAATGACATTCCTGCGGATGAGCAAATGATTATTCTGCTGGACTTAGCTAAGCAAGTCACCGATTTACAGACCGATTATATTGTAGCCCCTGAAACCTTTATAAATGACAATTTATGGCTCGATGAGATCGAATCGAATCCCAGTATAAGAAGTATAAGAGGCTTTATGAAAGAGTATCCAAAAGCAAAAATGATTATCGGAGCCACTTGTTATAAATTATACACTAAACCCGAGGAAATTACAGAAAGTGCCCGGCCATTCCGTAATTATTATTACGACAGTTTTAACTCCTCATTTCAGATCGATTCCACCAGGAATATACAGTACTACCATAAGTCACAACTAGTGGTGGGAGTCGAAAAAATGCCATATACCAAATCTCTGAAATTTCTTGAGAATATTATGCTCAATCTGGGAGGCACATTCAGAAGTCATGGCACTCAGAAAGAACGGTCTTGCCTCTACTCACCACAAGATAGTGTGAGCATTGCTACTCCAATTTGTTACGAATCTATTTTTGGCGAGTATGTAAGTAATTATCTGGTTCCCGGGAAACAAGGGTTTATTTTCGTAATCACCAACGACGGATGGTGGGGTGATACTCCTGGTTATGTGCAACACAACAGCTTTTCAAGCATCAGGGCAATCGAGAACAGAAGAAGTATCGCTCGATCTGCAAATACAGGCATATCATCGTTTATTAATCAGCGCGGAGAAGTTTTGCAAAAAATTGGCTGGTGGCAACGCGCAGCAATAAAAGATACTCTTAATGCGAACGATAAAATTACCTTTTACACTCGTTTTGGCGACTATTTTGGACGGATATCAACTTTTTTCGGGATATTTTTCCTGCTTTATACTTTGGTGAAAATCCTTATGACACGTAAGGGATCAAAATAATTATTCTTATCTGATAGTTTCCCTGCCAAACGACTTATGTTCGAATGAATCTAATATTCTTTTCCCTGTATTAGGATCTGCTATCAATTGGCTGGAATTTAAATACACAATCCAAGAAGTTTACTATTTCTCAAAAGCTTCAAAAACAGAACTTTATATCTTTTTGTCTCTGTTTTTACAATAAATATGTAATTTTATTGTCAAAATTTGCAACTCTGAAAAAAAACAGTTGTCATTATACTTGAAAACTATTCCATCATTGAACTCAGGTTATCAGGAAATACACAAGGAAATAATTGAGCTTAGCAGATCCGGAAATGTGAAGGCCCAATTTGAACTTTACTCACTTTACTCCCGTGCGATGTACAGTATATGTATGCGTATGCTTAACAGGAGAGAAGATGCGGAAGATATTCTGCAGGAATCGTTTTCTGAAATTTTTAATAAGCTGGACAGTTTTAGATTCGAATCATCGTTTGGCTCCTGGGCAAAAAGAATAGTTATCAATAAGTGTATTAATTATTTGCGAAAAAAAAGACCTGAGTTACATTTTGAGGCTGAGTTACAGGAAACAGTGCCTGATGAGGAACATGTTGATTACGAAAGTCTGAAATTGCAGGTGGAAAAGGTCAAACAGGCAATGGCAGGTTTACCGGATGGATACAGGATCATATTTAGTTTATACGCACTTGAAGGATATGATCATGAGGAGATTTCGGCTATCCTGGGAGTGAGTGAGTCGACTTCTAGAACGCAGTACATGAGAGCTAAAGTAAAAATTAAAGAATTAATACTTCAGATGACATGAAAGATAAACTGGAACAATTCATCGAAGATAACAGGGATTCGTTCGATTCTTTTAGCCCTTCCCAGGCCGAAGGTATATGGAATAGAATTGAATCGGACAGGAAAAATAAGCCAAATGGGAAATTAATTCTGCGGTATTTTTATAGAGCGGCCTCAGTTTTGCTGATTTTCGGACTCTCTTATATGTTTCATGATTACGTTGATAAAGCAAAAGACAGCAAACTTGCTGAAGACAAAATGAAAGATATCTACCAGCAGTTGCCGGAGCTGAAAGAAGCAGAAAACTACTATTCAAACCTGGTTTCCAGCAAAATGGAAGAAGTAAAACCATTTCTCGCAAACAATCCGGGAATAAGTGAAGCCATTAATGTTGACCTGGTTGAATTGGACAGTGTGTACGTTTCCCTCAAAAACGATTTAAAAGATAATGTTGCAAACGATCAGATTATTGAAGCCATGATTCAGAACTACCGGCTTAAACTCCGCATTCTTGAAGACTTACAGGCTGAAATAAAAAAAGAAAACAAGAAAGAAAATGTACAACCCAAAATTAATATTTAGTTTCCTGCTCTTTGCTGTTGCATTGTTTGCTGAGCAAGCAGGTACTATGGCACAAACTTTTTCTAATACTAAGTCTGTTAGCCATAGCTATAAAGTAACACCGGAAACAACAGTTGAAATAAACAATAAGTATGGTAAGATCCATGTTATCCCATGGGATAAAGATTCGGTGAGAATAACCGCCAGTCTTAGTGTATATTCCAACAACCTTTCCCGTCTTGAAAAGGTCAAGAACAGTATAGATTTCAAGTTTACCGTTACGAAATTTTACATTTCTGCCTTTACAGATTTCGGTACCAGTAGTAATCAGATTCTTACTGAATTAAAGAGCCTCTCTGATGCTATAATAACAGGTCAAAACCAGATCGAAATAAACTATCTGGTTTATTGCCCAGCTCAAATTAACCTTAACCTGGTAAATAAATTCGGAGATATCTACATTGACGATATGATTGGTAAACTTAAAATCAGTCTGTCGAATGGTGACCTGAAAATTAACAGTATTGAAGGTGAATCTCAAATCGAATTGGCTTTTGGAAGTGGTATCATTAATGATATGCGTGAGGGTCAGCTTTCGGTTTCATATTCCGATTTAAAAATAAAAGATGCCATGAGGATAGATATTGACAGCAAATCTTCGACTGTAAATATTGATCGGGCTGACTTTATAAAAATTATGAGTCGTCGGGATAAGTATTTCATTAATACGGTGGAAAATTTTTACAGTAATTCTGAGTTTTCGCAAATCTGGATTGAGAACCTATTATGCGACATCGATTGCACCCTGAAATATGGCAGTCTCACCCTCTCAGAAATCAAAAAAGAATTCTGCAATATTAACCTGAATTCGGAATATGCTGATCTGAACCTTACGTTATCAGAAAGTAGTAAGTATGAAGCAGATATTTTCTATCCCGATGGGGCAAGTGTCAATTTCCCTGTAAACAAAGACAAGTATAATTTCAGGAATGAGCGGGAAGGGAGTATCCAGTGGCATGCCAGTTATAAAACCGGATCAGGAGAAAACTTACCTAAGATACGGGTCAATGCTTTGCAAAAGAGTTATATAAGCGTTCTAGAAAAATAAAACTTAACAAGTCCGATGTGCAGTGAATAAGGCTCTTTTAAAAACAGGGTATGGAATTTCTCTGGTCAAAAAGAATCTGAAATAGCACTTATTGCTGCCAATCTGACAACTATTAATAATTTAAAAATAAATCAAATGAAAAAAACGGGAATAAAACTAATTTTTACACTCTTCGGATTTATGCTACTATTCTCATGCTCCGATTCATTCTGGAATTGTATCGATGGGAACGGGAGTATAACCTCAGCCAGAAGAGTTATTGGAGATTTCAGTAAAATTGAGAATTCAGGGGATTTTATAGTGGATGTAAGCATCGGACCCATTACCAGAGTAACCGTGGAAGCTGATGAAAACCTTCTTTCTTATATCGAAACCTATATTCAGGGAAAAACACTGGTTATTGAAACTGAGAACAATCATTGCATTAAAAGCAGCGAATCTGTTTTTGTACATGTAATTACACCGGATGTTTCACAATTAACTATGTCAGGTTCGGGTGTAATATATTGTGATAGTGTCACTACCGATGAGTTAAAACTTGTTCTCTCCGGTTCCGGCGATATAGAATTTTCAGGAATAACAGCAAATTTTATTGATGCAAATATTGAAGGATCAGGAGAAATTACCCTAGCAGGTAGTTCGGTCAACACAAACCTAACCATTGAGGGATCAGGAAACATAAGATCTCTCAATCTGGAACAGGACAAATGCATAGCAACAATTGCCGGTTCAGGAAATATCTATGCGTTTGTAAACGATCACCTTGACGTAGTGATTGAAGGCAGCGGAAACATGATATACAAGGGAGATCCTGCAATAGTATCGGATATTTCAGGTTCCGGACGAGTGATTAAATACTAAGCTGCAAACAGAAATATTTTTAAAGTGAAATAATAAAATTTAAGTTAAATGAAAAAAATATTTTTACCCATTCTATTAGCAATATGCCTTTCCTCTCAATCCCAATATAGTGGAAGGGAAGTTGGTATCCGCGGCGGAATAACCTCCGGAATAACCTACCGCCAATATCTTGAAGATAATTTTTCTTATGAAGGTCTTTTAAGTTTTCGGCAGTACGGTCTGCAGTTTACACTCTTACGCCAGATTCATGAGCAGGCTCTGTTCGACGTTTCAGATAATCTTTATATGGTTTATGGATATGGAGCCCATGCAGGATTCTTCTATGATTCAGAATACAAATTATTTATGTACAACAGAGTTTATTATCCCGAAAGAAGGTTTTCCCCTGTAATTGGTATAGATGGATTTGGGGCTTTGGAATACAGACTCAGTTCTTTCCCACTCACCATAGCACTTGATTACAAACCATTTTTCGAGATTTCCGCCTATCAGTTTTTCAAAATAAGTATATGGGATATAGCATTTGCAGTAAAGTATAGATTTTAAATTTCAGTTGAAACACAGTTTTACGCAATTATAACCAAATCGATTTTAAGTCAATTTCAAAATAAACAAATACAAAAACAAATACACATATGAAAAAATTAGCAATACTTTCAATCATTGCGTTAATTTCGATTAGCACATTTTCACAGGATCCTCAGCGCGATAGCGGACGCAGGAACGGAAACGATGAAATTCGCACCTTAATGGGCAGCAATAACCGTTCAAACGGTGGCTATGGATCTTTTGGCGGTGGTTATACCATGATCGATAATAAAGATGCTGTGACCATGAGTGGACGCGCTGCCTGGATCATAGGACATAACCTAGCTTTTGGATTTGCAGGTACAGGATTTATCAATTCATTTAGTCCGGATGTGGTTCCAGATCGCGTGGTAAACCTTACCGGTGGATACGGAGGATTCTTAATCGAACCGATTCTGCTACCCAAAATGCCTATTCACTTATCTTTTCCTGTAGTTCTGGGAGGAGGTGGAATAGCGTATACCTCAAGCTTTCAGCCGAATAATTCATGGGAATATTATGATACTTACGTGGAAGAAACTCAGGCCTATCTTATTGCTGAACCAGGCGTTGAATTGGAACTTAACCTGTTGAAATTCTTCAGGCTGGCTTTCGGAGTCAGTTACCGGTTTACCTCAGACATAAACTGGAATTACACAAATCCTTCTGTTTTAGAGGG
This sequence comes from Bacteroidales bacterium, assembly GCA_038316435.1. GTDB lineage: Bacteria > Bacteroidota > Bacteroidia > Bacteroidales > JACJXF01. The sequence continues at coordinate 43,207 of JBBQAQ010000002.1, read as the reverse complement.
ATGGAATGCTGGAATGACCTTCAAATTTGGGAAGTTCTGATGTTTTGGCGATTAAATGACGGGGCGATGGGGTTTAGGGTATCGAGGAAAGAAATCGACATTCTTAAATCCCACTGCATTTACCCGCAGGCAGAGGCGGCGAAGAATGACACCTTAGAATCACATTATTTTAGGATACCTATTTTCAATTGTAGTAAAAAAGGTAATGAGCCAGAAATATTTAGTGATGTTCAAAAAAAACAACTTAGACACGCTGATTTTTGATTTTTCGCCACATTAAACTTGAGGGGTTTAAACACCGTATGTTTTTTTTTAAAATCTTAAAATTGTTAAACCGTCGCTTCAGCACTTCTCATTTTCCGCTTGTAAATTCGTCAATTCCCGACTTCAAATATTTAGAAAAACTCTCAATATTAAGATCCTTTCCTCTTGGAGAAACAAGGATTTTTCCATCTTCATCTAATAAAACATACCAGGGAGTTGCAAGCGTACTATAGTTTTCGATTTCGAAATTTTTATTTATGTCCCCTATTGTTTTCAGGATTTTACCCTCTTTTGAAGTAAGCCAGTCGTTCTCATTCAGCTTTGTTTTATCATCGGTATAGAGGGAAATAATTACAAACTCGCTTTTCAGAAGATCTAAAACTGAAGCATCAGGCCACACCTGATTTTCCATTTGCTTGCAATTACTACAAAAGTGTCCCGTAAATTCAAGAAATACTGGTTTCCCCTTAGTTTTTGCACATTTCATTCCATCTTCATAGCTGAAGTATCCCTTTAATCCCAGAGGAAGCGTAAAGAGTTCATCATATTTTCCAGGGCCGCAATAGGTATTTTGGTTCTTAGAAATTTCAGGCTGTTTGCTATTGTTGCCGAACGAAAAGCTACTAGCAGATTTTGGAGGGATAAGTGCTGAAATATTTCTAAGGTCTGCACCTAAAATACCTGTAAATAAGTACACTGCAAATACAAATGAAACAAGTGCTAGAAGCAAACGAGGCACTGATATATAAGGCATATCACTGTCGTGAGCGAATTTGATTTTCCCCAAAAGATACATTCCCAGTAAAATGGAAATTACAAACCAGATTGCGAGATAAACTTCCCGCGTGAATATTCCCAAGTGATACGACTGATCCATGGAGCTTAGAAACTTCATGCCAAAAGCCAGCACCATAAAACCCAGTACTACTTTCACAGAATTTAACCAACCACCAGATTTGGGGAGATTTTTCATCATAGAAGGAAAAATTGCCAGCAATGTAAACGGCAATGCGAATGCAAGAGAGAAAAAGAACATTCCCAAAACAGGCTTTAGCACTTCACCTCCTGTAGCGGAAATTAGAAGACTGCCAACTATTGGTCCTGTGCATGAAAACGACACCAGAACAGTTGTAACTCCCATAAAAAACGCTCCTCCTATTCCGCCTTTATCTGCATTTTTATCTGCGCTATTTACTAAGCCTGATGGCAAAACAAGTTCAAACATCCCAAGAAATGAGGCTGCGAAAACCATAAAAAGCAGAAAAAAAATAGTATTTGGTATCCAATGAGTGCTTAGCATATTACCAATATCGGCATTCATCCCTGTAAGGCTTACCAGCACGCCTATTCCTGTGTAAACAAAAATCATTGAAAATCCAAAAACCAGTCCTTTGAGTATCGCAAGACCTCTGTTTTCACTCCCTCTCAGAAAAAATGAAATAGTCATTGGGATCATCGGGAAAACGCATGGGGTTACGATGGCTGCCAATCCAGCAAGGAAAGCTATGACTAAAAAAAGTAGCATAGACTGTTTTTTCTTAGGTTCGGGTATTGTGTTTTGCTCAACATTTTTATTTGCATCTACCTCCAACTCCGTCGAAACAGCAGGTAAATCGTCAACTTCAGATATTATTACCTCAGGGGCTTTCTCAACTTCTGATCCAGTCTTAACAGTTTCCATTATTGTTTTTGATACTTCAGCAGGTTTACTAATTATTGGGGCAGATCCAGCTGGTATTAGGATTTGAAATTCCTGAACGAAAGGTGGCAAACAGGTTTCATCGTTGCAGCATTGAAATTCGATACTTACTTTCAGGGTTACAGGCTTGTCGGTAAGGTTGCTTACTAATTGACTAAACGAGGCTTTTTTTGCATACAATCCAACATCAAAGCGGAAACCCGGATCGTATTTAACAATGGGTTTTGTAAGCTCCTTCAATTCACCGGAAAGTTCAAGTGATTCGTTTTTTTCAAATGTAAATGTAGTAGGAATGGGGCCTTCCTTTGCAAGTTTAATAGCGTATACATGCCAGGGCTCAGCAATAATGGCTGTAAATACAATTTCCTGCTTACCTGCACCAGAATCAGAAAGTTTATATTTCCATGAAACTGGATTTTCAAACTGTGCAGATACCTGATTTGTAAGAATAAAGAATACCGTTAACAGGAGGACGTGAAATTTTTGCATTGTTGAAGATTTGAAATGGATACTTAATTATCTTGAAACGCAAAGATAGAAAATAAAGTATTCACATACTTGGATATGAAATTTAACGAATCAAGTAATGTCTGGGGGAGGAAATAAAATTGCCACAGACTTTATAAATCTATGGCAATTATTACTTTACAGTGAATGCTTAAGACAACTGAATTTAAAAACTGAAATCAACTTCATCACCATTTTGATCAAAAACTTTAAACTCGAGTAAGTTGGTTGATAAGCTCGGCTTCACTACAATTTTGCAATTAAGTTCCTTACTCCAGACCTTTCGCATTGATGAGAACAAGCCTTTATTCAGGTATGCTGAAATAAAAGGGTGTGTCAGCAGGGTAATATGCTTCAGATGATATTTATCCTGGATAAGCTTAAGTTGAAGTTTTATGGTATCGGTATAAAGAAGTGTTGATTCCACTTTGCCGGTACCAAGACATGAAGGACATGATTCATTAGTTTCAATATGCATCTCCGGCCTAACCCTTTGGCGGGTTATCTGCATCAGTCCGAATTTGCTTAATGGCAGAATATGGTTTTTCGCCCTGTCTTTCCCCATTAACTCCTTCATTTTTTCATAGAGCATCTGTTTATGCTCATTTGAATGCATGTCAATGAAATCGATAACAATAATACCACCCATATCACGAAGTCGCAATTGACGGGCAATTTCTTCAGCTGCTGCCAGATTTACATCGAGCGCATTACTCTCCTGATCGCTATCTGATTTACTTCGGTTTCCGCTATTCACATCAATAACATGAAGAGCTTCGGTGTGTTCAATGATCAGATAAGCACCACTTTTAAATGAAACTGTTTTACCAAAGAGGGATTTTATCTGACGCTCGATACCAAACTTATCGAAGATTGGCTCTGCGCTTTGATACAGTTTAACAATTTTACTCTTTTCGGGTGCAATTTCCTGAATATACTGGCGTATTTCGTGGTAAATATTCTCCTCGTTTACAACAATATTTTCAAAATTCCCATTAAGAATATCCCTTAGGATAGCCGAAGTCCGGTTAATTTCACCGATCAGCAATCTGGGAACACCCGGCTTGAAATTTTCGAATGCATTTTCCCAACGTTCAACAAGTCCGCGCAATTCACCATCGAGTTCAGCAACCTTTTTTCCTTCAGCTGCAGTTCTGACGATTACCCCGTAATTTTTGGGTTTAATGCTATGGAGAAGATTCTTTAATCGATCTTTTTCCTCCTGTGGTTCGATTTTCGAGGATATAGAAACTTTATCTGCGAAGGGCATAAGCACAATATTCCTACCAGCCAGGGAAATTTCTGATCCCAGCCTAGGGCCTTTTGTGGATATCGGTTCTTTTGCAATTTGTACAATTACCGTCTGGCCTACTTTAAGAATTTCGGTGATTTTTCCTTCCTTATTAATGTCCGGATCACGCTTAAACTTAGCAATAGGAATCATCTTCCCTTTTCGAGTAAGCGCTATGTTCAGAAACTTGTTTAAGGAACTAAACTGCGGACCCAGATCAAGGTAATGCAAAAAGGCATCCTTCTCATATCCTACATCTACAAACGCTGCATTCAACCCCGGCATTATCTTCTTGACCTTACCCAGATAGATATCACCAACAGTAAATTTGGTGTCTGTCTTTTCTTTATTAAGCTCCAGGAGCTTTTTATTCTCTAGTAAGGCAATTGCGATTTCTGAGGTAGAGGCGTCAATTACCAATTCGTTGCTCACAATGGTTCAGATTATCTGTTAGAGGTAATCCTAAGGAAAGCTACATTATAACATGATAAACCTAAAGAACCAAATAAGGATCTTTAGGTCTAATGAACTGAAATTCTTTCGCTTAAAAAAGCCTTATTTCTTCTTATGTCTGTTCTTCCTCAAACGTTTTTTACGTTTGTGGGTCGCCATCTTATGTCTTTTTCTTTTTTTTCCGCTCGGCATGACTTAATACTTTACTTGGTTTTTACATTAACTTTTACTTTACCAACAAAAGTCTTAGCTGGTTTGAAAGAAGGAATCCAATGTTCTGGAATAATGATGGTAGTATTCCTGGAAATGTTTCTGGCAGTTTTCTTTGCCCTTTTCTTAACGATGAAACTTCCAAATCCTCTGAGGTATACATTTTTGTTCTTACCTAAAGAATCTTTTACAGTCTCCATAAAAGCTTCAACTGTCTTTTGTACAGTTACCTTTTCGATTCCGGTGTTTTTAGAAATCTCGTTTACGATATCTGCTTTGGTCATTTTTAAATGCTTTAATTATCAATGAATTACAATTATCTTTTTGTTTTGGACTGCAAATATAGCTTATTTCTATTTATAAATAAAACACTATTCTAATATTTTTAATCAGAATATTTTTTTTAAGCCTACATTGCGCAATGCAAATTCATGAAAAACTCAATATCTGGTACAATAAAGAGAAGCGTGATTTGCCGTGGAGAAACTCTAATGATCCATACAGGATATGGCTTTCAGAGATAATTCTACAACAGACAAAAGTAGCTCAGGGCACAGCTTATTACATTCGATTTATAGAGAAATTTCCTGATGTTTTTTCTCTTGCAGAAGCTCAAACAGATGAAGTTCTTAAAATCTGGCAAGGTCTTGGGTACTATTCAAGGGCAAGAAACCTTCATGAAACAGCTAAAACTATCGCTTTTAAGTTAAATGGGATATTTCCGCAAACCTATTCCGAGCTTTTGAAACTTAAAGGAATCGGTGAATATACCGCTGCAGCAATTTCTTCCATTGCATTTAATGAGCCAAAAGCAGCGGTGGATGGAAATGTGAAACGCGTAATTTCGAGATTATTCTCAGTTAAAGACGAAATTAATTCAGGTTCAGGAAAAAAAGCACTCAATCAGCTTTCTGAAGAAATCCTCGATAAAGCCAATCCTGGTCTTCATAATCAGGCAATGATGGAACTTGGCGCGCGCATCTGTCTTCCACGTAAACCGACTTGCATCGCTTGCCCTTTGAATATAAATTGTCTGGCATTAAAAGATAATATAGTAACTGAACTCCCTCTAAAATATAAAAAATCAAAAGCTATTGACCGCTTTTTTACATACCTGATAATTCGAAAGCGGGATTTTCTATGTCTGCAGCAAAGGGTTTCCGGTGATATCTGGGAAGGTTTGTATGAGTTCCCGTTAATAGAAACCTCTGAAATGAAATCTGTAGAAGAATGTTCAGACTTGCTGTGTGATTTCCTGAATTTGGATTCTGGCGCTTTTAAGATTGAAAAAGTTTCCGGTAATATTATTCATAAATTAAGTCACCGAAATATCAATGCACGCTTTTGTCATATTAGAATTTCAGGGGATATTAACACTCCTCTCCTACCTGGAAAATTAGTAAACATCAATGAATTTGAAGCGTATCCGGTACCTAAGCTAATAGACCGGTATATCAGTCTAACAGGTCTCTTATAGTGCGTCACAATTGCTCAAAACATATTTTATTCATATCTTTATTGGCTAAAACAAAAAATACAATATATGTCAGTAAATAAAGTAATATTAGTTGGTAACGTTGGAAAAGACCCGGAAACAAGACATCTGGAAGGTGGAAATACTGTTTCGAAATTTTCACTTGCTACCAGTGAAATATATAAAAACAAAGAAGGTGAAAAGATCACCAATACTGAATGGCATAATATTGTCCTCTGGAAAGGTCTGGCTGAAATTGCCGAAAAATATGTTAAAAAAGGTTCGCAGCTATATATAGAAGGTCGAATCAGGACAAGAAGTTATAACGATCAGGATAATAACACAAAATATGTTACCGAGATCATTGGAGATGTAATGAAGATGCTTGGCAAAAAGACAGAAGGCGACTCTCAGGGGCCAACAGGCAGATCAGAGCCTTCAGCGCCAGACACCAATCAGGGTGCAGGTAGTATGCCCGAATCTATGGGTGACCTTACAAAGTCGCAAAACGATATTGATGACCTTCCTTTTTAATAATTCAGTTAAACGATCATAAATTTTGGAATCGGAATCACATCAGGTTTTACTGGCATTAGCAACTGTTGCTGACCAAAGTCAGCATTCATACTGGCAAATTGTGGTTTTTTGCCTTTTCATCTTATTTCTGATAATATCAGCATTGTTTTCGGGTTCCGAAAGTGCCTATTTTTTAATATCCCCTGAGCAAAAGAAAAGTCTGGAAGGAATGAACAAAAAACGTTCTGATCTTGTACTTCGTCTCATGGTAAATCCTGAAAAGTTAATCGCAACTCATATTGTAAGCAGATTATTCTTTAACTTACTGGTGATAAGCCTTGCGGCTGTGCTTTTAAACCAATACCCTATTTTTAGTCTTCATAATTTTTCAGGAATACTCTTACAGATTCTAACTATTTCAGTAATAATTTTGATTTTTTCAGTTATACTTCCAAAGCTATTCGTCAGAAACAGAGCATTAAACGTATGCATGAGCACTGTATTTCACGTTACAATTGCTCAAAATATTTTCTCTCCTCTGGTTTATGCTTTCCTGCGTTTTAACACTCTCTTTAATCATCATTTCCTTCCTAACAGCAACAATTTATCGATCGATGAACTTTCCCATGTGCTTGAGAATACTGATGGTACAGAAACTGAAGACCGGAAAATTCTGTTAGGTATTGTAAATTTTGGAAATATAGAGGTGAGTGAAATTATGATGCCTCGTATTGACGTGGTTTCTGTTGATTCAGATACCGATTTTAAGAAACTTATCGAAATCATTAATGAATCAGGATACAGCAGGATCCCTGTTTTTACAGAAACATTCGATAATATAAAAGGAATATTGTATGTTAAGGATCTCCTACCGTTTCTGAGTGAAACCAATGATTTCAACTGGCAGAAGCTGATTCGCCCAAGCTATTTTATCCCTGAAACAAAAAAAATTAAAGATCTTCTGCAGGAATTTCTAAACAAAAAAATCCACATGGCAATTGTTGTTGACGAATATGGTGGAACAGAGGGAATAGTAACATTGGAAGACGTTCTGGAAGAAATTGTTGGGGAAATCACAGACGAATCTGATGAGATTGAATCCTACTTTTCTAAGTTAGACGACTCCAATTATATATTCGACGGGAAAATCCTTCTAAACGACTTTTTTAAAATAGTTCAGCTCCCTGAGGAACTTTTTGATTCTATCAGAGGAGAGGCCGATACTCTCGCAGGTTTAATCCTTGAAGTAAAAGGGGAAATACCCCCTGCTAACGAAATAATCCTTTTGAAGAATTACAGTTTTACAATACTTTCAGTAGATAATCGAAGGATCAAAAAAGTTAAATTCACTTTGGATAAAAATCTAAAAACCAAGTAATTAAACCTATGAGACTTACACTTAAAACCATTAAGTCTGCGCTTTCAATAATTCTTTTGATTCTTTCAGTAATTTCCTGCAAAGAGGAATATACTCCGAAGCAAAAAGACTATGTAAGAATCGATTTTCCTGTTAAAAAGTATCAGTTTTATGAATGTTCCAGGGGATATTCCTTTGAGTATCCTGTTTATGCCAAGATAACCGGAGATTCAAACCTAAAGCGGCCCGAATGGCTGAATATTGAATTCCCTCAATTTGCCGGCAGGATTTATCTATCCCATATAAAAATTAATGGGAATCCTGGAGTTCATGCCGATGAAAGTCGTGATCTTGTGTACAAGCACACTATTAAAGCAGAATCTATCGATGAAACTCTTATAAACATTCCTGAGAAGAAAGTTTATGGCATATTTTATGATATCAAAGGAAACGCAGCATCCTCAATACAATTTTTTGTAACTGACAGCAGTACAAATTTTTTAAGAGGGTCACTATATTTTAATACCCAGCCAAATCAGGATTCCCTTGCCCCTGTTATTCAATTTGTCCGCCAGGACATTGAGCATTTCATCAAAACTTTGGAATGGAAATCTGTTAACAAATAAATGTGTAAATTTGCTCCCCGCTTTTTTAATAAAAATCAGAAAATGGGTGTAATTGTAAAAAAGGAAATTCATGATTGCCTTCTGGGAATCTGGGAAATTAAGGAAGATTTTGACTCCCTTTTTTCAAGACTTAATCTGGATCCCGATGAGATTGAAACCTTGGATGGTTTTAAAAATGAAAGTCGCAAAATTGAATGGTTAAGTGTAAGAGCTCTGATTAATGAAATGACGGGTAAAGACTCAAGAATAATTTACAATGAATTCCGAAAACCATTTCTTAAGGGAAATACATTTCATATCAGTATTTCGCATTCACATGATCTGACATCGATATTGATGAGTAAGGCAAAAAGAGTTGGTATCGATCTTGAATATATGTCTCACAAAATCAGTACTATAAGCTCCAAATTTATTAATCATCAGGAGCTTATAACATTAGATCCGGAAATGAAAAGATACCATCTTTACATTCACTGGTGTGCAAAGGAAGCCATGTATAAAATATGTGATAAACAGGATATTAACTTTAAAGAAAACCTATCAATATTCCCTTTCGAACCTAAAGAAGACGGATCAATTAAAGGCAGAGTTCTGAATATTCACGGAATTGAAGATTTCAGGATACAATATGAGAATATGGATGGATATGCAATCGCCTGGACCTGCAAATAATGACACTATATAACAGAATATCAGAGAGAAAGAAGAAGAGTATTGCTATTCTTATCGATCCCGATAGAAATACTTCGGATTCCCTTGCGCGAATTATACAAAACTGTAATGAAAGCGGTGTTGATTTTATTTTCGTGGGAGGTAGTCTGGTGGTTGGGAATATAGGTGAAACAATATCTTCTATTAAGCAAAGAACACAGATTCCGGTGCTGATATTCCCCGGAAATGTAATTCAGATTTCAGACAAAGCAGATGGCATATTGTTTCTTTCATTAATATCTGGAAGAAACCCGGAGTATCTTATCGGACAACATGTTATATCCGCCTTAAGTCTGAAAAAATCAGGAATTGAGGTAATTCCCACAGCCTATATCCTTATTGAAAACGGGAAAACTACTTCCGTTGAGTATATAAGTAATACCTTACCAATACCTGCAGACAAACCTGAAATAGTTGTTGCAACTGCCCTGGCTGGCGAAATGCTTGGAATGAAGTTGATTTATCTTGAAGCCGGCAGCGGTGCGGCTAAGAGCGTTGCTTTAAAAATTATCGAGGATGTAAGGAAAAATACAGCTTTACCAATTCTTGTAGGTGGAGGAATTCGCACCGCTTTAGATGCGGAAAAAATCTTTGCATCCGGTGCAGACCTAATAGTTATAGGTTCAGCTGTTGAAGAAAATCCTGATATTATAGCAGATCTTTGTTCTTCAAGATAAGCGACCACTCTTCGAACTGGTTTCTTTACGTTTCCTAAAATGCAAGCTGAACTCCGGCAGTAAGTGGAGGTAATTCAGGTGTGGAATAACCGGAAGCAATCAGATCAGAAAAGCGGTAATTGCCATAAATACTAAATTTATTTATTCCAATCCGGGCTGTGATCAGCGTTGAAAATTTTTCAATGAAATTGAGATTCTTCTGAATCGTTCTGCTTGTTTCATAATAACTCCCGCTTGCTGCTTCCTCCTTAATGTACAATTTCCTAGTGTAGTTCCACTCCCCTTTTATCCCAATATCGAGGTAGTTACCTAATACATTACCCCGCTTACCAATATTTATCCTGTTATATGCTTCCGCACCCAGTGATGATACTCCAAGGCTCAATCTTTTAACCTGACTAGCCTGTGATAGAGGGTTTAATGCAACGTCTACTGCTACACCATCCTCAGATTCGATGCCGTACCTCTGCCAGCGATTACTCAGATCGAATCCAATAGCATAAAACGAAAGCAGTTTTAATTTATATCGGTACCCAAAAGTAAACTCCATTGAACGCCCTAATTCTGCCTTGGCACCTGAGATATTATTATATGGTATAAAGGTTCCAATTCCCTCATAAATATGTCCGTATTGCCGCATATTAGGACCACGCTTATCGGTGTACTGCTCGTCAACATTCTTATCCAATACAACATCCTGCGCGATCACACTTACATAAAGGAAAGGAAGAATCAGGTAAATCAAGAATGACTTCATCATATATTTTGTATTAATAGTTAGTTCTTTTAACAAAGCAATTCGTTCTTAGTTTTTGTGTTTTCTAGTAATGATAGGTATTTGTGTAGCCTTTGTAATATACCACCAGAGTATCTCCATTTTCGAGATCATCCCATGAGATGGTGTATTCATCAGCAAACTGCATATTTACCAGAGCATATCTCTTTATTTTTTGAGATTCCTCACCGATAATATGGAAATATAAGAAATTTGAATCCAATTGATACCCGGTAGTGCTTGGTTCTATCCAATCAGGTTCTGAATCGTAATCAGACTCATCAGCCGAATACCAGGTTGAATCTGAAACCCAAGATTCATCGCCAACAACTTCCGGATTTTCTACCCATGAAGTATCCTCCTGCCATTCAGTCTGTTCTGACACATCCTCGACACCATCAGTCATATTTAAAAGTACAGAATCTGGAATATCAAAATTCCCGGCTTCTTCCTCTGCCAGCAAATATGCTTCCTCAGCAGCCGTCTGCATTTCAATGAGTTCTTCCTCGCTAAAAAATGAAGTGTCAACAGCGTCAGAGTCAGCATAAATACTATCGTAATATGGTTGAAGATCAGCAAATCCGGAAGTATCTACATCCTCCCATATATCTGAATCATCTTTTATATCCACCACAGTTATAATCTTTAGAAACTCTTCAGAAACTTCGAATGCAAAGGTTGGTATTGCTTCTGTTTTGCCAAGTGTGAAATATGATGCTTGTGGAACTCCGTACCCATGGGCATAGTCGTAATAGGGATAAAGATGCCCCGACATTTCAAGTTGTCTGAATGTTTCCATATTGTCCCATTCAGGATGTATCTGCATCACACAAGCTGCAAACCCTGATACCAAAGGAGTTGAGAAGGAAGTGCCAAAGGATTGCTTGATTTTTTTATCGTTTGAGGTAGCAACTTTTCCAAATGCAACAAGATTTGGCTTCATCCGGCCATCGAATGTCGGACCATAAGAACTAAAGTTTATATGATATCCATTATCGGGAGAAACTCCACCGATACTTAATACGCTATCAGCATCTGCGGGTGCACCAATCACTTCCCAGTCCTTATCTCCATCATTTCCAGCAGCATTAATAACAAGCATCCCTTTTGATGCCGCTAAATTTGCAGATCGGGTAACCAGGGTCGATTTTCCATCCATTTGTTTTGGAAAATATCTTTTAAAGGTATATCCAAGGGAGCTGCTGATAATATCCGCACCGTTTTTATCTGCCCATTCTACTGCGGCGAGCCAGTTTTCTTCTTCAGAAAATACTTCGCGTGTAACTTCTGTTCTTGCGAGAAGAAACTCTGCCCCTGGAGCAAGGCCAAATTTCTTATCATCAATTATTCCTGCAATACAGGTCAGAACGCTTGTTCCGTGGGATGAATAATCATAGACAAACTCTGTGTTTTTAACGAAGTCCCAAGTAGCAATTATTCTCCCCGATTCGCGAATATGCTGGAACATCGGTGAAGTATCCACTCCGGGAAAACCACCATCAAAAATGGCAATTCTCACTCCCGTGCCATCAATTCCCATATCTTCAAAATACTTAACTCCCAAAGCATTAATCTGAGCTTCCCTCAACTGATCATCTTCCCAGCTAACATCGGAATTAAAGGGTTTTTCAGCCGTGGAGGAGACCATTTGAATTTCCTGAATGCCAACTACGAAAGGCAATTTTGAAATCTTATCAATGTTGTTTTTGCCGGCACGAACAGAAACTGCATTAAACCAACGGCTTGAAGTCCCAAGGTTTCCGGTTATTTTCTGAATTTCCTCCAGATAATCAGCACGCAGAGGTAAATCGGTAGTTTGTGACAAAGAAATGTGCTTATCAAGTCTTTTCTGAATTGCTGAAGGATCAAAATAGGAATATGGATCAAAGCTTACTCCTGTTTTATCCGATAAGAAAACCCAATACCTGTTTTGAGAATACAGGCTCGAAGAAGCAAATAAGAATATCGTAAAGATGAGAAGTCCAGAATACCTTTTTATCATAATTTTACAATGTCAGGTTAAAAAAACAATCTAAAATACAAAAATGTTAATTCAATTCTAATATATTTAGGTGCTTACTATCATAAAACCAGATATTAATTTTATCAAGATCCCAGAACAATAAACTAAAACATCTCCTCAATAAGGCTTCCCTCAAGGCTTCCGCTTCTTGGAATGTCAAGAAAAACGGCTATTGTAGGCATTATATCCGTTACAGATACCGGTCGAATTATACTGGATCTTCCGATTTTCCATCCATACCAAATCAAAGGAACATGTGAATCATAACGAAAGGAAGATGCATATTGTTTATCGGTACCTTTTTCTGTCCAGCCTGGGGATAAATGAATTAAAACATCTCCGGAACGCTTTTGATTATAGCTATTTTGAATTTTCTCGAAAAAACCACGGGTATAATTATTTGTCATCAGGTTAGTTGCTGTCAAAGTATTAGCAACTCCCTCGAATTGAATCATAAAAGAAGCAACTACATTTTGAAAATCCTCCAGTGAAATCTTGGAATTCTCAATAAGGTCGCGGTTGAGATAAATTTGTTGTGCATAGTAGAACTTAACCCAATCCCCTTTGCCATAAATTAAATTCAGGTAAGTACCTAAAAGCGACATTGCGCTGTTGTAGTTGAAATAACCAACAGGCAATCCCTGATCAGCTAGAAAAGCAGGGTCTTCAGATATAGCATTATCAGCCGTCAGATAAATCAGGACATTTTTCATTCCCACTTGTTCATCAATAAAGTTGAGAAAATGCTCGATGTCTTTGTCAAGTCTTAGGTAAGTATCTTCAATTTCAATTGAATTGGATGAAAATCTATCTCCGATGTAGGCCGTTACCGGAAAGCCTATTTGTAGCCAGTCGGTGTAGTTATCTTTTCCTAATTGCTCATTAACTATTGTAGCGATCGCAAAATCCTTTGTCAGAGAATTGCCAAATGGTGTGGATTTCAGAAGCTCAAAGCTACGCTGATTTTTCTTAACCATGCTCATTTTGTTAAGATCATAGGGAAAAATCTTATTCCCTGAGAACCCTGTTTCGTATTTGTTATCATCTGCCAGACTCTCAGTATATGAAATAATTGGCAACAACGGCTCCCACAATCTTTGGAGATAAAGTTCAGAAAATGACTTTGAATTAAAATCACTTACCCAGGATGGAAGACTATCGAGATAATATGAACTGCTTATCCAACCTCCTTTTTCAGTATCAAACCAGTATGCGGCATTGGCAGAGTATCCGCCTGAAAGCACTGCGGCCTTCGGATCCATAGAAATCGAAAAAACTTTCGGTTTAAACTGACCTGCTATTCTGGCCTGATCAGATAAAGTCGATGTCAGTAAGGATTTTGGAGAGTACTTTCCTTGCTCAAAGGCTCCGCCAATTGTTGAAACTTTATCATCGGCAACGCAATTCGTTATTTTATCACGTAATCTGTCGTACCAGAAATCTGAAACTATTCCATGAACATCAGGATAAGCGCCGGTTGCAATGGTAGCAAATCCCTCTCCTGACTCTGAAATCAGATAATCGTGATGAGCATTTTTACAAATTGTACCACCATCAACAAGCCTTTTGAATCCACCTGCACTGAATTTATCCCAGTATCGATTAAGATAATCGTAGCGCATTTCAGAGACTACAATGCCTATGATAAGCTTAGGTTTTTCGGAAGCTACCGAAGGATTCTGTGAAAAAATGTTAGTAATGGAAATCAACAGAAAGGTGATACTGAATAAAAATCTCATTCGGGTTTTGTGCTTTAGGATTAAACAATCCGGAATATTCCGGGGAAATTGTCTGCAAATATAATCTTTATACCCTAAAAGCGTTTTTTGGCGAGAATTATTGTATTTTTTTCTTACTAAATCTGCAATTTGGACTTCTGAGGATCGCTATGGAAAAGGAAAGAATACTAGTCTGCTGATCTGTTGGTACTCTGATTTTACTTTTAAAATATATATCCCATGTGCTTTAAACCCTTTAACGGTCCCTGAACTTCCTATAAAAATGTTTTCCTGAATTTTCCGACCTGAAAGGTCATAAAGATCTGCTGTAAACACCTCTGAATCATCGTCTTTTAAAGTAATTTCGAGATCATTTTTCCCGGGGATAGTTTTAACCAGAATTTCCTTATGAATGGGAATAAGCCTGACTTCCAGATTCGTTGTTTCTTTTTTATTTACCTCAACGCGAATTGTTTCAGACCTGTAACCACTTGCTGTAATCGTCAAAGAATAATCGCCTTCAGGCAGGTAGCGGAAGAATTTCCCGGTTACTGGGTTTGATAAAATATATGATTCGTTTTTATCATATCCTGAGATTTCAATCTTAGCTTTCATGGGATTTGCCGACACGCTATTTATTATTGTGCCATGAACTCCAAACCTTGCCTTTTCAATCAAATCTATGAGAGCTAAATGATTTTTTGTCCAGAAATCGGGTATCTGTGATGCTGCAGGAATAAAATCATTAGAAAGCTCAATAGTTATTTCTCTTCCATGTAAACTGTAAGTTACAAAATCCTGTCTTCCACCTGCAATCCGATACCAAATAGAGCCAAAAACATAGCCCTCCGGATAAAGTTGAAGATATGACATGTCAGTTGATCTGGCAGTTTGCACATAATCTTTGCAGATTTCGATAAACCAATTTTCATCTGCAAGTGCCTTTTCATTGGGATCCCAGGAATCCCATGGATAATTTAATACTTCTGCACCGGCATGAAAATTTGCAGACATATTTGGTCTGTTTTTCTCCATATACTTTACCATTGCCAGGTTTTCCTTCTGCAAACCCTGATAAGTGTATTTTATCAATGAACGGACATCATGAAAATTACGGTTCAGATCAATATTATTTAAATTAGATCTTTTGTTTCCAAAAAAACTGGTATCACTTAGAAAGTAAGTGCCATCAGGATTTGATAAAGGATTAATGATCACCTCCAAATCATCGAGTATTGAAGAAATCTGTGGAGAATTTTCGGAATTAACAAGAAAATCATTGATGAGCATTAGCATGAGTGAGTATCCAATTACTTCATTTCCATGCATGGTAGAGGAATAAAAAACTACTGGCCTTTCACCATCCTTAAACTGACCACGATGGAGGCGTGCAGCAAGAATCAGCCTTCCATTAATTGAATATCCAATGGTATCGATTTTACAAAGTTCAGGATAATTGTTACTGAATCGCTCCATCAGATCAAGATACTGCTGATAAGTGGGATATGCCTGACCATTCAGCACTTCATCAAGGGAAGTTGCCATTTTAACGAATCCAAGCATTGAAGGTGCGGTATAAACCTGATAATTAAGACCTGTCTCAAGGATTTTACTAAACATATCCTTGTTCACGAAGAAATAGATCAGTGAATCAGTCACTTTTGCAGGTGCAAGTTCTGGTAATTGAATTTGAAAGGATTTCCGGGCGGATGGGATAATGCCGATGTAAGCTTCTCCCCGGGTAGAAAGGATCGAATCAATAGATTCATTCTTCTTATCTTTCAGAAGGCTTTGGGAATTTGCCACTGATGAAAGAAAAAGTAAAAAAAGAAAAAATACTTCAGCAAATCTTCTCATTTACAAATCTTTGGCAAGTATTATTTAACTTGAGATAGAAGTGAAATTGTTCTACCTAAACATTAAAACGAATATGCAGAATATCAGCATCTCCAATAATGTAGTTTTTTCCTTCTACACCAAGCTTTCCAGCTTCTTTGCAGGCGTGTTCGGAACCTAATCTCACATAATCAACGTATTTCATTACCTCAGCTCTGATAAATCCTCTTTCTAGATCACTGTGAATAACACCGGCTGCCTGAGGGGCTGTCATGCCTTTACGAATTGTCCATGCTCTCACTTCCTTTGGGCCGACAGTAAAAAATGATTGCAGATTAAGCAGTGAATATGCAGAGCGTATCAGTTTATTTACACCGGGTTCTTTAAGTCCTACATCCTGCAGGAATGCCAGTCGGTCATTTTCTTCTTCAAGTTCAGAAATTTCCGCTTCAAGTCCTGCAGCAATCACAAGCACTTCTGTATTTTCACTTTTCACAGCCTCTTTAACTGCTTCAACATACTTATTACCGCTTATTGCAGATTTTTCATCCACATTACAAACATATAAAACGGGTTTGGCTGTAAGGAGAAAAAGATCATCGACATATTTTTTATCATCATCGGAAACAGGAGCAGTGCGGGCGGATTGGAAATTTTCGAAATGATCTTTGTAAACTGTTAAAACCTCAACTCCTCTTTTTGCATCCTTATCACCAGTTTTAGCGGCTCTTTCAAGTTTCTGGATTTTCTTTTCCACCGATTCCAGATCCTTTATCTGTAGCTCAAGATCAACGGTTTCTTTGTCTCTAACCGGGTTCACGCTTCCTTCAATATGTGCAAGGTTTTCGTCATCGAAACATCTAAGTACATGAATCAATGCGTCGGTATTTCTGATATCCGAAAGGAATTTATTTCCAATCCCTTCTCCAGTACTTGAACCCTTTGTAAGTCCTGGTATGTCGAGGATTTCAACAGTTGCCGGAATAAGTTTTGCCGGTTTTTCCATATCATTCAGCACATTAAGCCTTTGGTCAGGAACATTAACAATACCAATATTGGATTTATTGGAGCTAAACGCAAAGTTGCTCGATTCGGCTTTTGTATTTGAAAGACAATTAAAAAGAGTTGTTTTCCCTGTGTTTGTTATGCCAATAATACCGCATTGAAGACCCATAATTCAGAATTTATATTTTCTGTAAAAGTACATTTTTATTTGCGAATCATTTTTACAAAAATACTTTATGGAAATTATGACAAAAGGCATTGGCTTTCCTGTTATTTATAATGAGGGAATTTAAAAAACTGCAAATACAAATGAAGTATTTCTGAAAAATTATTAATGTTGACTCGGTCAGAATGGTGCTACCAACGAATAAATTCCCGATGAATAGGCCGAGAAAATACCAAATCCATTACTAACATTGGAATAAATCATGACCGGCTCTGCAAAGGGATCGTTTCGTGAATTATTGGATTCATCAATAGTCTTTCGGTAAAGATACCCACTACGCGTAATGGATGTAAGCTCAATTAAGTACTCCTTTTTTCTCATGGCATTCCAATCATTGAAATCTACTGAAAGAGTATAATTCTGTCCGTCAATCATGTAGTCATTTATTAGAAGGGAGGTCCCATATTCTCTGGAATTCTCGACATTCATATCCTCACTGGTTATCGAAATTAAACTCTTTTGTAAATGCGAGAATTCGCGTTCTTCAGTATAGTTATTAAAAACAGAATCCATATAATAAATTTTCAGCTGATAATAATTACTTACATTCATCTGGTCTGCAAGAGTAATTTCGAAGGAGCCTTTCACATAACCGTAGGAATAATAATAATAACCGTGATCATAGAAAGATGAATCTGTGACAATAATCCCGGCATTAAGAATTGAAGGTTTTACAGGTACAACATCTTTTGCCTGGATTCCATCCTTAAAATCGGGCGATGTCACTTCAATGGAATATTCCTTGCCTTCCTCCGGGAAATTTTCCGGGCTCCGGTACCAGCCATCCGCGCCAATTGATGATATCGTGTTAAGTAACTCCCCTTCCTTATAAAGCTTTATGTTTGCGTTCCTGATCAGTTTGATTTCGGCATTATCAAGCACCGATAAGCTCTTGCTCACCTGGAATTTCCATGTACTGTCGGTATTAAAATAGCAGTTTACCACCAATTTGGATGGACGAAGGGGGAAATCATCAATTTTTTCTGTTGTTTCGCATCCAACAAGCACCAACGAAATCAAAATGAACAAGTTAAATATGGAATTTTTCATAAAAAGTTTTTTAGAGGGATGATATTTACTCAACCGGCAATCAGCAAAACTCTGTGTGGATGATTCCGTTATGGTATCCGGGGTTGTAAACAGCATCTCCATATAGTCCAATATTTATTAAAATGTAAAACTATAGGTTGCAGAAGGAATAAAAGGAAATAAACTAACTCTTCGCAGAGCCCTGTTTCCCCTTTCATCTCTTCCAATATAATAGTAAAACGGGTTTTTACGGTTGTATGTGTTATAAACACCAAGTGTCCAGCTTGCCTCTCCCCATTTTCTTTCCCTTGTCCTCTGAAAACTGATATCGAGTCTGTGATAATCAGCAGCCCTGATGGAATTTCTGGAATCAATGTGCTCAAGTTCACCATTAAACTCGCCTATCTGCAAATCGTACGGATTATAACCAACGTCAATACTACCAAAATACCCATAATAATTGCTTAAACTGGAGTTTCCCATATATCTTTCTGTTGGAAGGGTATGAGCTGTACCAGTTCCATAAACCCAGCTGGCGGAGAAATCCCATTTTTCGTTCAGTGGAAATGAGGTAACAACAGAAATATCGTGTCGCCTGTCATATTTATAAGGGAATACCTCCCCTTCATTTATGGTTGGGAACTGTCGTTCGGTTATCGAATAGGTGTAACCAATCCATCCTGTGAGCTTTCCAAGTTTCTTCTCAAACAGCAGCTCACCACCGTATGACCAGCCCCTGCCCGATTCAACCTTATCTTCCCATTTTGCATTTGATTCCATAAAGGACGATCCATCCTTATATTCAATAAGGTTAAGCATAGATTTGTAATACCCCTCAAGGGTGAGCTTATATGAATCGCTGAAAGCTTTTGAAATTCCAAAGGCTACCTGGTGCGATTTCTGCGGACGTATCCTGTCTGTTGCCGGAACCCATAAATCGGTGGGCAAACCAATATTATTATTGGTTAAGAGATGGATATATTGCTGCATGAATGAATAGGATGTCTTCAGCGAAAGTGATTCACTAAGCAGATACCTGAATGCCAGACGCGGCTGAAGTGAGTTGTAGAATTTTGAATTCACAAGAAATCCCGAATAATGAAGACCTAGATTTGCTTTCAGATTTTGTGAAATCTTATAGTCATCTTCAAAATAAGCCGATATTTCATTTGCAGCAATATTTTTTTCTCCAACTATCGTATCAACATCATCAAGTTCAACATCCTTAAGCTTCACAACAGTTGCCCCTGGTTTAAAAGTGTGATAGGTATTACTGATTCCAAATCTAAAGTAATGATTGGGATCCGGAATATAATCGAAATCTACTTTAGCTGTAAAATCCTCAATCCCGGATAAAAATTTGAGAGAATTGATCTGGTTAAATGTACCCGTATCTGTTTCGGCAATTTCTTTCATATAGTTTTCTACACTAAATCTGTAATTGCTGTAAGTAAGGGTGTAATTACTGAATAACTTACTATTATACTGATGATTCCAACGAAGTGCAGAGGTAACGTTTCCCCAGCCCAGACTCGATTTTGATTCCTCTGAGAAGATATTACCATCATACAGGTATGTATAGGGTTTCTGCTTTTGGTAGAACTTGTCGCTGCCACTGTAAACACTCAGGTAAAGACGGTCTTTGTATGAAATTTTATGATTTATTTTTGCATTCAGGTCATAGAAAAAATATCCCTGTGAGGATGACTGTCCCATTCCTCCCAAAGATCTGAGAAATGGTTGTATCAGGTAATCCAGATAAGTCCTCCTTGCAGAAACAATAAATGAGGTCTTGTCCTTAATAATCGGTCCTTCCAGAGTAAGTTTGGAAGATATTAGTCCCAAGGAACCACTCCCTTTAAACTCTTTCATATTTCCTTCTTTCAGACTTATATCCAGAACAGAAGATAATCGTCCACCGTAACGTGCAGGAAATCCACCCTTGATTAACTCGATATTATTAATGGCATCCACGTTAAACACTGAGAAAAAACCAAAAAGGTGAGATGCATTGTACACGGGGGTTCCATCAAGAAGAATTAGGTTTTGATCGGCTCCCCCTCCCCTGACATACAAACCGCTGGCACCTTCGGTTCCGGACTGCACACCCGGTAGTAACTGAATAACTTTTATCACATCAACCTCACCCAGAAAGGCAGGCATGTTTTTAATATCCTTTACATTAATGTTCACAGAACTCATCTGGGTCGATTCGATTGTCTTATTCCACGAATCGGCGGTAACTACAACCTCCTCAAGATTAAGTGAAGGCTTTAACTCAATGATTTCCTGATAATCCTTATCCAGTTTCAGTTCCAACTCAACGGTTTCGTAACCCACATAACTGAAAAACATGCTGCATTCACCAGCAGGTAATGAAATACTGAAAAAACCGTATGAATTGGAAACCGTCCCTGTTAAATTATTCTGACTGAACACGTTGGCTCCAATTAGCTTTTCGCCTGTCGCAGCATCCTGTATATAACCGCTTATGGTGTGTGTCTGGGAAAAAACGATACCGCCTGTAATGAGCAGGATCGAAACAATAAGTTTTAGTTTCTTCATAATTGAGGTTGTAAACACGAAAACGCAGGGACCAAAATAAATATTGCGTCTTTCATAGATTATATATTTGAGCAAATTGTCAGACAGACTGAATCGTTCTCTCACCTCATTAACAAAAAAATCGCCAATATCCACCATTAATTCCCTCCAAAAACACCAAAAATGATGCCAGAAATAGACAATTTATTCTAAAATTAATCTGTTCTTTTAATGAGAAAATAGTACTTTTGGAGACTTTTAGCAAAAGGCAGAAGGTAGAATTAAGCCAATTTTAAATTCTCATTTCGACAAGCTCAATGTGCAAAATTCTAAATTCGACAAGCTCAATGTGCAAAATTCTAAATTCTAAATTAAAATAACATGAGTGATTCAGTAATAAACAGAGCAGCAGATAACATCAGAATTCTGGCCGCATCCATGGTTGAAAAAGCAAAATCAGGGCATCCCGGTGGTGCTATGGGTGGAGCCGATTTTGTAAATATTTTATATTCCGGGTACTTGAATTTCGATCCTTCCGATATGAAATGGGCTCACCGCGATCGTTTCTTTTTGGATCCAGGTCACATGTCTCCCATGTTATATTCCATTCTTACTCTTATTGGGAAGTACTCACTTGAGGATATCAAGAATTTCCGCCAATGGGATAGTCCAACACCTGGACATCCTGAAGTTGATGTAAAACGGGGAGTTGAAAACACTTCCGGTCCTCTTGGTCAGGGTCATACTATGGCCGTTGGCGCTGCAATCACAGAGCGCTTCCTTGTTAGTCGGTTTGGTGAATGGATGGCACATAAAACCTTTACATTTATTTCTGATGGTGGTGTGCAAGAAGAAATTTCACAGGGTGCCGGCAGGTTGGCAGGGTTTCTTGGGCTTAACAATCTGATCATGTTTTACGATTCAAACGACATTCAGCTTTCTACAAAAACTGAAGAAGTAAGTAATGAAGATACTGCTGCAAAATACCAGGCTTGGGGATGGAGTGTAATTACTATTGATGGAAATAATGAAGCCCAGATCCGAAAAGCACTAAATGTAGCAATCCACGAACAGGAAAAACCCACCCTTATTATTGGCAAAACTATAATGGGAAAAGGGGCTGTAACTGCCACAGGCGAAAGCTTTGAGCGAAAAACGGCTACTCATGGGATGCCGTTAGGTGAAGCTGGAGCTTCCTTCGAAAAATCCATTGAAAACCTTGGTGGAGATCCAAAAGATCCCTTTAAAATTTTCCCCGAGGTAGCTGAGTTTTATAGAGAAGTTCTTGAGAATAAAAAGAAAGCTGCAGCTCTTAAAAAGGCTGATGAAGCTATTTGGAGGAAGGCTAATCCTGTGTTGGCAGAAAAACTCGATCAGTTTCTGAACGGTGAATATCCAAAAATTGATTTTGCTGCTATTGCGCAAAAGGAAAATATCGCAACACGGGCTGCTTCAGCTGCTGTTCTAGGCGAATTTGCGCAGAAAGTTGAAAATATGATTGTTTCCTCTGCCGACCTTTCCAACTCAGATAAAACAGATGGTTTCTTAAAATTTACAAAAGCTTTTAAAAAAGGTGATTTTTCAGGATCTTTTCTACAGGCTGGAGTTTCGGAACTTACCATGGCTTCAATTGCTAATGGTATGGCTCTTCACGGGGGAGTAATCCCGGTTTGCGCAACATTCTTTGTCTTCAGCGATTATATGAAACCTGCAGTGCGACTTGCCGCGCTTATGCAACTACCGGTAAAATATGTATGGACCCATGATGCTTTCAGAGTTGGAGAAGACGGACCAACTCATCAGCCGGTTGAGCAGGAAGCTCAGATAAGGCTTATGGAACACATAAGAAATCACCACGGCGATCGTTCCATGCTTGTACTTCGACCGGCAGACGCCCCGGAGACAACGGTAGCCTGGCAAATGGCACTTGAAAATACTGAAACGCCTACTGCTCTTATCTTATCACGTCAGAATATAAAAAACCTCCCAACGGAAAAAGGAGCCGATAGATTTACCAGCGCTACTGAAGCCAAAAAAGGCGCTTATATTGTAACTCACTCAACCAATCTTCCTGATTTGATCCTTGTTGCCAGTGGTTCAGAGGTTGCAACGCTTGTTGCTGCCTCCCAGATCATAAAGGATCAAAAAGGATTGGATATTCAGATCGTTTCAGCTATTTCCGAAGGACTATTCCGCGACCAGGATCCAGCTTATCAGCGTGAAGTATTACCTCCAAACATTCCAACTTTTGGTCTTTCTGCAGGCCTACCAGTAACACTTGCCGGTTTAGTTGGAACCAAAGGAATGGTTTTTGGTTTGGAAAGTTTCGGTTTTTCAGCTCCATACACTATTCTGGATGAAAAATTGGGATTCACTCCCGAGAAAGTAGCGCAAAAAGCTATAGCTTTTGTAGAGAAGTACAAACCATAATTTAATACAAAGGGATTACACAGATTCATAATTTGAATTCGTGTAATCCCTCTATTTTCATTACTTTCAAGTGGTTATGTTTGAGATCGGCTTATTACTTCAAGTTGACTTTCTTCATACTAAAAATCTCATCAATCTCGCATATTCTTTGCAATTGTCTGATTTCTTTTAAGACACAAACAACCTGTTTAAAACTTCTAAAAGTGGCTGTAACAATTAAAGACAATTAAGCTTAAATTTATTCACTTAAAGTAAGACTACTTCTTACTTCTTTCAAGAAGGGATAAATGTTTAGAAAAAATTGTATCGGATTAAAGCTTCTATTCTTACCTGTATTTATTGCAGGACTGCTTTTTCATATAGATAGTTTTGCGCAGGATCAAAATCAGGCACCTCCAAAAGCTAAAATAATAACAAGAATCTTGTTTATTTTTGATGCTTCCCAAAGTATGACGGGCTCCTGGGAAAGTGATACAAAAATAAACATTGCCAGAAGTATTCTCATTGAAATGGTGGATAGTCTGCAATATGTTGCTAATGTTGAAATGGCATTGAGAATTTACGGACATCAAAGTCCGGTGCCTCCACAGGATTGCAGCGACTCAAGACTTGAAGTGCCTTTTGCACCTGAAAATGCATCACGAATTCGACAGAAATTAAAATTTATTACTCCTAAAGGAACAACTCCTATTGCTCATTCACTTTCACTTGCCCCTGGCGACTTTCCGGAATGTGAAAATTGCAGAGATATTATTCTGCTGATAACTGATGGTATTGAAGCATGCGACGGGGATCCATGCGCTGTTTCAATAGAACTTCAGAAAAAAGGAATAATTCTCAAACCGTTTATTATTGGGATCGGGCTAGATCCCGGATTTCATGAAACTTTCGATTGCCTTGGTTATTATTTTAATGCACAAAATGAAGAAACTTTTAAAGAATTACTGGGAGTTGTGATTTCACAGGTCTTAAACACTACAACCGCACAGGTGAACCTTCTGGATGCGAGAAACCTGCCTACTGAAACTAACGTCAATATGACTTTCTATGATTCGTACTCCGGGAAAATTAAATACAATCTGGTTCATACACTAAATCACAAGGGAAATCCCGACACATTATTTATTGATCATCTAGTTACCTATCGGTTAAAAGTCCACACAATCCCATCAATCGAAAAAGATAGCATACAAATTACTCCGGGTAAACATACCATTATTGCAATTAACGCACCACAAGGATATTTGGTATTTAAGACCCCCAAAGGAAAGCCCTATGACGGGACTCTTGTAACCATGAGAAAAAGCGGCGAAATGAAGACTCTGGTAAATCAGGAGATCGGAAAAGTAGAGAAATACCTTATTGGGAAATATGATGTGGAAATACCAATTATACCGCGCTTGATCATTCAAAAAGTTGAACTACTTGAAAGCCATACCACTACAATAGAAATACCACAACCCGGGGTTATAACATTTAACGGAACTGCAAATGGATTTGGAAGCATTTATATTATGTCGGGGAACGATCAGAAATGGGTATATAATCTGAATCCGGCATTAAGACAACAAGCCATTCTGATGCAACCAGGCCTTTACAGATTGGTTTTCCGATCGGCCTCAAGTAAAAGTGCTTCTTTTACTGTAGTGAAAAATTTTGAAGTCCTGCCTGGCGAAGTTTTAACAGTCGAGACAAATTAATTTCCCCTGGCCATTAAACCATTTGCACATTCCTGCATCCAAATGAAACTATGAGATTGAAGTGAATAGAGAAGTCAGTTTTGCGCAAAAGTATTTTATTGCTTTTTGCTGAATCAAAATCTTAAATTTAAGCTCTATACAGACTCAATACTTAGGTAAAAGTATCCTATATTCGAATATGTCCAAACCCACTGAAAAGGAGCTCATAGAACTTTTTAAAAAAGGTCATCAACAGGATTATGTTTTTAATATCCTGGTTGATGAATATAAGGTGAGATTATACTGGCATATAAGGAAAATCCTTGTTAATCATGAAGATACTGATGATATCCTGCAGAATACTTTTATTAAAGCATGGAAAGGCCTCGACAACTTTAGAGAAGACTCAAATCTGTTTACCTGGCTTTACCGTATCGCCACTAATGAAGCTTTAAGCTTCCTTAGACAGAAAAAAAGAGCAAACCTTTTACCCTGGTCCGGAGTTGAGAAAAATTTATCGGAAACATTAGAGTCTGATGAGTATTTTAATGGGGATGCTATCCAACTCAAACTTCAAAAAGCAATATTTACACTTCCGGAAAAGCAAAAAATAGTTTTCAATATGAAGTATTTTGATGAGATGAAATATGAAGATATGTCAGAAATTCTGAAAACAAGTGTTGGAGCACTTAAAGCTTCTTACCATCATGCAGTAAAAAAAATTGAAAAATATATGAATGAGAATTAAACCATTTCTAACTTTATATGTCAAACCAAAAAAGAAATATGTCCTCAAATAAACAAAATACCTTTAGTTTAAAGGATTTTAAAACCGATCAGAGTTTTAAAGTTCCGGAAGGTTATTTTGAGGCATTTCCTGAACGGCTACAGGAACGAATAAAAGCAAGTGAAAGACCTACTGAAAAGAAAGTTTTAAAGATTAATTTTATTCCACGTTTAACTATTGCCGCATCATTTGCGGGATTAATGTTTGTCGCATATACCGGCATAAAATTTATTGTAAGTAATCAGAATAGCAAATCAGATTCCGGAATTAGTCTGGTTGCAGATTTATCTGATTATTCAGTCGATGAGCTTGATGAGACTATGCTCTATGATGCTTATATGGAAACGAGCGAAACGAATAATTCTGTGAATCAAACTGAAAATAGCAGCTCTGATGCAATGATTGATTACCTTATACTCGAAGATGCTGATATTGAAGTATTAATGCAAGAACTTTAAAAAGGAAATTATGACAAACTTTAATAAAATATTATCTATTTATCTCTGTTTATCAATGATTTTGATTTTTTCAGGGGATTTATCAGCACAAAAATCAGGTAAAAATGATAAGATTGATGCTGAAAAAGTTGCGTTCTTTACAAAGGAATTAGCACTTACTCAAGCAGAGGCCGATAGATTTTGGCCGGTTTATAACGACTTTTCAAACCGAAAGGATAAAATCAATCGAGATAGAAAGGTGTTATATCAGTATATTGCTGATAATAAAGACTATATGACCGATGCGGAGGTTCAGGAATCGTTGGCCAAATTTGCCTCATTCCAGATACAAGAAACCTCTTTGATTGAAAATTTTAATAAGAAGTTTCTCGAAATTCTCCCTCCTAAAAAAGTATTAATGATTTATGTTACAGAAAATCAGTTTAAGATATATATTCTGAAACAAATCAGAGATAATAAGCAGATACCAACCAGAGATTTTTGATACAAAATGATACCTCTGTTAGTTTATGACCGACATAAACTTTAAAACTATCTGATTTAGAGTTTGCATATTATTGCAAAACTGCTATGCAAGCTTAATCTTTAATGAATTAGGCTGGTGAACCACTATGCCTTCTTCCATCAGCTCTTCAATATACTTGTAACCAGACTGTGGAGACAAGGATATTTCTTTTGTAATGTCTCCTAGATATAAACTACCTTTTTTCCTGAGAATTGAAATAATCTTTTCTCTTAACAAATTTCTGTCTTCCATTTTTGCATTGATTTTAATGATGTAATTTGTTAAATTTCATACGATAATATTATAGAAAAATCATGAAATGAAACACAGTAGTTTTACCTGAAATTAGACCAAATTACACTTGATTTTGAGCAATATTTCGAATTAATATAGTACATACTAATTTTATGAAAAGGAAAATGCAAATTTTAATTATAGCTATTATGGGGTTTCTGCCATCATTTTCCAGCTGCTCCAGAATGATAGATCATGAGGAGATTAAATCTGAAATTAAGCAAGTAGAAAGGAATTTTCAGGAGACTGTGAAATCTCAGGGAGTGGCTGAAGGATTTTATATATTCGCCGCAGACGATGCTGTTATTAAAAGGGAAAATGATTCATTGATTACAGGCAGGGAAGCAATCAAAAATTACTATTTAAATCCAATTTCCAATAAAGCATATGCGGAATGGACACCTGACTATTTTGATATTTCTGATGATGCGACGTTGGCATATACCTATGGAAAGTACAAGTGGTGCTTTACCGACTCATCAGGAAAAATTTCAAACTTTCAAGGTGTTTTCCACACTGTTTGGAAAAAGATGAAGGATGGCTCATGGAAGTATGTCTGGGATTAGCGCACATAATGAAATCCCATTAAAGAATACTATCCTCCAAGATCAGTTTGTTCCTCATCTACTGGCATTTCCATCTCAACTTCCCGAAGAAATTCAACAGATCGATTAATATCTTCATACATAACAATGTCATCCTCAACAAATTTTACTTTTTGCCTGTACTGGGTCAAAATGTTCTCAAGAAAAGATGATGTCCGGGCAGGTCTTCTAAAATCCATTGCCTGCGCAGCATTGTACAATTCAATAGCCAGAATACGTTCAAGATTTTCCATTACTTTATATGCCTTAACCGCAGCATTGGCACCCATACTAACATGATCTTCCTGACCCTGTGAAGATTCAATGCTATCAACCGAACTAGGTGTAGACAATTGTTTATTATGGCTAACCATCGATGCAGCTGTATATTGAGGAATCATAAATCCGGAATTCAGACCTGGATTGGCGCACAGGAAAGGAGGAAGATTCCGGTGTCCACCTACGAGCTGATAGGTTCTGCGTTCTGAAATGTTTCCAAGTTCCGACATGGCAATAGCTAGGTTATCCAGAGCAAGAGCAAGAGGTTGACCATGGAAATTCCCTGCAGAAATAATCAGATCCTCTTCCGGGAAAATAGTTGGATTATCAGTAACCGAATTGATCTCCCGCTGAAAGACATATGCAACATATTTTATTGAATCTTTTGAAGCCCCGTGTACCTGGGGAATGCACCTGAAAGAGTATGGATCCTGTACATGTTGCTTGTGGCGGTTTATGAGTTCGCTGTCATTCAATAGCCAACGTACCCGCTTTGCAGTTTTAATCTGCCCTTCATAAGGTCTTATTTTCTGAATAAGTTCATGAAATGGTTCGATTCTTCCATCGAAAGCTTCAAGTGAAAGGGTGCCGATTACATCCGATAGCTGAGATAGTTTAAAAACTCTTAAACAAAGTTCTACGCCATAAGCGCTCATAAATTGTGTGCCATTCAAAAGAGCCAGCCCTTCCTTTGATTTTAAATCAATAGGATCCCAACCAAACTTTCTTAGGATTTCAGCCGATGGGTATTTTTTTCCCTGATAATACACTTCACCCAACCCGATCAATGGCAAACTTAAATGCGCCAATGGAGCCAAATCACCTGATGCGCCCAGCGAACCGTATTGATAAACCACAGGAATAACTCCCTCGTTATAAAAATCAAGCAGGCGTTGAACCGTTCCCAGTTGAACCCCAGAATTTCCGTATGACAAAGACTGTGCTTTCAGAAAAAGCATCAGTTTTACAACTTTCTGAGGAACCTCATCTCCAATCCCGCAGGCATGTGACATTACAAGATTCCTTTGAAGCTTGCCCAAGTCTTCTCTTGAGATAACCCGGTTGTATAAAGAACCAAATCCTGTATTAATTCCATAGATAACCTCTTCACCACTTTGAAGCCTTCTATCAAGATATTCGCGACAACGAATGATTTTCTTTTCAGCCTCTTCAGATAAAAAAAGTTTAGATGGACTATTTAAAATACTAGTAATCTGCTTAAAATTAATAACTTGAGAGTCAATGTAATGAGGCATTTTATAATTCTTTTAAAACAATTAAAATAGAAATTTGACGAGAATCGCTCGTCGGCAGGCCCAGTGCCGGCATTTGTACGATTCAATTTTCGGCCTACTTATTTCTAAATTTATACAAAAAATGTCGTATTAAGAAAGAGCCAGGCATTGGGCTTACCGCTTGTTGGGTGCTGCTTACTTCCGGATATTATTTAACTCATGCAAATTACTATTCATTTCTTTAAGGATCTCAGGTGAAAAAGGTTTATAAAAAGGATGATTAATAAATTCATTCCAAAACTCATCCGTATAGTAACTCTCACTAACAACTCCACTTACTTTAAAGAAACCTTTAGTTTTATTTGTGTATACCATGGAAGCATTCGCAACAAAAAACTCATCAGTACATTGATAATTATCAAATTCATTTTCATTCTTACCTTTATATTTTAGCCAACTAGTTAATCAAAAATATTTTAAGTTTAAAAGGTTTAAAACTTGCCATGTAGAATCTTGAAACATCGCTTGTTCATTCTTATATTCAAGGACGGATTCTATTCCAAGGGCTCCCATTTCTTTCGGGTTACTTAAAGGTATTATGTCAATGTCAAATTTAACAAGGCTACTATCTTTGACCTCCTTGATTTCCCCAATATTTATTTTAGTATCTTTTGATTTTAGCTTTTTTTTCTTTCCTTATCGTAAATCAATGTTTCAACAATCGAATATTTGAAGAAGTTACTTTAAGCTGCGCCCAATGTATTGATACATGTGTAGTTGATGAAAAGACGAATTATTTATTCCTTCTTTCGCTTAATATCCTTTCTTCAAATACATCAAATGAAAGTTGCTCCTGAGTTCCCGAATTCATATTTTTCAGGGTTATTACACCTTTTTCCAGTTCCTGTTCACCGGCAAGTGCAACAAAGGGTATTTTGTTTGTGTTGGCAAATCCGAGCTGTTTCTGAAATTTCGCAGCATCAGGATAAATTTCAGCTGATACACCGCATTCACGAATTTTTGATAAAAGAGGTAAAATAGCTACTACTTCTTTTTCGCCGAAATTCACAAATAATACCTCGGTGCCTGATTCAGCTTCAGCAGGGAAATTGTTTAAACTAAGCATCACATCGTAAATCCGGTCTGCACCAAAAGAAACGCCAACACCTGATACTCCTGGCATACCGAAAATACCTGTCAGGTCGTCGTATCTTCCCCCTCCACAAATACTACCAATCTCCACATCCAAAGCTTTTACTTCAATAATTGCTCCAGTATAGTAATTTAGTCCACGGGCAAGTGTCAAATCTAGTTCAATGGCATTAATAATATTAAAGGATTCAAGAAGCCTAAAAACCGTTTTAAGTTCCTCAATACCAAGGCATCCAATTGTGGATGCCTCGAGGTAATTACTAAGAAACTGCATCTTGGCATCTTTAGAACCTTTCATATCAAACAAAGGTTTCAGCTTTGAAACCGATGCGTTACTGATCCCTTTCTGGATCAACTCTTCAATCACCTTTTCTTCTCCTATTTTATCCAATTTATCCAAGGCAATTGTAATATCGTTAATTTTATTTGCTTCACCGATAATCTCTGCAATACCTGCAAGAACCTTCCTGTTATTAAGTTTGATATTTGCCCGGATATGGAGCCGAGAAAATACCATATCAATAATTTTTATCAGTTCCACTTCATTTAGCAGGGAATTGCTACCGATGGTGTCAGCATCACACTGGTAAAATTCACGATAACGCCCCTTCTGCGGACGGTCGGCTCTCCACACAGGCTGAATCTGGTATCTTTTAAACGGAAAATTAATTTCATTCCTATGCTGCACCACAAAACGGGCAAAGGGAACTGTAAGATCATATCGAAGTCCCCGTTCTGATATAGAATTAGCGACTTTCATTGAATCTTTACTTTGCAGTAAACTATCGTCGGTTTTTGACAAAAAGTCACCTGAATTCAGAATTCTGAAAAGGAGTTTATCTCCTTCTTCACCATATTTACCGAGGAGTGTAGAAAGATTTTCCATTGCAGGTGTTTCTATAGCCTGGAATCCAAAAAGCTTAAATACTTCACGTATTGTTGAAAAGATAAAATTCCTGCGCACCATTTCCAGAGGAGTAAAATCTCTGGTTCCTGCAGGGATAGAAGGTTTTGTAAAGGACATCAGTAATTGCTATTGTTAAGAGTTAATTCATATGAATTTGTCATTCTTATCATTTATATATTAAAACAAATAATCATGAACATGCATGATTCAGACTAACTGAAATTTTTAAATTTAGGAATTGCGATTCTTTGGAATACACTAATCATATTAATCACGAGCAAATTATCGCAAGCTACTATTTTGCCATTTTCTTCAAATCCGATTCAAGAAGTCCATCAGGATTTTTTTCCGAAACCATATGGTAATCGAAATAATAGAAATTCGCATCAGCGGCACCAATGATAATCTTGTAACATCTAGCCAAAGAGCGTTTACCTTCCGGTCCAACTTTATGCAAGAATACTACCTCATCATTCTTATCTTTAATTGCCTGGTTTATTTCTTCTCTGGTTACAATTTTAAATTTATATGGATAAATTGCTTTAATTCTTGCTGGTGTGCTAATATCCGCAGATAACTCATCTTGCAACAGAAAGAGAGTTTTAGTATGAATATCCTTGACATTATCATTATAAAACTTAAATATATTATTACTAATTAATTCAGGTTTTTCATTAATTAAATTGACGTGGTTTTGAACAAATCTTATAATAGTCCCTAATTTATAAATGTAGTTTTCAGGATCAGTACCAAAATAAGAAAGAGGGATAGAAACCATATCCCGTAGATCGTCAATAGTGAGATTCGGACCACCTAGTGAAAAATGTAGAAAAACATATCTTGATTCAGTTTTGTCTTTTTCAAAACTCACAAGTGAAGTATATAAAAATGAGCACTTTTCATTAGAGGATAATTTTTCAAATTCATCATTTTTAATGAATTCGTATTTTGTTATTGTCCAGTTTTTTTCAATAACATCTTTAATTTCAAAATTAAAATCAGACATAGGACTTTCTTCAAGCACAACATAAGTTTTTGTGGCGAGTAGCTTTCCAAGATCTTCTTTAGTTGGAAGATATTCCACTTGAGCGCTTATAAAATTAATTAACAGAATTGCCGTTAAAAAAAGAAGTAGCTTTTTCATAGTATATAGATTTAATTATTGACAGGTATATATAAAGGATTTCTATCATTAAACTTCCTGATATAAAGGAATTTCATTTGTTTTTTCTTTTTGTTTCCGAGCGCTTCAAATTCATCGTATAATTCGGGGTCTTTCATCAAAAGGACTTCCACTCCTTGTACATCATATTCGAGTATTTTTCCGGTTTCAAAATCCAAAAGAAATTGCCTCATCTCTGTAGTAGTTGATGTAGGGGGATTAGCAGAATACCTGTTATAATAGGGATTGTAGGAATACGGATCATAATAACGTGAACTGTAGGTTGTAATGTTTGCAACAAAATGGCAGATACTCCCAACAACGGTAATCCGTGAATAATTATCACCAATCCGGACATAAACAATACCATTTCTGCTGAATCCCCAAATTTTATCTACCGCAACTGTTTGTTGAACTCCAAAATCGTCAAAGAAAATCACTTTCTTTTCTTCCAGAAGTTTAGTGTAAAAGTCAGGACTGCTATGATCATTTTGCGAAACAAGACGAGCGACAGGTATAGGACGGTTATTTTTGAGCTGATCAAAACTCAGATAAATCCCATCATTAAACATGAATTCCGGGGAATATTTAACTGTTCCCTTTGGAATGTCTTGTGGCATAACAACTGGACATATTGTAAGAAACAAGAGTATTATGATGATTATTCTATTCATGAATTAATCTGAAATATTTACCAATTTATTGTAAAACTGAAGTCAAAAGTACCAATTAAGCCTTTTAATAAAAAGAAACTCGAACGAATTAAATTTCAATTCTCTTAAAATATACAATAACGCCCATTTAAAGCGCATTAATAAGAAATATTAGCATATGTAGTCAATTATTTGCATTCAAATTCACAAACTATTTTTACCTTGTCGCAGAATTAATTAAATTCGTGCAAGTTTCATTCCAAAATTATCATTTAATATGAACCTGGTTACAATTTTAAAAAAATTCTTTAGCTCTGGTTTATTTATTAGTGATGAGAAAACCAGAGACCAGGTATTTTTCTATAATATATCTTTATTTTTATTTTCGGCAATACTTTCAATTTTTGGATTAAGTCAGTTTTTGCAAGATGATATTACGTCAACAGTTGTATTTGCTTCGGTACTTGTTTTGACTCTTTCTGCAAGAATAGCCTTCCCACCCATAAATAACATTTCCATTGCTTCCAGAGTACTCTTAATTCTTATTATTCCGGTTTCTTTATACATCTTTTGGTTTAGTGGGAAAATCCCATCAGTCTGGATTTTTATACTGTTTTACCCTTTTGTTGCAATAAAACTTCAGGGTTCGAGAAACGGTATTGTTCTATCATTTGTGCTTGCCTTTTCATTGATTGCAGGCCTCTTCATACCAAATCAGTATGTAGCAATTAACACAAGTATACTATTTAATGTTATCTTCTTTTTCATCTATTTGATGGTAATTTTAATTATGCTACTAGTAGAAGATAGTAAGACCAAGGAAGTTAAAGAACTACTTGAAAAATCGATAAATTCTGAGCTTGCACTAAAGCAAAAAAATGAATTTATCTCAAATTTGTCGCATCAGCTGCGTACTTCCTTAAGCAATATAATTCTTGTAAATAATCTAATTTACAATTCAAGTCTGGATAGTAATCAAAAAGAGCTTATTGATACTTTAAGAGCATCAACAAATAACCTTCTTGAAGCAGTAAATAAAATAGTAGATTTCTCTCAACCGGAGCTTTTTAAAATAAAGGAGAGTTTCATTAGTTTCAACCTACTTCCAACGCTTAACAGTATTTCAACCATCTTTTCCAATAAGTCAGAAGCAAAAATTATTCTTGATATTTCTCCAAATATTCAGAATTATCTGATAGGTGACCCTATTAAACTTAAACAGATATTTCTTAATCTCCTTCAGGGCATTTTATTCTCTAATAAAATGATTACTAATGAAGTGCTGATTAAAGTATTTCCAGAGAAAGAGACAAAATCAGAAATTAAGATATCTTTTAATCTTGAAGTTTCGCAAAGGCCATTAACTCCCGGTACTGACACAGAAATTTCATATGCAAATATTTCAGATTCCGATCTCCTAAATACTAAAAAATTAATTGAATTTTCTTACGGGTTATTGACTCTCGAACACAAGGATAATATTGATTATTATAGTTTTATACTTGGATTTCATAAAGATCTTTCCCGAAGACTCGAAGATTTTACGGAAAAAACCCGTTTCGATGATTCAAAGGCAATCACCTTAAAGGATGCTAATATTTTGCTTGTGGAAGACAATCTGATTAATCAGAAGATTGTAATTCTTTCACTTAAAGGAATGGTTAAAAATATTGACCTTGCCAGTAACGGAAAAGAAGCACTTGCAAAATTCGGGACTTCGAAATATGATCTTATTCTGATGGATATTCAGATGCCAGTTATGGATGGTATAGTTGCAACAAAGAAAATTCGGGAAATAGAATCAACCTCTAACATTCAGACTCCGATAATTGCGATCACTGCAAATGCTTTAGCAGGTGATAGGGAGAATTGTCTTGCAGTTGGAATGAATGACTATATCAGCAAGCCATTTCAGGTAGATATACTAATCCAGAAAATGATAGTATTATTGAATAAGAAATCACGTTAATCTTTACTTCTTTGATTGATTCGAACGCCAATTATTAGAATATCATCTATTTGTTCTGAATTCCCTTTCCATTCCTCAATACTCTCATCCAAAATAGATTTTTGCCTTTCAAGTGGAAGCTGATGAACATTAAGAAGCAAATGCCTGAATCGTAAATACTTATATTTTTTCCCTTCAGGTCCGCCAAACTGATCAGCATAACCGTCACTAAACATATAAATCATGTCATTATGTTTAAGAGGGAATTGATTATTAGTAAATATTTTAAGCGGGAAATCACTTCCAATATCAGCGCCAATAGAAAAACGATCACCTTTAATTTCTATTAGCTTACTTTCCCTGACAATATACAGTGGATTAAATGCTCCGCAGTATTCCAATGTTTCCATAGCTTTATCAATGACGCAGAATGATAGATCCATTCCGTCTTTAATTGCAATATCCTCAACATTTCCAAAAATTTCCTGAAAGTTGCTGTTCAAAGTATTTAAAATATCTGCAGGATTATATATTTTTTCGGTTTTAATAATTTTCCTAAACAATTCAAAACAGATGAGCGACATAAATGCTCCTGGCACACCATGTCCGGTGCAATCAGCTGCAGCAATAAAAATCTTTCCATCCATTTCCGAAATCCAGTAAAAATCACCAGTTACAATATCCTTAGGTTTATGAAGAATAAATGAATCGGGAAGAATTGTACGGAATTGCTTTGGAGTAGTGAGCATTGCTTTTTGAATTCTCTGGGCATAATTCAAACTATCTTCAATATTCTTATTTCTTAGGCTCAACAAATCTTTTTGCCGTGAAATTTCCTTTGCTGCAATGTCTTTATCGCGTAAAATCCGATTAGATTTTCTTAGTGACTTTGTCCTGTACTGTATTAAAATATAAATCAAAAACACAGAAAGTAGAAAATAAAAATATATAGCAAATTGTGTCCTCCAGAATGGAGCAATTGAAGTAATAGTAAGAGAAGCCCCGTCGTTATTCCAAATGTCGTTATTGTTTGAACCTTTGATCTTTAATGTATATTTACCGGGAGGTAAATTTGAAAAAGTCACTGAATTCTGGCTTCTGATTGGCACCCATGCATCTTCACTGTTTTTTAACTGCATTGAGTATTCGAAATGATTATTTGAAGGCATGGTAAAATCGAGTGCTGCAAATTTCACCTGGAAGGATTGATTGTGTTTGACCTCCATCAGCATATTCTTCCCCCCTGAATAAAAATATTTAAATCCCTTATTGTCTATGATTTCAAAAGATGTGAAAACAATCTGGGGTTCATAAGGGTTGATGGGAAGTTTTTGAGGATAAAAAGAATTAAAACCGGCGATTCCTCCGAAAAACATTTCACCATCTTTGGCTCTTTTAGCCGCTGCATGGTTGAATTCATAGCTTTGCAAACCATCAGTTATATCATAATTTGTAAATTCATTTTTTTGAATATCAAATTTCGAAATTCCTTTATTTGTGCTAAGCCAAAGGCAATATTTATCGTCCTCCAGAATTGAGTTGATCAGGTCGTTTGATAGTCCATTTGCCTCAGTAAATAATTCAAAATTTTCTTCTTTAGGATTATATTTATTTAAACCTGAGGCAGTTCCAACCCAAAGGGTATTACGACTATCAAAAAACAGGCTGTAGATTATTCTTGAACTCAAATCATTTTTCTTTCCCGTTTCTTCGTACCTGTAAAAAAAGTCCTTGTCGGAATCGTAACAGATCAGACCATTTTCTGTTCCTATCCAGATTTTATTGTCTTTGTCACAGGCTATAGCAAACACGATTCCCATTTCTGCGGTAATACTATCCCTGTAAATTTTATTATACCCAGTTAGCAGCTTATATTTTTGCTGAAAGCGAAGTACTCCTTTATCTGTGCCTATCCATAAATCACCTTTTTTATCATCAATTATATTAAATATTCTTCTGTTGTTAAGAATATTTGTTGATACCGATGGGTATTTCTTTTCGAAGGGGATGAATGTTCTGGTTTCAGAATTAAAGATGTCCAGGCCGTTTACAGAGCCCAGCCAGATTGTTCCTGCCTGATCTTCAAAAAGGCACCGAACCTTATTACTACTTATGCGTTTTGAACGATCAGGATTATTTGAGAAATATTTAATGTTTTCTCCTGTATTTCGGTTAAGGATATTAAGTCCATTGTCCCAAACTCCAACCCAAATGAGATTTTCAGATTCCTTGTAAATGCAGGAAACCATATCCCCGGAAAGAAAAGGGAAACTATTAAATGAAGAGTTGTATACTTTAAACTTCTTTGGTTTAGTGTCAATCTTAAAAAGTCCTTCAAAGCCTGACAGCCAGACAATGCCTGATCTATCTCTTAAAAGACTTGTTATCGGACCAATCATGTACAAGGACTTATTAATTAAGAAGTCTGTGAGATATTGCGAAGTGCCGTTGTTTGTATTAAAAAGTATAACTCCTTTATTGCTTGCGAGCCAAAAATTTCCTTTCAGATCATCAGTTATAGCATTTATTGGGATTAGATCTGAACCTGCTGCTAAATCGCGCCCTGAGAGGTATCGAATAAAACTATTTTGAACTGGATCATATTTATTTAGGCCGCTATTTGTTCCTATCCAAAGCACTCCAAATTTGTCTTCATATATTGAAAGAACCACATTACTGCTTAAACTCTGGATGTCCTCGGTCTTATTAAAAAAGTGCGTGAATTCAGCATTCCCGGGGTTAAAAGAAAACAGTCCATCATTACTCCCAAACCAAATGAGTCCGTTTTTGTCTTCAAGGATTGGACAGTTTTGGATCTCAGGACTATTATTGAAGCTATTGACATAATGTTTGAAATGCTGAATGCTGAAATCTTTAGTATCCAGTTTATCAAGAAACTGTTCAGTTTTCAACCAGATATAGCCATTTTTATCAGCGTATACTGAAAGAATCTGATTATCACTGATTGAGGATGGTAACCTGGGATCATGAAAGAACTGAGTAAATTTTCCAGTTTGACGATTATAGCAGTTAAGCCCATAATCTGTGCCTACCCAGAGATTGGAATTGCCATCCTCAGTTATACATCGAATGAAATTCTGGCTAAGTGAGATTGTATCGTATGGAATATGCTTAAATATTTCAAAGCTGTAACCATCATAACGGTTAAGTCCACCACTTGTCCCAATCCACAAAAACCCATATGAATCACAAAAACTAATGTTTACACGTGTCTGCGACATTCCGCTTTCAATTGTAAACAGCTCAGCCTCTATAAGTTTACCATCAGATGCTATCCCCTTAATAAAAAAGGAATGCAACACAATAATAAGTGATATGGTTATGTTAAATATCCTCATACCGTGCTAAATTAACATAAAGTAGCGATCAAATCAAGGAAAGCCGATCAATGTGAAGGAAAAAATTAAGTATTTACTGTTGCCCCAGGATTATTTACCATTTCCCTGAATTTGAGGGAGGGTGAAGGGATAAATTGGAACGGAATTAACTCAGTCCATTTTTTATCTACAGATGCGATAGTTAAATTATCCATTACGATTACATTTGGCCAAAACCGCTTGAATTGGTTGATTCCAAAGGTTTTAGAAGTGGCATCAAGCAAAAGAATATGATCTTCATCATAGCTTAGGAAGGAACAATCTCGTAAAGGGTCTATATTATTAAGAGCAACCCAACTTACCAAACGATAATCCTGAATATCAACTTTCTCATCAAGTATCACAATTATTCTCGGATAATCAGCTCCATATTCATGAAGACTTTGTAGGATATCACCCTCCAATGATTTGCGAAACTTCTTATTTGCATTAATGATGAGAATACGTGTACCGGGAAATCGTGATTTGGAATACTCAGAGTTTAAGATAGATTCTTTTTGTTCACTATGATTTAAAGGCTTAACAGGGCTAATCTGGCTATAAACTGATTCTTCTTCAGGCAAAGTTAGTGTAAGATCAACTCCCAGTTTACTGCCAAAGCCCATGTTTTGGGCAGAATGATCAAGTACGTCAAGTGGTCCTTTTGCAAATACCAGATGTTGGGTAAAATCGAGTTCTGAGAGTTTAATCAGGATTTTGTGATAATCCTCAATAATATCCTTATTATCAGTAACAACCATAAATTTATTGAACATCATCTGTCCGGCACCCCAGAGTGCATTCATAACTTTCTCTGCCTGCCCAGGAAAAGTTTTATCAATTGAGGTAATAGTTAGATTATGAGCCACTCCAAATTCAGGAATGTTCATATCGGTAAGCTCGGGAACAATAGTTTTTTTGATGGGCCAAAGAAAGATGCGCTCAGTTGCTTTGGCTATCCATGCGTCTTCCATGGGAGGAATACCAACTACAGTAGCTGGAAATACAGCCATTTTCCTATGAGTTATACAAGTGATGTGAAAAACAGGGTAGTTATCTGTAAGTGAATAAAAACCAGTATGATCGCCAAAAGGACCTTCAGGACGGAATTCTTCAGCAGGATCGATATAACCTTCAATAATTATATCTGCATCGGCCGGAACGTCAATATTCTGAGTAATGCATTTCGTAAGCTGAACAGCTGATTTTCTAAGAAAACCTGCGAAAATATATTCGTCAAGCTGATCAGGCAGAGGTGCTGTAGCACAGTATGTAAGGACAGGATCGCCTCCCAGGGCAACAGCAACAGGCATTAGCTGTCTGGCTTTTTTATATTTTTCAAAATGTGAAGCACCAGTTTTGTGTCGGTGCCAGTGCATACCGGTTGTTGTATTATCGAAAACCTGCATTCTATACATCCCAACATTTCTAGTCCCAGTTTCAGGATCAACGGTATGTACCAGAGGAAATGTAAAGAATCTTCCCCCATCGAATGGCCAGGTTTTTAATACTGGAAATTTGCTAAGGTCGGGATTAAGGGCAATAACCTCCTGCGAAGGAGCTTTTTTACCTGAAACTACTGGCATATAACTTGCGTATTTTGCCAATGAAGGCAGTACACTTAGTTTCTGCAGCCAGGTTTGCCTCGGTTCTGATATTAGTTCAAGAATCGCGGCAATATCAGAGGAAATATCATCAAGATTATTAATCCCCAAAGCAAGGCACATGCGCTTCTCGGAACCAAGAGAATTAATTAGGACAGGAAATTCTGTGCCAGTATTCTCAAATAAAAGTGCTTTGCCACCGTCGGGTAATTTAGAAAACCGATCAGCAATTTCAGAAATCTCTAATACCGGATCGACAAATTTGCTTACACGAATGAGTTCTCCATGCTTTTCAAGAACAGAAATGAATTCGGAAAGGGAGGAGAACGCCATGAGAATTAATCCTCGGTTTTAACTCCCATTGCGATTTTCTCAAGCATTTCGGTTGTGACTGATTTTGGCCTTTCCAATGAATAGCCAAGTGCTCTGTCCCAAACAATGTTTGCGCAAATTCCAATGGCTCTTCCAATACCAAAAAGCACAGTATAAAAATCATATTCGGTAATACCATAATGCCATTGAATGATACCAGACTGAGCATCAACGTTAGGCCATGGGTTTTTAGCTTTACCTTGTTCTCTAAGGATATCGGGAACTACTTTATACAAGAGATCAGTATAAGTAAAAAGAATATCATCCGGAAGGTTTTTCTGACAGAATTCGCGTTGGAAAGTATATCTAGGGTCCGTTTTACGGAGAACCGCATGTCCGTATCCCGGTATAACCTGTCCGGATTTCAGAGTTTCCCAGACGAATTGTTTCATTTCATCTACTGTTGGAACTTTTCCCTCCATTTTCTCACTAACATCCTGCAACCAACGAAGAACTTCCTGATTAGCAAGACCATGGAGGGGACCTGCAAGACCATTGATCATTGAAGAGATTGCGAGATAAACGTCAGAAAGGCTGCTGGCAACCAAGTGGCCTGTATGAGCACTAACGTTTCCACTTTCATGATCAGCATGAAGAAGGAAATTCATTCGGGTAACTTCGTCGTAGGGTTTTGGAATCCCCATCATATGAGCAAAGTTAGCACCAAGGTCGAGATTTGGATTAGATTGGATTCTTTTCCCGTCTCTGTATAGTTTTCTGTAAATATACGCACCAATTTCGGGCAGTTTAGCAAGCAGGTTAAGCGCATCTTCGTATGTTGAATCCCAATAATCCAATTTATTTACACCGGCATGGTATTTTTTGCTGAAGAGTGATTCCCTTGACATGCTAAGGATTGCTGTGGAAAATATTGTCATTGGATGACTACAGCAAGGGAACGCATCGATCACTTCATAGACGTATCGTGGGAGGATTCTTCGTTTATTAAATTCATCAACGATTTCAGAAAGTTCGGTAGGATTTGGGATATCCCCAGTAAGTAAAAAATAGTAAAGACCTTCCACATAGGGCATTTCCGCACCTTTTGGCTTTGGAAGCAATTCAAAAACCTGAGATAAGGTGTACCCACGGTACCGGATACCTTCTTCAGGGTCGAGGTATGAAATGTCGGTAACAAGACTTTTTATATCACGCATCCCACCTATAATCTGTGAGATTGTGACCTTATCCACTACAACTTCACCATATTCCTTAAGAAGTTTTTCTGTTCTTGGTCTCCATGCCAAAATCTTTTCATGGAGCTGCTGTTTCACGTTTGCCATATGCGTACCGGATTGAGTTTATCAAAGATTAACAAAGAACCATAGAGTGTAAAAATAGTAATTTTTTGGAATTACAAAAGTAGACTTGTCCAATTGAGTAACTGTTAGTGAAATAACAAATCCAAAGAACTACGGAACCCTTATATTCATTGAGATTAAAGAATTAAAATATATTTCAGCTCCAGATAATTTATAACAGTTCTTATTTAAAACGGGACTGGGATTATGGAAAAGGTTAATCCGGTATATCGATAATGGAGAGTGGGAAATAGACAATAACCTCGTGGAAAACAGCATCCGTCCTGTGGCTATAGGTAGAAAAAATTATTTATTTGCTGGATCTCATGAAGCCGCACAGCAGGCCGCAATGATATATTCTTTCCTGGGCACTTGTAAGATCAACAACATCGAACCAACCCAATGGCTAAAAAATGTACTCAAGCGCATACCTGACCATTCCATACAGCATCTGGAAGAATTATTACCGGGCAATCACCAATGAACTCAAATCTCAGTAAAAGCCTCTCGCCAATGAGAGGTGCACGTGGAATTTAGTTGATTAGATATGATCTTTACGGCATGTTTATCAAGTCTATCAGGAAATATTGTCAATCAGAAAAGACGACCCATACGCATTTTAGGTTGAGCGAAAGTTATCGCGATGAGCATGGTTTTCCACGTCAACGTATGGTTTTGGGTTTGGGACGATTGCCCGAACTTCCCGACTTTGACCATAAAGTACTGTTCCTGGAACGTCTGAATGAATTGATTAAAGGGACGCCAACACTTTTCAGTCCCATTGATGAGAAAGTAGAGCAACTGGCGCAACAGAAGCCAACATCCATTTTCTGAAGAAAGAGAAATACGATTACATGTGTGTATCGCACTCACACCTGAAGGATTATCATGCAGATACAAATAGCCTTCCGGTTCAAATCTGCGACAAGAAAAAACAGTCCATCGAACTTCTCAAGGTCAGGGTAGAAAACGACACGGACAATTACCTTTGGGTGCG
This sequence comes from Bacteroidales bacterium, assembly GCA_038316435.1. Classification (GTDB taxonomy): domain Bacteria; phylum Bacteroidota; class Bacteroidia; order Bacteroidales; genus JACJXF01. Next base: position 542 of record JBBQAQ010000002.1, on the reverse strand, counting down.
GAGTCAGGCCAAAGCAGCCAAAGAAAACAGCATGCATAACCAATTTGCCCAGCGTTTCGAAGAAGGACTCCGTGGTATACAAAACAGCATTAGCCGTAAAGGAGGAACTAAAAAACTAGACAAAGTATGGGAACGTATCGGGCGGATAAAAGAAAAATACTCCTCTGTCCACCAATACTATGAGATAAGAGTTTCTGACAATGGAAAGGGCATTGCCACCCATTTGGCTTTTGAGAAAAAGGGGGAAATAAGCCAGGAAGATTTACGACCGATCTTTCACAAAACCAATGATGCGTCGATGGCGCACCTTCATTTAGGATTATTGGCCTACTGGCTGGTGTCACCATCCGTTACCAACTAAAACTGCAAGGGATCCAGCACGATTGGAGCGAAATCGTGCGGATAATGAACACTCAAAAAAGCGTAACAACCACGATGGAAAACAAGAAAGGAGATACTATACAAATCCGTCAATGCAGTGAACCAAACAAATATGCGACAAGCTAAAATATGATTCAATCCCCATACCCCGCAAAAAATCC
>JBBQAQ010000001.1:0-240547 GCA_038316435.1 Bacteroidales bacterium | reverse complement strand
AGTCCCCAAATCCAAACCTAAAATTTTTCTTGACATATCTATTATTATTTATTACCTTTACACCACATTTTGAAGCAAATCACAATAAGGATTATTCCGTTGTGAAAACATTTAAGGCGGTCCGCTTAGGCGGATCGCTTTTTTTATTAAAGTTAATTGAATTAACCAAAACTGCAAAAAACAGCGTGCCAATGTGAAAATTTTTAATCCCGAATTTTTTAAAACAAATATTTCAACTTTCTACACCGATAAAAAACATAAATCGTATCTTTAGAATCGAAAAAGCAGAATTTATTTATGGATAATTTTATCGTTTCAGCCCGAAAATACAGACCAGAGACATTTGCCAGTGTGGTTGGCCAGAATAGCATTACCGGCACACTTAAAAATGCAATAAAAAATAGTCACCTCGGACATGCATATCTATTCTGTGGCCCTAGGGGAGTAGGAAAAACAACCTGCGCCCGTATTTTTGCGAAAACTATAAACTGCAAAAACCCTAATGCAGATACAGAACCATGCAATGAATGCGAATCCTGTATGTCATTCAATGAAAGCCGTTCCTATAACATTCATGAACTCGATGCTGCATCAAATAATTCCGTTGAAGATATCCGTTCTCTTACTGAACAGGTAAGAATACCTCCACAACTCGGTAAATACAGCGTATATATCATTGATGAGGTTCACATGCTCTCCCAGAATGCTTTTAATGCCTTCTTGAAAACGCTTGAGGAACCACCAGCACATGCCGTATTTATTCTGGCTACCACAGAAAAACATAAGATCATTCCTACTATTCTTTCACGTTGCCAGATTTTCGATTTCAACCGCATTAAAGTCGATGATGCTATTAAATATCTTGAATTTATAGCAAAAGCTGAAAACATCAGCTATGAAATTGAGGCATTGCATATCATCGCACAAAAAGCCGACGGTGCAATGCGCGATGCATTATCCATCTTCGACCAGGTCGTGTCTTTTAGTGGTAAAGAAATTACGTTCCAGTCTGTAATCGATAATCTTAACATCCTCGATTATGACTATTATTTTAAAATGACCGATTATCTTCTCAAAGGAGATGTAACCAATTGTCTTTTAGGATTAGATGAAATCATTAATAAAGGCTTTGATGGTCACAATTTTATAAATGGTTTAGCCAATCATCTTAGAGATCTTTTAGTATCAAAAAATCCGGAGACAATTAAATTGCTTGAAGTTTCAGAAAACCTTAAAAAATTATATGCAAATCAGGCTGCTAACTGTCCTGTTGATTTTTTATATTCTGCATTGGACATCTGCAACGACACCGATAATCACTATAAAGCAAGTAGAAACCAACGAATGATCGTTGAACTTGCACTCCTAAAAATGTCCGACTCTACCGGCTTAAAAAAAAAGCCCTGAAGTCTGAGGACAATTCAAATGTCATAAATATTGTACTAAATTCTAAACCGGGCGCAGTTAGTCAACAGAATCCAATTCTTGCAGAGAAGCATTTACCAGAAACCAAGGCCGAAGCAAGAACTGAAGCCATGGTTCATATAATTATCCCCGAAGCTGCCCCAAAAGAGGAAAATATCCGTCATGCCCAGAAAAATATTATTCCCCGTCATAATATTTCCATACGTGATGCTTTATCAGGAAAACCTGAAGCAGTTGAAGTACCAGTTAAACTTACTGAGCAGGATGCTGAACCTTTAACAGAAGAAGAAAGCACTCAAGGACTTGAGCAAGAATTTGGTCAGGGTAAGCTTGAGGAAAAATGGGCTGAATTTGCCAAAAGTATTCAGTCAGAACGTCCAAGAATGGCCATCGCACTTCGCAGCAGGGAACCAATCCTTAAACCGGAATACCAGGTTGAAGTATATCTCGAAAACTCAACTCTTCAGGATGATTTTAGCTCAAACTTTAAATCTCATCTGCAATCTTTTCTTAGAAAAGAGCTATTCAATGATTCAATTAAAGTTTACTTTAAACTCGATGAACCCGTTGATGACGGAAAAAGGAAAATGTACACAACTGAAGAAAAATTACAATACCTTATTAATAAAAATCCCGCAGTTGCTCGGCTAAAACAACAATTTAATCTTGAACTGGAATAACAAAATACACCTATACAGTTACATAATTCCATTTATGTATATATTTGCACCTTTCATACTTAAATGGAAATAATAACAGAATCTCACTTATTTTAAAAGAAAAAGAGCTATGGACGGACAAAAAATTTCAATCCAGAATGGAAAAATAAGTATTCCTGATCAACCAATTATTCCTTTTATCGAGGGAGATGGCACAGGGCCGGATATTTGGGCAGCTTCTGTCAGAGTTCTCGATGCAGCTGTCGAAAAGGCTTATGGAGGAAAACGTAAAATTATCTGGAAAGAGGTTTATGCAGGGGAAAAAGCATTTAAATTAACAGGCAAATGGCTACCTGAAGAAACCCTTGATGCGATTCATGAATACATGGTTGCGATTAAAGGGCCACTTACTACTCCGGTTGGAGGTGGAATTCGTTCACTCAATGTAGCCCTCAGACAAATTCTTGATTTGTATGTTTGCCAGCGTCCGGTTCGTTGGTATGAAGGTGTGCCGTCTCCTGTGAAAGACCCGTCTACAACTGATATGGTTATTTTTAGAGAAAATACTGAAGATATTTATGCCGGCATCGAATGGATGGCTGGTACTCCTGAAGTTTCAAAAATTATTAAGTTTTTACTTGAGGAAATGAAGGTGAAAAACATTCGTTTCCCTGAAACTTCCTCAATTGGAATAAAACCTGTGTCAAAAGAAGGTACTACACGTCTTGTCAGAGCAGCAATTCAGTTTGCCATTCGTGAAAAGAAGCCATCAGTAACCCTTGTTCATAAAGGAAACATTATGAAATTTACTGAAGGCCAGTTTAAGCAATGGGGATATGAACTGGCAGAAAATGAGTTTGGCGATTACACCTTCTCATGGATGCAATATGATAGAATAGCCGCAAAAGACGGAAAGGAAAAAGCTGAGGAAGCAATGAAGTCAGCCGTTAAAAATGGTAAAATTATTATTAAAGATGTTATTGCAGATGCATTCCTTCAACAAATACTAACCCGACCTGCCGAATATTCAGTAATTGCTACCTTAAACCTAAATGGCGATTATATTAGTGATGCATTAGCTGCTATTGTTGGTGGAATAGGAATTGCCCCTGGTGCCAATATTAATTATGAAAGCGGACATGCAATTTTTGAAGCTACACACGGTACAGCACCAAAATATGCAGATTTGGATAAAGTAAATCCGGGATCAGTAATTCTCTCCGGTGTTATGATGTTTGACTACATGGGATGGAAAGAAGCTGCTGATCTTATTGTTGCAGGAATTCAGAAAACTATTAGCTCTAAAAAAGTTACATACGACTTTGCACGTCTTATGGATGGCGCAAAAGAGCTGAAGTGTTCTGAGTTTGGAACTGAAATAATTAAAAACTTATAGGAGTTTAGCATTTTTGATGTTCTAAGATTTGATCCTTATTAATTAACCAAATATTTAAAAGATGTTATCTCAAAAGATTTTGGATGTTCTAAATAAGCAGATTGAAAAAGAAGGGTATTCTTCCAATCTTTATTTAGCAATGGCTTCGTGGGCTGAAAACGAAGGCCTTAAAGGAATCGCTGATTGGCTATACGCTCAGTCTGAAGAAGAAAGGTTGCATTTGAAGAAATTTATTGCTTATATAAATGAAAGAGGTGGAAAAGCAATCATTCCCGCATTTGAAAAACCTGTTTTTAAAAGTAAAACAGCTAAGGGTCTTTTTGAAGAGGTTCTTAAGCATGAATACTTTATTACAGATTCAATCAACGAGATAGTTGCACTCACCATGAAAGAAAAAGATTTTTCGAGCTATAACTGGATTCAATGGTTTGTAAATGAGCAAATTGAAGAAGAATCTAATGTGAAAACAATACTTGATAAACTAAAACTTGTAGGTGAGTCAAATTTGTACTTATTCGATAGGGATATTATGAGCCTAAGAACACCTCCATCTGCATCACCTGCTGTATAAGTTTTTAATATCGCTAAAATAAAATGCCTGGAGCCAATTATGTGCTCCAAGCATTTTTTATAAAAAATCAATTGATCAGATTTTATTGAATCACCAGATTCTTTCGAATTACGCCACTACCCGAAGTCATTTCAAAAATGTACATTCCTGGACTGATTCTTCCTGGATTTAGTTCCTTTTTCAAAAGCGTTCCTGTATGCCTTATCTTTTCTGAATAAACTTCTTGTCCTTGTGAATTTATAAGACTTATTTTCAGGTCTTCATTCTTAAGTGAAAAATATTCATAATTGAATATGCCTTTACTTGGATTTGGATAAACTTTAAGTTCAGACGGTAAAGTAATATCTTTAACAGAAACCGGTGATTCCCAGTAGATCAGCCAGAATTCGCCTTCGTCTCCACCGGCTGATCCATCAACCTGAACAAAGTATTTTTCACCAGGGATTACGCTGACGGTATCTAACGCTGCAGCAAAGAAATTGGCTTCATCGAAATAATCATCGTTTGCAGCTATCAATTCATACCCTCCAAGAAGAATACTGTCGCAGTTTTCAGCTTTATATAAGGCGATTTGAGTATCCATGCCTTTTGTAGTAAGAGATACTTTTCCGCCCGTAGGAGCAGTAAACCAGAACCAGACACTGTTTTGCAAGCCTCCTTCAACACACCATTCAAGTGGCGTATTGCAATCTCCTTCAGGTGGTGCCGGTTCTCCATCTTCAACAGTTGCATAGATATTATTAAAGATTTTACCTGAATGAAAAATTTCTATTGCATCACAAACATCATCATTGGGAGGGTTTTCAACAACATTCAAAGTTATACTGGCTTGACCCGTACAGGTACCCATTGTTCCGGTAACAGTATAAGTTGTTGTATCAGTTGGAGATGCGATAACTATGGAACCCGTAGTAGTATTTAGTCCGGTTGATGGAGACCAGAAATAGCTGTCTGCACCATATGCAGTGATAGGTAATGATTTCCCGTTAACTAAAAGTTTTTTAGAATAGGGGAGGAAAATTTCTAGTTCGGTCACAGCCTCTATATATGATTTTTTCATCAAGGTTTTAGTGCCAGAAGGACCACTGATAGTTAGAGAAATATCTTTAAGCCCTGAACTTGAATAACTAACTGTATGAGGGCCAGCTGTGTTAGCTGTTGCGGGACTTGCTCCGGCTCCGAAATTCCATGCATAAGAATTTACAGTACCATTCGAAGCATCCTGAAAAGTTATATCTCCACCAACACAAGCAATATCCTTATTTGAAGTAAAAAACGGATTCAAGGTAGTGCTGCGGTTTGCATAGACCCTTATAGATAAGTCGGCTTCATAATCCTTTATATCACTTCCAAGTGGTTTCCATTTTTCCTCATCTGGGCTGATCCAAAAACGACCTGAAGGCTCAAGAGTTGGTAATGCGTATGATTTTCCCTGATAAGTAATGGTAGCTTCAACAGGGATTGGGTAATTATATCCGGGTGTATAATATTTTACCTTGACATAATATGTGCCTTGAACAAGTGCAGGAATATCAAATGTGTAATAGCCCGGAAACTTACAAAAGTTGTCGTTAGATGAAGCAATCAATCCATTTAATATCGAATCTCCCGTAAATTCGCTATAAATCTCAACATCTATAACACTTCCGGAAGCATTTACGAATGTTCCGATTTTATTAATAAACATATCCTGAGTGGCTTCAAACTTTGCAACAGCACTGGCATTTTCATCTCTGAAGCCAAAGGATTGCGTTGCTCCAAGCCAGTCGTACATTATCATAGTATCAATTTCAGATTTTTCAACACGCTCAGGATAATAGGAGCAAGAAGATAAAAATTTCGAATCTTCATAAGAGACATAAAAATATCCTTTGTCACCAAAACTGGTACCCCAGCTATTTTTCACAATCCATGCACCTTTATTTACGGGTTTATATAGTTTCCCCGTAACCACAAGGTTGTCATTCCATCCTACAACCAGAACGCCGTGATCTACCGGGGCAGTCCCTTTGTATAAAAATGTTTTATTAATAGTGTTGTAATACTGAGTATAAACGCCAACATAAATTGAAGCAGTTACAGCACCATAATCCATAATAGCTTTCTTTATTATATTAATATCTTTTGGTAACCATATAGTCTGTGGTGAATATGCTGGTTTAATGAGCCCGGTTTTCTTACAGGTTGCAGTGATAATAGGGGTATATGGGTCACTTGTTTCTGTATTTGGACCTGATAAGCGACTAAGATAGGCAGCAGCAATGTAATCAGAACCACCGTCGTTTATACCCGCTTGAAAACCATGGCATGTAGCCATATTTTGTTCAGAAAGATTTAATGTTTGGTCGCCATACCCCAATTTTAACCAGCTTGATTCAATTGCGCCCATTGTTGAAAATGACCAGCATGCCCCAACGGGACCCTGATCTCTAACAGGAGTAACCCATCCGGAATCTTTTAAATCAAATCGTGCTGGGAGAGCCTGCATGCTTTTTTTACTTTCAGTTTGCACATCTACATTATTAAAATGGATATGCATTGGCGAAGGAACATATCCCTTTGAATATTCTAAGGTACTTTTTTTCCGACCTGCTTCTGTATGTGAGTAGTTTACATAATCAATAAATTGCTCATCCAGAGGAGATCTTTCAGGTTTTGACTGTGCCGAAATTTTAAACATGAATAGTGTAAAAAACAACAGAAATAATACTTTTTTCATAGCCATTTTATTTATACAGTTTGTACATCATTTTGTAAAATTACAATAATAATTAAACCCTCAAACTTTGTATTTTGTTCACTCGCTTTTTTTTGATGTTTTTAATGCCTTAAACACAACGAAACTTCGTTATAAATAGCTAATTTTGCAAATTGTTTAAAACAGCATTTAAGAACTAACAGATATATAAAATGGGCTTTTTAAATTCTATACTTTCAGGCTTTCTGGGAAATAAATCTGACCGTGACCTGAAAGAGATCAATCCAATGGTTGCTAATGTACTTGAAATATATCCTTCTATCAAGGCTTTATCCCATGATGAACTTAGAGACAGGGCTTCTGTAATAAAGAAAAAAGTCAGGGATTTTGTTCAGAATGAAGAAAATGAAATTCTGGAGCTGAAGGAAAAAGTCGAAGTTGCGGAACTTGGCGTGGAAGAAAAGGAGAGAATGTACGATCGTATTGATAAACTGGGCAAAGAGATAGAATCAAGATACGAAGTGGTGTTAAATGAGGTGTTGCCAGAAGTCTTCGCAATTGTAAAAGATACTGCAAGGAGGTTTACTGAAAATGCTGTTATTGAGGTTACTGCAAATGATAATGACAGAGATCTTTCTGCAGACAGGAATCATATCGTTATTAATGGTGAAAAAGCATTGTGGCATAATCATTGGATTGCAGGAGGAAATGAAATCACATGGAACATGGTGCATTACGATGTTCAGCTTATCGGGGGAGTTGCATTGCATTCGGGGAGAATTGCTGAAATGGGAACCGGTGAAGGAAAAACCCTGGTAGCAACTTTACCTGTATTCTTAAATGCTCTTACAGGAAAAGGTGTCCACCTGGTAACTGTAAATGATTATTTGTCAAAGAGGGATTCAGAATGGATGGGCCCAATATATCAGTTTCATGGACTGAGTGTTGACTGCATCGATAAGCATCAGCCAAACTCCGATGAAAGAAGAAAAGCATATTTGTCAGATATTACATTCGGAACGAACAACGAATTTGGTTTCGATTATCTCAGGGATAATATGGCTCTTAATCCCAACGACCTCGTTCAAAGAAAACATAATTATGCCATTGTTGATGAGGTCGATTCAGTACTTATTGATGATGCAAGAACCCCTTTAATCATTTCCGGCCCGGTTCCTAAAGGAGAGAATCAGGAGTTTCTTTCTCTGAAACCTCGGGTAGAAATGATTGTAAATGCGCAAAAGAAACTTGTAAATCAGTTTCTAGCTGATGCAAAAAAATACCTGGCCGAAGGTAACAGTGAAAAAGCCGGATTAATGCTTCTCCAGTCCTTCAAAGGCTTGCCAAAAAATAAAGCTCTAATAAAACTTCTTAGTGAGGAAGGAAACCGCACCCTCCTTCATAAAACTGAAAATTTCTATATGGCGGAAAATAACAAAAACATGCCCAAAGTTACTGAGGAACTGTTTTTTGTTATTGATGAGAAACAAAATGCCATTGAACTTTCTGATAAGGGCATTGACATGCTAAGCCCATCTGATGATTCTACATTTTTTATCCTCCCCGATATTGGCACAGAACTCTCGGAAATTGAAAAATCCAGCATAAATGATAATGAGAAATTACTTGTTAAAGATAAACTCTTGCAGGATTATGCTGTAAAATCGGAACGGGTGCATACTGTAAACCAGTTACTCAAGGCGTATGCTTTGTTTGAATTGGATATTGAATATGTGGTAATCGACAATAAAGTAAAAATTGTTGATGAGCAAACAGGCCGAGTCATGGAAGGCCGAAGATATTCCGATGGCCTTCATCAGGCAATTGAAGCGAAAGAAAATGTTAAGGTGGAAGCTGCTACTCAAACCTGGGCAACTATTACATTGCAGAATTATTTCAGGATGTATCATAAGCTATCCGGTATGACCGGTACGGCTGAAACTGAAGCAGGTGAACTTTGGGATATTTATAAACTGGATGTAGTTGTAATTCCTACTAACCGGCCAGTTGTTAGAAAGGATCATGAAGATTTGGTATACAAAACAAAAAGGGAAAAATATAATGCAGTCATTGATGAAATTGTAAGCCTTGTTAATTTAGGCCGACCTGTGTTGGTTGGTACTACCTCAGTTGAAATTTCGGAGCTCCTGAGCAGAATGCTTAAAATGAAACAGATTCCTCACAATGTCTTGAATGCAAAACTGCATCAACGTGAGGCTGATATCGTTGCCGAAGCAGGAAGAAAAGGAGTTGTTACTATCGCTACGAATATGGCAGGTAGGGGTACCGACATTAAACTTTCTAAAGAGGTTATTGATGCTGGTGGTTTAGCAATTATTGGTACTGAAAGGCATGAATCACGAAGGGTTGACAGGCAGCTGCGCGGTCGTTCAGGCCGTCAGGGTGATCCCGGATCTTCGCAATTCTTTGTGTCACTTGAGGATGAACTAATGCGACTCTTTGGCTCAGAAAGAATCTCAAGTATTATGGACCGTCTTGGACTTAAAGAGGGAGAAGTGATTCAGCATTCCATGATTTCAAAATCAATTGAAAGAGCTCAGAAAAAAGTAGAAGAAAACAACTTCGGTATTCGTAAGCGACTACTTGAGTATGATGATGTTATGAACTCTCAACGCGAAGTGATCTATAAACGTCGCAGACATGCACTTTTCGGGGAACGCATCAGTGTAGATATTTCAAATATGATGGATGACATTGTTAGTAACCTTGTCAATACATATCCGAGTCAGTCTGATTTTGAAGAATTTAGATACGAATTGATTCGCTCACTTTCTGTTGAATCTCCTTTTAATGCAGAGCAGTTTAGTAAAGTTCCTGCTGAAGAAAAGTCAGATGTTATTTATAAACTTGTTCGCGAAACTTATAAACGTAAAGAGGATGTTATCGCCAGACAGGCTTATCCTGTAATAAAAGATGTTTATGAAAAGCAATCGGCTGTTTATGAGAATATTGTGGTACCAATGTCTGATGGACAGAAGCTTTTCAGAATTATTACTAATCTGTCCAAAGCCTATAAAACCGAAGCCCGTGAATTAGTTCGTTCTTTTGAGAAAACAGTAATTCTTGCAAGTATTGATGATGCCTGGAAAGAGCACCTTCGTGAGTTAGATGACCTTAAACAGTCTGTCCAAAACGCCAGCTATGAGCAAAAAGATCCATTATTAATTTACAAATTTGAATCGTTTGAATTGTTCAGAACAATGATCGATGTTGTCAATCGTTCAGTAGTTTCAACACTTATGAAAGCTCATATTCCTTCTAACGAACCTGAAGCAGTTCAAAAAGCACAGGCACCGAAAAAACTTGATCTTAGTAAATTCGAAACTAATAAGTCTGAAGCACCTAATTTTAGCGACCCCAGCGGTTCATCCCCTGATAAAAAACAGGTACAACCTGTAAGAGTTGATAAAAAAGTAGGCAGAAATGATCCATGTCCATGTGGTAGCGGGAAAAAATATAAAAACTGCCATGGAGTTGGAGTTGTCTGATATCAGGTATTAGGACTAATCGTTAGATTCAGAAATTCTTAACTGTAAGTTCGATCTTTTTATACAATTCTTTACTTGCAGTAACTAATGGCAATCTCAGGTAATTCGGTACTATTTCGAGTACATCAAGGAATGCCTTTATTCCTGTGGGGCTGCCTTCGGCAAAAACCAAATCGATAACGGGTAGCATTTTGAAATGAATTTTTCGGGCATCAACTATTTCCCCATTCAATATATGCCTCACCATGGTAGAAAACTCTTTTGGAAAAGCATTTGCCACTACTGAAATTACTCCAGAACCTCCCATGCAAATCAAAGGGAATGCTAGCGCATCATCACCAGAAATTAGTTTGAATCCGGCAGGTTTGTCTTTCAGAATATCCATGACCTGAGCCATATTAGCACTTGCTTCTTTAGTGCCAATAATTTGTTTTCCAAAGTCTTTTGCAAGCCTGAGTGTTGTTTCTGCGGTCAAATTTATACCGGTTCTTCCAGGAACGTTATACAAAATTATAGGTAAATGGCTATGCTGTGCTATTGCTTTGAAATGTTGATAAAGTCCTTCCTGACCAGGTTTGTTATAGTATGGTGTAACACTTAGCAGCGCGTCCACACCTTCGAAACTGCTGTTTTGCAACTGATTTACAAGTTCCATAGTATTGTTCCCACCTAAACCCTGAACAATAGGAACACGCTTATTATTAATTTCAATGACCTGATTTACAATTGCTTGCTTTTCATCTTTTGTCAATACAGGTGTTTCACCAGTAGTTCCTAGTACCACAAGATAATCAACTCCATTGTTGATAAGGAAGTTAACTAATTTTTCAAGGGATTTAAAGTCTACACTACCATCTTTTCTGAAAGGCGTAACTATGGCGACCCCTGTTCCTGTGATTTTTTTTTCAGGCATAAAAAAGAAATTATGGGATTAAGCTTGTGGGTTATTTAGTAAAGAAACGTAATTCTTAATTTGTTCAATTAAAAATTCCAGATTTGGCTTGCTGTGAATATCAATCATAAGATCGAGCATTGAATCGCCCTCTTTATATTGACCAACTTTAAAAGTTGAAGGCGAAAGGCTGGCAAGAAATCTTAAAGGATATGTCCTTTTTAAACTTAGGTCAAAGAGAATATCAAATTTCTTTGACATAAAATTTAATGCATCAGGATTAGAAGGACGGAAGAAATAATCCAGATCTTTTTGACAGAAAATAGTTATATTTCCTAAAAAAAGAAGATCATCGCTGATTATTTCTGAATCAAGATATCCTACAACGGAAAACTCAATACCCAGATTTGCAAGGTATTTGCCGAACTCCTTAACTTGTTTAAGGTCATCAGAAACACCAGCATCAAAAAGAATTCCAACAGTTTTGGCTGTATTAAAATTCTGTATTTTTGTCTGTCTAACTAGCCATTTAGCTTTTTTCGACAGAAATTTCTCCCCTTGGGAAGCCCGCAATTTCCTGAATATTTTCACAATACAATAATACAAAAAAGAATAAGGCTGTGTTTATTCTCCAATATTTTTTTTATTTGAGCAATTCAGTAAAATCATCCTCTGAAATTACTGGTATTCCAAATGCTTCAGCTTTTTTTATTTTATCAGGACCCGGCTTAATTCCGGCTAAAAGATAATTGGTTCCCGAACTAACCGTCGATAGATTTTTTCCACCATTTTGTTCAATTGAAGCTTTCAATTCATCCCTCGAAATCTTCTCAAAACTTCCTGTTACCACAAAGCTTTTCCCTAATAATTTCTGACTCAAACTTAACGTTTCATTTTCTCTCATCGTAAATTGTAATCCAGATGATTTCAGTCCTTCAACAATTACTTTATTCAAGGGATGGTTAAAATATTCTACTACGCTACCTGCAATTCGTTCACCAACTTCATCAACATTCATCAGTTCTTCTGCACTTGCAAGCATTATTTTCTCAAGACTACCGAAATGTCTGGCTAACTTTTTCGCAACAGTTTCTCCTACAAAACGAATCCCAAGAGCATACAAAACTCTTGTAAAAGGAACATTTTTGGAATTCTCAATGCTCTCAATGAGATTATTCGCAGATTTCTCAGCAAATCGTTCTAACATAACTAATTGCATATATTCTACCTTATAAAGATCAGCGATGTTTGCAATAATTTTATGTCTGAATAATTGATCGATTGTTGCTTCAGCAATGCTTATATCCATTGCTTTTCGAGTAACAAAATGCTCGATTCTGCCTTTTATCTGAGGCGGGCATCCATATGTATTTGGACAGTAATGGGCTGCTTCTTCAGGATTCTTCATTAGGGGTGTGTTACACTCAGGGCAGTTTTGCAGGAAGTTAAAGGAAACACTGGTTGCATCCCGTGAATTAAGATCGACCGCAATAATTTTAGGAATGATCTCACCACCTTTTTCAACATAAACCCAATCTCCAATTCTTACGTCAAGAGATTGAATCTGATCTGAATTGTGTAAAGTAGCCCTTTTTACAACTGTTCCAGAAAGACTAACTGGTTCAAGATTTGCTACTGGAGTAACTGCACCTGTTCTTCCAACCTGAAATGAAATACTGTTAAGTCTTGTTCTAGCTTGTTCGGCTTTAAACTTATATGCTATAGCCCACCTGGGAATTTTCGCAGTATACCCTAGTTGTTTTTGAAACTCATAGGAATTTACTTTAATCACTACTCCATCCGTTTCAAAAGGGAGAGTTTTCCTGCCGGTATCCCAGTACTCAATGAATTTTAATACTTCTTCAATGTTTTCAGCCTTTTTCATGTATTTCAACGGGATTTTAAATCCCCACTCTGCTGCTTTTACAAGACTCTCATAATGATATGGCGAGGGGAGAGCATTTCCGGCAAGGTAATAAAGGAAGCAATCCAGAGGTCGTTTTGCAACCATAGCTGAATTCTGAAGTTTAAGTGTTCCAGCTGCTGCATTACGTGGATTAGCAAACACTTGTTCCCCAGATTCTTCCCTCTGTCGGTTCATCTTATCAAAGCCTTCCCTTGGTAGAAATATTTCTCCCCTGATATCAAATTCTGAAGGAAAGGACCCAGTTAGTTTTAAAGGAATACTTTTGATTGTCTTGACATTTCGGGTAACATCATCGCCTCGTTCACCATCTCCTCTGGTTACAGATCTTACAAGTTTTCCATTAATGTACGTTAGACTTATTGCAATTCCATCGTATTTCAACTCACAAACATATTCAAATTCGCCAGTAACAACCTTTCTAACTCTTAAGTCGAAATCCTCAAGTTCTTCCCGTGAATAAGTATTTCCTAATGACATCATAGGATAATTATGCTTTACCTGTGCAAATTCAAGGTTAAGATCGCTGCCAACTCTTTGTGACGGGCTGTTCAGATCAATAAATTCAGGAAAACCTTTTTCCAGATTTATTAATTCTCGCATCATTTGATCAAATTCAAAATCAGTTATAAGAGGCTGATTAAGAACATAATATAAGTGATTATGACGATTTAAGTCCTCTCTTAGCTTCAATATTCTATCTTGCGCCTTACTCTGATCCATAATATTTAATTGTAGAAGGGTAAATTTATGTATTTTTTAGGAATGTGGACGGAATGAAAAATGTTAATTGCTTTGTTAGGATAAAAAATAATTCACGTTCATAAGATTTGCAAACTGTTACGAAATTTTAAGTTGGATTTATTACCTGAGAAAGCATTATATTTGATTCAGCCACTGATGCTAGATAAATCAAAATTTGTGCAAAAAGGAATAGGTACTTTGCTGCGGGGATTATGGAAAAAATATCCAAAAATTATTGAAGAGTTTTTGATGAAATGGAAAAATGATTGTGGCAGGTTAATCGTGCAATATTCCTTGGGAAAAATGGAAGTTGAAAAGAGGAGAAAATTCAGACGTGATAAATAAGTGCCCAATTCGGAAATAGTAAATGATTTAAATTCATTAACGTTATATATTATGAAAAAGAACATTTTTTTGTCGTGTATTTTAGCTATTACTCTCACTGTATCCACTGCCTTTTCTCAAAAGAAAATTATTTTCGACACTGATTTTGGAGGTGATGTTGACGACCTCGGCGCACTGGTAATGCTTCATAATTTTATGAGCAAAGGTGAATGTGAACTCCTTGCCATAATGTGTTGGACAACTGAGCAATATGCTATTCCTGCAATGGACGCTGTTAATCGCTATTACAAACATCCTAATATTCCTATGGGAGCCAGAAAAGGTGAATCTAACGTTCAGGCTTGGAATTACAGCAAAGCGATTGCTGATAATTTTGAACATGTCTTGAGTCAGAATGATGTTCCTGATGCAACAGCCCTTTACCGTAAAATTTTAGCCGAAAGTTTGGATAAAAGCATTGTAATTGTAACGGTTGGTCCATTAATGAATATTCAGAATTTAATTAATTCTCAGGCAGATTCTTATTCAGCGCTTTCCGGAAAAGAGTTAATTGAAAAAAAAGTGAAGGAATTTGTAATCATGGGAGGTCAGTTCACTGAAGGAACAAATGAATGGAATTTTAATGGAGATATGCCCGGGGTTACGCGATATGTACTTCATAATTTAACTGTACCTGTTATATTTTCAGGATTTGAAGTTGGTTCAGCAATAAAAAGTGGGGAAATTTTTAATACAATCTCCCCAAAAACTCCTCTCTATATAGGCTTTATGCACTTTAGCCAAAATGCTTCATGGATTAAAGACAATTTCAAAGGGAAAATTCTGGATAATGCCAGTTTCGATCAAACAGCAGTGCTTTATGCAGTGAGAAATGGAGCAGGAATATACTGGGATAGGATAGAAGGCGGATATTGCGACGCAGATGAAACCGGAGGAAATAAATGGGTTTCTAGTGTAAATTCAAATCATTCATACCTTAAGTTAACAATGGATAAAGAAGAAATGGGAAATCTGATCGAATCTTTTATGTTAAATAAGTTCTGATGTATAAATGAAATTTATTTCTATTTTTGATATTTAACATAGTGGAGTCCAGGAACCAATAAAAACGGGGCGTCTCCGAAAAGCCATAAGAGTAGGACAGTTTAAGAATTTTACAGAATGGAAGCTCAAAAAGTAGACATGTTCATCATGACAAATGCAAAGTTTTTTGAAAGTCATCACATTGGAATAATCCGAGATAAACTAATTGCTATGGATGAATCAAGATGGATTTTTGTTTCAACTATTCAATTTGTTGACCCCACAACAAGTATTATTGTCTCAATCCTTGCCGGTTCATTTGGTATTGATCGCTTTATTATCGGTGATACTGGACTTGGAATTGCAAAACTCTTAACATGCGGCGGCATTGGAATTTGGACTATAATTGACTGGTTCCTGATTATGGGCGCAACCCGTGAAAAAAACATGGAAAAACTTCAAAGAGTTCTCTATTAATGGTTGCAAGCAAACAAAAGTTTTACATTTTTATTCTAATATCCTGTCTGGTAGGGTATATTTGGCTACTTTTTTCATTTTATCATACAAACAAAAGTCACAATGATTTTGAAGTATGCCTGATTAAGCATGTAACAAATATTCCGTGCCCATCATGCGGATCAACGAGATCAGTTTTATCGATTTTTCAGGGGCGGGTATTGGAAGCTTTTTTTATAAATCCCATCGGACTAATACTCGCTTTAACCATAGTAATCACTCCCGTTTGGGCTATTGTAGATTTATTTATAAAAGCAGAAAGCTTGTTTTTGTTTTATAAAAAGGCTGAAGTTTTTTTTCGGAGAAAAAGTGTTGCAATACCTGCAGTTATTCTAATTATATCTAACTGGATATGGAACATATACAAAGAAATATGATTAAAGTAGGCAGATTTTCCTATGAACCAGGAGAACATGAGGCTGAAAAAGCATCAAATTCTTACATAATGTCTCTTTTGGCCGTCACAGCAGGATTACCACTACCTATAATTAATCTTCTAGCCACCATTGGTTTTTACATTGGTAATAGAAAGGGTAGCTATTTTGTACGTTGGCATTGCATGCAGGCATTGTTATCACAATTCTCTCTCTTTTTAATGAACAGCTTTGGTTTTTGGTGGACCATTTCCATAATCTTTGGTTCAGAAACTGTGAACAATAATTATATAGCCTACCTCTTAACAATTTTCTTTTTTAATGTTACTGAATTTGCAGGAACAATTTATACTGCAATTCAGACACGAAAAGGAGGGCATGTGCAATGGTGGTTCTACGGTGATCTAACAAACTTAATCTGTAAACCCTGAAATGAAAAAAATCGTAATAGAGGGCATTGGTATAATTGTTCTGTTCTTTTTTACCTGGTTTGCATTAAGCGAGGTAGACTGGATGACTTTGCTAAAGTTTGAAAAACTGTCGAAAATTAGCGAGAAAAAATTAGGGGAGTTATTCTGGGATGTATTTCAACATTCAGATAATGTGGTTAGTGATTATGAAATTTTGAGCCCGATCGATAGTCTGGTAAATCGTATCTGTGATGCAAATGATTTCGATAAGGAATCATTGAAAATTCATATTGTAACCAAGGATGAAGTTAATGCATTTGCCTTACCAGATGAACATTTGATAATATATACAGGTCTTATTGAAAATTGTGAAAACCCATCAGAACTTGTTGGTGTAATTTGTCACGAAATTGCCCATATGAAATCCAATCATATAATGAAAAAACTAGGGAAAGAAATTGGTCTTACTGCCCTAATTTCAATTTCTTCGGGTAACAGTGGTTCTGAAATTGCAAAACAAGCCACAAAAATCTTATCTTCAACAGCTTACGATAGAAAGCTTGAAAAAGAAGCTGATATTAAAGCTGCAGATTATTTAATAAATGCAAAAATTAGTTCGGTGCCTTTTGCTAATTTTCTCTTCAGGCTTTCAAATGCAGAACCAGAGATTAACTCACAATTCTCTTGGATTAGTACTCATCCTGATTCAAAAACGAGAGCCGAATATTTAATGCAATATAGAAAAGGGGAGCCCACGGATATTATCCCTGTATTATCGAATATTACTTGGGAAAAAATTCAGAAAACTCTCCAAGAGCAATAAATATTACCATCCAAAAAATCATCAATTCTCCATTATCCTTGCAATAGCAAATATCCCCTGCACCTCATTCTTCTGATTCTTATAGAGGGATGCATTAAACGACACTTTTGTTATAACACCTGTTTTTGAAATCATTGAGAGCGTATAATTCTTAACCTGAGTTTGTGAAAAGGCTAATTCTACTCCCTTTTTTGCCTGACCAGGGTTTTGAAAAAATTTCGAAAATTCTGAATTTATGATTGTTGCTCTATCCAGACCTAAGAGAGAAACTACTGCTTCATTTATATCAGTTATAATTCCATTAATGTCAATAGTAAACAGCATATCTATGCTACTTTCAATTAATCCCCTTGAATAAAGCTTTGCAGCCTCAATTTTGGAAATTAATTTTTGTGAGTATCCCTAAAATCGCCGGATCAGAAACATTTATACCAAGTTCAACAAGCTTTTCTGCTTTTAATTTGGGATCGGTGGAATTATATTCTTCAAAAGGCTTCCAATTGCTTATAATGGGATGCTTTTGACTATTGATCGTGAAATTTTGACTGCTCATGGACAAAAATAGCAAGAAATTCAAATAAAATTTTTATAAATAATTAAAAACTAGTTGAAATTAAGTGATAAATGATGAAAATCGATGAAAGTTTCAAAAATGATAAGATCCTTCTTAAGTACTGTCTGGAATTCTGCTTTACGTAATAATCATCTTTTAAACTTTAAAAGTATGTTAGTTATGAAAGCTTTCTTTACCTATTTATGACTTTAACCCTTTGCGATTTAGTTAAGTTTATTAACAATTATGAATAGGTTTGTGTCCTAAGTATTAAGAATACAGACTGTTTGGATTGAGAACACATTTGTTTAAAAATCCATACCATTTTTCTTTTCTGCCTTATTAATATTGAAGGATTAATTCTTACTTTTGAGAAATAATCTGGTTTCCTGCTGTTTTCATTCAGCAGGACGAAGAGGGAAGCAGGTGACCACAAAAAATGGAATTCCTGCACAGTACCCGCTGCTGTAATCCTTGAATGTTCTCTGGGAAAATCTCCGCCACTGTCAATTTTAATTTGATGGGAAGGCCTCCGGAGAAAGGAAAGTCAGAAGACCTGCCAGATGTGTGTCATTTTTCGTAGCTTTCGGGAAGAAGGGCTGGAAATCAGAAGGTTATTATCAACTGTTTCCTCTTTTTACTCCTAAAATTCATGAAAGATGGCTTATAATAATGAGCCGAAAATCCAAATTATCCTTTTATGAAACTAGTTAATACCTCTTTTATGAAACAATTTAATTACCTTTTTGCAATATTTTTTATCCTGATTAGTATGCTTTCCTCTTGCACCAAAGAAGACAAGATCACTAAAACAGATGCTATTTCTTTTGAAGACGTTCCTTTAAATGAAAATGGAATCTATAACGGAGCAGATGGTACCAATGGGTTTGTTGCAGGGAACGCAGTTTTTAAAACCAACTACAATTTTGATTATAATGCTTGGTCAGGTTTCGCAGTTTCAAACAATATTGATACAATTTCACCGGATTATTCAAACCAATATAGTTGTGTTGCAGGTTCCGTTGGCGGAGGTTCTGAAAAATTTGCTTTGCTTTATTCCTTTTCGTCTGATACTATTGAGTTTACTATTCCTGCAAAAATTACAAATATTGGTTTTGCTAATTCAACTTATGTTTACTATACCATTTTAAATGGTAATGATTATGCTAAGAAATTTGGCGGGCCAACAGGGAACGATCCTGATTATTTTAGTATTTACTTGTCAGTTATTGATAATAAGGGAAAACGCATGAATTTTAACGCTATCCCACTTGCAGATTATACAAATTCCAATAACGAGATGGATTATATTTCAAAGGACTGGAATTATTACGATCTAAGTTCTGCTGGTTATGTAAAATATCTTATTTTTAACTTTGTTTCCACCGACACATCGGCCTATGGAATCAATACTCCAACATATGTGTGTATTGATAATATTGTTAATGAGTGGGAGGAATAAGATCAGGTTATTTGTTTATAATAGAATAGTGGTATAAAAACAAACTGCTAAGTGATGGGTCTGTTACGGAAGATTTCCTTTCTGCTTTTGATCATGAGCGTTGCATTAGTGCAGGCACAATTACCCCATGGAGGCAAACCCTATTCTTTTTCTACTCAAAAATCTTTTGGCGAACCGGTAATAATGCCTGCATTTAATATGCAAAAAGCAATTGATGAATCCTTAAATACAGAAACCGCTTCTGGAAAGAAACCATTTAAATTTGCATGGAACTATTCACTTTCACTCACTCCTGAGAATTCAGGGAAATGGACTGAAACTATTGAAGGAACCCGCATCTGGCGTATTCACCTGATCTCACACAGTGCAAAAGCGGTTAGTATTGATTTTAGCCAGTTTAAGCTTAAGCCTGGTTGCATATTGTTTATCTATCCTCCTTCTCAGGAACTTTTTATAGGGGGATTCAATTATCTCAATAACAATCAATCTCAATCTCTTCCAACTTCATTAATAAAAGGGGCGGAGTTGGTTGTTGAATTGCAGGTTCAGTCGGGTATATCCGATTATGGCTCTTTAAAAATCGGGAGCCTTGCACATGCTTATATTAATGTTTTAAACTCAGAGTCGGAAACAAGTTTAAATTCAGGGTCGTGCAATGTAGATATAAATTGTCCGGAAGGTGCTGACTGGCAAATTATTAAGAAGGCAATCTGTCGGATTACCTTCAAAGTTGGTGCTTCAACCGAATCTTGTACCGGAACATTAATTAATAATACTAAACTGGACACTGTTCCGTATCTCCTAACCGCTAATCATTGTATTCGGTATGCATATCAGGCAGGTTCGGTTATTGCATATTTCGGTTTCGAAACAGATACTTGTGGCAAAAAAACTGTGAGCCATGCTTTTTCTCTTGCTGGATCAACACTTCTTGCAACTTCAGACAGTATTGATTTTAGCCTATTGAGACTTTCCGAATCTCCTACTTCATCATATAAACCTTATTTTGTAGGTTGGTCGCTTTCTCCAATCCCTGCAACTAGTGCAGTTTGCATACACCATCCATCAAATGATGTTAAAAAGATAAGTTTTGAAAATGACCCTCTTACAAGCATTTATCAAAATCCCATACCACCGGATCTCTCATGGTTGACAAATGAGTCGCTTCCACAAGCATTCTGGCGAGTAACAGATTGGGAGAAGGGAACAACAGAAGGTGGTTCTTCAGGCTCTCCTCTTTTTAATCAAAACAAATTATTGGTTGGAAATTTAACCGGTGGTCAGGCAAATTGTTTGAATTCAGTAAATGACTATTATTCAAAGTTTTTCATGGGATGGGATTATTACTCAGATTCTACAAAACAGCTTAAACACTGGCTCGATCCTGAAAACACTGGTGTTTTATACCTTCAAGGCTTTAACCCTTTTGGTTTACCTGATACTTCCATTATTGATTCCATAGTCTACGGCCCCCGCTTTTCTGTATTTCCAAATCCCACAAATGGAATAACAGTTTTTGAAACCGACAGTCTGGATATTTCTGGAGGACAGCTTTCAATCTATACGACTACCGGTAAAAAAATAGCACAGTTTGCAATCGTTGATGATCGCACACTTAGCTTTGATGCTTCTTTTCTGGAGCAAGGAATATATATTCTTGAATTTAGAAAAGGAAATGCTAGGGAAAGAAAACGGCTAATAGTTTTAAATCCCCCGAGATGAGGATTGTTTTTTTACTAATACTTATTATTCTACTTTCTTTCTGCAATAACCGGAGAAATGATTGGAAAGAAAAGGAAGAAATCTCTCCTTCAGCAAAGGGGTTTGAAATACAGTATTTTTCAGGCTATAAGATAATAACTGTAAATAATTTATGGCAAAAACATGAGGGACAGGGAGTTAGATACATTCTTTCTTCCCAACCAGAAATGGTTCCAGATTCCTTGGTTAAAGAATCCATTATAAAAATCCCAGTTAGAAGAGTTATTGCATTTTCCACAACACATGTTGGGTACATTTCAATATTGGGAAAGAGTTCAAGTATTGTGGGCGTTTCAGGCAAAGATTTTATATCAGATGAGGGAGTTCGCAAAGCAATTGAAAGTGAAGAGTGCATGGATATTGGTTTTGCCCCAAATATTGATTTTGAACGAATTCTGATGCTAAAGCCTGATCTGGTTTTTCTTTATGGGTTGGATCCGTCGGTTTCTGCTCTGGTTAAAAGGTTAGCTGATGCTGGAATTCCTGCAGTTCTGGTTTCTGAATTTTTGGAATTTCACCCACTTGGAAAGGCTGAATGGATTAAATTTTTCGCAGAATTCTACGATTGCGAATCAACTGCCGACAGCATTTACAATATGGTTCAAAATAATTACACGGAAATTAAAAATAAAGCCGCTGAACTTATCGGTAAACCGTCTGTGCTGGTTGGTTTGCCATTTAAGGATACCTGGTATATGGCTGGTGGCAGGTCATTTACAGCAAAGTTTATTGAAGATGCCGGTGGAGATTATTTGTGGAAGGAAAATACCAATAGCGACTATATTCCCATGGACCTTGAATCAGTCTTTCAGAAAGCTAAAGATGCCGATATTTGGATAAACACAAGCACAGTTCAAAATAAGCAGGAAATTTTATCATACGATCCTAGATTACAATTTATCAGAGCTTTTAATCAGGGTAGTATTTTTAATAATAATTTAAGATTGAATTCTTTTGGTGGAAATGATTTCTGGGAATCCGGCTCTGTAAGACCTGATTTGATACTGGAAGATATGGTTCACATTTTTCATCCTGAAACCCAAAATAATTACAAATTTTATTATTATAAGGAAATCCAATAAAATTGATTCATAGCACATTACGCAGTTTGAAATCAATAATATTGTTAGTTGGATAATCCGGATTTTTAATGAATGCTCTGTATCATTTTCAAGATTTAAAATATCTTGCGTTCATGAAGCTGAAATACTTACGAATTATAAGTACTTTTGTAAAAACCAAAAAAAAAATATATGGCAAGTATCAGAAACCTGAAAAAAGATCTAAATTATTTATCTTACGAACTTCTCACAGAAACATTTGCTTACAAGCATTTCCATCCTGAATTAGACGAGAAAAAGCTCGATGAGGCTATTAAAAATATCGTTAAACTCAGAAATGATATCTTAAACAGAATTAATCATCCCACGACCTTTGAAAGTCCAACTGAACAAAAACAGTTCTACCGTAAAATTCAGGAAGATATGGTAAAATTAGTTGATGTAATTGACGAGTTGGATTAAAGACAAGGAAAGGTGCAAAATCCCTTAAAAAGAAACAGTGATTATCTTCTGATAGTCTTTTTAATACTGCTTTCTTTTTGCTTGTTCTGGATCGATTTATCCTTGGGATCAGCAAACATTTCTTTTTCGCAGGTTTTCAGCCTGTTGTTTTCACCAGATCAACAATCCGTTGAATGGTTCACCATACACATGTTTCGCTTACCAAGAGCAATTACTGCCATTATAGTTGGGATTGCTCTTTCTGTTAGTGGATTGCAAATGCAGACAGTTTTTCGCAATCCACTGGCAGGTCCGTATGTACTAGGAATAAGTTCCGGTGCGAGTCTTGGTGTTGCCTTAGTTGTTCTGGGTTTTAGCGCATATTTTAAAAATGATGTTTTTTTTATCTCCGGAAACTGGTTACTGGTTACCGCTGCCTGGTTCGGCTCATTTGCGGTTCTACTTCTGATTCTGCTTGTTTCATTCCGTGTCAGAAATATCATGACTCTATTAATACTTGGTATTATGCTTGCAAGCGGAATATCTGCAATAATTAGCATACTTCAATATTTCTCAGGGGAATCAGCATTAAAGGCATTTGTAATATGGACTATGGGCAGTCTCAGTAATGTAAGTAGAGAGCAGATACCTATAATACTTGTTGGTATTATTCCCGGTCTGCTTATTTCACTGCTTGTTGTTAAATCGTCAAATGCCGTTCAACTTGGTGAGAATCACGCGAAAACATTAGGAATCAACATTGTCAAATACAGAAGTCTTGTTTTCATCAGTACAAGTTTGCTGACAGGCACCGTTACTGCATTCTGCGGACCTATTGGGTTTATTGGAATTGCTGTACCCCATATTTGCCGTATGTTATTTCGGACCTCTAGGCAAGGTATACTGTTAATTTCCTCAATATTTACAGGGGCATCCGTAATGCTGATTTCCGATATTGCTTCCCAGCTTCCCGGCTCAGAATCAATGCTTCCAATTAATGCTGTTACATCTTTGTTTGGCATTCCTGTTGTGATTTGGATAATCTTAAGAAAAAACAAACCAATTTCAAACTGAAATGGCAACAAAGGAAACAATATTGTCATTACAGAATGTTGGTATCGGGTTCCACCGAAAAAGTCAAAACCTTACCTTGCTTGAGAATTTAAATCTTACGGTAGGGAAAGGCGATTTGATAGGCATAATCGGCAGAAACGGATCTGGAAAGAGTACGCTTATTCGTTCAATTGTTCGCTTACTACACATCCTTAGTGGGGAAATTCGCATAAATTCTGAAAACCTGGATGATATCCATCCCAATGAATTTGCTCAACTTCTCGCTTATGTTTCTTCGGGTATTGAATTTTCCGAAAGTATGACTGTTAGAGAATTGGTAAGTCTGGGTAGATTCCCATACACAAATTGGATAGGTCGTTTAAGTACTGAAGACAAAGATCTTATAGACGATTCGCTCTTTAAGGTTGGCATAAATCAACTTTCAGAAAGAAAATTAAGCGAAATTAGTGATGGGGAAAGACAGAAGGCTATGATTGCCAGAACTTTGGCTCAAAATACATCCATTATTGTACTCGATGAACCTACAGCTTTTCTGGATATTCCTTCAAAATACGATATTATTAGCCTTTTGCATGAGCTAACGAAAAAAGGAAAAACTGTAATTTACAGTACACATGATTTAAATATTGCCTTACGGTTTAGTGATAAAATCTGGTTGATCGATAAAAATAGTATTAAGGATGGGTCACCCGAGGATCTCATTTTAAATAAAACTATTGCGAGTATTTTTGATTCAGATAAAATTCATCTGAATCAAATGACCGGTGATTTTGAGTTAAGACACCATTTAAATAAAGTTCTTTGTTTCAATTGCGACAATCCTGAAATTTTTTATTGGACGAAACAAGCCTTGCAACGATCAGGTTATGAAATTGTTAGCGATAGTGAAAAATTAATTCGCCTATCAGCAGAAATCAATCAAGGTATAATTAATTGGAAAATTAAGCGTTTTAATGAAAATTTATATTTTCAAAATATTTATGAAATGCTCATAGAACTGGAAAATTCAATTTCTAATCCAGGGTTGTAAAATATAAATATTTTTACATTAAGAATTAACACGAAACACAAATGCTTTTCAGAACCTAATACCTACAAAAAATGAAATCAATTAAAAAAACTATCGCTTACTTTTTTACTGCATTAGTGCTTGTTTTTGCTGCGATTGCAATACTGGGAATATGGGATATTATCGTTATGGATAACCTTTTCCGAAAAATGTTTGGATCAGTACTGGTTATAATGATTGCTTCAGGAGTAATTGTATTTCTTTTCGGAGTTCTGATAAAAGATAACTCCGACCGTGATTAGAGAATAACCAATTTCTCATTTTAAATCGAACTCTTAATCCAAGGTGTTAAGAATACTTAGGATTTTCTCTGCATTTACCTGATTATCATATCTTTGTAAGACTAGCTTTCGATTTAATACATCCTCAATTAAAAAAGGTTTGGCAATCAGATCTTTGATTTTGTTAACTATATCTTTATCTGTAACTCCAATGTAGGTCAACTCACTCAGACCACTGCCATCTATCATAGTTGGGTTTGCAACTACATGTCTACCTTTATATAAAGAGTTAAGCAGTTTTAGCTTTAATCCACTCGATTGAAAGGTATAGCATAAATGAATGTGAGCTTCATGTTGCAAACGGTCCATCTCTGAATCATCAGGGTTTTCAACCAAAACAATATTTGGATGCTGAGAAATTACTTCTTTTATTGAAACTGATGGGTCTTTTCCAGCAATTACCACAGGGAAATCAATTTGATTGAAAATATTATTAATGCAGTGTAACACAGCGGTTATATTTTCCTCAACCTTCATATTTCCATGCATTAGAATGAATTTTCCTGAGCCTACGAGGGAACTAACTTCCTCATTTGAATGAAATGCACTTATTAAAGTTGTTTTCCCGAATTTCCTGTCCAAATAGGATGAATCTGTTTGCGATATTGCTAAAATATGATTTGCATGCATCAAAACTTTTTCAAATTGCCTGAGTTTGAGACTTTCAAGTCTGAAAAAAACAGAATTGAAAATATTCATAGTTGCACGTGATAGGGATAAATAATATTCGTGTTCAATATTATGCATCCGTACTAACTTTTGTCTGTTTTTTAAAGAGGGATGATCCAGATAAAAACATGTGTGCAGGCCTTCAAACAAAATCGGATATTCGTCTTTACACAGATTACTAAGTAATTCTTTCAATTCACGCGACTTAGTGATATATGGCAGAAAAGAGAACTGTGAAAGCATACCTGTTTTTCGAGTATAGTAATATACAGATTCGCAATAGTTTAATAGTTCGGGGGAGGGTTTACGATCATATTTAAAAATGTGCAAAATAATTTTTACACCAACTGCCTGAAGAGCCTTAATTTTATAGAAAACGTCAATAACCCCGCCATAATCGGGTGGGTAAGGGTTTGTAAAAGACACGAGATGAACTTTTTTCAATGGGACTAAATTTCAGACTATTAAAGTACACGAGATTTTGTAAATAACGAATGATTTTGAAATATTTATGCGCTCTTCATAAATAATTAAACCTTACTCCAATTCTCCAATAATGATTTGTGAAAGAATACCCTTTTCAAACAATGATTCTATGGTACTTCCAGACATTTTTGTATTTTATTTTAGGTTTACAATTATAAAAATTCAGGTATTTCTACTTATATATTTCAGGTGTTTTATCTTAATATTCAGGTAGTAACCCTTATGCAAAGAGTATTTTGCTGCTGTATATTTGTATAAACAATGTAACAATAAAACAAGGGTTTCAAAAACGAGGTTTTTTAGATGGAAATGTGAAGTTGGAGTTTGGCTCGAAATTTGAATTACATAATAAAGGTTTATAAAGTTAGTAGAGAAAAATAGTTAGTAGAAGTTTTTTCATAGTTGGTTTTAGGTTTAAATGGTTTAAAGGTTAGTTAGTTTAGAGTGTCATCATGTGATATGATGACACTTTTTTTTGTTTTACCTCCTGTATTTTAAAGCGATGCTTATCTTTGCACACTAAATAAAATGTCCAGAACGAATGAGAAACCTTGAAGAAAAAATAATCTCAAGCTTACAAAGCGCATTTAGCAAAACATATAATAAGGAAGTTGACAAAAATTTACTTCAGCTTCAAAAAACCAAGAAGGAATTTACGGGAGATTTTACTCTTGTAGTTTTTCCCTTATTGCGACTAACTGGTAAAAACCCGGAAGTAACAGCTAATGAACTTGGCCAGTTCGTTAAAGAAGACCTTACGGAAGTTTCAGACTTCAACGTAATAAAGGGCTTTCTGAATCTTGAGATTTCAGCAGAATATTGGCAGTCGTTTTTAACTTTTACTTCAGAGGATAAAAACTATGGTTTCGTCCCGGTAAGAGAAACTGAGGATTGCATGATGGTTGAATATTCATCTCCAAATACAAATAAACCGCTCCACCTTGGGCACATTCGCAATAATCTCCTTGGCTTTTCCATAGCGAGAATCCTAGAGGCAAATGGGAACAAGGTTATAAAAGTAAATCTTGTAAATGACCGTGGAATTCATATCTGCAAATCCATGCTTGCATACACTCGTTTTGGAAATGGCGAAACACCCTTATCCCCTGAAATAATTAAAGGCGATCACTTGGTTGGTAAATACTATGTTAAATTCGATCAGGAGTTTAAAAAAGAGGTTGAAGTGCTTGTTACCAAAGGGATGAGCAGAGAAGAGGCTGAAAAAAAGTCGGGTTTAATGGCTGATGCAAGAGAAATGCTGCTGAAATGGGAAGCCGGAGATGCTGAAACAATTAAGCTCTGGAAAATGATGAACGGATGGGTTTATGAAGGTTTTAAGGAAACCTATAAGAAACTTGGAGTTGAATTTGACAGAATGTATTATGAGTCAGAGACATACAGTTTAGGGAAGGAATTAGTTTTCGATGGATTGGCTAAGGGTATACTTTATAAAAAAGAAGATGGATCAGTTTGGGTTGATTTAACTGGTGACGGCCTCGATCATAAACTACTTCTTCGTGCGGATGGAACAACAGTTTACATGACACAAGACATTGGAACTGCGCATCAGAGATTTGAACAGTATAAAATAAGTAAGCATATCTATGTTGTTGGTAATGAGCAAAATTACCATTTTCAGGTATTGAGTCTCGTAATGAAAAATTTGGGGTTTGACTGGTACAATAAAATTTTTCATCTATCCTATGGAATGGTCGAATTACCTGAAGGTAAAATGAAATCCCGCGAAGGCACTGTTGTTGATGCAGATGATCTGGTAGATGAAATGGTTGGTACAGCCAAACAAATGTCTGAAGAGCTAGGAAAACTCGGCGAATATGCTGATCAAGAGAAACAAAGGATATACAACCAAATCGGACTAGGCGCTCTCAAGTATTTCATACTTAAAGTCGACCCTAAAAAGAATATGATGTTCGACCCGAAGGAATCGATTGATTTTAATGGTAATACTGGTCCTTTTATACAATATACTTATACAAGGATTCAGTCGGTTATACGTAAATCTGAAGAAATAAAAGGATTGCACATTGAATTTGCCGGATTAAATGAAAAGGAAATTTCGCTTATGAAATTGATTTATGATTTTCCTGATGTTGTTATTTCTGCTGGAGATTCCCTGAACCCTGCTTTAATTGCAAATCATCTTTTTGAACTTGCACGGGAATATAATCAATTCTATCATGAACACCCGATATTAACTGCTGAGGAGAAATCTACGATTACTACTAGACTTGCTTTGTCAAAGCTTTGTGGGCAGATAATACAAAAAGGGATGTATCTCCTGGGAATTGATGTTCCCGAAAGGATGTAATTAATAAAATCAGTAGATTATAATACAATAATTATCAGGAATTTTGTTTAGAAATTAATAGATTTCTTTCTTCCCGGCTAAAAGAGTATTTTTCAAGAGGGAAACAATTGTCATTGGGCCCACGCCACCTGGAACTGGCGTTATATAGGAACATTTAGGTGCAACCTCATCGAAAAGTACATCGCCATGTAGTTTAAAACCTGTTTTTGTTGTTGCTGAAGGAAGTCTTGTGGTTCCAACGTCAATAACCACAGCTCCTTCCTTAACCATATCAGCTTTAACAAATCCAGGGCTTCCAATGGCAGCAATCAGAATATCTGCCTGACGAGTAATTTCTCCGATGTTGGGTGTCTGGCTATGACAAACAGTTACAGTGCAGTTTCCCGGTTTTGCTTTTTGAGAAAGTAAAATGCTAACTGGCCTGCCTACAATATTACTTCTACCAATTACAACGCAGTGTTTTCCTGCTGTTTCGATCTTATATCTTCCAAGAAGTTCAATAATTCCGGCAGGCGTTGCTGAAACAAATGCGGGCATCCCAATAACCATTCTTCCGAGGTTGACAGGATGGAAGCCGTCAACATCCTTTTCAGGGGAAATAGCTTCAATAATTTTATTTTCGGAGATATGTTTAGGTAAGGGGAGTTGAACAATAAAGCCGTCGATTGAAGAATCATTATTCAGTTCTGCAACTTTTGCAAGAAGCTCACCTTCGCTTACTGTATCTTCAAAACGGATCAGAGTTGATTCAAAACCAACTGTGGCGCAGTCTTTTACTTTATTACTAACATATGTTTCACTACCACCGTCGTGTCCAACAAGTATTGCAGCCAGATGCGGCCTTTTTTTACCTTCCTGAACCATTTTTGATACTGTATCTGCAATCTCCTGTTTGATGATTGCGGCAGTTTGTTTCCCGTCTATAAGTTGCATATTGAATATGATATTGTTAACGTTTCATCATTGGGTTTCGCATCATTCTGGCCATGTTTTTACCGCCGCTCATCATTTTCATCATCTTTCTTGTTTCCTCAAATTGCTTTATCAACCGGTTTACTTCCTGAATACTTGTTCCACTTCCATCCGCAATTCTTTTTCTGCGACTTCCATTTAATAGGTCGGGTTCTACGCGTTCAGCAGGGGTCATTGAATGTATAATTGCTTCAATACTTTTAAATGCATCATCGTCAATATCAACATCTTTCAATGCTTTTCCAACTCCGGGAATCATGCTGGCCAGATCTTTAATATTACCCATTTTTTTAATCTGGTTAATCTGAGTAAGAAAATCATCGAATCCAAACTGATTCTTGGCAATTTTCTTTTGAAGTTCTCTGGCCTGCTCAGTATCAAACTGTTCCTGAGCCTTTTCAACTAGGGAAACAATATCACCCATTCCCAGAATTCTGTCAGCCATTCGTTCCGGATAGAACATATCTAAAGCATCCAATTTTTCTCCGGTACCAACAAACTTGATTGGCTTATTTACAACTGCACGAATGGATAGGGCCGCACCACCGCGGGTATCCCCATCAAGTTTCGTTAAAACAACTCCATCAAAATCTAAACGATCGTTAAATTCTTTCGCAGTATTCACAGCGTCCTGTCCCGTCATTGCGTCAACAACAAACAGAATCTCATCTGGCTGTACAGCTGATTTAATTGCTGCAATTTCGTTCATCATTTCTTCATCAACAGCAAGACGACCAGCAGTATCAATGATTACGAGATTGTGACCAATTGCTTTGGCGTGCTTGATGGCAGCTTTAGCAATTTTAACCACGTCATTATTTCCTTCTTCGGTATATACAGGGATTTCAATCTGAGATCCCAAAACTTTAAGCTGCTCAATAGCTGCAGGGCGATAAACGTCACAAGCAACCAACAAAGGATTCTTAGCTTTTTTGGTTTTCAGGTATTTTGCCAGTTTACCGGAAAAAGTTGTTTTTCCTGAACCCTGAAGTCCGGCAATAAGAATAATCGCCGGATTTGCTTTTATGTTGAGTTCTACTCCTGAACCGCCCATTAATGATACCAGTTCATCATGAACAATTTTGACCATCAGTTGCGATGGTTTCAGAGATGTAAGTACATTCTGCCCAATTGCCTTTTCTTTTACGGTATCAGTAAATGTTTTAGCAATCTTGTAATTTACGTCAGCATCAAGCAAGGCTCTCCTGACATCTTTAAGTGTCTCTGCAACATTGATTTCCGTAATGCTACCATGACCTTTTAATATTTGAAAGGATTTTTCTAATCTCTCGGATAAATTCTCGAACATATTCCATTTTTATTAACGCTGGCAAAAATAAAGAAAATTGACTCAAGAACCAATAGAAAATTCCACTCTGTTTCGGCTTTTCTCATCAGTTGACAACCTATGAATATCTATTGCCACCCGATTTATACTTTCTATTAGCTTATTAAAGCCTTAACATTTTCATATTTTAAGATTTAGTCACGATTCATTAGAAACAATTTCGGCTGTTTGACCTATATAGCATGTAGTTTAAAATTTATTAACACCTGTTTATTTCTTTCTTTCCAATAGCAAAGAATGAAAACAAATAATAGCTACTTTTGACAAAATTTCCAATCAATGGACAGATTCAGGGAACAAATGCAAGATGAGGATGAATTCAGGCAAGTTCTTGAACGATTTGAGGATATGGTTGAAAGAAAATCATCCTACTTTTTTGATATTGAAGAGTTTGAGTCGATAATTGACTATTACTTGGATATTCGTAATTTCAAAAAAGCAAATGAAGCTATTGAAATTGCAGGTAAGCAGCATCCTGACTCAAGTGAGCTTACTATTAAACATATTCAGATTTTCCTTGAAACAAATCAGCCTTCACAAGCAATAGATTTGTTGAAAGAAATACCCGAGTGGGATATGGAAAATGCTGAAATCTATTTACTTAGAGGTACGGCTTTGGCTCAGTTAGGTAAAATCCCGGAGGCAGAAAAACAATTTGATATTGCTCTTAGTAAAACAGAAGAAGATAAGGTTGAAATTCTGATTAACATTTCAATGGCATTTGAAAATGCCAGGAAGTTTAACCTTGCTATAAAATATTTGCGAATAGCTTTTGCTTTGGATCCCAACAATCTTACGATTCTTTATGACTTGGGTTTTTACTTTGAGCGAATGCATGAATATGCTACCAGTATTGAGTTTTATAATAAATATCTTGACGAGGATCCATTTTCCGACAACGTTTGGTATAATCTTGGAGTCGTTTATTATAAAATTAATCAACCTAAGAAAGCACTTGAATCCTATGATTATGCTATAGCGGTTAATCCTTCCTACGCATCAGCTTATTTTAATAAAGCGAACATATACGCTAACGATTCCGATTTTGTAAACGCTATTGCTGTTTACCATGATTTTTTAAGTCTGGAAGACGATCATATCCAGGGCTGGTGCTATCTTGGTGAATGTTATGATCAGATTGAAGCACATGATTTGGCTCTGAAAACCTATAAGAAAGTCATTGAAATTGATAACTCATATTCTGAAGGCTGGTTTGGTGCTGGGCTTGCATATCTCGCTCGTGGTAACCATAACGATGCCATATCTTATCTATTGAAAGCAATTGAGCTCGATAGTGAAAACTCGGATTATTGGTTTCACCTTGGAGAAAGTTACGAATGTACAGAAGCAATGCCTGAAGCAATTAAATGCTATCGGCATACAGTTCTTTTAGATCCTAAAGATGAGCAAGCATGGTTAAATCTTGCTACAATATATTATAATCAAAAAGATTATATTACTTCTCTTGAAATAATCGCGGAATCTCTGAAAGTTAATGCGGAGGATGCTGAAACTATGAGCCTTGAAGCTGCATGTCGTTTTCGACTTGCAGATTGGATTTCCGGTTTTATATCCCTTAAAAAAGCAGTTGCATTGGATGAAAAAATTGTAGACGATTTTTACAAAATCTTTCCTGAAGGATTGCGTAATAGAAGAATTCAAATCCTTTTAAACAAACCATCATAATTTTCCGAAGCATGAGTTTTAAACTTCCTTATCTTCCCGAACGTTCAGTTAAAAACAGGGAAACAGGTGTTACAATGATGATGGACAAAGGCCTCAGTCTTATTGAAGTTGAGAGTTTTATCCAGAGTAGCTCTGAATTTACTGACCTAGTAAAATTTGGTTTCGGAACTGCCCTTATTAACTCTCAATTGACAGAGAAAATCAAACTCTACAAAAAAGCAGGTTTGAAGCCCTATTTTGGAGGAACACTTTTTGAGCTTTTTATTGTCAGGGGAATGTATGATGAATATCGCCGCTTTGTGTCTGAAGCTGGCCTTGAATTCGTTGAAGTTTCTGACGGTTCAATTCTTTTGAATCACGATGAAAAACTTGAGTATATTCTCAAGCTAAGTAAAGATTTTACAGTACTTTCAGAGGTAGGTTCGAAAGTAAAGGATGTAGAAATACCACCAGCAGAATGGGTTAATTTTATGAAAGCTGAACTGAATGCTGGTGCATGGATGGTAATCGCTGAAGCCAGAGAAAGCGGTACCATTGGTATTTATAATTCAGATGGAAGTGCAAATACTTCACTAATTGACGATATAGTTGAACATGTCTCAGTTGATAAAGTGCTTTGGGAAGCACCAAACAAGGCGCAACAAACCTGGTTTATTCACCTTCTTGGAGCCAATGTTAACCTTGGAAATATTGCAAGTAATGAAGTTGTGGCGCTTGAAGCATTGCGTCTTGGACTTAGGGGTGATACACTTTTTGACTTTTTACCAAAGCAGTTCCAGGATCGGAAATTGTAACGTGAAGCATACTTTATATATAGGTATTTTCTTGAATATTTTTTCCTCAATTGAAACCAGCTTCATAATACTAAATGAAGGTAATTTCTGATGTTATCAATTTCCGAATCGAAAAATTTAGTAATGATATGTATGGTTTAATTGGACATCCTCTAAGTCATTCTTTCTCAAAGGATTTTTTTACAAAAAAGTTTGCTGACGAACAAATCACTGGTGTCGATTACAGGAATTTCCCATTACCAGATATTTCTGATTTTCCGCACTTGGTTGAATCAAATAGTCAACTACTTGGATTGAATGTAACCATTCCCTATAAGGAAAAAATAATTCCTTTTCTTGACCGAATTGATTCAATTGCAGAAGAAATAGGGGCGGTAAACACAATTAAGTTTGACATTGTTGGCGGAAAAAGAATTCTTACCGGTTTTAATACAGATGCCTTTGGTTTCAAAAAGTCACTTCAAGAAATACTACCTATTAACCGAAAAATTTCAAACGCCTTTATATTAGGTACTGGTGGAGCGTCCAAAGCTGTTGCTTATACTTTTAAACAATTGGGAATCTCATATTTATTTGTAAGCTCAAGCGAAAAATCGGAATTAACTTACAAAAATATTACTGGGGATATAATTCGCAACTCGGAATTAATAATTAACACAAGCCCTTTAGGCATGTTTCCTAATGAATCAGAGTGTCCGGATATACCTTATAACTATCTTAATGAATCTCACATATTATTTGATTTGATTTACAATCCTGCACAAACACTTTTTCTAAAAAAGGGATTGGCGCAGGGTGCAACGGTAAGTAATGGATTGAAAATGCTGGAATACCAAGCATTAAAATCCTGGGAAATCTGGAATCAGGATTGAAATATTAATTTTTAAAGCTTAAAAAAGTTAAAAGCTATGCCATCACCTGAAATCTGGTCTGATAAATACAAAGTTCATTCGTATCACACCGATCGATACAGCAAACTTAGAATAAATGTTATTGCAGGTTTTCTTCAGGAAAGTGCATGGTTGCATTCAAATGCTTGTGGTATTGGATACAATGATCTCATGCAAATTGGGAAAATGTGGATATTATCTGGCATAAAAATTAAAGTTGAAGTCTACCCATCTTGGGGAGATGAAATTACAATGAATACATGGGGGAATGATTACGAAGACCCATTTGCATATAGGGATTTTGAGCTACTTGACAGGAACGGAAATCAGATAGTAAGCGGGTGTACAAGTTGGTTACTGATAAATATTTCTAACCATAGACCAAATCGTATAACTCCGGAATATCAGAAAATCCCTCGCAGAGGAATTGATTCAGGTTCTGGTAAACCCGAACGTTTAGCAGTTTTAGCGAAATATGAGTATGTGAAATTCAGAGAGGTAACTAACTCAGATATTGATATTTACCAGCATGTTAACAACGCTAAATACGTTGAATGGTTTTCAGATCTTGTGGCGACAGAACTTTGGAAAACACATGAAATTGACGAAATTACAGTAAATTATTTAAGTGAGAGCTTGCCTGATAATAAAATACGATTCTCAATTATTCAAAATGAAAATTCCAGTTATTATTTTTCCGCATACAATGAGACTTTAAAAAAGGAGGTTTGCAGGGCTGAATTTCATTTTAGAAAAAAAATGATTCATTAATGAAATAGTTTCGGTGTTCAGGTAAGCTAATATTCTTATATCTGATGTCGGTCAGAAACAGGCCTTTTCCATCAACAGAAGTGCCAGAAGCGCTTCGATCTTTTTTATCTATTATTTCCTGCAAGTAAGGGATCCGATCCCTTAGAGATCCGATCCCTAGAATCGTCCCAACAATCGCCCGAACCATATTTCTTAAAAAACGATCAGCCGTAATCCTGAATACGAGTAAATCAGAACTTACTTGCCTCCATTCTGCTTCTCTAACCTCGCAGATAGTCGTCTTATTATTGCCATGAAGCTTACTAAAACTTGCAAAATCATTATTAACTAATAATATTTTGCTGGCTTCATTCATCACTGAAATGTCAAGTTTCTGAGGATAATATAATGAATAATCATACAAAAAAGGATTCTTTCCTGTTGACACTAAATAATGATAAGTTCGCGAAATAGCATCAAATCTTGAATGTGAAGCATCTTCACAAGGAATTAAATGATGTATTATTATGTCGTACGATAAAAATCTGTTCAATCTGTATACAACATCGGGAATCTCCTTGCTAATTATTTTCTCTGAATCAAAATGGGCCACAAAATTCATGGCATGCACCCCTGAATCTGTTCTTCCCGCACCAATCAAAAGTATTTCCTCCTGTAAAATCTGTTGCAAAGCGTTTTTAACAGTATCCTGAACAGTTGTTTTGCCGGGTTGTGATTGCCATCCATGAAAATTTGTCCCCTTAAAGGAAAGTATTATAAAAAAACGGCTCAAGTCTTTATATTTTGGTTTAAATCAAGTTGTTAAAACTATTTAACGATCAAGCTGACACGTATATGCATTCTCCACATATAAAAAAAGAGACCCAAATAGTTGATTAAAAGTAGTAAAATATTGTCTTTGTTTTATTCCAATTGTTCTCTTTGAACAAATAAGTTTTCTACTGCGTTATTATGCTTTAAGTGGAAGCATCAAAAAATATGGATTTGCATAAGTAATTCAAGTTAAAATAGAAGAAATACTTAACTTGTGCTTGAAAAGTTTTGCTTAAAAGGATCCTAATTCTTGTTTTGAAAAAGCAATCCTTAATTCATGTTAACATTTTTTAACTAAATTATCCTTACTTTATAGTGCATTCAAGTGTTCTATACTTAATTACAATTTTAAAAATATTCTATATTTGCACAATTTTGTGACAAATTTTTGACATTTTAATTCTATAATTATGAATGATACTGTTAATATTAAAGAACTCAATGAAAAGATTAAGACCGAGAGCGAGTTTGTAGATCTGATTAAGTTAGAAATGCAAAAGGTAATCGTTGGACAAAAACATCTCATTGAACGGTTACTAATTGGCTTACTCTCTGATGGTCACGTATTACTCGAAGGTGTTCCTGGTCTGGCAAAAACACTAGCAGTAAAAACTCTGGCTGATACAATTGATGCAAAATTTAGTAGAATACAGTTCACACCTGATTTACTTCCTGCTGACTTAACAGGAACAATGATTTATAGCCAGAAAAAAGAAGAATTTCTAGTTAAAAAGGGTCCGATTTTTGCCAACTTTATCCTTGCTGATGAAATAAACCGCTCTCCGGCTAAAGTGCAGTCGGCTCTTTTGGAAGCTATGCAGGAAAAACAAGTAACAATTGGTGAGCATTCATTTCCTTTGGAAAATCCATTTCTTGTTCTTGCTACTCAGAATCCAATTGAGCAGGAGGGGACATACCCTTTACCAGAAGCTCAGGTAGACCGGTTTATGCTTAAAGTAATAATCACTTATCCACTTCGTGAAGAGGAACGTTCAATTATTCGTGAGAACACAGGAAAGGATTTCCCTACTGTAAATAAAATTCTTAAACCAGCTGATATTCTCAAAGCACGGAATTTGGTTAAAGAAGTTTACATGGATGAGAAAATTGAAAACTATATTCTTGATATTGTATTTGCAACACGCGAACCTGATAAATTTGGACTGTCACAGTACATTCCAATGATCTCCTGGGGCGGTTCACCTCGTGCAAGTATCAATCTTGCTAAAGCGGCAAAAGCTTATGCATTTATTAAACGTAGAGGATATGTTATTCCTGAAGATATAAGGGCTGTTTGCCATGATGTTCTCCGACACAGAATTGGCTTAAGCTACGAGGCTGAAGCTGAGAATATTAGTACCGAAGAGATAATCACGGGAATTTTGAATAAAATAGAGGTTCCATAAAACTCTGAAATATGAAAAATACATTTCTAAGTGTTTTGTTGCTTTTATTTCTTATAGCTTCCGGTTTTGGACAGGATCTCATTGGGATTCCGAAAGAAGGTGCCGAAGAAGTTGTAAGGAAAGTGATGAAGGGTTTTAATCTGGATAATAGTTCCAAAAATGAATCTTTCAATTATCTAAAATTTGTTAATTCTGCAGGAACAAAGACACTTATTGTATTTTTCTCAGAAGAGAATGTATCGACCCATACACGACTGGTTTGCGATTTCTCTGAGTTTGATTTTGTTGTCGAAGAGTTAAATGACAAGTATAAAAAACTATCCAAAACCAGCTGGGAGTTTTCCTTCAATAATGAAATATATGTTATCAATCTGGAGGAAAAAGAATGGTATTTCGTTGTTACCACAAAAAAAAAGTAACTCAACATGTTAAAAAGTCATGGTTTCTAAAGTGGATGCTTCAGAGCTGATTAAAAAAGTCAGGAAAATAGAAATAAAAACCAGGGGATTGTCACAACAGGTCTTTGCAGGTGAATATCATTCTGCATTCAAAGGCCGGGGAATGACTTTTTCTGAGGTTAGAGAATATCAGTACGGTGATGATATAAGAAATATTGATTGGAATGTTACTGCACGCTTTAACCATCCTTTTATTAAAGTATTTGAAGAGGAAAGGGAATTGACAGTCTTGTTACTTGTTGATATTAGCGGAAGTCGTAATTTCGGATCGGTAAGCCAAATCAGAAAAAATATCCTTACCGAAATTTCTGCAGTATTATCATTTTCCGCAATTCAAAATAATGATAAAATTGGATTAATTCTATTTAGCGATAAGGTGGAGAAATTCATTCCCCCTAAAAAAGGTAAAAAGCATATACTCCATATTATCAGAGAATTGATTGAATTTGAACCTCTTAGTTCAAAAACTGATGTGTCCGAAGCCCTTATTTTTTTAACTAACGCTATAAAAAAACGTTGCACTGCTTTTATATTATCTGATTTTATTGCTCCGGCATTTGAAGAGTCTCTAAAAATTGCAAGTAAAAAACATGATGTTGTCGCATTGCAAGTGTATGACAGACGTGATAAGGAGATTCCTGATATGGGTCTTGTTAGATTCTCAGACAGTGAATCAAATATGGAAAAATGGGTAGATACTTCACTTGAATCTGTAAGAAAATCATATACCCAAAACTGGAATATTTCACAGAAACTGCTGACAAATATTTTTAACAAATCTGGGGTCGATTTCGCATCGGTTAGCACTGCTGAAGATTATGTTAAACCTTTACTTAATCTTTTTAAAAAACGATAGAATATGTCTCGAGAAAGATTAATGCAAATCAAAAACAAAGTATTTTTTTCATTTTTATTGCTGCTATTAGGCTTATCTTCATTAAATGCTCAGCTTGTTCAGCTAAATCTAAAATTTGATAAGGATACCATTGTTATTGGAGAAGCAACATCACTTCACCTCGATATTATAAATCAGAAAGGGGCTAAACTAAGTTTTTTCCCCTTGCGTGATAGTCTTAACAAGGAAATTGAAGTGCTGGATTCACTTAAAAATCAAACAGATGATTCGTTTTCATTGGAGTTAAAACTAACATCCTTCAAACCTGGACAATATTCAATATCTGGTATTCCATTAGTTTTCAAATATGATAATAATACTGATACTATCTATTCTCCAGAACTTCTGTTAACAGTACTTTCTCCTAAAATTGACACTCAGGCCGAAATCCGGGATATCAAACCAATATTGAGTTTGCCATTCAGATTAGGAGAAATTGCGTCAGAACTAGGAATTATTATAGCAATTTTTATAATCCTTGTTATAATTGGAGTATTTATTTTCAGAAGAGTCAGGAAGAGAAATAAAATTGAAGAAATTGAGAAATTATTACCGCCACATGTCATCGCAATTCGCGATCTGAATAAACTAAAAGCCGAAAAGCTTTCGCAGAATGGAAAAATAAAGGAATACTACTCAAGACTTTCTGATATTATGAGGAATTACCTTGAAAAAAGATTTGAAATTCCGGCTATGGGATTTGTAAGTTCAGAGACATTGAATTCCTTTAACAAGTTAATGCCTCAAAGTGAAATGCTTAGTGAGTTGCTGAGAAATATCCTTCAAACAGCTGATATGGTTAAGTTTGCTAAGGCCGATCCAATTCAGGTAGAAAATCAAAGTAATATAGATAATGCCTTCCTATTCATCGAACAAACCAAAATTGAAGAAATAGTTAGTTCTGAGAACAAGTCTGATGAATTTGGAAAGAAAACAGAAAATATTAAACTTTCTGAGGAATGAAAACAACTGTATTTGCTAACCCTCAGTTTCTTTACCTTCTGGCATTGTTGCCAGTAATAATTGCTTTTCATATCTGGAAAAGCAAAAAGGTAAATGTTTCCGTTAAACTTTCCTCACTTAGCCCATTTAATAATTTGGGACGGCCCGTTAGATGGTATCTGCGTGAATTCCTGTTTGCTCTGAGACTTATTGTCCTTTCGTTGCTTATAATTATTCTTGCTCGCCCGCAGTCAGCCAATGAATGGGAACAGGTTAATTCTGAAGGGATCGACATTGTAATGTGCATGGATGCTTCAGGAAGTATGCAGGCTATGGATTTTACTCCCAATAGATTAGAAGCATCGAAAAAAGTTGCTTCTGCATTTATTAGCGGCCGTCAGGGTGACCGTTTTTCAATTGTCGTGTTCAGTGGGGAGAGTTTTACTCAATGTCCACTTACAAATGACAGGGCAACTGTACTAAATCTTATGAGTGAAATTAAATTTGGTATGATTGAAGATGGAACAGCAATAGGTATGGGCCTTGCATCATCAGTAAACCGTCTTAAAGATAGTCAGGCAAAAAGCAAAGTGGTAATTCTGCTTACAGATGGAGTTAATAACCGCGGAATGATAAGTCCTCTTACTGCAGCAGATATTGCATTTCAAAATAATATCCGGGTATATACAATTGGAGTTGGAACAATAGGCACTGCTCCAATGCCTGTGAATACTGTATTTGGAACAAGAACACAGGATGTACAGGTTGAGATTGACGAAGACGTTTTACAGAAAATTGCTGAGAAAACTGGTGGGAATTATTTTAGAGCCACAGATAATGATAAGCTGGTGCAGATATACAGTGAAATTGATAAACTTGAGAAAACCATCCTCGATGTTCAAAAGTTTAGCAAAAGAAAAGAAGAATATTTCCTCTGGTTGTTGATTGCTGCAATCACTTTATTGATCGAAATATTTCTTAGGGCTGTTTTTGTAAAAACCACTCCTTAACTCGTTCAGAATTAATTTGAAATGCTAAGAAAATGATCCAATTCACACATATAGAGATACTTTTGAGCTTATTGCTGATTCCCTTTTTAGCAATTATATTTCATTTGGGCAGGGGATTAACGAAAAAGAAGTTCAAAATTTTTGCCGCAGAATCTCTTCATAATACTCTTTTCCCTGATGTATCTGGATTTAGGACAGGCTTGAAATTTTATTTGAGTATACTAGTTTTTTCGCTGGTTATCATTGCATTAGCAGGGCCAAGGGTTGGCTCAAAACTTAAAAATGTTGAAAAGAAAGGACGGGAATTAATTATTGCACTCGATGTTTCTAATAGTATGCTTGCAGAGGATATGGCTCCCAACAGGCTTATTCGGGCCAAACAAAGCGTATCTCGTCTGATTGATCAGCTCAAGGATGATAAATTAGGACTGATAATTTTTGCGGGAGACGCTTATACCCAAATCCCTCTAACAAATGATTATTCATCAGCAAAAATGTTTCTTGAGTCAATTAATACTGATATAGTTTCAAAACAAGGTACAAATATTGCCGCAGCCATTGATCTCGCTCTAAACTCATTTTCACCGCTTCAGGATGATCAACAAATCGACAGATCGAGGGCAATTATTATTATCACTGATGGAGAAAATCATGAAAATGGTGTATTCGAAGCTGCTGAAAGAGCTAAGGAAAAGGGAGTAATGGTACATTGTGTTGGAATTGGCAATCCTTCTGGTGTTCCAATCCCTCTCTCATATGGAAGCAAAGATTTCAGAAAAGATAAACAGGGAGGTGTGATAGTTAGTAAACTCGACGACAAAACCCTGAAGCGTATATCTGAAATTACCGGAGGTATATACATCCATTCAGGTACCAGCGTTATTGGACTGTTCTCATTAATGGAACAACTTGACGCTCTGGAAAAAAAGGAATTCAAAACACAGACTTTTGCCGAATTTGATGAACGTTTTCAATACTTTACCGGATTTGCAATTTTTTTACTTCTGATTGAACTTTTAATACGATTCAGGAAAAACTCATGGCTTAATAATTTTAAAATTTTTGACTCAAACTTTTTTTAATAACAATTATGACACGCTTAATTCTAATATCAATTTTATTTTTTGGACCTCTGCAAAATTCATTTTGTCAGGTGGAAAGAAAAATAGTTAGAACAGGAGTCTCGTATTATAAGGATGGGAAATTCTCCGAAGCGGAGGTGAACTTTAGAAAAGCCACTGATGAAAAACCCGGACTTTTTGAGGCTGAATATGATATTGCAAATTCCTTATTCAAACAGAAAAAGTTCGAAGAGGCTGCTAATGAATACGATAAGCTATTACAAAAAAGCAATGAGCCTAATAAAAGAGCAGATCTATACCATAACTTGGGGAACTCTCAGCTCATGGCACAACAATTTGATAAA
Organism: Bacteroidales bacterium; assembly: GCA_038316435.1. GTDB lineage: Bacteria > Bacteroidota > Bacteroidia > Bacteroidales > JACJXF01. The sequence goes on along the minus strand of JBBQAQ010000001.1, from coordinate 198,641 downwards.
AGTATTGAATCATACAAAAACTCTTTGCGTATCCGGCCAAATGACGAAGACACTCGTTATAATCTTGCTTATGCCCTTGAGAATCTAAAGCAACAGCAGCAACAGCAGAACCAGGAACAAAATAAGGACGATAAAAATAAGGATAAAGACAAAAAAGATAATAAGGATCAACAGGATAAGGATCAGCAAAAAGATCAAAACAAGGATAATAAAGATCAGCAAAAGAAAGAAGATGAGAAGAATAAAGAAGAGCAAAACCCATCTGAACCAAAAATTAGCAAAGAAGAGGCTGAACAAATGTTAAATGCAGTTCAGAATCAGGAAAAGGATGTAAAAGCAAAATTAGACAAGAAAAAAGCTGTTGCAAGACCAGTGAGCGCTGAAAAAGATTGGTAATTAAAACCTAATTGATAATATTTTTTACATGAAGAACTTTTTATCAAAATATTTATTTCTGATTTCATTTGCAACTCTTACTTGCCAGGGAAATTTAATTGCCCAGGATACACAAATTCAGGCTTCAGCGCCATCCTCAGTTGTAATTGGTGAGGCATTCAATTATACTATTTCAGGTGATTTTAGCGGAGATGTTGTATTGCCGCAAGTAAAAGGATTAAAACTTGTTGGTGGGCCTTCAACCTTTGTTAGTCAGCAATCAAGCATGATAAATGGACGCATAGAAAGTGTGAAAACAGTAACCTACACTTATACCTTTCTGGCAAAAGAAGCAGGGGATTTAGTATTTCCGCCTGCAACTGTTACATCTGGAAGAAAAGTATTTAAGACTAATGAAGTTACTATCAAAGTGGTTAATTCAAGGCAAGACACTCAAAGTGGAGAAAAAGGTTCTTCATCTGAAGTTTCTACCTCGACTGAATCAGTTTTTATCAGGCAAATAGGAACCAAATCGAGTATTTATCTGGGTGAACAGTTTGTGCTTTCTACAAAAATATTTACTCAGGAAGCTCTTAATATTTCAAGTTTTAAAGCTCCGGGATTTGATGGTTTCTGGCGCCAGGAATTGGAGGGAGATAATACTGCAATTCAGGAAAAAGTTAATGGCGAAGTCTATCTTTCTCAGGTTTTTAAAAGAGATTTGCTAACTGCGCAAAAGACAGGTATTATTTCTATTGAACCTGCAGATATTGAGTGTTTAGTTAAGAAAAAAGTCTCTCAGGGTAGACAGAACGGATTTAATGATCCTTTTTTTAATGATTCCTTTTTCGATCGATATGAGAATGTTCCCCAGGGTTTTAAAACAAACGCTGTTTCAATAACTGTGAAGCCATTACCTTCTGGAGCGCCTGCCGGATTTGATGGGGCAGTTGGATCATTTAATATGAAAGCTAATGTAGATAAGGAAAAGCTTAAAGTTAATGATGCAATAACTGTAAAAGTTCATATTTCTGGCAAAGGTAATTTGGATTTACTTAAACCTGTTAAAATCGATTTCCCGCCTGACCTTGAAGTTTTCGATCCAAAAACCACACAAAATTTAAAACATTCTGATAATGGTACTAATGGAAGTCTTGATTATGAATATATTCTTATACCAAGACATGCAGGGAACTTCAGGATTTCGCCAATAGTTTTTTCATGGTTTGATCCGGATGAAGGAAAATACAAGACAGATAAATCTGCTGAATTCAATTTCGTTGTTGAAAAGGCAGATGGAAACGATGAAGCGTATATTACTTCACCTCTTGCTTCAGGAAATGTACGTCAAACCAGTAAAGAAGTTGTTTCTCTCGCAGGTGATATTAAATTTATAAGAATTACTTCTCCTGAACTAACGAAAATAGGGAAAACTGTTTTTGGTTCAGGCTTATTTTATGCGTCATTTCTTCTGCCTATATTGTTTATACTTTCTTTGGTAATATTCAGAAAGGAACGCATAAGAAGAAATGCCGATATTAATGCTGTCAGAAATAGAAAAGCAAGAAAACTTGCGGAAAAACGATTGAAAAATGCTTCAGTTTATCTTACCACCAACGATAATGGGTTTTATGACGAAATACTAAAGGCAATATGGGGATATCTGTCTGATAAACTCGGAGTAAATGTTTCCGACTTGTCCAGAGAGAAAATCTCAGCCAAATTACAGTCTAAAGAAATTGATTCTTCAATTCAGATATCCTTATGGGAATTGCTTGACGATTGTGAAATGGCGAGATATGCAAGTGGTTTGGGTGAAAGTGACAAACAGAAAATTTATGAAAAAGCAATGGCATTAATTAGTGTTTTACAGGAAAAAATCAGCTAATCATGAAGAGTTTATTACTTATATTATTCGTATTTACCAGCTATTTTGGACTTTGTGCGCAATCTGATTCATCATATTTTAAAGCGAATACATTATACCAGGAAGGGCGTTACGAAGAGGCGATTGAATCATATCAATCAATTGTCTTCGCAGGATTCGAATCGTCCACACTTTATTATAATTTAGGCAATGCTTCATTCAGATCCAATAAGTTAGGAAAGGCTCGTCTATACTATGAAAAAGCATTAAAATTGAATCCTTCAGATGAAGATGCAAAGATCAATCTCGAATACCTGAAAAGTAAGTTGGCTGATAGTTTTGATGAGGTGCCGGAAATATTTTACAAAAAGTGGTATAAATCTCTTGTCCTTTCGCAAAGTTCAAACAATTGGGCCTACATCTCAATGATTTCATTTATTTTAAGTGCAATGGCATTAACCTTTTATCTTTTAATGAGAAATCGGACTGTCAGAAGACTTGGATTTTATTCTTCAATACTATTTTTAGTTATGAGCATTTTGTTCCTTTTTGCCTCCTGGAAACAATATGTAAAGATTAAAAGTCCGGAGGCTGCAATAGTTACCGAATTGTCTGTAAATGCAAAATCAGCTCCCAGAGAAACGGGAGTAGGATTATTCGTACTTCATGAAGGCGCTAAAGTATGGCTTGAGGATAAGGCTGGGGGTTGGCAAGAGATTCGTTTAAGTGATGGTCGCACAGGATGGGTACCTCAGGAAAGTATTGAAGTAATTTGACGTTATGTAATTATTATTTCAACGGATTATTTCAGGTTTAATCAATTCAATATACTAATATGCAATTTCCTGAATCCGTAAAGAAAAACTAATGAGAAAAACTCATTACAAAAATTCCAAGGTAAATCCTGAAAAAAAAATTCTGGGTTTTAACAGAAATATTTTCTTTACTGGACTTACAAGCTTTTTTACAGATACATCTACTAAAATGGTGTATTCGGTAATGCCAATGTTTCTTTTATCATTGGGGGCATCAAAAACTACATTATCACTTATTGAGGGAATTGCTGAAAGTACAGCAGCTTTGATTAAAACACTTTCCGGGTTTTGGAGCGATAAAATTGGCAAGAACAAGCCTATGATGTTTATCGGTTACGCACTAACAGCAATTGTTACGCCGTTTTATGCTTGGGTAATTTCTCCAGTTCAGGTGCTTTACCTTAGGTTTATCGAGCGTTTTGGAAAAGGGATGAGAACAGCGCCGCGAGACAGTCTTATTGCTGCTTCAGCAATCGGAGGAAGTGTTGGTAAAAGCTTCGGATTTCATAAAGCAATGGATAATGCGGGTGCAATCGTAGGTCCGCTGATCGCATTTTTCCTCTTGCGCTCCTTTCCGGCTAATTTTCCTCTCATTTTTATCGTATCTGCAATACCTGCTGTACTTGGAATAATTATTATACTAATATTTATAAAAGAGGCTAGAAAAAAGGATGAAAACCTATATAAAAAATTCAGTTTTCGGGATTTTTCAGCAGATTTTTATATCGTACTCTTTATAATTTTCATTTTTACACTAGGAAATTCAACGGATGCATTGTTAATTGTCAAAGCAAATGAAGTAGGTGTTAAGTTGGCATATATCCCACTTGTTTATTTAGTTTTTAATGTGGTATCGGTAATTTTTGCTGTACCCATGGGAGCTTTGTCTGATAAGATAGGAAGAGAGAAATTACTGATATTTGGATACATTATTTATTCGCTTGTGTATTTTGGTTTCGGCTATACAAAGCAAGTATCTGTAATCGTAATTTTATTTGGTTTTTATGGTATATATTCAGCATCTACGGATAGCGTGCAAAAAGCAATGATTTCTGATAAGCTTGATAAGAATAAAAAAGGAACCGGTTTGGGGATTTATAATGCAATGCTTGGCTTAACATTGCTACCTGCAAGCATTATTGCCGGTGTACTTTATGATAAGGTGAATTCCTCTGTGCCATTCTATTTTGGCGCTTGCATGTCTTTCTCAGCTGCATTTCTTATGTGGATATTGCATCTAAGAAAAGTTAAAAAGGGAGCTATTTAAGTTCAATATCTTTCGTGAGTTTATAAAACGCCCATTGTTTAAAAATCTCTGAAACAATCTGAATCTCACTGCATCTAAAATCGCACTTAAAATTAAGATTCAGGAATATCAGAAATGTATCCAATGGTTCACCAGAAAGTCCGATAAGTGAACCTATGCTTCTCCGGTTATATACAGATTCAAACCGATCAAGTAACTCTTCATTATTCTGTAATTCAATTACTTTTTGGATAGATTGTTGTTTCTTATTCAGATTAAAGTATAAAAAATCAATAGGATTGGTAATCGCGAAAATTGGATTCTTCAGAACATCAACATTTTTATAATTTGGCAATACATTCCCTTTTTGCTGAGGTAAGCCGAGTTTTTGCCCCAAACTCTCAGTAACAGGCATGCTTAGAATTTTTGCCTTAAAATCCTCATAACTTGATCCCCATTCAAAAATCTTGACTTCATTTATACTATATAGCTTGAATTCAAGATGAAAGGTATCTCCATTGGAAAAATTGTAAGGACAGATAATTAAGTCTTGACAGGAAATATTGCGGAATAGTAAGCTATCAGATTTATTAACTTGGATAACAAACATCCCATTAATACTGCTTGTTGATCCACGTCCACTATTTAAATTTATAATGTGCGAATAGGGAAGTGGGGTATCCTTTTTGTCACAAATTATTCCACGGAAAATTTGCAAGGAATCTGTTTCTTGTCCATATGAATAATGACATGATACCGGGATAAAAATTAGAAGAAGTAAAAATTTACGAAATGAATGCATTCACAAAATTTACTCAAAATAATTGTCAACACTAATTCTTTTAACATTTATTATGTTTTTTTTACTTTTTTAACCTAATCAATTAGTGGATTGATGCTAAAATTTCGCAAAGGATTAGTTCGGTTATCAGGTTTTAGTTTTCCTACTGAATTATGGTGTTTCCAAATCGTTGCAACAAAAACTCCATCTTTAAAAAAATTAGTTGGAAATTCTTCATCCCAAATTTGTAACTCTCCCTGATAATTATATAAAGTGCATAAAAAACATGAGGAAATCGGATTTAATATATGATAATAGTATTCGCTGTTCCAAAGGTATAAATTAATTTTGATGCCTCCGAACGAAGGGCCTTTTTCCATGTCAATAATTTCCTGATTAAGCCACAAAGGATTATCTGGAATTGCAGGAATTATGTTTTTTTCACAAGAAATCAGAATAAAACTATATGTGAAAAATATAATGAGTTTCTTCAATACGAATTGGGTTTCACGTAATAAGATGTTTTAACTCAAAATTTAGTTGCGTGGAAACATAATTTTTTCCAGTTCTGAGAAGTAATTTTTACATAACTAAAAAATCGAAACATATTTCAGATTATAGAAATGATAAGTACTTTTGAGAAAAGTATAATATTTCGAGTATTTTCTTTTGATCAGTGTACCTTTAAACCCGTTATGCAGACTTCTTATACAGATATCGAAAAAAAGGTTCTCTCAGAATACCGTCAGTTGTTGAAGGAATGTAAGCCTATTTCTACAACTGAAGAAATTCAAAATATACGGGTAGCCTTTGAAATGGTTAATGAAGCTTGTAAACAGACGCCAAAAAGAATGGGGGAATTTACCATTTTTCATGCATTGTCTGTTGCTCGAATTGTTACACGAGAAATTGGTCTTGGCGGAACAAGCGTTATTGCATCGCTTATAAGTGAATTTGTTGATGAACCTGGCTTAACAATTCCTGAAATATCTCAAAAATTTGGGCCGAAAGTTGCTGAAATATCAGGCGGTCTATTTAAAATCTTAGGTATAAAAACTGAGAAAACCTCATCGCAGGCTGAAAACCTTAGAAATCTGATTCTTACATTGGCTTCAGATGTTAGGGTTATCCTTATAAAACTTGCTGATAGATTATATCAAATGAGAATGTTGGAAAGTCAGCCTGATGAACTCCGCATTGCCATTGCTTCTGAAACTAGTTATATCTATGCTCCATTGGCTCATCGCCTTGGCCTCTACAATATGATGTCTGAAATGGAAGACTTCACAATGAAGTACCTTGAACCAGAGCCCTACAAAAACATTTTCGATAAATTAAAAGCAACAGACAGCCTACGCTCCAAGTTCATAACAGAATTCATCGCTCCAATTGAAGCCGAACTTGCAAAACAAGGCATGAAAGCGGAAATCAAAGGCCGACCAAAAGCTATATCATCTATTTGGAAAAAGATGAAACAGCAAAAGGTCGACTTTGAGGAAATTTATGATAAGTTCGCAATTCGCATAATTCTAGACACTCCTCTTAAGAATGAAAAAGCCGATTGCTGGAAAGTCTTTTCAATCATTACTGACTTTTACACACCAAACACACAGCGAATGCGTGATTGGATATCGGTTCCCCGAAGTACTGGTTATGAATCACTCCATGCTACAGTTGTTGTACCTGGTGGACATTGGGTGGAAGTGCAGATACGTAGTAAACGAATGGATGAGATAGCTGAAAAAGGATTTGCCGCTCACTGGAAGTACAAAGGAATTAAAAGCGAAAAGGGAGTGGACGAATGGTTAGGAAAAGTGCGGGAATTGCTTGAAAATCCGGAAACTGATGCTGTCAATCTAATAGATGATTTTAAGCTAAATCTGTATGCGAAAGAAATTTTTGTATTTACTCCAAACGGTGATCTGAAAAAATTCCCTGAGGGTGCAACTGTGCTTGATTTTGCATTCGAAGTTCATACTGCTGTTGGTTCTAGTTGTGTAGGAGCAAAAGTAAATGGTAAGAACGTACCTATTCGTTACCCAATGAAAAACGGTGATAAGGTTGAAATCATTCGTTCAAAAACGCAAAAACCAAAACAGGATTGGATAAATTTCGTTGTTACTTCAAAGGCAAAAGCAAAAATCAAATTCGCATTGAAGGAGGAAAAGCTTAAAGAAGCCGAAAATGGTAAAGAAATACTAAAAAGAAGATTCAAAAACTGGAAGATCGATTTTCAGGATGTGTATATTCGTAAACTTCTACATCATTATAAATACAACGATGCTATTGATTTATATTATGATATAGCTATAGAAAAGTTAAACCTTCTGGAGATAAAGGATATTGTAACCGAGCCGGAAAAATCCGTAGAAGCTAAACCTGTTCCTATTGAAGAGTTGGCCCTTGAAAAACTCATTAAAAATACACAGGCTGAAACTGATGATTACCTTGTCATTGATAACAGTTTGTCAAATGTAGAATATCGATTTGGTAAATGCTGTAATCCTATTTTTGGAGATGGTATTTTTGGATTTGTTACCATTGGAGCAGGAATAACAATTCACCGTTTAAATTGTCCCAACGCCAAACAACTTATTTCGAAATATGATTACAGGATCGTAAAAGCCCGATGGCGGCACACAGAAGGAAGCCGAACTTTCCTGGCAACTATCCGCATAACAGGAATTGATGATATTGGTATTGTAAGTAATATTTCTGATGTAATTTCCAAAGACCTGAAAGTCAATATGAGATCTATTGCAATCGATAGTAATGATGGACTTTTTGAAGGCACTTTAACCGTTTTTGTTAGTGATACAAGTCATCTGGATGCTCTGATCAAAAAAATGGCTAAAGTAAAAGGCGTAATGTCAGTTAAACGTATTGAATAAATGCTTTAAATATCTAAACAAAATGAAAAGAATCATTCTTCTTTGCTTGCAAATTGCGATTTTGCCTTCACTGATTTTCGCTCAGTCAGGAAAGATAGCGGATAACCTATCCCTCCCAAGCAAAATATTAAATATGGATCGGAAATATTCTGTATACCTTCCTCCTGATTACGAGTCATCCAACAGAAGTTACCCAGTTCTTTATTTACTTCATGGTTCCGGAGACGACCAAACCGGCTGGGTTCAGTTTGGAGAAGTTGCATATATTGCTGATAAAGCAATTAAGGAAGGTATTGCGACTTCCATGATCATTGTTATGCCGGATGCGAATACCGGGAAAAAAGGATACTACAACAGTATAAACGGCGAATTCCGGTATGAAGATTTTTTCTTTCAGGAATTCATTCCTTTTATCGAAAAAACATACCGGGTTCGTGCAGAAAAGCAGTTTCGTGCGATAGCAGGTTTATCAATGGGGGGCGGTGGAACCTTGATCTATGCTCTACATCACCCGGATGTATTTGGATCTGCTTGTCCGCTAAGTGCTGCAGCAAGAAATTTTAGTGAAAGCCGCGACAGACAGGCTTCTGAAAATGCAAACCTGAAACTTACTTCCGAACAAATCGATAATTACTATAAAAACCTTGATCCGGTTTATCTGGTAGAAAATATGCCTGATGACCAGAAAACAAAAGTTCGCTGGTATATCGATTGCGGTGATGATGATTTTCTTTACGAGGGAAACGCTTTGCTGCATATAGCTATGCGAAAAAAGGAAATTCCCCATGAATACAGGGTCAGAGATGGTGCTCATAACTGGAGCTATTGGAGAGAGTCTCTTCCAGCAGTACTGGATTTCGTTTCACAAAACTTTCATCGATAATTTAAATACTACAATTCCTGAAAATGTGGAAAAATGCTCTATACTCTTTGCTTTTACTTTTCGCTTCATCTGCAGTTATTGCGCAGGTTTCAGGGCGTATAATCGATTCTAAAACAGGAATTGGACTTGAATTTGCTACTATTTCTATAAATGAGCAATTAGGCCTTACTTCTGATACTGACGGGTATTTCTTTATAAGCGGAGAAATCGAAAATCTTCACGAATTTAGAGTGTCATTCGTAGGCTATAAATCAAAACTTGTTAAAATTTCAGGGGAAACACTAAATCTGCTCGTCACTCTGGAACCAGAAATACAAAATGTCGAGGAAATAGTTATAAAGATTTCCGGATTTCCGGAGAGTATTAGTCAATCTACCGGGACAGTCAGTTCTTTAACTCAGCAAAATTTACAAATTCACAATGGCATTGTTCTGAATGATGCAATTAATCAGGTTCCAGGGGTTTATATGTCGGGGGGAGGTTATAATACCAACCGCCTGACTATCCGTGGAATCGGCTCTCGAAGTCCTTATTCCTCAAATCGAATACGTGCTTTCCTAGACGACATTCCCCTGACCACAGGTGATGGTATCACAAGTATTGAAGATATTGATATCGCAGCAATAAGCCGGATCGAAGTATTAAAAGGCCCGTCGTCGGCATTATATGGTTCGGGTCTAGGGGGAGTAATTCGAATGTCAACATACCAGCCCGAAAATGAAAATTTTTCAATTGGATTATCATCTGAAATGGCTTCTTTCGGGACGTTCCGATCTGCAATAACAACAGGATATAAATCTGCCAATGGCTCTGTTTCTCTTGTATATGCGAACTCTCATAGTAATGGTTACAGACAAAATAGCAATTATTCAAGAAATTCAATACTGATTACAGCAAACCGGAATTTTAATAGAACGGTATTGAAACTTACCATGCTTTATACCGATGTTGAAGCTCAGATACCAAGTTCTCTTACCTGGAATAATTTCATTTCGGATCCCAAAGCTGCCGCCCCTAACTGGTTAGCTGTTAAGGGATTTGAACAGTATTACAAACTGCTTTTAGGAATTACGGCAGAAACTGAATTGAGCTCTGGGATCTCCAATAAAATCTCAGTTTTTGGTTCGTTTTCAGATCCTTACGAATCTCGCCCTTTCAATATTTTGGATGAATATTCCAGATACTCAGGAATCCGCGAGAACATAAGCTTTAAGGCCAAAAACCTTGAAATACTTACTGGAGGTGAAGTTTTTTTGGAAAATTATAATTCAAAGGTGTTTGAAACAAATAATGGCTACCAAGGAAATCTTCTTGCAAATAATCGGGAAAAACGTTTTTACCTGAATGTTTTTACTCTGGCAAAGCTTAAAGCAACCAAGAATCTCACTTCCGAATTGGGATTAAATTTGAACATTTTAAATTATTCCTTAATTGATAATTTTAACGGGGATTCACTTAATCTCAGTGGAAAATTCTCGTATTCTCCAGTAATTTCACCGCGTCTTGGGATAAATTACAGACTTAGCACGGATATGAATATGCATACCAGCCTTGGTCATGGCTTTTCTGCACCTTCCTTCGAAGAAACACTATTGCCTGACGGACAAATTAATCCTAACCTTAAACCCGAATCCGGCTGGAATTACGATCTGGGAATTCGAGGGAAAGTATTCAACAAAAATGTCAATTATGATATTACATTTTATCATATTGACTTGCGAAATCTGCTTGTTACCAAGCGTTTAAGTGAAAGTGTATTTACAGGAATAAATGCAGGTAAAACAAGCCATACAGGGTTGGAGTTTATGACGAGAATTAACCTGCTTTCTCCGGAAATAAGCTCTAAATCAGAGTTTTCCATTACCACCTCATTTACTGTATCAAAAAACCGTTTTAAAATATTTTCAGACAACAACATTAACTTTTCGGGTAATAACCTACCCGGAATTCCATCGGCAATTCTTTACAATGAGCTGCGTTTAAAATTTATTAAAGTGCTGGAAGTGGTTGTAATTAATAAATATACAGGCAAACAGTTTATGAACGATTCAAACACCAAAGATTACCAAAGTTGGAATGTCACTGATTTGCGTCTGAGCTATTCAACACACTTCGACCTTAAAAATCATTATTTTAAGTTTTATGCAGGCGTAAAAAATCTATTTAATACAAATTTTGCTGGAATGATCTTAGTGAACGCACCGTCATTTGGTAGCGCAGAACCTCGGTATTATTACCCCGGTTTACCCCGGAACTATAGTGTGGGCTTAGTGTTCCAGTTTAAATAATTTTTCAAATTCCAACCTGAATTATTAAAATGTCAAAAAATTATAGTTGTTAATCAACGGGGGTGAGCCTTATAATCATTCCTGGAGATTCCACTGCTACATAGATAAATCCATCAGGGCTTACTTCAACATTTCTCAAACGGCCAATATTGTAGAGAAGTGTCTCCTTATGCACAACTTTATTGCCAGATAGTTCGACACGCTCCAGATTCCTAAAACGTAAGGAACCAATCATAATGTTACCTTCCCATCCTTTATATTTGTCGCCTGTAACAAAGCATGTTCCGCAGGGCGCTATTGAAGGAACATAGTAGGTAACAGGTTGTTCCATTCCAGCTCGCGCAGTATCAGGTGTAAGAATTGTCCCATCGTAGTTTATGCCAAAACTTATAACTGGCCATCCATAATTTTTACCGGGAACGATGAGATTGAGTTCATCACCACCTTTTGGTCCGTGCTCAGTTTCCCATAGTTCATCATTAAAAGTACTGACAACTAATCCCTGTGGATTGCGATGGCCGTAACTCCAGATACTTTTTCTGGAATCCGGCGAATTGTAAAACGGGTTGTCGGAAGGTAATGTTCCATCATCATTCAAACGATGAATTTTGCCACAGTCATTCATTAAGCTTTGTGCATTATCAGATTTTCCACGCTCGCCAACGCCGAAAAATATATGTCCTTTACTATCAAAAGTAATTTTACAGCCAAAGTGATAGTTGGTCTTTGAGTCAGGAAACGCCTTGAATATTAATTCTTTATCAACTAGTACATTATCCTTGAGTTTGGCTCTCATTATGGCAGTACCCCAACCGTCTGAAATGTTTTTAGCAGGGGAGACATAAGAAAAATATATCCAACCATTCTTCTTGTATTCGGGGTGCAGCCTGATATCCAGCAAACCACCCTGTCCTTCAGAATGTATCTCTGGTAAACCCTTTACTTCAGCTATAAGTTTTAATCCCCTGAAGCGTAATAATTTCCCTTCTCGTTCTGTTACCAGCATATCTCCTCCCGGAAGAAAAGCCATTCCCCAAGGAACATTTAGTCCTGTAATTATGGTATCAGGCCTGATTTTAATCTTTTCAGTGGAATAGTAATCCTTGTCGCCAAGACTGTTGAGTTTTTCCTGTTGCCCAAGTTCAAGTGTCTGATGGATATATTTCGCGATTGCATCGGTTTCCTCTTCAGATAATGCATCCTTGTAGGATGGCATACCGAATTCAGGGTAACCTGTGCGGATACTCTGGTTGATATCATCGGGGCTATGCCCGTATTTCCATTTCCGGCTTGAGAACCAGCTCAGGTTATCATAGTGACAACTTGCACAGTAATTTAAATAATTTTGTCTGGCAACAACCATACTAGTATCCAGAATTCCAGAGTTATGGATGCTTGTTATTCCAGCCTTACTTTTTAAAGCTGAAAAATTTGAAAACACAATAAATACGACTGATACAATAAATAAAACCAATATCCCAATAAGAATTTTTTTCATCACATCATGATTTTATGGTTGAGTATATAGTAAGCAATTAATATGCGTTTTAGTTCAAAAGAAAACAGAAAGTTACGGATAATGTTTAGATAAATTTAAAAATTTAGACCAAAAAGAGCCTGAATTTTTCGATGAACTGTACTTTGATAAACCCTATTTGTCAAAAAATTAATGTTTCTTGAATGCCATCGAAATTGGTGGAAATTCTTCAAAATTAATACTGAACAACTTGTGGAAAAAAACGGGAAACATCATCTTCAATCTGAAAGTCTTTTAGCGGAATAAATGATAAAACAAATGGTTCTCTGTGAAATAACGCGTTGTATTACACAGAGAACCAATAGATTCTGCTTTCTTGAAAATGTCTGTACCTAATATCAAGATAAACTAACCTTGATTTTGCTTTTGTTTCTTTTCCTCATAATGATGAATTACCAGAGCTAATCCGCCGAAAAGAAAAATCATTGAAAAATATGCAACTTCAGGATCAATAACAGTGGTTGCTGCTAGTATACTACCAAGTAATACACCAATTCCGATCCCGATAAAGAACATTCCGAATTTAAGGCCTGAGAAATGGGGGAGATCAGATTTCATTTCCGGAGGATTGGTGCCTTTTTCAATAAGCATAATCCTCTCTTTTCGCCGAACAAACAATTGAAGTGCAGCATATAGAGCAGTAAATACTATAGCTGTCATAAGAATTTGACTAATGTTTTCCATGATAAAATTATTAAGTTTGAATTTGAAGTACACAATCTTTGACGCCGGTACATTTCAACAGGTTACAAAAATCGTCTGGTAATTATAAATTGCCTTGCTAAGAATGATATCTAGTTTAGTATATTTCGAAATTCTACTTAAATCACAGATTATTAAGGTCTTCAAAATAATTAGAAACAAAGTCTCAAAAAACTGTAACTTCGTTTCGAAAAATGGCGTCTATATATTTACAGATGCAAGATGATAAATACTATATAGACCGGATTCTAAAAGGTGATGCAAATGCTTATTCCGTTCTTGTTGAAAGACATAAGCAAATGATTTATACTTTTGCACTCAAAATGGTAAAAGTGCCTGAAGATGCTGAAGAAATTGCCCATGATGCATTTGTAAAAGCATATCAGTCTTTGGGAAGTTTCAAAAACCAAAGTAAATTCTCTACATGGTTGTACAGAATTGCATTTAATGAAAGTGTTTCTCGCTTGCGAAAAAAGAAACTCGAATTGGTGTCAATTGACGAACCCCGTTTCAGTTTTTTGGAAGTAAGCGAAACAGAAAATATCCTGAATGAATTAAATGAACAGGAAAGACAGATAATTGTTAGAAATGCAGTTGATAAACTCCCGGATGATGAGCGTAGCCTTATTACCATGTTTTATCTTCAGGAATGCAGTATAAAGGAAATTGCTGAAATAATGACTTATTCAGAATCAAATGTAAAAGTTAAACTCTTCAGGGCCAGAAAACGATTATGGGAGAAACTGAGATATGCTTTTAATGACATAATAATACCGGAATATGGTGCAAAATGAAAAAGAACTCGACAAACTTACTGGCAATCTGGTAAAGAAATCCAGTGTAGATGAGCCTTCTGCTGGTTTTACTGATTCGGTTATGCAATCGGTATTGGCTGTTCCTGTTCCTGTAAATGAAGCAGCAAAACAAAGCTGGAACTGGCTTTTGCTTGTCTTTCCGGCTATGCTTTTCGGAGGTTGGTACCTTTATGCATTCCCGGAAGTTTTGCGGATTGTCCTAAATTTCTTTGGCCCGTTTTTCGCATACTTAAGCTCAATAACTTCAATTTTCACTCAACTTATTCAATCTCTGTTAAGTTTTACTTTCTCGCCATTTATCTTAGTGGTTGCATCGGCAATTTTCATCCTTTTGATAACTGATTTTATTTTTAGTAGAAAAAAAATACAGGTTTAATTAGGCATTTGTACAAGCCTAATATCTGGTATCCCCAATAACCCCAAGTTTCGCCATTTTTTCTACTTCGATACTAGGAAAGCCAAACTCTTCAACAACTTTGCCCAAAATTAGATAGACTCCATAGCCCTTGTAAGGGTATTTCTTCAGCGTATCAGGGAAATTCACTACATCAAAAAATTCTCCTTCTGCATCCACAAAAGCGCCGAAATGCATCCATTCCTTCTTTATGGTAATCACATTTTTCAGTGAAACAAGATCGCCAACCATTCTCACTTTCTTCCCCAGGTACTGCATCATATCCTTGGCCAGTATTTCTCCCCTGAAACTGGTCTGTAGCAGATCAAAGCGACTCATGCTCACCGGAAAACCCAGAAGCTCAATCTCATCATAAGCATCTTCAAGTTTGCTCTGCTCCAGATCGGGCAGAACAAATTTCTTTGGCTTCTCCTCGAATAGCGAATTTCCCGGTTCCGTTTTCTTATTTGCACCCAGCAACATATGCGCTTCCCATAACAGTTGCTTTTTTGTTTTTCCCGTGAAACGGAATGCGCCAATACGAATAAGAATCACAATCTGCTCCTTACCGATTCGAACTCTGCGGGTAAAATCATCAAGATCAGCAAACAAGCCATTTCTGTCTCTCTCATCAAGGATTGCCTGTACTATTTTATCTTCCAGATTCTGAATATGCACAAATCCCAGATAAATGTCATTTCCCCTTATACATGTAGTCTGATCACTATTATTTATGCAGGGGAGGAGAATGTTGGCTCCGCAGCGTTTAGCTTCATTTACATAAACCCAGCTTCGGTAAAATCCCCCGAAATTATTAATAACAGCAACCATAAACTCCTGTGGATAATGAACTTTGAGATATAGACTTTGAAAACTTTCTACCGCATAGGAAGCTGAATGTGCCTTGGAAAACGAATATCCGGCAAAAGAACTAATTTGCCTCCACACTTCATTGGTGATTTCATCGGGATATCCTTTTTGCCTGCAGTTCTCATGAAATCGATCAGTTATCCTTTCAAACTCCTTTTTCGATCTGAACTTCCCGCTCATTGCTCTGCGTAGAACATCAGCATCGGCAAGGTCTAATCCTGCGAAATGATGACAAACTTTGATCACATCTTCCTGAAATACCATAACCCCGTATGTCTCATGTAACTGCTCTTTCATAATGGGATGAAGGTATTCAAACCCATCAGGCTTGTGAAACCGCTTAATATATTCCTTCATCATCCCTGAACGTGCCACGCCCGGACGAATAATTGAACTGGCTGCCACCAGACTGATATAATTGTTGCAACGCAGTTTTTTCAGTAACCCCCGCATGGCCGGACTTTCAATATAAAAACATCCGTTGGTTTCTCCATCCTCAAGCTGCCTCAGCACCAGCGGATCGGTCTTAAAATCGCTGACTTTGTGAGCATCCACATCGATTCCTCGATTCTGCGCAATAATCTCCACTGCCTCACGTATATGACCAATACCCCGCTGACTCAGAATGTCAAGCTTCTCAAAGCCAATATCTTCCGCAACGTACATATCCCACTGTGTGGTTGGTAATCCCTTGGGAGGCATGTCCAGCGCAGTGTACATGGTTATAGGCTCCTCGGAAATAAGGACACCGCCTGCATGAATGCTCCTCATATTAGGGAAATCGGCAATCATACTGCCAATGCGGAAAATCTGATCTGTAATCTGGTTCTCGTTCATGGGATTGGAGGGCTCATCCACCAAGCGGTCTATCTCTTCCTTAGGCAAACCATAAACCTTACCTAACTCACGAAAAATAGACCTCCCACGGAAAGTGGATATCGTGCCAATAAGGGCTGTATGCTTCTTCCCGTAGCGCTTGAAAACATAATCGAGCACATCATCACGCTCTTTCCAGGAATAGTCGATATCAAAATCCGGTGGACTCGTACGTTTCGGATTAATAAAGCGTTCGAAATACAGATCAAGTTCAATAGGATCAACATTGGTGATTTTAAGGCAATATGCCACAACCGAATTGGCACCGCTTCCCCGGCCTACATGGTAATACCCGCGGCTCATGGAATACCGGATCATATCCCATGTAATGAGGAAGTACGACGAAAACCCAAGTTTATCGATAATCTCTAGTTCATGCTTCACTCGCTTCAGGGCTTCTTTGTTGCGCTTGCCGTAGCGGTACACCATTCCCTCAATTGCCAGTTTTTCCAGAAATACTTTATCATCGTATCGGCTGGTGGTAAAACATTGCTTGTTTTTAACCGATTTATAATCAAACATAATATGACAATCGGCTATCAGGTTCTCCGTGTTTCGGATAATCCCTGGGTAATCCTCATAAGCAATCAGCAGGAGGTCAATGGGAACCATGATCTCCCGTTCTGATGCTATGTTAACAGGTTCTAGTTTGTTAAGCAGAGTATTGTGCTCTATGGCCCGCAGATGACGGTGTATCTCGTATTCCTCCTTCTTCGAAAAACTCACCGGGTGCCATACAATGAGCTTGTGCTGAGCGTAACGAAGAGGAGAGGAGTGTAGCTTGTTGATGTCAGAGGCTTTTACGCCTACCAACTCATTCTCTCGAAGCTTATCAGGTTTGCCGTTCCAGTCGTATACGAACCAAACATCATCAATCTTTGGCGCACGAGCCGGCATATCTTCTTTTTTCTCATTCCAGAGGGATAAAAATTCGTTCATGGCTTGGAAACCCTTGTTATTCCGAGCCAGACCGGTGTATAAATGCTTGTCGCCATTTCGGAACTCAATTCCGGCTATAGGATAAATGCTGTTTTCCAGACATATCTTAACGAAATCAAGCATTCCCATGGTGTTATTGATATCCGTCAATGCCATAGCCCTTACACCATTCTTCTGCGCCTGCTCAATGAGCTTCTCCAGTTCCATGGTGCCATAGCGAAGGCTGTAATATGAATGATTGTTTAAATACATCTTTGTTTACTAAAATGTGTTATTCTTTCTCTGTGGTACATTGTGTCTACTCTGTGATCCCGATAGCTAAAAAAATTATTTCACAGACTCAGAGGTTCACAGAGGTGTATTATTCGGCTTTTAATCCGCGGGTAATACCAACCGCCCTTCCGATCGCATCTTTTCCATAACGATTTCGCATCCTATCCACTGCCAGGTACAAATTCACCATCTCAGGCGTATCTTCAAACATATTGAGTTGCTGTGACCCCTGCACGAGGTGGCTGAATTTCACACCAATCAGTCGTATCAGCATACGCCTTTGGTAAATTTTCTCGAAAAGTTCTTTGGCCATTGGGATGAGAACGTGGTCGAAAGATGTGTAGGGTATTCTTCTCTGCAGAGTGTGCGTATCGAAATTAGAATACCTTATCTTAACGGTTATGCAAGATGTGAGCCTTTGCTTGCTCCGTAATTCGTAGCATAATTTCTCAACCATCACAGCCAGTAACTCCCGCATGCGCAATACATCGGTGCTGTCTTTCTCAAAAGTACGCTCGGTGCTGATTGATTTCCGTTCCGAATAAGGCATTACGGGAGTGTGATCAATACCATTGGCTTTTTTCCAGATATCAATACCATTCTTCCCCAGAAGTTTCTCCATCATCTCCTGCGGAATATCACTCAGGGTACCAATAGTTACAATACCCATAGACCTCAGAAGGTGATAAGTCTGTTGCCCCACCATAGGTATCTTGCGGATCGACAAAGGGGAGAGGAATGGCTTTATCAGTTGCGTTCCCACTTCTTTTTCCCCGTTAGGTTTGGCTTCCCCAGTGGCAATTTTCGAAACAGTTTTGTTTACCGACAGGCCACATGAAATAGGAAGACCCGTTTCACGTATGATCCTCTGCCTGAGCTCATGAGTCCACTTCTGCGAGCCAAAAAAACGATCCATGCCCGTGATGTCAATGTAATGCTCATCAATCGAAGCTTTCTCGTAAACCGGCGCATTTTCAGCAATAATCTCAGTAACCATGCCCGAATATTTGCTGTAAAGCTCCATGTCGCCGCGGATCACCACCGCCTCACTGCACAGACTACGAGCCAGCTTCATGGGCATGGCCGAATGTACCCCGAACGAACGAGCTTCATAGCTGCAACTGGCAACCACCCCACGATCAGAACCACCGCCAATAATCACAGGAATGCCATTCAGCTTGCTGTTCTGAAGCCTCTCCACCGACACAAAAAATGTGTCCAGATCCATATGTACGATATTCCTGTCCATCTCTGAATTTAAAATTTAGAATTTAGAATTGGTTCTTGGTAGCTTCCGGGTTCTATCTTCCATCTTCCAAATACTGATTCTTTAAAAATTTTAAAAAAAATTTGCTTTTTAGTTTTCCTCACTTTATATTTGATTAATATTTAATCATTTTTACGATTATAATTTAATCATATTTATAAGAACAACAAAAAAAGTAGAATTTTGATTTTAGAATTTAGAATTGGTTTTTGCGTCTTTTCCAAATTCTAAATTCCAAATTCTAAATTCTAAACTCTAAACTCTAAATTCACATGTACTTCAGCACCAACCTAAAACTCCTCCGCAAGCGTCGGGGCAAGACCCAGGACGATCTTGCAAACGCATTAGGCATGAAACGACCCACCCTCGGTGGCTATGAAAGCAATGTAGCCCAACCTGGTATTGACGAACTCATGAAATTCTCCGCTTATTTCCGAATTGCAATCGACACGCTTATTAAAGTGGATATGTCAAAGCTTACCGGGAATCAACTATACCAGCTGGAAAATGGCCAGGATGTATTTATAAGTGGTAAAACAATCAGAATACTCGCTACCACCGTTACTCCAGAAAATGAGGAAAATATTGAACTCGTTCCTGAAAAAGCAAAAGCAGGCTATACCAATGGCTTCGCAGACCCAGAGTACATCTCAGAACTAACGGTTTTTCGTCTACCATTTCTTTCTAATAGCAAGAAATACAGGACGTTTCAGCTTAATGGGGATTCAATGCTTCCAATACCAGATAAGTCTTGGGTTACAGGAGAGTTTGTACAGGACTGGAATAACATATTAAGTGGTAATGCATATATTATTCTTACCTTGAATGAAGGCATTGTATTTAAAATCGCTGATAATCATATCCGTAATGACGGGTTACTGACTCTTTATTCTCTGAATACCATTTATGAACCCTTTAATGTGCATGTTCACGACATTCAGGAAGTTTGGAGCTTTATTCACTATATCAGCGCGGAAATTCCCGACCCTGTTATGCCGAAAGATGAACTTTACCGCACTGTGGCCGGACTTAAGAACGATATGGAGGCAATTAAAAATAAAGTACTTTTTAGCGGAGACCAGAATATTAAGAATCCAGCCAATTGAGCTTACTTCTTATAATTCCAAATCAGAAAATCAGGCAGCACCGTTGACCATGTAGCTTGGTTGTGCTGTCCGCCTGCAACTTTTTTATAAGGAGACTCTCAAACATAGTTAGTTAAGAAAATAGTCATTTTTAAGTAGTTTTTCCTGCTCTCTGAGATTATACAAATATTTTATCTGACTCAAAAGGAAAAGTTCCTGTTTTTTATGAGACCGTAGATTAATAAATCTATATTTTTCCTCCGAGGAAAGGTTAAGAGCTTTAGCTATATCATAAGTCCTTATTACATTCCCTTTAACATTCTTTAGAAAGTCAGTATCCAGATAATCAGTATAATGAATAATTAGTCGTAGTACTTCAGAATTTTTTAGTTCCTGATCAGGCTCTAAAAGTTTTACTTTTCCACCACTATAGAGTTTTTCAGGCATTGTATCTTCAAAGCTAAGTACCTCAAACAGTGCAATGCCCTCTGCAACTACAACCATTTCGCCCTTAGAGTTGGTTGCAACTACTTGTCTTACTTTACATTCTGCACCAACACTTTGCATCTTGGAATCTTTAACAAATGGAATACCGAAACTTTTATCTTGTTCATTACATTCGTTAATAAGTTGCTTGTATCTCGGCTCAAAAATCCTCAATGGAATATCTTCACCAGGCAACAGGCTTATATTCAAAGGAAAATATGGAATTATTTTTTCGTTATCATTCATTTGTTTGTAAATTGCTGTTCATAAACCTAAATAAGAAACAAATTAATTCTTTAATTGTTTATTTTCTAAGGTATTCCAATTCTTGCTAAAGACTAAAACTCATTTATTATTTGATTTTCAAATCTCTGTAGATTAATGATATAGACTGTGCTAAATAGTGATTGATTTTCGGCTTATTTAAAATTAAAAGCTATGTGTTATTTTGTTGAACATAATATTCAGCGTAAAGAATTAGAAAAAAGGTTTAATGTTAAATTCACTGAAGATGTGCGGTATTCACCATCATTTTTTCAGTCAGCTTTTACTAAACCTTTCATGCCTGTTATTACAGCTGATCAAAAAGGTATTGCTCAGTTATATCAATGGGGATTAATTCCACATTGGTCCCCGGATTATATTGATGCTGAAAAAATTCGATCATCAAGTTTTAACGCGCGGGCTGAAACTGTATGGGGAAAACCTGTTTTTAGGAAAGCTATGCAATCGGGCCGATGCCTGATTACTGCACATGGCTTTTTCGAATACCATACGGAATCGAACCAAAAGACACCTTATTATATAAGATTAAAAACTGAGGAAATTTTTGCATTTGCAGGGATTTGCGACCATTGGATGAATTCTGCAACCGGGGAAATCTTTAATACTTTTTCAATCTTAACCACAGCAGCAAATCCCTTAATGGAAGAAATCCATAATACAAAAAAAAGAATGCCCGTAATACTTCATAAAGAAAAGGAACTTGAATGGATAGATCCAGTGAGTCCAAAAAGTATTTTAATGGAATTGCTTAAGCCTTTTCCTCAGGATTTAATGGCAGCACATGTAGTTTCAAGGAAAATTTCTGAACGAAACACGGATGGTAGTAACCCTAAACTCATTGAAAAAGTTGAGAACACAATAGATCTTAGACTTTTTTAAGCGAATCTGTTATTTAGACCTTATTTGAGACTTTTTAAGCAGAAGCTTGCATTCCATTATATATAAGGCATATACAAGCTTTTCTTGCCTTTTGATTTTAGATTCTATTGTCATGATTTGTAAGCCCCCTAAACTATCAGCTATATACCAAAACAAAAATGAACTCAACTTGTTTCAGTTGTGAGGTTCAGACACGAAGCTTAGGTTTAGTTTAGGTTTTTTTGGTTATTAGGTTCTTTTTCAGGTATGCCTCTGTGAAGAAGCATTTTTAGTGTCTGAACCTCAATTTTTGTTTTTTGATTACTCCATATCTGCAATTCTAAGCATTTGAACATTCGATATTTTCCAAATTTTCATTTTTAGATAGAACGCTATTTTTTGTCACTTGAAATTCCTTTGTCTTAGTTCTCTTTTTTTGTCAAACAACCCTCAAAATTTAGAAAACCACAGTCTTAAATATGGTTAATAACCTGCAATTATTCTGTGTAAAAATCATCAAAATACTTATTCCGATTCACCTTTATTGGTTTCAACAATTTGTTAATAACTCTTGTCGAAATCGTGTTAGGTGTTTTAAGCTGTTTTATTTGCATTTTCCTTCCAGCCTCTATATATTTGTTAAACCAAGTAAGCGATAAAAGGTCGCTCTGAAAAACGGGGGAAAGTTGAAGTAGAGTTACGACAAAGCAGAAACTACCCAAAAGATCGAGTCGCAAGACTTACATCGGAACGTTTGAGGAGTTAAAATGAGCAAAATACTTCGAGTAGAGCTCACCCAACGCCTGAATTATCGAAAGGTGTTCATTGAGTGGTTGGCCCAAAGGGCGGAAAACAGAAAGAAGGCTGTAATATGCATCTGGAGTTTTCACAGCAGCCAGGTGCGGATCGTAAGACCCAATCTTGCCTGATGGCTTAGAGGGAGCGAAACAGAATCGGGGTAACCCGAAACATGTTTGCGACAGGGTTCCTCTCTGGAACGGTCTGAAATGTCCGGAAAAGATGAACCGACCATAATAACAGTAGCTTGGCATTGTTTAGATGCTACGGTATCTAAAGAATGAAATGGGAATTAAATCGCAAGATTTAGTTCCCATTTTTGTTTTCTGCTTATCCAAAAGTTCCTTTTTTCTTTTGATTAATTCACTTTTTCATTCTTCTAATTTACTAATTCTAGTCTCCAAATACAATAATTTCATTGCGAAGCATGCGTTTTTTTATGCTTTTATAATAATTTATATTTTTAAACACCCTCTTAGATTCCATTGTTTTCGGGCATTTCCAGACAATTGTTAATTACTCTAATTTTTGTTGAAATCAATAATTCAATTCAACACAGGAATTCTATTACTTTTGCACCAGTAAATAATGGTCAGTAAATTATAAAAAAGTGCAAAGTAAATTATATCTGATTTCAGCCCTGGTAATACTGTTTTTCTTTCTGGAGACTGCAATAAGTTTTTCCGTGAAAAAAGAAGAGATTATTTTCAAACCTGATAATCAAATTAGTTTTGCGATGAAGCTCAATAACTCTGACTCAGACAATCCTCAAACTCAGGCTATCGATGTACTGATAAAATCTTTTCTTGAGAAAAATGATATTATGGGAGCCTCTGTGGCTATTACTGACCATGAAAAGCTTGTTTATGCTAAAGGTTTCGGAATTGCTAATGACGAAACAGGGGAAAAGGTTCAACCCGGACATTTATTCAGAATTGCAAGCGTATCTAAACTTATTACAGCCGTTGCTATCATGCACTTGTATGAGCAGGGAATAATCTCTCTTTCCGATACTGTATTTGGGGTAAATGGAATTCTCAACGATCCTAAATTTCTGGAATTTAAAGATCCAAGAATAAGACAGATTACAGTCGCTAATCTTTTAAATCATACTGCCGGATGGAGTAAACGCATAGGTGATCCAATCTTCAACTCTGTTTTTATTGCTAAAATGATGAAGGCAGAGAACCCTTCTGATTTGGATATGGTGATTGAATGCACTCTAAAAGAAAAACTTTCAGCATCACCAGGTAGACGATATTCATATTCCAATTTCGGTTATGCTGTTTTAGGCAGAATTGTTGAGAAAGTTACTGGAATGAAGTATGAGGATTATGTCGCAATTAATGTTCTTCGGCCAATAGGAATTTATGATATGCATATTGGGCATAACATGTATTATGAGAAGTTCCCTAATGAAGTAAAGTATTTTGAGCCTGCTGGATCTGCCTTTTGTGAATCAGTGGACGGATCAGATTTGATGGTACCTAAATCATACGGGGGTAATGACTTTAATCTGCTTGGCGCAGCTGGTGGCTGGGTTGCTTCTGCTCCTGAATTAGCGAAATTATTGACCTATATTGATGGGTTTGAAAATCAACCAGATTTTCTAAAAAAGGAAACTGTTATAATGATGACAAACCATGAAATTGCAGGCGCAGGACTTTTTGGTTGGAGAGGGGCTGATAAACATGGAACTTGGTGGCGAACTGGTACACTTTCAGGCACAACTGCATTAGTAATGAGGCAAGAAAATGGAATTAATTGGGTCATCCTTCTAAATACATCTGCATATAAGCGAAATAGATTGCATAGCAGACTATCCAGAACAATGTTCACTTCTGTTTATACTACTAAAAACTGGCCGGATATTAATTTGTTTGAAACAAAGAATGTAACACTTAAATCTCCTTTAGGAAAAATCCCTGTTTTTAATCCTGAATTATAAACCAATATTCAGATTTTGATATCACTTTCACTTGAAGACAAGGATTTATATATTATCTTTACAGCTGGTACTTGAGACTTTTTGTAATGGAATTCCAAAGCGCACAACAGATTTCTCCTGAAAATCTTCACAAAACAGAATACGATATTTTTATCCTTGCATCAGGATATGAACAAAGAAGTATATACCTCCCTCAGAACTTCCATATAAATGCAAAACGCAAAATAGCTCTCGCTTTTTATGAAAAGACAAAAGAGCTAAACAGGAAAAATAATGATGCCTACCTTATAAGTCAAGGCTTTGAATTAATAAGTATTTCTGGAGACCAAAACATTGATTTTGAATTGCTTTTGTCCGAAATAAATAAGAAGTCCGGAAACGAACATGTTAATATTCTTGTCGATTATTCAAGCATGACAAAGGTATGGTATGCCGGAATTATCAATCACTTGATAGGTAGCACCAAAACCTGTAAATACGTTTCGGTACATTTTTCTTACACTCCGGCACTCTATACAGAATTAAAAAAAGCGGGACCAGTCAAAGTCAATTCCACGGTTTCATATGCATACAAAAAAAACAACTTAATCTCAAAGCCAACTGCTTTGTTAATTGGATTAGGACTTGAAAAATCGCATGCAGATTTTATTATTAAAACGATTAATCCTGCTCTAACCATTCTTTTATATGCCGATCCATCAATAGACATTAAATACGTTGAAAAAGTTTTTAAAAACAATCAGGAACTTATTGAGGAAACGGAAGTTAGAAACTTATACAATTTCCCACTAATTAGTCTTGATCAAACAAATGGCCTGATAACAAGTCTGTGCTTAGGTTTGCGTACAAAATATAACGTAGTAATTGCGCCATTGGGACCTAAGGTTCTTTCATTACTCTCATTACTCTTGGCCTCAAGGTTTCCTGATATTAATGTAGTTAGAGTAAGCTCAGGAGCCAATTCATCCACATCTGATAGAATTCAATGCTCCGAGCCATTAATATATGCTGCTGAATTCGTTTCAGATGATATTGAATTCTAAAGATTCAATTTTTTATCCCTCTTAATTCTTGCTCTTTAAACATTTTTTGCTCTTAATTGTTAGTAGGCCGAGGTTTTTATATTTTTTGTTGTGTATATTTGGTAATACCTACATTTAGTTTAGAAACAATTTAAATAAGAATACTAATTTATTATTTTTGCATCCCTAAAATATTTTATAAATGGCACAATATGAAGTAATAATGCCCAAAATGGGAGAAAGCATCGAAGAGGCAACAATAACCAAATGGTTTGTGAAAGTTGGTGATAAAGTTGTTGAAGATGATACTCTATTGGAAATTGCAACAGATAAGGTTGATTCGGAAATTCCTAGCCCGGTTGAAGGAGTAATTACAAAGCTATTATATCAACAGGATGAAGTCGTTCCGGTTGGTTCAGTAATTGCAATAATTAATTTGGATATTGATCATAAGATTGAAGATCTGCCTGATACAAAAATTGAGAAGCCCGCTATTATTCAATCAACTCCAATTTCGAAACAAGAAAGTGTTAGTGATTCTGAAGAAACCAATAAGCAATCTTCAACAGGTAGATTCTATTCACCTTTAGTTCGCAAAATTGCGAAAGAAGAAAATATTTCAAAGGGAGTCTTAGATTCTATCCCTGGAAGTGGAAGGGAAGGAAGGGTTCAAAAACAGGATATCCTTACTTTTATTAAAAATGATAAATCATCTTCAGATTTGCCTAAACCAGAAACAAGACAGCTAATCCAGGAAATACCTGGTGCTGTTTTAACTCCTGTTGTAGAAAAAACATCACCGCCACCTTCAATCAATGCAGGGGATGAAATTGTGCAAATGGATAGAATGCGCAAAATTATCTCAGAACACATGATAAAATCAATTCAGATTTCGGCTCATGTAACTAATATGGTCGAAACTGACGTAACTGAAATCGTTAACTGGAGAAACAAAGTTAAAGATGAATTCGAGAAAAAAGAAGGCGAGAAAATTACCTTCCTCCCAATTTTCCTCGAGTCAATAGTTAAAGCACTTAAAGATTTCCCAATGATAAATTCATCAGTTGATGGAGATAAAATTATCATTAAAAAAAGAATAAACCTTGGTATTGCTGTTGCATTGCCTGGCTATAATCTGATAGTCCCTGTAATTAAAAATGCTGATTATCTTAATCTTTCAGGCTTAACAAAAGAACTTAACCGTCTAGCAAATGCTGCCAGAAACAATAAATTGAAACCTGATGAAATTCAGGATGGTACCTTTACTATTACAAATTTCGGGTCTTTTAAAAACACCATCGGAACGCCCATAATCAATCAACCACAGGTTGCCATAATTGCAATAGGGAATATTGAAAAGAAGCCTGCAGTTCTTGAAACACCTCAAGGGGACGTTATTGCTATCCGACATAAAATGTTCTTGTCGCTAACGTACGACCATCGGATAATTGATGGCTCTCTTGGAGGTACATTTTTACGTAAAGTTGCTGATTATATTGAGTCATTTGATTCGAGCCGCACAATTTGAAAATCTATAAAATAAACAATATTATTCGTTATGATTAAGGAAAGAAAATTTCATATTAAAAGGACAGATAAAGAGACACTCAAAAAATGGTATAGCCTTTTGACCCTCGGAAGGGCATTAGATGATAAAGCTCCAAATTACCTGAAACAGGCAATCGGGTGGTCCTACCACGCACCATACGCAGGACATGACGGAATTCAATTAGCAATTGGTCAGACTTACGACCGTGAAAATGATCATTTGTTTCCTTATTATCGTGATTTACTTACAACTTTATCTGCCGGATTAACTGCAAATGAGATTGTATTAAATGGAATTTCAAAGGCTACAGATGTTGCAGGAGGAGGTAGGCACATGTCGAACCATTTTGCCAAACCGGAATGGAATATTCACAGCTCTTCGTCTTGTACCGGCAATCATCCCATACAAGGCGTTGGAACGGCAAGAGCTATTAAGAAATATGGAGTGAAAGGAATTGTTATAACATCTCAGGGCGAGTCATCAGTTTCTGAAGGATATGTATATGAGGCAATTAACGGTGCTTCCACAGAAAAACTTCCGGTGCTTTTTGTGTTTCAGGATAATGGTTATGGTATCTCTGTTCCAAAAAAAGACCAAACTGCAAACCGAAAAGTCGCAGACAATTTCTCTGGCTTTAAAAACCTGAAAATATTCCATTGTAACGGAAAGGATGTATTTGATTCTATGAACACAATGTATGAAGCAAAAGAATGCATTGAAAATCAAGGACATCCGGTTATTGTTCAAGCTAATTGCGTGCGAATTCATTCTCATTCAAATTCTGACCGACATGAATTATACCGCGACGACTATGAAATGAATTATGTCCTTCAGTATGATCCTCTCGCTAAGTATCGCAGATTATTATTACGATACAAAAGATTTACTGAAGAAGAATTATTGGAAATTGAGCAACAAACTAAAGATATAGTCAAAGAAGCGCATAAAGTGGGTATGGCTGCACCCGACCCAGATCCTAAATCTATATATGATTTTGTAATTGCAGATGCTTATGTTTCTGAAAAATATCCTGAAGGCCTTCATGAATTTACAGGAGAACCTAAAAAACTCATTGAAGGACTTAATGAAACTCTTAAGGCCGAATTCCGGCATAACCCTGATACATTTATTTGGGGACAAGATATGGCGAATAAGGATAAAGGTGGAATTTTTAACGTAAGCAAGGGAATGCAACAGGAATTTGGACCAGAAAGAGTTTTCAATGCCCCAATTGCCGAAGATTTTATCTTGGGTACAGCAAATGGAATGTCCCGTTTTAACCAGAAAATTCGAATAGTTGTTGAAGGAGCAGAATTTGCTGATTATTTTTGGCCTGCAATGGAACAGCTGGTTGATTCTTCCCATGATTACTGGAGGTCAAATGGACAATTCTCACCAAATATAACTGTCAGAATTGCTTCAGGTGGTTATATCGGGGGAGGACTATACCATTCTCAGAACATTGAAGGAACATTAACGACTTTTCCAGGAATCCGGGTAGTGTATCCATCTTATGCAGACGATGCTGCCGGACTTTTACGGACATCCATAAGGTCTAAAGGGATTACCATGTTCCTTGAGCCAAAAGCCTTGTACAATAGCCCCAAAGCTGCAACACCTATACCGGATGATTTTGAAGTTCCTTTTGGAAAAGCAAAAATCAGAAAAGAAGGAAAGGATATTAGTATTATTACTTATGGAAATACTACTCATATGTGTGTTGAGGCAGCTGAAAAACTGGAAAAGGAAAAAGGTGTTAGTATAGAAGTTTTGGACCTTCGATCTCTTAGTCCATTAGATGAGACAGCTATTCTCAATTCAGTTATGAAAACTGGTAAAGTACTCATAGTACATGAGGATAAAATATTCGGTGGTTTTGGCGGAGAATTGGTTTCACTAATTACTGAAAAAGCGTTTGAATACCTTGATGCACCTGTAAAAAGAGTTGGATCCGCTTATACTCCAGTTGGGTTTAACCGAATTCTTGAAAAGGCTATTCTACCTAATACAGAAAAAATTGTAGCTGCAACCTTAGAATTAATAAATTATTAATCACTCGAATAATGAAAAAGATTGCCATAATATATAGTTTTAATACAGTCAAAACGGGTAAAATTGCAGAAAAGATCAAAGAAGCTTTCGGAGTTGACCTCGTTGAGATGATAAACGCTGAGACCCTTACTAAGGAAGTTTTTACATCCTTTGATAATCTTATTCTGGGTGTTCCAACTTGGTTTGACGGTGAATTACCCAATTATTGGGATGAGTTTATTCCCGATCTGGAAGAAATTGATTTAAAAGACAAAAAAATTGCAATTTTTGGTTTGGGAGATCAGAAAAATTATGGGGAAAATTTTATTGATGGTGTTGGTCTGATGTATGATATAATTGAAAGCTGTCAAGGTACTATTGTCGGTTTCACCTCTATTGAAGGGTATACGTTTGAATCTTCTCTGGCACTAGCTGGTAATCAGTTCAAAGGTTTAGCTATTGATTATGAAAATCAGGGAACAAAAAATAAAGAGAGAGTTTCAAATTGGGTCGAACAATTAAAAAGAGAGTTTGAATAATTATTTTCTTTCAGCATTTTAGGAATTACATCTCGTTGATATATTTAAATTTAGATCCATTTCATATTTTATTGGGATATGATATGGATCTTTTTTTGATTTTACACATTTTCAAGTTTATTAAATTTCTCCAATAATGACTTTTTTTATCTTGAGGAATACAAGTCATAACAATAAAAAATGGCGTTAACTTTCAATTTGTTACATTTTATCTGTTTTATTGGCCTAAAACTTTCAATCTGTAAGATATATAGTAAAAGGTTGATAAATATTATACGAATATTGCAAGGAATAAAAAAAATATTACTTGTTTTGTAATCAAATTTCTTAACGCAGAGAGTTTAATCCTCTGTTTTAATTAAAATATTACCAATAATGGCAAAAGATAAAGTTTATGTATTCGACACTACCCTTAGGGATGGTGAACAGGTTCCGGGTTGTCAACTTAATACTGTGGAAAAAATTGAAGTGGCAAAAGCACTTGAAGTTTTAGGTGTTGATATTATTGAAGCTGGTTTTCCAATTTCAAGTCCGGGAGATTTTAATTCTGTTGTTGAAATATCCAAAGCAGTAACAAATCCTATAATTTGCGCACTTACAAGGGCAGTGAAAAAGGATATCGAAGTGGCTGCAGAAGCATTAAAATATGCCAAAAGAGGAAGAATTCATACGGGAATTGGAACTTCATATTATCATATATATCATAAGCTTATGAGCACTCCCGAGGGTATTATCGAGAGAGCTATTGAAGCCGTTAAATACGCACGAAACTTTGTTGATGACGTTGAATTCTATGCCGAAGATGCTGGACGAACAGATAATAAATTTCTCGCTCAGGTCGTTCAAGAAGTTATTCGTGCTGGAGCTACTGTAATTAATATTCCCGATACAACTGGCTATACATTACCTGAGGAATTTGGGAAAAAAATCAAATACTTAATAGATAATGTTGAAGGAATTAATGATGTTATTATTTCAACCCATTGTCATAACGACCTTGGTATGGCAACTGCAAATACAATTTCAGGTGTTATTAATGGTGCTAGACAGGTAGAAGTAACAATAAATGGAATTGGTGAAAGAGCTGGTAATACTTCTCTTGAAGAGGTTGTAATGATATTGAAAAGTAGAAAACATCTGGGATTGTATACAGATATTAATTCCAAACAGATTTACAAAACCAGTCGGCTAATTTCTACTCTCATGAGAATGCCGGTTCAACCTAATAAAGCTATTGTAGGTAGAAATGCTTTTGCTCATTCTTCTGGCATTCATCAGGATGGAGTTCTTAAAAACCGTGAAAACTACGAAATTATCGATCCAAAGTCTGTGGGAGTCAATGAATCCGGTATTATTCTTACTGCAAGAAGTGGAAGAGCTGCCCTGAAACACCGACTAGAGAGACTTGGGTATAAATTTACAAAAGAAAAGCTGGAGCATATTTATGAGCAGTTTATCACCCTTGCCGACCGGAAAAAGGATATAACCGATGATGATCTGAAAATTCTTGCCGGTAAAGAGGTTAAAGCTGAAGATTTGCCAATCTCTCTCGTTGCACTTCAGGTATTATCAGGAAAAGGTACTGTTCCGATGGCTACAGTAACTCTTAATTTACTTGGTGTTCAACACACCGCCAGCGCTACCGGAAATGGCCCGATCGATGCTGCATTTGCTGCCGTTAGACAAATTATTACTAAAAAGGCTAAACTGGAGGAATTTCTAATTCAGGCTATTACACGCGGAAGCGATGACTTGGGAAAAGTTCATATTCAGGTTGAAAATAAAGGGATTATGTATTACGGTTTCTCTGCATCCACTGATATAATCACAGCTTCTGTTGAAGCCTTTATAGATGCATTAAGCCAGGTAAAATAATTCAGTGTTTATTTAAGTGGAGATTAATGGGATCTTTTTCGCATTGATCTCCATTTTTTATTTAGCGTCTTCAATATTTTAAACATTTTTTAACAATTAATGTTGAATATAATTTTAAATGCGATTGTCTAAAGCAGGTAAACACTAATAAATATTATTATAAAATGAAGCACTCAATAATCTTTAGCCTACTAATCTTTGTCACTTTAATAATAACAGCACAACCTTCTCCTGTAAATGAATTACCAAAAGATGGTGTAATCAAAGGAAGAGTTTTTGATGCAAATATCTCCAAACCAATGGAGTTTTCTAGTATTGCAGTTTATAATGCAATTGATTCAAGTCTGATAACCGGAACAATTTCCGCAAACGACGGTAGTTTTTCAATAAAAAGTCTCCCAGATGGTAAATATTTCCTGATCGCAAATTTTATGGGATATGAAAAGTTATTTGTAAACGAAATAATAATTTCTGAAAGAAAAACTCTGATAGATGTTGGCGTTTTAAACCTTAAATCAACCTCCCAAAACCTTGATGAATTAGAGGTTGTTGCAACCCAGAACAGGGTTGAGTATAAAATTGACAGAAAAGTGATTAATGTTTCTCAGGACCTAAATGCGGCAGGAGGCTCTGCTGCTGATGTATTGCAGAATACTCCTTCAGTTACTGTCGATATTGATGGAAATGTTAGTTTAAGAGGAAGTAGTAATTTCACAGTATTGATCGATGGTAGACCTTCACCTTTGGCTGGAAATGATGCCCTTCAGCAAATTCCTGCTACCTCAATTCAAAATATAGAAATTATCACAAATCCCTCAGCAAAGTTTGATCCTGATGGAATGGCAGGAATAATTAATATAGTAACCAAGAAAAATTCATTGCAAGGTTTGTCAGGGATATTTAATACATCAGTGGGTACTAAGGAAAAGTACTCAGGAGACTTCCTTCTTTCTTACAAAACAAAGGCATTTAATGTCTTCGGTGGAATAGATTATCAGAATAACAAAAATTTTGGTTCCATGAATTCCTTACGACAAATGAATCCAAATTCTGATACTTCTCAAATGGTATCTATAAATGGAAACCGAAATAATTCAAGAAACGGTCTCGTATTTAAAATGGGACTTGACATTTACTTAAATCAAAAATCAACTCTTTCCGTCTCGGGCGATTTTGGAAATCATGGCCATAATTCAGAAATGTTTGCGGATATGCATTCCTATACCTCACCATCATCCTTTGATATATACAATTTAGCTGAGGCTATCGCAACCCGCGGAGGGGATTACTACAATCTAAATGCAAATTACACCTTTAAATTTGATAAGCCACAACATGAATTGCAAGCGTCAGTTAGTTATCAAAATGAAAATGGAAATGATGTTGACATGGAAAATGAATATCCAACTAACCCATTGTTTATAATAATAGATTCTTTACCGGTTGTCAGAGTCAGATCAGGGGAAATTGGGGATGAAAAAGAATTCAGATTAAATATTGATTATACAAGGCCTATTTTTTCAAATGGCTTATTGGAAGCAGGTTATCAGATGCGCCTCGACAAAGAAACAGAAGAGTACCTTTTTGAAGATTATGACCCTGATACGGATTCCTGGACAAAAAATATGACATATAGTAGTGGTAATTATTTTAAACGTAATATTCAAGCAGCATATGCGACCTATTCTGATAAAATCGGGAAATTTGAATACAAATTAGGATTGAGAGCTGAATATACTAACCGAAATATTAGCAAGGACAAAGTATCTACCCCATATACCCTTGAGAGATTAGACTTTTTTCCAAGTGCACATTTAAGCCGGCAATTCTCAGGCCAACAGCAGGTTTTGACATCTTATAGCCGGAGGATTAATCGTCCGGGAGGTGGGAACCTCGAACCGTTCCGAACATACATGAATTCATATACTCTTCGAGAAGGTAATCCGGAACTTCAGCCTGAATATGTAAACTCTTTCGAATTAAGTTACCAGAAAAACTTCGCAAAATCATTTTTCGTTGTTGAATCTTATTATAGAAATACACAAAATCTCATAACAAGGTTAATCTATCAGGATCCTTTGCTTCCAGGTGTAGTGATTATGACTTCAAAAAATATAAATAGCGACAATTCACTTGGAGGTGAATTTATGCTGAATCTTACAGTGAAAAAATGGCTAAACCTTAATTCCAGTTTAAATATTTATAAATATTGGCTTGATGGTGTTATTGATGGTCAGGATGTTACAAAAGAATCTAATAATTGGGATATGAGACTTAATACATCTTTCTTTCTGTCAACAAAATCCAGATTTCAGGTTAATGTAATGTATAATGGACCTTCAGTTACTGCTCAGGGAAACAGAGGTGCATTTTATTTTGCAAATCTTGCATACAGACAGGATTTTCTTGATAGAAAATTATCGGCAACATTGTCAGTACAGGATATTTTTGGAACTATGAAACACGAATTTAGCGCATATAGCTCAACGCTAAACAATACGATGAAATTCGAAAGAGAACATCAGGTAGTTACTCTTACATTAAGTTATAAACTAAATAACTTTAAAAGTCAGGAACGTAAATCCGATGAATCTAAAATGAATATGGATGATTCTTCGGGAGGATTCTAGTTTTTTAGTGAGATTTACAGACTCGCATCATATATTAACTATTCCTTAATATTAATGAGAGCGTCATGGCATAAGATTTGAAGACATCTGACAGATTTTAACATTTTCATTTTGAGCTTATGATGCGAATTTTCATATTTGTTTCCCTTATTATCTTGTCAGCTAGTTTATTAGCGACAACTAATTATAGTGAGGAACCACCCAAGACTTTTAGCATTTCCGGACATGTAAACGATTCATCTTCCGGGGAAATTCTGATTGCTGCAAGTGTTTACATCAAGGAACTAGGCACAGGTGCAATAACAAATTCTTATGGGTATTATTCTATAAGCATTATGCCTGGAAGTTACACCATCGGAGTTTCTTATGTTGGTTTCGAAATTTTTGAACGAAAAGTATCCTTGAATTCCAACCTGGTATTAGATATTGAACTAGTGCCGGCTACGAAACTACTCGAAGAGGTTCAAATTTCCCGGATTAAAAAGAATGATAATGTCAGCTCACTGGAAATGGGAACCAACCAGTTGCCGATTCAATCCATTCGGAGAATTCCTGCATTCATGGGTGAGGTAGACGTTATTAAAGCTATCCAGCTTTTGCCTGGTGTTGCATCAACTTCAGAAGGATCCTCAGGATTCAGTGTAAGAGGAGGTGCAAGTGATCAAAATCTTATATTACTTGATGAGGCGACTGTTTATAACGCATCACATCTTATGGGATTCTTCTCGGTTTTTAATAATGATGCAATTAAAGATGCTAAATTATATAAAGGAGATATTCCAGCAAGTACAGGCGGCCGATTATCTTCCTTGCTGGATGTTCGAATGAAAGACGGGAACTCGAAAAAATTCTCGGCAACCGGTGGGATTGGAGCAATATCAAGTCGCCTAACTATTGAAGGCCCAATTATAAAGGATAAAACATCATTCATTATTGCAGGGCGAAGAATGTATGCGGATATTTTTTTACCATTGGCAAGTAATCCAGATATCAGAAAGAATAAAATTCATTTTTATGATTTAAATGCAAAAGTAAATCATATCATAAATGACAATAACAGGATTTTTTTGTCTGCCTACGCAGGCAGGGATGTCTTTAAAAGTGAGTTTGCTGGAATGGATTACGGAAACAGTACTGTCACTATTAGATGGAATCATTTATTCAATAGCCAGTTATTCAGCAATCTTACGCTAATTCATTCAAATTATGATTATAAACTCGCTACTCCTGAAGGGCGACCAGAGGCTTTCGAGTGGAAATCCAATCTTAAAGATCATAGTATAAAGGCCGACTTTATTTTTTACATTAATCCAAATAACACTTTAAAATTCGGCGAAATTACAACTTATCATCACTTCCTGCCAGGAACTGCTCAAGGAATCGGATCAGATGCTTTCTTTTCAAAGTTTGTTCTGCCTGACAGTTATGCACTTGAACATGGAATTTATCTCATGGCCGAAAACAAAATCAGTGAGAGAATTTCTATTAAATCCGGTCTTAGATTTTCGGCTTTTCAGAATTTTGGAAAAGCAACTGTCTATAATTTTGATGAAAACTTTATTTCGATCGATTCAACTGTATATAAATCAGGTGACTTTTTTAACAATTATGGAGGATTGGAGCCAAGATTAGGAATAACTTTCCTTATTTCCGAATCTACTTCAATAAAAAGTTCCTATTCCAGAACTCGGCAATACGTTCAGCTTGCTCAGAACTCAACCGCTGGAACTCCATTGGATATTTGGTTTCCGGCAAGTAAAAATATCAAACCTCAGATTTCAGATCAGTTATCAATAGGTGTTTTTCGTAATTTTAGAAATAATACTATTGAAACATCAATAGAAGGGTATTACAAAAAAATGCATAACACAATTGATTTCAAAGATCATGCTGCTCTGCTGCTTAATCCAAAATTAGAAGGTGAAACCAGAATTGGAGAA
Source organism: Bacteroidales bacterium (assembly GCA_038316435.1). Lineage (GTDB taxonomy): Bacteria > Bacteroidota > Bacteroidia > Bacteroidales > JACJXF01. The sequence goes on along the minus strand of JBBQAQ010000001.1, from coordinate 162,776 downwards.
TCATGGTCAACAGGACTTGAGTTTTTAGTTAAACTCAATATGGAAAAAGTAAATGGCTGGGTAGGCTATACACTTTCAAAAACGTCACGAACAATTCAGGGAATAAATAATAATAACCCTTATGCGGCACCCTATGATAAACCTCATAACATTTCCATCGTATTAAATTATCCTATAATTGAGAATATTCAGTTAGGTTTAAACTGGGTTTATTCAACTGGAAATCCTGTAACTTTTCCTACTGGTCGATATGAAGTTTTAGGCGCCGTAATTCCGGTTTATAGTAATAGAAACGAATATAGAATGCCTGATTATCATCGCCTTGATCTGTCTTTAACCTATGCGAAAACGCCAAAACCAGGAAAAAAATGGCAAAGTGAATGGAATTTTTCGGTATATAACGTCTATGGAAGACATAATGCATGGTCTATAAATTTTACTCAGGATGAAACAAATCCAGAAATAACTAGGGCTGAAATGACATATCTTTTTTCCTTTATTCCATCAATTACTTACAATTTTAAATTCTAGAAATGAAAATTCATTTTAAAAATATAGCATTAGTCACTTCATTTATAGCAACATCCCTTTTTTCTTGTACTGAACCGATTGATATTGAACTAAGCAATAGTTACTCCAGATTAATAGTTTTTGGAGAAATATCTACCGATACAACAATTCATGTAATCCGTTTAACCCGATCTGCAAACTATTTTTACAATAAACCAGCGGAATCAGTTTCAGGTGCTATTGTGAAAATAAACGATAGTGTAACAGAAATAAGCCTTTCTGAGAACCCATTGAATTCCGGACGATACGAAACCCCTCCTGATTATTATGGTGTTCCGGGAAGAACCTATCATTTAAGTATTGATCAAGTTGACATAGATAAGGACGGAGCAAAGGAGTCATATCATGCAATTTCTGTTTTGCCATTTTTAGGAGCATTGGATTCTATCCAGCTTAACCATGCAGATTACCCGTTTTTTCAAGGTAGTGAAATTCTATTATATGCTCAGGACCCAGCTGAAACAATTGATTACTATGCGTTTAAAACAATGAAAAATGGGTTGTTACAAACAGATTCTCTTTCTGAAATAATTGCTCAAAATGATATTCTTTTCAATGGAAGCTATACAAACGGGATTGCAGTGCAATATTTAGATGATGCAAAACCAGATGAAAAAGTTGTTGCTGGAGATACTATAGTTTTTGAAATGTATGGGATTTCAAAGGATTATTTCAACTTTATTATAGAAGCTCAAACCGAATTCCGAGGTTCAAACCCGATGTTTAGCGGTCCGCCAGCTAATGTTTCTACAAATCTTACAAATGGAGCCTTGGGCTTTTTTGCAGCAGTAAATATTAAGCGAGCCACTGTTATTGTACCCAAGTATTTTCAAGACCATAAATAATAAAATTTCGCTGATGCATAATATTCGCAAGTCTATTGATTTGACCCAATGATTTGCGATATTTGTTTTATATTCAACGCCTTGATTGTTACCTTATGCAAGCAAACACAAATCATCTCATCGTAATTTTTGGAGCTTCAGGGGATTTGACCCGTCGAAAATTGGTACCTGCGCTTTTTAACTTAAAGAAACAAAATCTTTTGCCGAATAACTTTGCTGTTTTGGGAGTTGGAAGAACCCCAATGGTAGATGAGAGTTTCAGAGATGATATGAAATCAGCAATTGCTTCATTTTCAAAAATTACTGACATTAAAGACAAAGAAATACTTACGAAGTTTCTTTCTTTTTTATACTACATTTCAATTGATACATTTAATCAGGATGCATATTCTGCACTTAAAGATAAAATCAGGAAATTGAATATTGATTTAAATCTGGATAATAATATCATTTTTTATCTTGCGACTCCCCCGAATTTATATGATAAAATACCAGCCTTTCTGGCAAATCAAGGATTAAATGAGAAGACACATAAATTAATTATTGAAAAACCTTTTGGAACTGATTTGCAATCCGCAAAGAAGCTTAACAGAGATTTACTAAATTTCTTTAATGAAGACCAGATCTATAGAATTGACCATTATCTAGGAAAAGAAACCGTTCAGAATATCCTTGTAACACGGTTTTCAAATCATATCTTCGAACCTATTTGGAATAGAAATTTTATACACCATGTTGAAATTACCAGCTCTGAATCTCTTGGTGTGGAAAAACGTGGTGGATATTACGATAACTCAGGAGCATTGAGGGATATGGTCCAAAATCATTTACTGCAACTGGTTGGATTGATAGCAATGGAACCACCAATTCTTGCAGATTCTATTAACATTCGTAACGAAACACTAAAAGTCTTTAAATCAATTAGGCATTTAAGCCAGGATAAAATTAGAACGGATGTAATTCGTGGCCAATACCTTGGCTCAACAATAAATAATGAGAAAGTTCTTTCCTACAGAGAAGAGGAAGGAGTAAGACCTGATTCTAAAACAGAGACTTATGCTGCCATGAAGTTTTTCATTGATAATTGGAGATGGAGTGGTGTTCCTTTTTATGTCAGAACTGGAAAAAGATTACCTACAAGAGTCACTGAAGTAGTAATTCATTATAAAACAACTCCACATCACCTATTTTGCAATGATCTAGGCCAGCCAAATGATTCCAACCAATTGGTTATAAGAATTCAACCTGACGAAGGTTTGCTTATGAAGTTTGGTATGAAAGTACCAGGAGCTGGGTTCACAGTTCAGAATGTTAACATGGATTTTCATTATTCCTCTCTCACCGATAAAAAAATACCGGAAGCATATGAAAGATTATTACTTGATTGCATGCTTAACGATTCAACATTATATGCCCGTGGTGATGCTGCAGAATCAACCTGGGAGTTCATTAATCCCATTTTGGAAGCATGGGAAAATGACTCATCGATTCCTCTTTATGGATATCCTTCAGGTACATGGGGACCTGATGTTGCCGATTCTCTCATCGAAGAACCATGGCTAAAATGGAGACATCCTTGCAAAAACTTATCTAATGATGGAATCTATTGTGAACTCTGAAAAACTCCATGGTCTGAAAGTTTTCAGTAAAATTGAAGAAATGGCTGAAGCTTTCTTTCTTCTTTTTGAACAGGAATTATCTTGTGCTCAATCTGAGAATAGAGCTTGTAATATTGCTCTTTCTGGAGGCAATACGCCACTTCTAATCTTTGAATTTCTTGCTCGAAAACAACGTACATGGATTAACCTGCACTTTCTTCATATTTATTGGAGTGATGAGAGATGTGTCGCACCTGACAGCAAGGATAGTAATTATGGAAATATTTGGAAGTCCATTATCAGATACATTGATATCCCCGAAGAAAATATTCACAGGATCAGGGGTGAAGATGACCCCCTTTTAGAAAGTAAAAGGTATTCCGACACTTTGAGAAACCATATACCAATTGAAAATGGCTTTCCTCGATTTGATCTGATGCTTCTTGGAATAGGAGAGGATGGACATACTGCATCAATTTTTCCCAACGCTATGGAAATGCTGAATTCTGATAACTCTTGCTATGTAGCAATCCACCCTCAAACAAAGCAAAATAGAATTACACTTTCCCTAAGACTTATAAATAACTCAAAAAAAATACTCTTTATGGTTACTGGGAAATCCAAAAGTGATGTTATTCATGCTATTGCGAAAAACAAAAAGGAAGTTGTTAATTATCCTGCAGCTTACGTTAAACCTAAAAATGGTGAACTATTTTGGTATCTGGATTCCGAAGCCAGTCGAAAACTCAGAAAAAGGTTCATATTTTTCTAGTCCCCAAAATAAAAAAGCGCAACAGTATTTTACCTTGCGCTTTTGAAAAATCTTTAATTCCAACTAAAAATACTTTACTGCATTTCTAGATTTTTTACATTCATTATAAGTAAACTTCCAGCTGACTTCTTTTTTTGATTAACAATTCTGGTCTTTCATCCCAAAGGCTAACTAAGCCAGTTGCAACAACAGTCCTATTTATAAAATATCGTTCCGGACGGTAACTGTATCTTCTGGCGAATTTCCCTGAAAGGATAATGCTGAAATCTTGATAAGGATACGGATCACCAAAATAAAGGGTATACTCATCTGTATTTCTTTCATACCAAACGTCAGCAACTTTTCCATATATCCTTGCAACTTCACCTATCATCATACCTGCGTCATAAGCAGATACAGTCTGAATACGGTAACCATAGGAATAATACCAGTAATCATAATGTGGGTAAAGGTACCTGTATTCATTATACATGTCATAATCCCATATGATCTCAACTCTTCTAGGCTCTGCATATGGATAGTAACTTTTTCTATATTCTACAGGATGATAAACATAATTAGTATGTTGATTTACTGTCCTCACTGTTCTTGGGCGTTCAGGAGTCCTGTAGGCTTGCCTCTTTTCAACATATACATGCTCTGTTCTAGGGACATATTCTCTATTCCTGTCAACATTTACTTCTCTATTCCTGTCAACATTTACTTCTCGATTAACTACTGGTCTGTCGCCACTTTGAGGTTTAGCTGATTCCCTTGGTACAGTTGTACCGGTTGCTTTCCTCTCAGTTTCTCTGACAGTTGTCCGTGGTTTTTCCTGATTATTTTCCGGAACTGTTGTAACCTTCCTGTTTTCCACATTCCTTTCGATTGGTCGGCTCTCATTAGAAGGCGCCTCGATAACTCTGGTATTACTTGTTGGTCTTACAGCAGGTGTTTCCCTATTTCTCGACTCATTATAAGCAGGTTCAGTTTTCCTTTCAGTGGGAGCTGTTCTTGCTGGAGATTCTTGTCTGCTTTCGTTATTAGTGTTTTGTCTTACTGGTTGTGCTTCACGTGTTCGTGTTTCCGTATTGTCAGGAGTTGACTTCTTTTCCTCTTCAACACTTCTTGTTGTTGTAGTTGCGGGTCTGGTGCCTGTATTCGTTCTCTGAGCATTTACTCCTATCGCAGCTACTAACATTGCGCTTATTAATATATACCTTTTCATGACTTCAGGTTTTAGTTAATTAAATATTGTATAAAGGGTACTATCCAAAATTCAGGCCAAACATGAACATTTTTAAATTTATTACTTGTTTGCTATTCTTTTCAGAAGAGGCGGGGTCATTTTTAAAAAAATAAGACTGCGAAATTTCGCAGCCTTAATTCTTTTTTGATTTATATTTTTATAAATGGATTTCAAACCACTTAATGCCTTGTGATTAGAGTTGATTTGGCTTTTTCCCTTGTCTCCAATGTTCTTCGATTTTCTCAAGTGTAACATTTTTAGTTTCAGGGATAAAGAAATATCCCCAAATAATTCCAAGTATTCCTACTAGTGCATAAAGGTAAAATGCCCCGGCAGGATTCCCAAGGTCTTCTCCCTTTAACGTTATTGATGTTCCAGACATAGTAAGTCCCTTTACAATCTTAAAAAATGTAAACGCTACAACACCATTGAATAACCAGTTGGAAAGAGCTCCTATGCTAGAGCCAATTCCTCTGACTCTTAAAGGAAATACTTCCGAAATAATCAACCATCCTAAAGGCCCTAAACTTATAGCAAAGAAGGCAATATATACCCAAACTAAAGAAATAGTTAACCATTTAATGGAATCACCTAAAGTTGATTGAAGAGCAAAACAAGTTCCCATCGCAATTAATGCAACTACCATCCCTGACAATCCAATAAAATATAGTTTTCTGCGACCTAATCTGTCAATCATAAATAATGAAAGAATGGTAAATGCAACATTAACTACTCCAACACTTACTGATGCCCATACTGCCGCTTGTGCATCTGCAAACCCTGACATCAGAAAAATCTTTGGACTGTAATATATTATTGTATTAATCCCAGTGAACTGCTGAACAAACATTATTCCAACAGCTATAAATAGCGGCACTCTTAGCCATTTCTTAAAAATAAGAGTCCAAGACACTTTGTTATTCTTATCAGCTTCAAGGTCTGCTTTCATTGTAGAAATAACCTCCTCAACCAGCGCAGGTTCTTCAACTTTTTGTAATACCTGACGACATTTTTCCTCATACCCTTTACTTATCAGCCATCTTGGAGTTTCAGGGAGGAAAATCATTCCAATAAACATAATTAATGCAGGAATAACGCCAACATAAAACATTGGTCTCCAGCATGTTGTGAAAGCGGGATCGCCATCAGGTACAGCAAACATAGAATCACTTAAATACGAAACCATAATTCCTATTGTAATTAACAACTGAAACATGGAAACTAAAGTACCACGGCTTTTTGTTGGGGAAATCTCAGCAATATAAAGTGGTACCGCAAATGAAGAAACTCCAATTGCTATACCTAAAAAAAAGCGGGCAAACACTAGACCCATTGCAGTTTGTGAGGCACCAGACCATAACGCCCCGATGGCGAAAATCACAGCAGATGCTAGAATAACTTTTTTACGGCCAATTATATCAGCGATTCGACCACTGAACATTGCTCCAATTACAGCACCAGCTAATCCAGCAGTAGTAATGATTTCTACCCAACCATCAGAAATATTAAATGCTTTCTGAAAAAATGGAATTGCACCGGAAATTACTCCCGTATCGAAGCCAAATAGCAAACCACCGGTAGCTGCAATGGTGGCTATTATAAAGACTAATGTCTTGTTTTGTAGTACTTTTTCTTTTGCCATAGTTAGTTTTTTTTGTTGATTTTTGGAGCTCTAAGATAATAACATCAAGTGAGAATTATAACTCAAATCTCATTTTCTTGGTTTTTACAGAAAAAGGCACTGAATAAATCTATTTCTACAAACAGAAATTTTAAACATTTTCATTATATTCTTGTTATTATAAAATATTCAGATATTTATATCTTCATTTAGTTAAATATAAAAAATATGAGAAGACTTTTTATTTTACTAGCGATTAATATTATGGGAATGTCGGCCTTTGCCCAGAAAACATTTTTAGTAACTAATTCAGGATCAATATTTACACCGGCAATTGTCAATGCAGTTGTTGGCGACCAGGTTACGTTTAATGTTGGCTCTTTTCATCCCGTTCTTCAGGTAAGTGAGGCTACTTACAATGCAAATGGAAAAACAGCACTGGCTGGAGGTTTCGCTTTCCCTTCTGGTTCAGGTACTTACCAGACAAGTGTTGCTGGTACCTATTATTATGTTTGCACTAACCATATTGCTTCTGGAATGAAAGGTAAAATTATCGTGTCAGTTGCAACTGGAATTAAGCAGGAAGTATCAACTTCAGGTTTTGAACTTTTTCCTAACCCTGCAATCAATCAGGTGAATATAAAAAACATGGAAAATGTTGAACCAAATTCAGTCTCTTTATACGATATTTCAGGCAAAACTATTTTCAACTCAGAGAATATTAGTATTTCTGAGGATAAAAAGATTATTAATACAAGTTCTCTCAAAAAGGGAATATATTTTATAACCTTAATGTATCCTAATAAATTTTACACCAAGAAGTTCATTAAATTATGATATTAATTTTTATATTAAGCCTGCTATCAGTCGAAATTAACGTTTTAACAAATAACATAAAAACATTGCCCCAAATAGAAATTTTTGAAGTTGCCACAATTGGAAGTGGTTGTTTCTGGTGTTCGGAATCTGTTTTCAAGGAACTCAAGGGAGTAATTTCTGTGGAATCTGGCTATTCCGGAGGTTTTGTTAAAAACCCTTCTTACCGGGAAGTATGTAATGGCTCAACCGGACATGCTGAAGTTGTGCAAATACGATATAATTCTTCAATAATAACTTACAGCGAAATACTTGATATTTTCTTTCATGTGCACGATCCAACCACAATGAATAAGCAAGGAGCAGATGTAGGAACCCAATATAGATCTGTAATTTTTTACCATAATCAATCTCAAAAGCAAACAGCTGAATTCATAATTAATAAACTTGCTGACAACTCAACTTTTTCAAATCCAATTGTCACTCAGATTACCCCTTTTACAGCTTTTTATAAAGCTGAAGAATACCATCAGAACTATTTTGCGAAAAACCCTGATGCAGCCTATTGTTCATACGTTATCAAACCCAAAGTGGACAAATTCAAGAAAAAGTATAGCGAAAAACTTAAATAGTTGGTTTCACTGTAATACAATTCCTATTTCCTAGATAATAATTAACTTGCTGAAAAAAGATGTTAAGGATTTTTAGTATTATTCTTTCTCTTTCATTTGTACAGTCAGTTGATTATGAGACTGTCTTTTCCAAGAACTATATTGAAGCAAGAGACTTCATGGCTCAAAATGCTGATTTGTTTATCAGATATTCAACTTCCTTTCAAACCGATCCTGAAGTCATAATGCCTGTCCTTTTCCCAGAAGCCATAAGATATTCAATGGTTTCTGATTACCTTGAAACAAAATCCCTTGAACTTGCATATGTATATTCGGGTTCAACTGACTTTTCAATTGGGTTTTTTCAAATGAAACCTTCATTTGTAGAAGACTTGGAAGAAACGATAAAAAAAGAGCCCGAAAAACTTGCGAAATATGACAGCCTTCTTATTTCGGATAAAATTAATATTTCTGAAATCCGAAAAGTTAGAATTAATCGCCTGAAACAATTGAAATATCAGATAGTATACGCCAATTGTATGTTTGATATTTTGAAAATAATTTACCCGCTAGTTTTCAAATACGACAAAACCTATCAGATTAAATTCATAAGTACTGCTTTTAATCACGGCTTTCTATCAGGGCAAAAGGAAATTCTTGATTATTCATCAAAAGCTTTTTTTCCATTTAATGGCCGAAATAATACTACAAGGTATGTTTATAACGATATTTCACTCTATTTCTATCGAAACGACCTGCCTCTGATTGTAAGCAAAATTAAGTAACTTTGCATTTCTTTTAAACTTATAGGCCTGTCTTAATGAACTTCCTTTCTGCTGAAAATCTTACCAAATCTTTTGGAGAACGCATCCTTTTTAAAAACATAAACCTTGGCCTTGAAAAGGGCGACAAAATGGCAATGGTTGCTGCGAATGGCGCAGGTAAAACAAGCATCCTGCGAATTCTGGCGGGAATTGATGTTTCTGATGACGAAGGTAAAGTAGCCGTTCGTAATGGTATTAGAATTGGATTCCTTGAACAGGAACCAGTTATGAACAGCGATATAACTGTTTCTGATTATATTAAAACTGCTGGTTCTGAGGTTTTAGAGGTTATTCGGGAATACAATTCTATATTAGACCAACAATCATTGCATCATAGCAAGGAAGCCCAACACCTGCTTACTATTGCCACATCAAAAATGGACCATCTGAATGCATGGGATTACGACAGACGTATGGTTCAGATTCTTGATAAATTCAACATTAAAAATCTCGAGCAAAAAGTTAACACTCTTTCAGGCGGACAAAAAAAGCGACTGGCTCTGTCATTATTATTACTTGACAGTCCTGATCTTCTGTTACTTGACGAGCCTACAAACCATTTGGATATTAATATGATTGAATGGTTAGAAAAGTACCTTCAACAAACAACAATTAGCTTTCTCATGGTGACGCACGATAGGTATTTTCTGGATCGCGTATGTAATAAAATTCTGGAAATAAGTGAAGGAAAATTATTCCTTCACATGGGCAATTTTAGCTATTTCCTCGAAAAAAAGACTCTTAGAGAAATTGTTGAAAATACCGAAATTGAAAAGGCCGGAAAATTAATGAAATCGGAACTTGAATGGATTAGACGGATGCCTAAGGCTCGAACAACTAAATCGAAATCCAGAATCGATGCCTTTTATGAAACAAAAGATAAAGCAACCAGCGGTAAAAAGGTTTCCGAATTGAAGCTCGATATTAAAATGAACCGCATGGGTGGGAAAATCCTTGAACTTAAAAACCTTAGTAAATCCTATAAGAATATTAAAATCCTTGAAAAATTCAACTATTCTTTTTTAAAGGGAGAAAAAATTGGAATAATCGGTGATAATGGAGTTGGAAAATCAAGCTTTTTAAATCTCATTACTGGAAATGAAAATGCAGATTCCGGAATTATTGAAAGCGGTGAAACCATTGTATTTGGTTTTTATAAACAGGACGGTATTCAGTTAGATAATGATAAACGTGTAATTGATGTAGTGAAAGATATTGCTGAAGTTATCATGTTAAACGACGGAAAAAGCCTCACAGCTTCGCAATTCCTGCAACATTTTTTGTTCACTACTGAAATGCAGTATTCCTTCGTTTCAAAACTTAGCGGGGGAGAACGTCGTCGCCTTTACTTATTAACAATTCTTATTAAAAATCCAAACTTCCTCATACTTGATGAACCAACAAATGATCTTGATATTATCACATTAAATAAAATCGAGGAATTTCTGTTAAACTTCAATGGTTGTCTTATTCTTGCAACTCATGATCGCTATTTCCTTGATAAACTGGTGGACCATATTTTTGTCTTTGAGGGTAATGGAATAATTTCAGACTTCACTGGAACTTATTCAGAGTATCGCGAGGCAAATGAACTGAAAAACGAAAAAGATAAACTCAGCACTTCAAAAGCGAAAATTCTGAAAACTGAAATTAGCAAGGATAAAACTCCTGAAAGAAAAAAACTCACCTTTAAAGAAAAATCGGAACTCGAAAAACTTGAAATGGAAATTTCTTCCCTCGAAAAAGAAAAATCTGATCTTGAAAGTATTTTAAATTCAGGTGAAAATAACTATACCAAATTACAGGAAATATCATCCAGAATTGCTGTTATTATTGAACTACTTGATGAAAAAGGCACGAAATGGCTAGAGTTTGATGAATTAATCAAATAACGAACTGCACTTCATTGTTCTCCAAAACTAAAATCTCCCTCAATATTCTAAAATTCGTCTTATTCCAAATTTTACACAATTACAATAATATGCCTTTTGAACTAATAAAATGTAACGTATGTGATAGAATAACTTACATATTATAATAATATTCACATAAATTACATTAAATTGATTAATATTAAAGAATTTATTTCTATTTTCGCACAATCGAATCCTGAGTGATTTTGTTATAATTATTATTTCTAAAAAAATACTATTATGTGCGGAGTTGTTGGAGTTTTTGACCTAAAACAGAAATCTGCGGATTTGCGTCCAAAGGTTCTTCAAATGTCCAAAAAAATACGTCATCGTGGACCCGACTGGTCAGGAATATGGTGCGGTGAAAATGCTATTCTTGCTCATGAAAGACTATCAATAGTTGATCCGGAATCTGGTGGCCAGCCACTTTTTAGTAAAGATGGAAATCTGATTCTTTCAGTTAATGGGGAAATATATAACCATCAGGAAATCCGTAAAAGTCTTAATGGTACTTATGAATTTCTTACTCACTCTGATTGTGAAGTAATACTTGCCTTGTATAGGCAGAAGGGAATCGATTTTTTGGAAGACCTGAATGGTATTTTTGCATTTGCATTATATGATAAGGAAAACGATCAATACCTCATTGCACGGGATCCAATAGGTGTAATACCACTTTATATGGGTTGGGATGAGTATGGAAATTTCTTTGTGGCATCTGAGCTCAAGTCACTTGAGGGTGTTTGTAATAAAATTCAGGAGTTTCTTCCTGGTCATTACCTTTTTAGTAAAGAAGGTATCATGAAGAAATGGTATGTTCGGGATTGGATGCAATTTGATGCCGTTGTGGGTAATACAACGGATCTGAATGATTTAAAAAATGCTCTCGAAGCATCGGTTCACCGCCAATTAATGTCTGATGTTCCTTATGGAGTGCTGCTTTCTGGTGGACTTGATTCATCTGTGATTTCTGCCATAGCGAAGAAATATGCTGCTCATAGAATTGAAACTCAAGATAAAAAAGATGCGTGGTGGCCGCAATTACATTCATTTGCTGTTGGCCTTATCGGATCACCTGACCTTTCAGCAGCTCGTATAGTTGCAGATCACATTGGAACTATTCATCATGAGATAAATTTTACAGTTCAGGAAGGTCTAGATGCTATTCGAGATGTGATTTATCATCTTGAAACTTATGATGTTACTACTATCAGGGCTTCAACACCAATGTACCTAATGGCTAGAGTAATTAAGTCTATGGGAGTAAAAATGGTTCTCTCAGGGGAGGGGGCAGATGAAATATTTGGTGGATACCTTTATTTCCATAAAGCACCAGATGCAAAATCTTTCCATGAGGAAACTGTACGGAAAATTGGAAAACTTCACTTATACGACTGCCTGAGAGCAAATAAGTCAATGGCTGCATGGGGTGTCGAAGGTCGTGTACCTTTCCTAGATAAAGAATTTATGGATGTAGCAATGCGCCTAAACCCAAAAGATAAAATGGCAATAGATGGAAAAATGGAAAAATGGATTCTGCGTAAAGCATTTGAAGATTATCTTCCTGCAAGTATTGCCTGGAGACAGAAAGAACAATTCTCAGATGGAGTTGGATATTCTTGGATCGATACACTTAAGGTAGTAGCATCAGAAAAAATATCGGATGAACAACTGGCAAACGCAAAATACAGATTTCCAATTAATCCTCCAATGTCAAAAGAAGAGTACCATTATCGCACGATTTTCACTGAACACTTCCCTTCCGATTCAGCTGCTTCATGTGTTCCGTCAGTACCCTCTGTAGCCTGCAGTACGCCTGAAGCTCTTGCGTGGGACGCATCATTTAAAAACAATCCAGATCCTTCAGGGAGAGCGGTGAAAAGTGTACATGTGGATTCTTATAAATAAATTAATATAGTATTCTGACCAACTTTTGTGCTTTGTTATATTGATGGCTAATAACTACCAATCCCTTGAATAGTTATTATTTCATTCTGATTTCATGCGAACTATTGTCCAACAAATAGCTCCTTAGTTACATTTTATATATTTTTGTAATGTAAATGAATTTGCTGATTCTAATCCCTTTCTTATCAAAATTTAAAATTATGAATTTAAAATACGCTTTTCTTTCAATAGTATTAGTTAGTTTCTTGCTTACCTCAACATCATGTAAAAAGGAATTGACAGATGCTGAAATTGAGGCACGTCTTAACACTAAAATCATGCAGTGGATGTATGATACAATGGATGAAGTGTACTTCTGGAATAGCAAATTGCCTTCCTTTAATAGTGTGAAAGGTGAAACCGATCCTGAAGTTTTTTTCGATAAACTTATTTACACACCTGAAGATAAATGGTCATGGCTGACTAAGGATTACGCTGCTCTTCAGGAGGAATTTGCCGGAACTCCTACATCTATGGGCATTTCACCATTCCCTGGGTTGTTTTCAGGTTCAGATAAAGTTTTTATTGTTGTTGCTTATGTTTACCCTGATTCACCAGCCGCTAAATCAGGATTAAAAAGAGGTGACATTATTATGAGAATTGATAATAAGGAACTTACAAAAGAAAACTATTACTCACTTTTTAGTCAAAGTAAATATTCTGTTACATTAGGTCATTATTACAACGGTTCAATTTCCCTTACATCAAAGACAATTGCTCTTGTAGCTGAGGTTATTGATTCTAACCCAATAGTTTTTGATACTGTTTTAAACATAAATAATAGTAAGATTGCTTATCTGACTTATGTTGAGTTTATTTCAGGAACAAATGAGGTCTTATTAAACGAATTTGGGTTACTCATGGATGAATTTAAGAATGAGGGTGCAACCGACCTAGTGATTGACCTACGTTATAACCCTGGTGGCGAGATTTCAGCGGCAAATTATCTGGCTTCTTGCATTGCGCCTGAGGCAGTTGTTGCCAATAAAAAAATTTTTGTTGAGTTTATTTACAATCCACAGATTCAGTTATACTTTGAAACCGAATTTGGAAGTGAATCTGACTATCTAATTAATCGATTTATACCTACAGGACATAACGCTAATTTTAATAAAGTTTATTTTCTTGTCAGCGATCGGTCTGCTTCTGCAAGTGAATTACTTATGATTGGGTTGAAGCCATACATGGATGTTTATCAGATAGGGGACACCACATACGGGAAATATACCGGTGCCTGGGTTTTGCCAGATCAAAATACACCACCTGAACATAATTGGGCAATTGTGCCAATAGTCAGCAAATACTCGAATTCAGCGGGGCTAACTGATTTTAAAGAAGGATTAGCACCAGACTTTTACATAAAAGACAGACTATTGGAAGCTAAAGCTTTTGGCGATATTTCTGATCCAATGCTTGCAAAAGCTATTGAACTTATAACCGGAGTAGTCGTTGAAAAAAAGAAAAACACCGAGATTGAAATGAGTTTCAAAACAATAGTTGCACCTGATTTTTATTTAAAATCTAACCTGATTTTAGAAACTCCGGATTTTCTCAAAAATATCCATTAATTGGGTATTGGAATAATCATTAGAAAAGAATTAAAGGGGGTTTAAGCTTTTAACCCTAATTTTTTGAAGATAAGTGAATTCCTTTTTCTTCGATGCTTATTTTCTTCTTTTTATATAGCGCCCCAACTGCTTTTTTGAAGGTCTTTTTACTTTCGCCAAAGATTTTGTAAATTTCTTCGGATTCACTTTTATCACTTATTGGTAAAAAACCGTTGTTTTCTTTCAACATATTAAGAATCCTGTCAGTTAACAGATCTATTTTTTCAAATCCGGGTTTGTTAATACAAACATCAATTTTATTGTCTTCCCGAACCTTTGATATATAAGCCTTTAAGCGTTGCCCTCTGTGTATGGTTGTGTAAATTTCATTTTTGTAAATAATTCCTGTATGGCTATTATTAATAATAACTTTATATCCCAAATCAGTTTGATTCGCAATTAAAACATTAACCTCCTCGCCAGTGGTGTAGGTTGGAGGAGTTTTGTCAAGAAACTTTTCAATCCTCGCTGAACCAATTAATCTATCGGTTTCTTCATCCAATAAAACCCTGATTATATAGTTTTTCCCTGCTTCCATTCTAACCTGTTGCTCACTAAAGGGAACTAGTAAATCTTTCATCAATCCCCAATCCATAAATGCTCCAATTCTGTCAACTGAAATAACTTTTAATAAAGCAAATTCTTCTACCATTGCAAATGGAACTTCTGTGGTAGCTATAATTCTGTCTTCTGAATCCTTGTAAATAAATACACTTAGAGACTCGCCTATTTCGAAAACTATAGGCGCATATCTTTTTGGTAATAATATTTCTCCAGATTCTTCTCCGTCCAGATAGAGACCAAAATCAACCTCCTTTACTATACGTAACTGATTTATTTTACCAATTTCAATCATAAAATAACTTTTTGTTGCACAAATGTACTTGATTAAATCGTTTTATTTGGAGATTAGCAGTACTTATCGCAATTTTACAATAAGAAAAACGTTTGGCAAGCAAGAAGGTATTATATTATTAAATATGCCTGATGTCTTAAATTCAGTTTTCTTTTCATGTATCTTTGAATAAATACTTTAACGAGGTCTGAAAATAAACTAACAATCAAAAACATTAAACTAAAATGAAATTTACATTGAAAAAAGTCTTCATTTTCTGTATTTTAGGGTCTTCTGTTATATTGAATCTCAGCATATCTGCTCAGGAGCAGGTAAAACAAGAGAATCAATCATCACAGAATTCTCAGGAATCTTTGACTGCTAATGGATCTCAGGAAAATAAAAGTCAATCCCAAACTACAAGTGCTTCAAAACCAAAACCTTTTGCAGATGAGTTAAATATCGCAGATCAATTTTCCTATGCAATTGATAAATCTAGCAATTTTCAGGATTATAAAGTTATTAAGCAAGGCTGGATGACTAAGTTGAAAGCAAACACACTCGATACTTTATTAGCTCTTAAAGCAAACCTGAACACATCTAAAGATTTGCTAAAACAAAAATCTGAAACTATTGAAAATCTACGTTCAGAACTAAATAATTCGCAATCAGAATTGCTTAAGAAAAATAGTTTTAGCTTTTTCGGAATTATGGTAAGCAAAGCAGGTTATGATACTATAATGTGGTCAATAATAGTTGGACTAGTTGTAGGTCTGGGATTTATGATCGCTGCTTTTAGAAGAAGTTTTTCTGTGACTGTTCAAATTAAGAAAGATTTGAATGAAGTAAAAGATGAATATGAGAACTACAGAAAAAAAGCATTAAAAAGCAAAGAGGATGCTGTGAGACAACTTTACGATGAGCTTAGTAAATACAAAAACAAGAAGTAGATTTTTTTTAAATTGTATATCTCAAGGGGATCAGTTGCAATAACCGATTCCCTTTTTTATTAGTATTCCTCAGAGCTAAAAATTACACTGTTAGTATCTTGTTGGCTATATTATCGAAAATATTTTTCAATTCTGAAATTAAACTCTTTAATTTAGGTTTATATTTGGTACACTGAAACTAGGTGTTTTGAAACTAAACTAATATCAAGTCAATGAAAAGAAGAGATTTTTTTGCCACTTCAGCAATACTGGGCGCTTCAATTCCTTTAGGAATAACCCCTTTACTTACATCATGCAGTAATACAGGGAAAGGTGATAAAGTACAATTTTCTCCTGAACAATTAGGGATGCCTTCATTTGTGCCAAAAGCTCCTGATGGTAAGCCAATTCGTGCAGCTTTGGTAGGTTGTGGTGATAGAGGAACAGGTGCCGCATTCAATTTTTTAAATGCAGGAAACGATCTGTCTATTGTTGCACTTGGAGATTTATTCCCCGACAGGCTGGCAAGTTGTCGTGAGAAACTTGCAAAAGAGAGAAATAATGTTGTTGCCGACAATATGTGCTTCTTTGGCTTTGATGCAATTCATAAAGTCCTCGAACAAGATATTAACCTTGTTTTAATCTGCACTCCAACTCATTTTCACCCTGAACATTTAAAGGCTGCTATAGCCGCAAACAAGAATGTATTCATGGAAAAGCCAGCCGGAGTGGATCCTACAGGCATTCGTACAGTATTGGTTGCTGCGCGTCAGGCTAAGGCTGCAGGTTTGTCAATTGTTACCGGAAATCAACGCAGACATCAGCGTGACTATTGGGAAGCATACTTACAGGTTAAAAATGGTGCAATTGGTGATGTATTATCTGCCACTGCACATTGGAACCAGGGAGCATGGTGGAATAAAGCCAAAAGACCTGAATGGACCGATATGGAGTACAATATCCGTAACTGGTTCAACATTAAATGGCTTAGTGGGGATCATCTTCTTGATCAGGGAATCCATAATATTGATGTTGCCACCTGGTTTACAGGAATGCTTCCGGTTAAAGCTGTTGGATATGGTGGAAGAGCAAGACGATTGACTGGTGATATATTCGATTTCTTCAGCGTAGATTACAGATATGCCAATAATAAACGTATGATGGCTACAGCACGTCAGATCGACGGTTGCGATACTAATGTTTCTGAATCTGTAATGGGCACTGAAGGCGTTCTCTATACCGATGGTGGAATAAGAATTGAGAATTTTAATGGGGAAGTAATCTGGAAATATGATTACGAAGCTAATCCTTTTAAAAGCGCTTACGATCAGGAACATATTCATCTTGTTGAATCCATTCGACTGAATAAAGGTGTTAACACTGCTGAAGATCTTGCAAACTCCACTATGGTAGCTATTCTTGGTCGTGAAGCCGCATATACCGGTAAAGCAATTACCTGGGATGAAATAATGGCTTCCGATCTACGATATGGTCCAACTGAATATGCTTTAGGTCCTTTACCCGATTATAAAGAAGGTGTTGCACCAATTCCTGGTCGTTTCCCCGGAACTCCGTTATAGCCAATTAATTGTTTAAATCATTCATTCATATATTAGTTGTAAATGCTTATTAAAGAGGGAATTACCAAGTGGCTCCTTTTGATACTTGTATCAGGTATTTTAATTGGATTTCTGCTTACTTTAGGAGGAAATAAGGTTCTTAGTTATACCAGCACGGATGAATATTGTCAGTCATGCCATGTTCATCCTCATGCTGATGATTCTTGGAAAAAATCGGTCCATTACTGGAATGAAAGCGGAACACGGGTTAGTTGCGTGCAATGTCATCTTCCCCCGAAAGGGACATTTAAACATCTGTCGGCAAAAACCAGAACCGGATTGCATGATTTATATGCATTCTATTTTAAAGATAGCAGTCAATACCAATGGGAATCAAAAAGACAGCTTGAATATGCAGTGAAAATTGTATTCAATGAATCATGCCTGAATTGCCATAAGGATCTTTTTCCCAAAGGATTATCTACTGAAGGAGGAACAGCTCATCTTTATTATGAACAAAAAGCTGAGAAATTAAACCTTCAATGTATAAACTGTCACCTTGATGCGGGTCATTACAATCCGGATTATAAACATGAAAAGATGACTGGAATCCCCGTCAAAAAAGGAAACCAGGTACTTTTCAGCCTTCCTGCAATTGTAACTAATTTTGAAAATTACAAGGAATTTATCCCCGGAACATCCATTGCTTTTAATATGATAGCTGTTAATGGTGGCAGTTTTAACATGGGAAGTTCAGAAAATAAATTCAGTAAATCGGATGAAGGCCCAGTCAGAAACGTTACTCTCTCGCCATTTTTTATGGCGGAAGTGGAAGTGAGTTGGGATGCTTTCTGGACTTTTTATGGTTCAACAATGTCGGAAGGCCGAATTGATCCAAATAAAATTATTGAACATAATTCCAATAACCCGGATGCAATCAGCGGGCCGACTCCTCCTTTTGGAATCCCCGATCAGGGTTGGGGGAGTGGCGATCGTCCTGCAATTACTATGACACATTATGCTGCACATACATATTGCCAGTGGTTATCAAAAGTTACCGGGAAAAAATACCGGCTTCCCACGGAAGCAGAATGGGAATATACATGCAGGGCAGGCACTAAAACGGATTATTTCTTCCCGGGAAATCCTGGTAAATATTCCTCTTCTTCGTTTCACAACAAGATTTTTGGAATAGACACCACTGATATCAATACTTTCGCTGTTTACAAACAGAATTCTGGAGGTAAAACCCAGGAACCTTCTTTTGTAAAAGCTAATCCATTTGGAATTAAAAATATGAGTGGAAATATAATGGAATATTGTTCCGACTGGTATGCGGCTGATGCTTATTCACAAACTGGAAAAAATATAAGTAATCCATTGGGGCCAGTTTCCGGAACTGAACATGTGGTAAGGGGAGGGAATTACACTTCAGAGGCAATTGATTTGCGATCCTCAGCCAGAAGCAAAACAGATTCTGAGATGTGGCTTAAAACAGACCCCCAGCAACCTAAGAGTCTTTGGTGGTATTCTGATATTAAAGGAATTGGATTTCGTGTTGTTTGTGAAGCGAATAGCAGCTTAACTTTTAAAAATTAATGAACCAAATTACTAAATTATGAGCCGTGCAGTAACACTTTTTACAGGACAATGGGCAGATTTGCCATTTGAAACTGTTTGTCAGAAAGCAAAAACTTTTGGATATGACGGACTGGAACTTGCATGTTGGGGTGATCATTTTGAAGTGGATAAGGCAGACGAAGCCTATTGCAAAAAGAAAAAAGAAATTCTTAAAAAGTATGGACTTAAAGTGTTTGCCATTTCCACACATTTGGTTGGACAGGCAGTTTCTGACAGAATCGACATCAGGCATAAAAGCATTCTTCCCGATTATGTATGGGGAGATGGAGATCCAGAAGGAGTCAGACAACGTGCTGCTAAGGAAGTAATTAAAACTGGTGAAGCTGCAAAACGTTTAGGCGTTTCGGTTGTAAATGGATTTACAGGAAGTCCTATCTGGCATCTGAATTACTCATTTCCACCTGTTCCTGTAGCTATGATTGAAGATGGATTCAAGGAATTTGCCAACCGCTGGATCCCTATACTCAACAGGTTTAAAGAATTGGGAGTTCGCTTTGCTTTAGAAGTACATCCCACAGAAATTGCTTTTGATATTTCTTCTGCCCGAAGAGCTCTTAAAGCTGTCAATAACCATCCAAGTTTCGGTTTCAATTACGATCCATCCCATTTGGGTTACCAGGGAGTTGATTATGTGAAATTCATTTACACATTCTCTGAAAAGATTTTTCATGTTCATATGAAGGATGTTGGCTGGTCACAATCGCCTGTAGAAGCTGGTGTTTTTGGGGGACATACCGAATTTGGCACTTATGGTCGCTATTGGGATTTCAGAAGTCTTGGTCATGGAAATATTGATTTTGAAGAGATAATGAGAGCCTTGAATTATATTAAATACCAGGGACCCTTGTCGGTAGAATGGGAAGATAGCGGTATGGAGCGTGAACATGGAGCAACAGAAGCCTGTGATTTTGTAAGGTCGGTTGATTTTCCTTCTTCCAACATCTCTTTTGATGCAGCATTTGAAAAATAAGAAACAATTCCTCTTAACTTTTAAAACTACCTAAAATGGAATCCATTAAAAAAACCCAACTATTTAATGCAAGTTGTGTTGCACTTGTTGTTACCGCCTTAGCTTTTGCAACACGTGGATCATTTGTTGAAGCATGGGCAACAGAATTTAATTTAAGTCACACAGAAGTAGGATGGATCGTGGGGACGGCTTTTTGGGGATTTACAATTGCCATGGTTTTTGGCGGACCTCTTGTTGACATCATTGGATTAGGCAGGATTATTTCAATTGCATTTATTTGTCATGTTGCAGGGATTGTTCTTACGATTGTTGCAACCGGATTTTGGTCACTTTTTATTTCCACTCTTTTAATTGGAATTGCAAATGGAAGTGTTGAAGCAGCTTGTAATCCACTTATTACAAGTATGTACACCGATCAGAAAACCCGTCGTCTAAATCGTTTTCATGCATGGTTTCCAACAGGGATTGTGATTGGCGGACTTGCTGTTTACCTTTTTAATAAAATTGGTATTGTTGACTGGCGTTATGCAATGGGAATTATGCTTCTTCCCACTTTCGTTTATGGTTATATGTTTTTGAATAAGCAATTTCCCCAAACAGAAAGAGTTGTATCCGGATTTTCTTATAAAGACATGTTAAAAGCTTGTGTAAGTCCATTATTCCTTTTCATGGCACTCTGTATGATACTTACAGGAGGTGCCGAACTGGGAACCAATCAATGGATTGCAGCTTTATTAGCCAATGTTTCAGATAATCCTATACTGCTTTTGGTATGGATTTCAGGTATCATGGCCTTAGCACGCCAGTTTGGAGGTACATTAATCCATAATATGAAATCAACAATTGTGCTTTTAGTTTCTTCGATTCTGGCATTTGTTGGCTGTATCATGATGGGATATACAAATGGAGCCATGGTATTTGCTTCTGCCGGGATTTTTGCACTTGGAGTTGCATTCTTCTGGCCATCAATGCTGGGCTTTGTTTCTGAAAACATTCCTCAGAGCGGCGCATTGGGTCTTGCCATAATGGGTGGAATCGGTTTTCTGGGTGGAGCAATTGCCCAGCCTGTATTGGGAGCAATCTTTGATGCACAAACCATATCTGCAATACCTGCGGGGCAATCGGTGGAGATTTTGAAAACGGCTCTTTATGGCACTGTCGAAGCTGCAACCTGGGCTAGCGCTCAACTTCAAGGCGGTGCCCATACCTTGAGATATGTTGCTTTTGTACCTGCTGTACTAATTGTTTTCTTTTCTTTTCTTCATATATGGAAAAGAAAACATGTATAAAATCCATTTTTTTAGATATCAACTAATATAAGATACAGAAATGAAAAAGTTAAAAATGGGAATGATTGGCGGCGGATTTGGAGCATTCATTGGAGATGCCCATCGTCGTGCTTCAAGGATTGCAAATGATTTTGAACTTGTATGCGGAGTTTTTGACCCAGATTATGAAAAAAGCAAATCATTTGCCCAGTCTGAAAATATTGCTGTGGGCCGTTGTTATTCTTCAGTAGATGAAATGATCAAGTCCGAGTTGGCTCTGCCTTCTGAAAAACGTATTGAAGTAATTACAATTGTTACGCCTAATGCCCTGCATTATTCATTTGCTAAAAAAGCTCTTGAAGCAGGTTTTCATGTTGTTTGTGAGAAACCGATGACAATGACCGTTGAAGAAGCGATTGACCTGGAGCAACTTGTGGAAAAAAAGAAACTCACATTTGCACTGACTCATACTTATACCGGTTATCCTATGATCAGGCAGATGAGAGATATAATCTCAAAGGGATTACTGGGAAATATTCAGAGAATTGATGCCCAGTATTATCAAGGTTGGATTAATTCAATAATCCATGGTACTGAAAGTCGAATAACCGGCGTATGGCGACTTGATCCCAAACATGCGGGAGTTAGTAGTTGTATGGGAGATATTGGAGTTCATGCTTTTAACCTTATCGAATATACAACTGGCCTTGAAGTAAAAGAAGTTCTATCTGATTTAAGTTCTGTTAAAGAAGATGTGAAACTTGATCTGGATGGAACAGTATTGCTGCGTTTCAGCGAACGACTTAAAGGAGTAATTCGCTCAAGTCAGGTTTGTGGCGGTGAGGAAAATGCACTTACTATTGCTGTTTATGGTTCAAAGGCGAGCCTTAAATGGTCTCAGGAAAATCCCAATTACCTGTATATGCTAAGTGATTCTGAACCAACAAAAATTTATAAGCCTGCCCATGGTTATAATGAAAAACTTGCAGAAGGAAGTCATTCAATGCCGGCAGGACATCCGGAAGGTATTTATGAAGCACTAGCAAATATTTATAAGGGCGTTTCAAAATCCATACGGAATGAATCATTTGATAAGGGCGAATACCCAACGGTTCATGATGGAGTGCGAGGGATGAAATTTATTCATTCGGTTGTGAAATCGAACAGTTCAGGAAATACCTGGGTGAAAGTCTAATATGTATTAATAAGAAATCTCGATTTTGATTTTCTTATTTTTAATTTTTGAATCCCTGATCCGTTTTATAACAGAATGGATCAGGTCATATTTGACTGCTGCATAGGAATGATGATCTTTTACATCGATATAGCCGAGTTCATCTTTATTTAATCCACCTTGTTTAAAAAGGAAACCTGCAATATCCATCTTGTTAATCTTGTCTTTTTTACCTCCACCCAAGTAAAGAGTCTGCCAGATGGGCTTTTCAGGCATTATCAAATCTTCTGATAATTTGTAGATACTATATCCGGGTTTAATATAGGTTGGAATATTCTCTTCCTCCGAAAGTATCAGGTAAGAAGATCCACTTGAATGCATCCTAGCGGTTCTTCCATTTCGGTGAATAAAACTCTCATCTGTAGTAGGGAGCTGGTAATGAATGATAAATGAAATATCAGGAATATCAAGTCCTCTGGATGCAAGGTCAGTTGTAATCAAAATAAAAGAACTACCATTTCTGAATCTCACAAGCATTCGTTCCCTTTCAGTTTGTTCCAATCCTCCATGGAAATAATCATTTGCAATACCCATCTCCTTTAAATGAATACTGATTCTTTCCACGGCCTCCCGATGATTACAGAAAACCAATGTTGGTGCTGATCCCAGATTGCATAAAAGATGAAATAAGCAATCCAGTTTATCTTTTTTTTGAGATTTTACTATATTGATTTGCAGATTATTACCATCCTTCTCCTGAACCAAATAATTCAATATTATTGGATTAGCAATTCCAGTAAATTCAGGAATTTCATTAAGGTTCGTTGCAGAGCTAAGAATTTTTCTTTTAACTGCAGGTAATCGACTGATTATATATGACATCTCATTTTGAAAACCAAATTCAAGGGACTTGTCAAATTCATCAAGTATTAGGGTATTCACTGATGCCATTGAAATATTTCCGGAACGCAAATGGTCAGCAATCCTGCCTGGGGTTCCAACTAATACAGCAGGAGGGAGGATAAAGTTATTCTTT
Source organism: Bacteroidales bacterium (assembly GCA_038316435.1). Taxonomy (GTDB): domain Bacteria; phylum Bacteroidota; class Bacteroidia; order Bacteroidales; genus JACJXF01. The sequence goes on along the minus strand of JBBQAQ010000001.1, from coordinate 139,012 downwards.
TCTGTTGACATAGAATGCCCACCATAGCAGGAGTTTACTTTAAATTCTGTCCCCATATTCCTAAAAACACCTTCAATTTGCTGCGCTAATTCTCTTGAAGGTGTTATTATTAATACTTCGACGGCTTGTTTATTTTTGTCCAAATGATCGAGCAATGGCAATAGAAATGCCAAAGTTTTTCCTGAACCTGTTGGGGAAATTATAATAATGTTATTGTACTTGGTAAATGCATCCAGAGCATTTTTCTGCATATCAGTCAGAAATTCAATTCCCAGACGATTAATTGCAAGTTCCCACGATTTTTCAGCCATACCCATAGCAACAAAGGTAGCTTTTTATTTGTCCGAACAGTAAATGAGCAGGTAATTAGCAAAGAAATCATAATATGTGAGCTATTATAAGTGGAGTTAAAATGGAAAATATATCTTTGTGAAAAATAAGAATAAAAATAAATAAAAAAGAATGGCTAAATCACAACCCAGCTTTAACAAAAGTGAAAAAGAAAAGAAACGTTTGAAAAAACAAAAAGATAAGCTTACAAAAAAGTTAGAACGTAAGGCTAATTCAGAAGGCGGTGGATTTGAAAGTATGATTGCCTATGTCGATGAAAATGGTATGATTACTGATACACCACCAGATCCATCAAAAAAAATCAAGGTTAAAGCTAGCTCAATTGAAATTGGAGTGCCGAAAAAAGAAGATAAAAGTACTCCGGATTTTATGGAGGGTAAAGTTTCTTATTTTGACGATTCTAAGGGATTTGGTTTTATTATTGATAGCCAGACACAGGAAAAATATTTTGTTCATGTAAGTGGTTTAACTGAAGATGTAAAAGAGAATGATAAGGTTAGTTTTGAATTACAGCGTGGGCTTAAAGGAATGAATGCTGTAAATGTTAAGAAGTTATAAGTGATTTTTGCTCATTAATTAGTCCCATAATTAATATTATGTTAAATAGAATTTATGTAATAAAAGGGAGGCCGCTTCAGGCCTCCCTTTATCATATTTTATAAATTCTTAAGCTTTAGCGAGGCCTCATCGTATTTCTCAGTCATTTGCAGTTTGTAATATACCCTTTTAAGAGTATCAAGTGTTTCTCTTTGAATATCTCTGTTAGAAGTATTTAATTCAAGTGCCTTTTCAAGATTTGGTAATGATTTATTGTAGTTTTCATTTCCTAAAGTAATCATCTCTTCTCTGTAAACTTTATCCTTTTCATCTCCTGCTCTCTCAAATAAATCCTGTCCTTGAAGAAAATAAATATATCCAATGTCATAATATGCATAATATAATGAAGGAGTTTTTTTAATTGATTCTTCATAAGATGCTAATGCCTTTGTGATTCGATCTTCGTCAGTGGTGTTTAACTGTAAACGCCCTTTCCAATAATAGAATTCTCCTTTTTCTGGGTTTTTCGCAATTGTAGACTCGATTGTCTTTAGTCCGTCAGAAATTCTATTTGTTCTAATATATAAATCTACAAGGTTTGCCACAACATTTAAAGTGTCTGGATATTTTAAAAGTGCCTTTTCCATTGTAGCGACAGCGCTAACAGTATCCTTTAGTTTTAAATAGTCTTCCTTAATTAGCAAATAAGTATTAGGTTGGTTATCAACCAAGGCCAGATCATCATAATGTTTAATTGCACGTTCATATTGATTCATTTCTCTTGCAATTATGCCCGAATACTGAATCATTATAGTATCAATCTGACCATTCAAAACAGGCAGTTTGTTTATAATCAACACCATTTCAAAATAAGTTAAAGCTTCTTCTTTATCGCCTCTATAATAGGCATTTATGCCGTTTTTCTTCAACTGAACCTTCAGTTTATTGAAATCCTCAAAAATTTTCAGGTTTAATTTTCCAGCCTTGTCTAATTCACTGGCTTTATTAAAACATTTAAATGCTTCGGAAGTTGGATTCTCATAAACAGACTTAGTTCTATTCCACATAGCAAGTGCATTATTGTCAAAATAGAATTTTATCCTTTCATAAGTATACACGGAAAAGCTTTTCCCATCAAAATCTTCGGTTGTAATAATGGGATTTTTGTAAAACAATGTTAAATTAGTAGGATTCATACCTTCGTAAACCTGCTCCAGATCAACATCAGAAGCACTAAGCATTAATTCTCCTCTTTTAACCCAGATTTTTGGATCTACTGATTTTTTTGGGTCTGCAATTTCCGCTTCACTTTTTATAATTTTCTTTTCAAGCGAGCTGAAATTTATTGGTACAAATACGTCTTGAGCGTTTAGGCTTGTTATGCCAATAACGGTTAAACAAAAAATTAAGATGCGTTTCATTATTTTCGTTTTTAAAAATTTTCGCTAAAAATACATTATTTAACTAGTATACTCAAATAGGATGCCAAATTTGAAATCAATCTATTTAATTATTCTTCAGTTACGATAATTTGTTCAGTAATCTCTCCACTCTCTTCCCCGTCATTATTGACACCTGACGGTACACGCGTAAGTGCAGCAATTTCGTCACCCTCCCGGAGATTAATTAGCCTAACACCTTGTGTTGCTCGTCCCATAACCCTAAGCTTTTCTACTGGAAGTCTTATAATAATACCATTTTTGGTAATAATCATTAAATCATCGTTGTCAGTAACCGATTTAAAACCAATTAGTTTACCGGTTTTTTCTGTAACATTTATAGTTTTAACTCCTTTCCCTCCCCGATTTGTAATACGATAATCTTCAATTGAAGATCTTTTACCATAGCCCTTTTCTGAAACTACAAGGACGTCGTTTGTTAAACCTTCCATGGAAATCATACCAATTACTTCATCATCTTTACCTGCAAGAGTAACTCCTTTTACACCAGATCCTGTGCGGCCAATCGCTCTAACAGTGGATTCATTAAAGCGGATTGATTTACCACTTCTAACAGCAAGAAGAATTTCGTGTTTGCCATTAGTTAGCAAAGCTTCCAGTAATGTATCTCCCTCTTTAATATTAATTGCATTAATTCCATTCTGTCTAGGTCTGGAATATGCTTCAAGTGATGTTTTCTTTATAGTCCCTTTCCGAGTAGCCATTACGATAAAGTTATTATTCAAATAATCTTCATCACTTAAGCTCTTGACGTTAAGATATGCCTTAACATTATCTCCAGGTTCCAGATTAATAAGGTTTTGAATCGCCCTTCCTTTTGAAGTCTTTGTTCCTTCAGGTATTTCATAAACCTTTAACCAAAAGCACCTTCCCCGTTCCGTAAAAAACAGCATTGTATTATGCATTGTAGCTGTAAATAAATGGGTCAGGAAGTCCTCATCTCTCGTACCTGTTGCTTTTGATCCGATTCCGCCTCTACTTTGAGTTCTGAATTCGGTTAAAGGTGTACGTTTAATATATCCCAGATTTGAAATAGTAATTACCATTTCATCGTTGGCATAAAAATCTTCAGGATTAAATTCCTCAGCATTTGGAACAATTTCAGTTCTCCTACCATCACCGTATTTGTTCTTGATCTCAAGCAATTCATCTTTTATAATCTGCATACGAAGGATTTCATCTGAGAGTATTTGTTTGAAGTATTCAATTTGCTTCATTAATTCATCATACTCTTCACGAATTTTATCCCGCTCAAGTCCGGTAAGTCTCTGAAGTCTTAAATCCAAAATGGCTTTTGCTTGTAAATCACTCAGCTCAAATTGTTCTATCAGCCCGGTTCTGGCATCATCAGGCGTTTTTGACCCTCTGATTAAGGCAATTACTTCATCCAAATGGTCTAATGCAATTAGCAAGCCTAAAAGAATATGAGCCCTTTTTTCGGCCTGATCTAAATCAAACTGTGTACGCCTTACAACAACTTCATGTCTATGATCAACGAAATAACTTATTAGTTGCTTTAAATTCAGAACTTTAGGACGGCCCTTTACAAGCGCAATGTTATTAACATTAAAACTTGTTTGTAAAAGTGTATATTTTAATAAGGTATTCATTACAACACTTGAAAGTGCTTCCTTCTTAAGAATAATGATAATTCTCATACCGTTTCGGTCTGATTCATCATTAACATAAGAAATACCCTCAATTTTCTTTTCGTTTACCAGATCTGCTATTTTCTTTATTAGCTCCGCTTTATTAACCTGGTATGGGATTTCAGTAATAACTATTTTTTCTCTACCGGTATCAGTAATTTCAATTTCCGACTTACACCTGACAACTATTCTGCCGCGGCCTGTCTCATAGGATTCCTTTACTCCCTGGTAACCATATATTATCCCTCCGGTCGGAAAATCAGGAGCTTTAATAATTTCAATTAAACGATCAATTTCAATTTCTTTGTCATCAATATAGGCGACAATAGCATCTATTGTATCAGATAAATTATGAGGCGCCATATTAGTTGCCATACCTACAGCAATTCCTGATGCACCGTTAATCAGTAAAACGGGTACTCTTGTTGGCATAACAGTAGGCTCTTGCAGAGTATCATCGAAGTTATTCTGAAAATCAACAGTGTTTTTTTCCAGATCGGCCATAATTTCTTCCGCAATTCTTCTCAATCTGGCTTCAGTATATCTCATTGCAGCAGGGCTATCCCCGTCAACTGAACCGAAATTCCCTTGTCCGTCAACCAATGGGTAACGTAATGACCAAGGTTGAGCCATTCTAACCATAGCGTCATATACAGATGTGTCGCCATGTGGATGATATTTCCCAAGAACCTCTCCAACTATCCTGGCTGATTTCTTGTATCCTCTGTTAGCATTTACACCCAACTCAGACATCCCAAATAAAACCCTTCTGTGAACAGGTTTCAAACCATCGCGGACATCAGGAAGTGCACGTGAAACTATTACCGACATTGAGTAGTCGATATATGCCGACTTCATTTCCTCTTCAATATTGACCTTTAAAATCTTCTCGCCATCTGAAATCATTAGATATTTTCTTTAGTAATACAAAATCAATAATTTACCTGTAAAATCCGTTAAAATTACAGAACTACGAAAGTAATCATTTTGCTCCTCTTTGAAGCACTCATTTGCCAAAATTATCAACATTGAACTGTTTATAATTGATAATTGTTTTATTCCTATATTTGTAAGCATATTCGTAATTTCAAACGATTAATTATAAAGAAAATATCAAGCAAAATATATGGATGCGAAATTTTCCCAACGAATCAGAGATGTGCTGAGTTACAGTAAGGAAGAAGCTGTCAGACTGGGCAATAATCATTTAAGTGTAGAACATTTGTTCTTAGGTATTTTAAGAGATGGCGAAGGAGTTGCTATTGATATTCTCCTTATGCTGGGAATTGAATTACCTGAAGTTAGAGGCGCTGTCGAAAACAGTATCCGGCAGAATGATATTGTTAGTATAAGCGATGTCGATAACCTTCCATTATTGAAAAATACAGAACGTGTGCTTAAAATGGTGCATCTGGAGGCCAGAGCACTAAAAGATTCTATGATAGATACCGGTCACCTACTAATGGCCATTCTTAAGGATGAGAATAACTTTGCCACACAGTTTATGAATGAAAAAAATGTGAATTATGAAGCCGTTCGTTCAGAATTGGAAAACTCAGGACCTCAAAGTAAAGCTGATTTCCCAAGTGATGATGATGACGAAAAAAATCCATTTGGGCAAAGTAAACCTAACCCAAATCCGCAAAATTCAAAGTCAGTTTCTGAAACTCCTGTTCTCGACAACTTTGGTATTGATCTTACTAAGGCTGCTGAAGAGGACCGCCTTGATCCAATCGTAGGCCGAGAGCTGGAAATCGAACGTTTAGCGCAGATTTTGAGCAGACGAAAAAAGAATAACCCAATATTAATTGGTGAACCCGGAGTTGGGAAATCTGCAATAGCTGAAGGACTGGCAAATAGAATTGTACAACGTAAAGTATCGAGGGTATTGTTTGATAAACGTGTTGTTACACTTGATCTTGCATCAATCGTTGCCGGGACAAAATATCGTGGCCAATTTGAGGAAAGAATGAAAGCTATCCTTAATGAACTAGCTAAAAATAATAACGTAATATTGTTTATTGACGAAATTCACACTATTGTTGGAGCTGGTGGAGCTACAGGTTCTCTGGATGCTGCTAACATGCTCAAACCTGCTCTGGCACGAGGAGATATTCAGTGTATTGGAGCAACTACTCTTGATGAATATCGCCAGCATATCGAAAAAGATGGTGCTTTGGAAAGAAGATTTCAAAAGGTTATGATAAATCCTACTTCCGCTGAAGAAACTATTGAGATTCTTAACAATATAAAAGAAAGGTATGAAGATCATCATAATGTAACTTATACTCCAGGAGCAATTCAGGCATGTGTTAAACTTACTCAACGATACATTTCTGACCGACACCTCCCAGATAAAGCAATCGACGCATTAGATGAGGCTGGATCCCGCGTCCATATTTCAAATATTGTTGTACCTGAAAGAATTGTTTCACTGGAACATGAAATTGAAGATACGAAAAAAGAGAAAATCAAAGCTGTAAAAAATCAAAATTTCGAGAAAGCTGCCAGCTTCCGTGATAAGGAAAAGGATTTGTTCGAGAAACTTGAACATGAAAAACAGAAATGGGAACATGATCTTGCCAAAAACCGCATTGTTGTTGATGAAGAGAAAGTAGCCGAAGTGGTTGCAATGATGACAGGAGTGCCGGTACAACGAATCGCTCAGGCTGAAGGTATGCGCCTTTTAAAAATGGCTGATGAGCTTAAAGGAAGTGTTATTGGTCAGGATGAAGCTATTTCAAAGGTTGTTAAAGCTATACAAAGAAACAGAGCTGGACTAAAAGATCCAAATAAACCAATTGGAACTTTCATTTTTCTTGGCCCAACAGGTGTTGGTAAAACACAACTTGCGAAAGTGCTTTCAAAGTATTTATTCGATAGTGTTGATAACCTTATTCGAGTAGATATGAGTGAATATATGGAAAAATTCTCCATTTCCAGACTGGTTGGTGCACCTCCGGGTTATATAGGATATGAAGAAGGTGGGCAACTTACTGAAAAAGTACGTAGAAAACCTTATTCAGTTATCCTTTTAGATGAAATTGAGAAGGCGCATCCTGATGTTTTTCATATCCTGCTTCAGGTGCTTGATGAAGGCCAATTAACTGATAGTCTGGGTCGAAGAGTTGATTTCAGAAACACTATTGTTATCATGACCTCTAATATTGGATCGCGTCAGCTTAAAGATTTTGGACAAGGAGTGGGGTTTAATACAAGTGCGAAAGTTGAAGCACAAAATGAACATACTAAAGGTGTTATTCAGAAAGCCCTGAAACGTGCCTTTGCCCCTGAATTCCTAAATCGTATTGATGATGTTGTATTGTTTAACACTCTTACAAAAGAAGACATATATAAAATCATTGATATTGAACTTAAAGGCTTATATGACAGGATCATAACCCTAGGATACAAAATTAAACTCTCTGCTGAGGCAAAGGATTATATTATTGAAAAAGGATATGATATTCAGTTTGGCGCTCGTCCACTTAAAAGAGCCATTCAAAAATATTTAGAGGATCCAATGGCTGAAGTAATTATTAAATCTGATGTATCCGAAGGCAATACATTGATGGTAGGCCTTGATAAGAAAAAGGAAAATATCCAGATAAAAGTTTTGAAATCAGCCAAAGCTATTGAGGATCAGAAGGAAGATCTTCCATCGCAAGCCTAAAATTACTCAAAAAAGAAACCCTGAACTATATTGCTCAGGGTTTCTTTTTTTATCGAAAATTTAACCTCATTCAAATACAAATCTCTATTTTAAAACCTTTGCGTAAAGATCAAATTCCTGGGCATCAATTACTTCAACTTCACAAAATTCGCCAGAATTTAATATAGTACTATCGCTTTTTATTAGGACTTCATTATCAATTTCTGGACTATCATACTCAGTTCTTCCAACATAATACGCACCTTCTACACTGTCTATCAGTACTTTATATCTATTCCCGATTTTGTCAAGATTTTTTTGAAGTGAAATGCTTTCCTGTAGCGTCATTATCTGACTTTTCCGTTCTTCCTTAACTTTTTGTGGAATAGAATCCTTAAGACTGCTAGCTGCGATGGTATCTTCTTCTTCAGAATAAGTAAAAACTCCTAAACGATCAAATTTAGTTTGTTCAACATAGTCGTATAGTTCCTTGAAGTCTTTCTCGGTCTCTCCTGGGAAACCAACTATAAGAGTGGTTCTAAGTGCAACATCAGGGATTTCTTTCCTGAAACCATTTATAACTTCTTCTATTTCTTTGCGACCATGGCCTCTATTCATCTTATGTAATACCTTATCGCTAATATGTTGGATAGGAATGTCAAGGTAATTACAAATTCTAGAACTATTCTTCATTAAGGGAATGATCTCATCTGCAGGAAAACCCAAGGGATAGCTGTAATGCAATCGTATCCATCCTAAATCATCCATTTTGTCTAATTCGTCCAGTAGCTTTCCCAGATATTTCTTCTTGTAAAGATCAGTACCATAAGAGGTTAGATCCTGAGCAATTAAAATAAGCTCTTTAACTCCACTGGAAATAAGGAATCTCGTTTCATTAATCAGATCTTCAATAGGTACTGATATCTGTTTTCCTCTGATAAGTGGAATTGCACAAAATGAGCAAGCGTGATTGCAACCTTCAGCAATCTTAAGAAATGCATAATGTGAGGGAGTTGATAGAATTCTCTGATTTAGGAGTCCGGCGTGATAATTTCCACCTAAAGAACTAATAATATCCTTCTCCTGGTTAACTCCAAAATAACTATCTACTTCCGGAATTTCTTTTTTAAGAGAATCTGCATAACGCTGTGAAAGACAACCTGTAACAATTAATTTTTTTATTTGCCCGTTCTTTTTTGCCTGAGCATAATTAAGAATGGTTTCAATAGATTCATTTTTAGCGTCAAGAATAAACCCACAAGTATTAATTATAATGATATCAGAAAATTCATCAGAGTTATGGCTAGCCTTAAAGCCATTTTCCTTGAATTGGCGGAGGATTTTCTCAGAATCAACAATATTTTTTGAACAACCAAGAGTAATTATATTTAAAGATACTCCAGATTCTTTCTTACTGTTTACCATTTAATAGATTGCTATTTTTGAAACAATGATTCAACAAATTCAGTTTTGTCGAAAATCTGTAAATCAGCCATTTTTTCACCAACTCCAATATATTTTACAGGGATTTTAAGCTGATCCGATATTCCGATTACCACTCCTCCTTTTGCTGTACCATCAAGTTTGGTAAGCGCAAGTGCATTAATTTCTGTAGCTAGTGTAAAATGTTTAGCTTGTTCAAATGCATTTTGACCTGTAGAACCGTCCAGAATGAGTAATATCTCATGAGGTGCATCTGGAATGAGTTTTTGCATAACTCGTTTAATTTTAGTAAGTTCATTCATAAGGTTGACCTTATTATGGAGCCGACCTGCAGTATCTATAATAACAATATCTGCGCCCGAACTTATTGCGGATTTCACGGTATCAAATGCCACTGAAGCTGGATCCGAACCCATTTGCTGTTTGATTAATTCAACATCTACCCTTTCAGCCCAAATAGTTAGCTGATCAACAGCTGCAGCGCGAAATGTATCAGCTGCTCCAAGAACAACTTTTTTACCTGCGGCCTTAAAATGATATGCTAGTTTACCAATTGTGGTGGTTTTTCCAACTCCGTTAACACCAACAACCATAATTACATAAGGCTTTTTTCCCAGATCCTCACCAAAACCTTTTATAATACCCGTATTGTTTTCCTCCAGTAAAAAAGCGATTTCTTCCTTGAGAATCACATTAAGTTCATCGGTATTTAGGAATTTTTCATTTGAAACCCGTGATTCAATTCTGTTGATAATTTTAATGGTTGTATCGACTCCAACATCAGAACTGATAAGTATTTCCTCAAGACTGTCAAGTACATCATCGTCAACTTGCGATTTTCCAAGAACAGCCCTCGATAATTTTTTAAAAATGTTCTCTCTGGTTTTTTCCAGTCCTTTATCTAAACCCTCTTTTTTATGACTTGAAAACAAACCCATATCAGATTGGTATTTATTAATATAAAAAAAGCTTTCTACAACAGAAAGCTTTTAATTCAAATATCGCTTAAATATAAATTATTTCGCAAAGAAATCTTTTATATGGTCAACATGTACAATTCCTTCCTCAAAAACATATGAGCCTGAATCTGATTTTACCATTTTAATACATTTGGTAAAACTCTTGCCTTTTCCTGTCTGTAACGACGCAACAACCTTCTTTGCCATTTCTTAAATATTTTATTATTTAATTTCTCTGTGAAGAGTGTATTTCTTTAGAATAGGATTGTATTTTCTCAATTCCATCCTCTCAGGAGTGTTTTTCCTGTTTTTTGTACTTATGTAACGTGAGGTTCCTGGACGACCGCTTTCTTTGTGCTCAGTACATTCCAGAATAACCTGTATACGGTTACCTTTACTTTTCTTTGCCATTTAAACCTTGTTTTTGGTATTAATAACTTACAAGAAATCCTTTTTCCTTGGCATCACTTAATGCAAGTCCCAGACCTTTCTTGTTAATAATTCGCATACCCTTAGCGGATACTTTAAGTCTTACCCATCTTTCTTCTTCGGTAAGATAAAACTTCTTATCGAATAAGTTCGGATAAAACTTTCTTCTTGTTCTTTTTTTGGAATGGGAAACATTGTTTCCTGTAATCATTTTCTTTCCAGTAATCTGACAAACTCGTGACATCTCTTTCGAATTTCTAGGGTTTTTTCAAACAGGCCACAAAGTACGGTATTTTCTTTTTAATAATCAAAATTATATTTAAAAAAAATACTAATCTTTTCGTGTCCAATTATTGAATATCTAAAATCATCTTTCTCAGCATATTAAGCGAGAAAAGACTTGCTTTTTCAACATTTCTTCCCCTATGTTCCCCAAAAAGAAACTGTTTTGATATAGTTTTTTTTGTTGAAGAAACGGAAATCCATGTCGTTCCAACTGGTTTTTCAATACTTCCACCTTCAGGTCCTGCTATTCCTGAGGTTGCAATCGAATAGTCAACATTAAAAAGCTTTCGTATTCCAATTGCCATTTCTTCCACAACTTGCTTACTTACAGCGCCATACTGTTCAATTTTTGACGCATCAACCTTCAGTGTTTCAATCTTAATTGAATTTGAGTAAGCAATAACTCCTCCTTTAAAATAAGCGGAACTTCCAGGAAATGAAGTTATTAACTGTGATATGGCTCCTCCTGTGCAACTTTCAGCACATGCGAGGCTTAACGAACGCTCTTTTAATATACTTCCAATGACTTGCTCAAGGGGAATATCCTCAAGTGAAAAAACGTCTTTCTCAATGATATTTAATAACTTATGTATTTCGACTTCAAGTATTTCTTTAAGTGAATCAGATGAACTCCCAATTGCGGTCAATCGCAATCTTACAAGACCAGGGCTTGGTAAATACGCCGGTTTAATAAAATCTGGCAGGGCTGTTTCCCAATCCTTTATCCTATCCGATAATACCGATTCGGGAACTCCTTGTGTCATGATTGTCCTGTGAACAATAGTATTACCGGTAATCTTTTTCCTGAGTTCAGGAAGGAGTGATTCATTGTATATATCCTTTAATTCATAAGGTACACCTGGTAGGGAAACGAAAATAGATCCATTTCTTTCAAACCACATGCCTGAAGCTGTTCCAGAGGGATTTTTTAATTTCTTACATTTTGCAGGCAACATGGCCTGTTGTCTGTTTACCTCAGAAACCATAATCCCTCTTTGCTTAAATAGACTTTCAATGTGCAAAAGAACTTCTTCATCTGATTTTAACTCTGATTCAAAATAACTCGCAAGTGTCATTTTAGTAATATCATCCTTTGTAGGTCCTAATCCTCCGGAGATAATAATCAGATCCTTATTACCTTCATATTTCGTCAATGCTTCGATAATATGATTAGAATCATCTGAAATTGAGATGATTTCATCAACTTTTATCCCAAGTAAATTAAGTTTATCAGCTAACCAGGCTGAATTGGTATCCACTATCTGTCCGATAAGGATTTCATCACCAATGGTTATTATTGTTGCGTTCATTGGAATTAATTATAAGCTTATAAAAGTAATAATACTATTTCCAGAAGTGGTAATTGCCATCATTAAGGCATAATTTTGAATATTAAAACAAAAAAGACAGGCAAAAACCTGTCTTCTTTCGAGCGGGAAACGGGGGTCGAACCCGCGACCCTCAGCTTGGGAAGCTGATGCTCTACCACTGAGCTACTCCCGCTAAAAGCATGGCAAATTTAATACTTTTATGTAGTAAACCAAATTTGAAATTCAGATTATTATTCCTTGGATGCAGGAATAAATTTTAGCGATACAGAATTAACACAATTACGTATGTTTTTTTGCGTAAGCCTCTCACCTTCAAAAACATGACCCAAATGTCCCCCGCAATTTCTACAAAGTATTTCAGTTCTTTTGCCATCAGCATCCAGTTTTCTTAAAACCGCACCTTGAATTTCATCTTCAAAACTTGGCCAGCCACAATGTGAATCAAATTTATCTTCAGATCTGTAAAGCAATGCATTACATTGACGACAAGCATAATACCCTTTTGCTTTATTCTCCGTGTAAATGCCTGTCCATGGTCTCTCTGTGCCTTTTTCGAGTATAACTTGTTTTTCAAAAGTATTTAACTCATTATATGGCTTGTCTTTACCGTTTTTCACATCCATGTTCACTTGTTGTTTTAAATGAATTGTATCTGTTGGTGATTGCTGCCCGCATGCACTAAAGGTCAAGAAAAACAAGAAAGCAAAGCAATAAATGATGCATTTTTCTCTCAAATCAAATAAGGAATTAAGCTTTTTCATTAACATCGGATTTGCAAATTTCATACCAGGTTGTATAATCTAGTTTAGTTTTTCTCTCAAACTAATTAAAGTGTCAACAACGGACGGGTCTGCCAATGTTGTAATGTCCCCAAAATCTTCCATTTGAGAAGAAGCAATTTTCCTTAGTATTCTTCGCATAATCTTCCCAGACCTCGTTTTAGGAAGAGCAGGTGCGATGAGAATTTGATCTGGTGTTGCAAACGCGCCAATATGCCGTCTCACTTCATTTCTTAGTTCACCAGCAAGTTCCTCATCAGGCTCATAACCGTCTTTTAGTATAACAAATGCAAAAATGCCTTCGCCTTTAACTTCATGCGGGAAACCAACAACTGCGGCTTCTGAACAGAATGGATGGGATACAAGCGCACTTTCAATTTCTGCGGAACCAATTCTATGTCCTGATACATTAAGCACGTCATCGACACGGCCTGTAAGCCAGTAATAGCCATCTTTATCTCTCGTGACCCCGTCACCCGTCAGGTAATATCCTTTAAACTGCTTAAGGTAAGTTTCGTAAAACCTCATATGATCTCCCTGAATGGTTCTCGCCATACTTGGCCATGGATTTTTTATTGCCAGAAGACCTGATGCCTCAATTGATGTCACCTCATTACCTTCAGTATCAAGAATTACGGGTTCAATACCGAAAAATGGTAAACTAGCAGAGCCTGGTTTTGTTGGAATTGCCCCAGGCAGAGGGGAAATTAATATACCTCCGGTTTCGGTTTGCCACCAGGTATCAACAATTGAACACCTGCCTTCACCAACTACATTAAAGTACCATCTCCATGTATCAGGATTAATTGGTTCCCCAACGGATCCAAGAATCCTTAAACTTGATCTATCATATTTAGTTACGAAAGAATCTCCCTCGCGCTGAATGGCTCTTAGAGCGGTTGGAGCAGTGTAAAACTGATTAATTTTCAATCGCTCTACCATTTCCCAATATCTTCCAGCATCTGGATAGTTTGGAATACTTTCAAAAAGCACAGTAGTTCCACCATTTAACAAGGGACCATATACCACATAGGTATGACCTGTAATCCAGCCAATATCAGCCACGCACGCATAAACCTCTTTTTCCTTATAATCAAAAACATATTTATGCGTCATAGCGGCAAAAAGTAAATAACCTGCTGTTGTGTGCGACACACCCTTTGGCTTTCCTGTACTGCCTGATGTATAAAGAAGAAATAAAGTGTCTTCTGCATCCATGTGTTCTATCGGACAATATGGCTTCTCCCCTTCCATTGCTTCATTTAACCAAATATCTCTGGGGGGATAAAAGGGGACTTTTGCACCAGTACGTTTTGCAACCAGCACATGTTCAACACTCGGACAAGCCATTACAGCTTCATCAACCATTCGTTTTAATGGAATGATCTTCCTACCTCTTATGCCTTCATCAGCGGTAATTACAGCCTTACATTTAGCATCGTTTATTCTGTCTCTCAATGATTCTGCACTGAAACCTGCAAAAACCACCGAGTGAACAGCCCCAATCCTTGCACATGCGAGCATAGCGTAAACTGCCTCTGGAATCATAGGCATGTAAATTGCAACCCGATCCCTCTTTTGTATACCATTATGGCGTAGCACATTAGCTAATCTAGATACATTCCTTTGAAGTTCCCTGTAGGTAATCCGTTGTTCATTTCCTGGCTCATCAGCCTCCCAAATAATTGCCGTTTGATCCCCTTTATCTTTAACATGCCTGTCTACGCAGTTTTCACAGGCATTCAGCTTGCCACCAAGAAACCAGGAAACTAAACCTTCATTAAAATCACAGTCACTAACTAATTGAAATTCGTGCTGCCATCTAAGAAATTCATGGGCTTGCTTTTCCCAAAACACCGAATTATTGCGGATGCTTTCCTCGTAAATCTGCTTATATTGCTCAAATGATGATACATGCGCGTCTTTAAAAAGTGCTTTATTCGGCATGTAAACTTCAGGGGAATTTTCTGCCATTGAAATGTAGTTTTAGATTAATAAATTAATCAAAATCAAACATATAACAAATCATGCAAACTTTTGTTTTGCCAAGAAATAATACACAAATGAATTCACATCTGAGAATTTATTTATTTGCGGTATTTATTTATCAGGATAAATCATTTATAATTAAATAGATAGCCGTGTAAGGAAATAAAAATAAAAGATTCGCAACAAAGTTATCTGTTCAGATTTTTAATTCTTTGCAGTAAGGTTGGATGTGAATAGTGAAAAAATACATATATGGGATGAGGGGTCAAATTACTCAGGTTTTTACCCGAAAGTTTTTTTAATGCGGTAATTATGGCTTTGTAATCGGCGTTTTTTGCGGCATAGTCATCAGCTTCATACTCATGTTTTCGACTTAGAATACTTGAAAATGTTCCTGTTAAAAGTGAAATCGGGCTATACAAAATTCCAAAAGCAATAAGGGAAATATGGAAATTTGGCTCTGAAACATTTAATGCGGTTGAAAGTGAAGGGTTGTTTACTAATAATGAAAAAAGAAAAAGCATAAAGCCTGTTTGAAGTAATCCGATAATTGTTCCTTTCAGACTATGCTTCTTTTTATAATGTCCGATTTCATGTGCGAGAACAGCAATGATCTCCTCAATCGAAAGATCATTAATGAGCGTATCGTACAAAACAATCCGCTTTT
Organism: Bacteroidales bacterium; assembly: GCA_038316435.1. Classification (GTDB taxonomy): domain Bacteria; phylum Bacteroidota; class Bacteroidia; order Bacteroidales; genus JACJXF01. Next base: position 123,481 of record JBBQAQ010000001.1, on the reverse strand, counting down.
TTGAACCAAGACCAGTAAAATAAGCATTTGCTTTTGTAGATCTTTTCGAACCATCTATTACATAAACATTATCAAGATTAAATCCGGTTTTCGCTGACATTTTTTGTATTTCGGATTTCAATTCCCCTTCTTCAAGAAGTGTTTGTTTATTAAATAGTGGGACAATTAGCTGGGAGTAAAACATAGTCATTAATACTGTAAATATGGCAACTGCAGCCCATGCAAACAGCCAGAAGTATTTCCCTGAAAGTTGATAAAACCAGATGATTAAGGCAAGTATTCCCCCTCCAAGTATAGCACCTAACAACCACCCTTTTAACTTATCCAATACGAATGTTTTTGAACTTGTTTTGTTAAAACCGAATTTCTCCTCTATTACAAAGGTTTCATAAATAGAAAATGGAGTAGTGAGAATGTCTGATGCAAACATCAGAAGACCGAAAAAAATAAGGGCTGTAAGTATGTAATTAGTGGAAAATGAAAATGCCAGATTATTTACCCATCCAAATCCACCCAAAACAAGCATAAATAAAGTGAGAATAAGACTAAATGTACTGGTAATCAATGAAAAACGGGTATTTACACTTTTATAGTGCTGGGATTTTTTGTAACTTTCCGGATCAAATACATCTACGAGTTCATTAGGCAATACAGGCAAAATGTGCTTTAGATTCAAATAATCAAGTACTTTCTCAAAAAGGAAACTAAGTAAAACAATACCTAAAATAATAAAAAATATGGAGTTATACATTATTCTATACTTATTTATTTTGCATTGATTGAATATCTATGATTTTCCTAGTTTCTAAGCGGGTTTCAAGTTTTTTCTGGTAATAGACAACCTCCTCTAGCTGTATAATTTTATAAGCTTCTTTAAGCCAAGAATTTGCTTCTTCTAATTTATCTTCAGATTCAGAAAGTACTGCAAGGTTATATCGTGCTTTAAATGCCTGTCGCTTTTTCTTGTTGTCCTTTAATGCAATTAATTGTTCTCTTTCAAGGGATACGTCTTCTCCGTTAATCGATATTAAAAAATATTGACGTGAAAGTTCTGTCCAATATGTACTAATCCGCTTTGCATAAAGGTCTCCGGCAAAATAAAACGCCTCTCTGACAGCATCAGTAAGTTCCGGCAATGGCTCAGTTGTTTCAATATTTTCGTACCAGTACAAAGTATCAGTATCAATATATTGATCAAGTATTTCGCCAGTTTTATTGTAAATTCTCCAAACAAGCCGTCGGGATACTTCCAGATTGGACTGCCAGGATCCATAAGATAAAATGTTTTTTTGCGCAACCCGGTTAAAATCAAAGTATTCAAGTGCAACAATAAAGCTACCGTCATATGTATTACAAAGAAAATCAATACCTTTTGCTGATATAGGATTGAGAAAATTACTGGTATCCCTTGTCCTTATTTCCTGATAATCTGCTTCTTGTATGTAAAAGTTTGTTGACTCATTTAAGACGGAAAACAAACCATTAAAGATGTGTGTAATTATTATTGTGTCATAAATTAATTGCTCCTTTGGCGTAAACTTAGTAATCAAGTTTGTTTTTGTTTGATTTACCTCAGGCAGATACGAAGCATTTAAAATTACTATTTTACCTGTATCGGGAAATGTAAAAGTTGCTGGGTTTATTGTATCGATGTTTAACCAGTTAGTTGGCGCACATGAAACCGATATCAAAACCATTAGAATTAGGAGAATTCTCATAATTATAAAAAAATAAGCAGGATTTTCGGTATGAAATTAATAAAAAATCAATTCCAATCACCGTAAAGCCTGCTTACACATTAGTAAAAAAGTTATTGATTTATGTATTCATGCCTCCACAAACGTTAATTACCTGTCCACTAACATATTCTGACAGATCAGAACCCAGAAAAATACAAACTTTAGCAACATCTTCCGGGGTGCCACCTCTCCTTAAAGGAATACCTTTTATCCATTCTTCCCTTACCTCGTCAGAAAGTTTTGCTGTCATATCAGTGATAATAAACCCAGGAGCAATGGCATTACACCTGATACCTCTGGATCCTAATTCTTTTGCAATAGATTTTGTAAATCCAATAATTCCTGCTTTTGATGCTGAATAGTTTGATTGTCCTGCATTTCCTGAAACTCCAACAACAGAGCTCATGTTAACAATTGATCCTGATCTTTGTTTTAACATTGTTTTCTGAACAGCTTTTGTAAAGTTGAAAACTGATTTTAGGTTGACCTTTATTACCAAATCCCAGGTTTCCTCATCCATTCTCATTAACAAAGTGTCTCTTGTAATTCCAGCATTATTAATCAGAATATCAACCTTTCCGAAATCTTTCACGATCTGCTCAACAACTTCATCTGTTTGTGAGTAATTACTCGCATCAGAAGCATATCCTTTACATTTCACACCAAGAGCAGTCAATTCGCTCTCAAGAGATTGCATGTTTTCATCAATCTTCAGATCGGTAAAAGCAACATCGGCGCCTTCTATCGCGAAGCTATAGGCTATTTGTCTTCCAATTCCTCTTGCAGCTCCAGTAATAATTGCAGTCTTACCTTTTAAGTTTTCCATATATACCTTTTTTTAAAAATTTCAGACAAAGAAAAGGAGTTTATTTGTTATAAACAAAACTGTTTAAACATTTAAATATCAACTATTTATATTCAAGCAATCTTTCTATTTTGTTGTTATTTGATTAGTTCTGCTATAGTTTTACCTAGATCTGCCGGGGATTCAACCACACTAATCCCGCATTCACGCATTATCGCCATTTTTGCAGCTGCGGTATCGGCTTTTCCACCAATAATAGCGCCAGCATGACCCATTCGCCTTCCTTTCGGTGCTGTCTTTCCAGCAATGAACCCAACAACGGGCTTGGTACCGTTCTTTTGAATCCAGTAAGCAGCATCTGTTTCCATACTTCCGCCTATCTCCCCTATCATGATAATACCCTTTGTGTCAGCATCTTCCATAAACAGTTTAATGGCATCCAGTGTAGTTGTTCCAACAATTGGATCTCCTCCGATGCCAATGCAGGTTGACTGTCCAAGTCCTGCTTTGGTGACCTGATCCACAGCTTCATATGTTAAAGTTCCACTTCGGGAAACGATGCCAATATTCCCCTTTTTATGAATAAATCCAGGCATAATTCCAACTTTTGCTTCGCCAGGAGTAATAATACCTGGGCAATTTGGCCCGATAAGGCGGGATTTTTTATCAGTCAGGTATTCCTTAACTTTTACCATGTCAGAAACAGGAATTCCCTCAGTAATGCAGATTATTAACTTAATACCAGCATTGGCAGCTTCCATAATTGCATCTGCAGCAAAGGCTGGAGGCACAAAAATAACTGAAGTGTCAGCTCCTGCTTTTAGAACCGCTTCTTCAACAGTATTAAAAACTGGTCTGCCTATATGCTCCTGTCCTCCTTTTCCAGGGGTAACTCCACCAACTACATTTGTTCCGTATTCAATCATCTGCTGTGCATGAAATGTACCTTCTGTACCTGTAAATCCCTGCACAATGACTTTTGATTCTTTATTAAGTAAAACGCTCATGAAATAATTTTTAAATAAAATTATTAGTACTTTTCCTGAATAAATCAGATGTGCAAACATAAGAATTTCCCCTTTATAATAGTAAATTCATCTATTTAAATATATCTTGGTTCTTTAGGGTATTATTTCAATAGTTTTAAATAATTAATTATGAGATATTTACATTTTTTAAGACTGTTCTTAGTTATTATTCTGACAACTTCTATAGGTATGGTAAATGCTCAGGATATACAAATCTGTAAAGTTCTGAGTCCTGAATTATCCGGTGAATACACTGGAGGATGCAAAAAAGGACTAGCTGATGGGATTGGCAAAGCCATTGGAACAGATAGTTATTCAGGTTCTTTTAAGAAGGGATTTCCAAATGGTAAAGGAACATATAATTATGCATCCGGAGCAATTTACGAAGGGATGTTTGTAAATGGAAAACGTAATGGTCAAGGTAAATTAACTTATATGAATGAAGAGAAAAAGGTTACACAGGATGGAATCTGGAAGGAAGACAATTATATTGGAGTAAAACCCGAACCTGCCTATGAAATCATAAGGAAAGAAAACATTTTGAGGTATTCATTTGTAAAAACTAGTGACCCCCGAAATATGGTAATGATAAAGCTTATAAGAAACGGAATCGCTATATATCCTGATAATTTATTACTCAGCAGTTCAGGTGGATCTGTTATTCAGCAAAGATCTTTTACTGGCTTTGAGCAGTTGCAATATCCATTTTCAGGAAACATCAAATACAGCCTGCTTACTCCTTTTAATAATTCCTATGTGGATTATGAACTTGATTTTTTAATTAGGGATGCAGGTAGTTGGGAAATAACATTAAGTCATTAATTATTGTCGTTTTATGATTTTTGAAACTACAATCTGTGCGTCAGCTACTTCTGGTTTGGGCGCAATAAATATTTTAAGACTTTCAGGTCCTGACTCATTTTCTATTGTTGATCGCATCTTCAAATCACGGAGTAAAAAGCTTCTTTCTGAAATGAAGGGTAATACCATTCAATTCGGTGAAATTGTAAGTGATATAGAAGTTATTGATGAAGTGCTGATTTCAGTTTTCAAAAACCCTCATTCCTATACTGGGGAAGATAGTCTTGAGATATCTTGCCATGCTTCCCCCTATATCCAGAAGCGGATTTTGGAATTATTGGTGTTAAATGGAGCTAAACTTGCAGGTCCGGGAGAATTTACCCAACGCGCATTTCTAAATGGTAAGATGGATCTCGCACAAGCTGAGGCTGTTGCGGACTTAATTGCATCGGAAAACCGTTCATCACATCGTATCGCAATAAATCAGATGAGAGGTGGATTCTCCAAAGAACTTTCTGATCTTCGGAAAGAGCTTCTTCATTTTACGTCAATGATTGAGCTTGAACTCGATTTTAGTGAAGAAGATGTTGAATTTGCAAATCGAAAGGAGCTTAATTTATTGGTTGTTAATATGATGAGAAAAGTTGAAGGCTTAATTGGATCCTTTAGAAACGGTAATGTAATAAAAAATGGTGTGCCAGTGGCAATTATTGGTAAACCAAATGTAGGTAAATCTAGTCTGTTGAATCGCTTACTTAAGGATGATAAGGCAATTGTTTCTGAAATTGCAGGTACAACACGCGATTCAATTGAAGATACGGTACAGATTGAGGATATTGTTTTTCGCTTTATTGATACAGCCGGCATCAGAGAAACCGCCGATATAATTGAGAATCTTGGGATTTCCAGAACCTATCAAAAAATTCAGCAATCATCAATTATTTTGCTAATGACTGACGCCCAGGAGGAAATTGCCACTATTGTTGAATCCTTTCTCGAAATAAGAAAACAAGTTGAAAATCAGGGCAAGCAACTAATTCTTGTCATAAATAAAACTGACATGATACCATTGAGTATTTTGGTAAAAATATCAGAGTTTTTAGTCCTTGAAAAAAATGAACATATCATTGAAATATCGGTCAGGAAAGATATAAATATAGACCTTCTAGAAAAAATATTATTGACGGCATCATTTATAGGAAAACTCGATAATGATGCGGTTATTATCTCAAATATTCGTCATTTTGAAGCGTTAAACCATGCATTGGAAAATCTTAATCGAGTTAAAGAAGGAATTTCAATTAATATTCCGTCCGATTTACTGGCGCAAGATTTAAGACAGGCAATGCACTATATTGGTGAAATAACTGGTGAAATAACTACAGATGAAGTTTTAGGTAATATCTTTAAGAATTTCTGTATCGGAAAGTAACTGATTAATAATAGTATGAATATATCTTCCTGGATATAAGTTTCTTACTCTCATCAAAAGTGAGCCTTTCTGTTTTTACACCATTAACATACTTGTATTCACTCGTTTTCTTAATCTTCCCAGTTGGAAAAAGCTCACTTTCCTTAATTTTATTATTGTTTTGATCGTATTCATAAACGTAGTGCTTGTCAAGCTTACCATCTTTATATTGAATTTCATCTACCACATTTCCTTTATTATCATACTTCTCCTCTGATTCAATTTCTGTCGTTTTAACACCTTTAACCATCTTTTCCTCATGAACCGTCTTACTTTTTGGAATAGTACCTGTTGAACTATTCTGACCGAATGCTGAAGAAATAGTAAACACAAAAACTGAAATGGCAGTTATGCTGAAAAAATAAAACTTGTTTTTCATTGGATTAAATTATTTTGTAAGAGAATTTCTGCTGTTATAAGTGGGTGTACCCCATGAAAATGCTCCTGTCCCATCTGGAATTCTGGCAAAAGAAAGTTGCAAAAGCTGAGGATCATAGCTTACTCTGTCAATTAGCTCCAAATCTGGTGATAAAAGGAGAATTGTCTCCCCTGCTGTAGATAACTTAAAATTAGTATGTAATCCCGACTGAAGAGTGTCAACGTCGGCCCAAACACAAAGAAATGAATCTGCCAGAATTATTGTTCCTTCAGGAAATTTCCACTTTGTGAGATTTACTTTACTGTCTGTTAGAAAATATCCCGATAAGTCAAAATCTTTGGCAGCTAAATTATATATTTCAATCCAGTCGTCAAATTCCCCAGTAATTGGATCAGCAACTACATTGGCATTAAATGGCATAACTTCGTTAATAACAATACCAAGCTCTTCTTTAGGAACAACCTCATTCTTACACGAAACCATTATGAAAACGAGGCATAAATTACAAAATACTAATACTAACTTATTCATTTCAAATCAATTAAAAATTGTAGAAATATTGAAAAATGGATGCGGCAAAAAGTGCTTATTGAATAGTAAATTTGCCTCTGGCAATATTTTATATACTTACTTTCACAGGAAGCGAAATTAATAAAGTTTATGAATAATGCCTAATATTGTTGACCATAATGGTTTAAAATAACTTAGTGGTTTGATTTAGTTTACGAATAAGTATTGAACGCTGTATTTTTTGGATTATCACATGAACGAAATGATTATATGTCCCTTTTGTAAAAAAGAATTTGCTGCCAGATATGCTAAATCGTGCGGAAACTGCTTTGCCTGCACAGGTTGCGAAATATACGAATGTCCATATTGCCTTAAGGAGATCGTTATTAGACCATTGAAAATGAACCAAGGCATATAATATAATCAAGTTGTTTATGGGCGTTTACGATCCGTTTTAATTGCAGCATTTTTTGTAAATTTGAAGACATTTCAAAACTGTTTCAGCCAACATGACTATAGAAGAATTGCATAACAGAGATTTTGAAAAAGAAGTCAGGTTTTCATTTACACGAAGCAGTGGACCGGGTGGCCAAAACGTAAATAAAGTTAATTCGCGGGTTGAACTCAGGTTTAGTATTATAGATTCAGATAGACTAAGTCTTGAGGAAAAGAACGTATTGCTTGAGAAGTTGATAAATAAAGTTACGATCAGTGGAGAATTAATCCTCGTTTCCCAAGCTGAACGATCACAATTGGGAAATAGGGAAATCGTTTTATCGAAATTTTATGAGCTTCTTGCTAAAACCCTTACGCCGGCAAAAAAGCGACGCCCAACAAAACCTACGCGTGTTTCAAAAGAAAAACGTCTTAACAGTAAAAGAATAAACTCTGAAAAGAAACATACAAGGCGTAATACAGATTTATAAAAACTGAAAATACTATGCTGAGCAAGGAGGATGTCAAGGAAATGCGATTGCAATTCTGGATGGAATTTGAGGGTTATTCTGCTTTGAAAAAGAAAAGACTCCGAAAGCCATCAAAATGGATAATGAACGATACTGGCATCAAGCAGCTTAAGCTGAAGTTCGATTTCAACGATTGCAGAGCTCTTGTTGGCATAGATGTGGAAACCCGTAATTTGGATAAGAGAATCGAAGTATTTGGTAAGCTTGAAGATATTAAACCTAAATTGGAAAAAGCGCTTGGGCAATCCATCCTCTGGGAACTTGAGCACATCCTTCCTACTGGAAAATCTATAAGTAGGGCTTATATGGTTTTATCAGAAAAGAGTATTTACAGCAAGGAAGACTGGCCTGAAGTAATGGATTTCTTTTATAAAAACATGATTATCATCGAAAAGGTTTTTGAAAAGAATAAAGAATATCTTAAAGCTAGTGAGAACATAGAATAAGCAATAATTATTAACCTCTAAATCGAGTGTCTTTCCAATGTATGCCATTCTGGATATTGAAACCACAGGCGGGAGTCCTAAAGATTGTAAAATCACTGAAATTGCCATTTATATTCATGATGGAAGTAAAATTACTGAAGAATATTCAACTCTGATTAATCCCGAAGTTAACATTCCCTATTTCATAACAAATCTCACTGGGATTAGTAATGAAATGGTTGAGCACTCGCCTCGTTTTTTTGAAGTTGCACGGAAAATAGTAGAATTAACAGAAGGTAAAATTGTTGTCGGACATAATGTAAGTTTCGATTATGGCTTTATTAAAAGTGAATTTAAACAGCTTGGCTACGATTTCGATCGTAAAACACTTTGTACTGTTAAGCTAAGTCGTAAATATATTCCGGGTTATCGCTCCTATTCTTTAGGAAAACTCTGTGATACTCTGGGGATTGGAATTACAGATCGACACCGTGCCTCTGGTGATGCATTGGCTACCGTAAAGCTTTTTGAGTTACTTATGCAAAAATCAGCCGAAACAGGTCAGGAATTGCCTTTAGGAAATCAGCATAACGGCAGAATGAGTAATCTAAATGAATTTCTGAAACCTGAAGATATTTATAAAATCCCTGAGGAATGCGGAGTATATTATTTTCATGATTCTGAAGGAAACCTGATTTACATAGGAAAAAGCAAAAACATAAGGAAAAGAGTTTTAGATCACATTGGAAATACAAACAGCAGGCGGGCGTCGGAAATGTGTCAGAAAATTGCAGGAATTTCATATGAACTAACTGGAAGTGAATTGATTGCTTTATTAAAAGAATCTCAGGAGATAAAGTCCATTAAACCATTTTATAACCGGGCACAAAGGATAAGTTCCTATCCTTATGGATTATATGATTCAAAAGATGAATATGGTTATATCTTACTGAGAATAAAAAAGATAGGACAAGAAAATCTTTCCCCTCTTACTTGTTTTGAAAATAAAGATGAGGCAATATCATATTTGTCAAACATGGTTCAAAAGTATTGGCTCTGTCAGAAATTAAGTGGCTTGTACGATACAGATGGTCCTTGTTTTCATTATGATATTAGACAATGTAATGGTGCCTGCATTCAGAAAGAACCTGCGGCAATTTATAATGAGAGAGTTGAAAAATTAATCTCTGGTTTTGGTTATTCTCAAGAAAATCAGCTTATTATAGACCGTGGCCGTTCAGCCACTGAACGATCTGTTGTTTGTATTGAAGACGGACTTTATAAAGGATTTGGCTTCCTTGAAATAACTGAGTGTTACCTGGCAATTAACGATTTGAAAGAGTGCATAAAGCCTGCATCAGATAACCGTGATATCAGACAGATTATTAATAACTGGATGAGGAGAAATAAAGTTGAGAAGGTAATTCGGTTTTAATGTCAACAATCGCTTTTAATATATTGATCCCTTAATGTCTGAACATGATTTCAGGGATTTATGGATGGGCATGATTTTTAATAATTCCGGTTATTTCCAAATCTTGTTAATCCCTTAATCTTAATAATCGTGTTCAGACGTTTATGGATAGACAGGATTACGATGATTCCTGGCATCATACCAGTATTCATCCGATCCGACATATTCAAGCCATTCAAGCATCAATCTTGTGACTGACTGCTGTAATGTCTGGTGTTCAACTTTAAGTTCTCCAATGAACGCATCCGAGGTATGGGAGCAATTATTAACCAGGTGAGCAAGTTTATGCGCTGCATCCTTTCCGCTCTGTTCCCTTATCTCCTGCCATGTTGGCTTGTACTTCAATTCTTCCATTTCTTCAAAGGTCATTAGTCTGGGGAATCGCAAATCATTGAAAAGGTTCTTAGAATGGATTCCTCGAGGACTTTTCTTTCATCTTCGTCAGAGAATACTGAATTCCTGTTCATATTTCCGAGTGTCATATTCAAAATCTTCCATCTTTGAAATTTCATCCTTTAAATAACGATTATAGATTATTTCATTCGGATGGTTTATAACCTTTGCTTTGGATTTATTCCATTGTTTTTCTGTCAGGTGGATGCCAGTAGAAAAATACTTTCTCTTTCGCTGGAGACAAGCACATATCTGCAAAAGAGCTTTATCTTCAATCCCCATTTTTGAATTTGTTTTATTAAATACAAGGGTGTATGTGGCGTTTTTCATTGATCTAAAAAATATATTAAATTTTCAGGTTTGTGCTACTTTTCTTTGAACCTAATTTGAAGTAGCACATTTGTAACAAAAAAAAACAATATGAACACAATCCAAAAGGCTTATCTATTTGAGCGTTTCAGAGTATATTTTTACGGAACCATGAATTTGCATACTACTTAGAGGGATAATCTTCTGAAACTGTTATTATGAAACGATTTGAAACAAAAAAACCGAACATGTTAGTGTTCGGTTGTGATCCAGCTGGGATTATTCGTCCGCTGAAGCGGACTCATGAACTCGTCACTTCATTCCTCGGTTCGAACCCGGGTTCTCATCCCTCCTTGGTAAAAATAAAAAAGCAGTAAATCCGGAGATTACTGCTTTGAAGGTGATCCAGCTGGGATTCGAACCCAGGACCCCATCCTTAAAAGGGATGTGCTCTACCAGCTGAGCTACTGAATCGGTGATTGTTTTTCTTAACGGGTTGCAAAGATAAAGAGTAATATAAGAAAAGCAATATGTTTGCTTAAAAAAAACAATAAAAAAAAGGTGTCTTTGATTAATTATTTAATTACCAATATTTTAATAATTTGTATCACAATTAAATGCTATGTCTGGAATGTATTAAACTGCCCAAAATCCTTTTAACAAACATGGGTCCTTCATAAATAAAGCCACTGTATACCTGTATAAGCACTGCTCCTGCTTCCATTTTTTCCATTGCATCCTGTGCAGACATAATACCTCCAACTCCTATTATCGGAAGTGAGTGATCTGTTTTCTCATAAATATAACGGATAACTTCATTTGAGCGGTTTTTCAATGGAGCACCAGATAAACCGCCACTTCCAATTGAATGGATAAGATCTGCCGGACTATTTAGATTGTCTCTTTTAACAGTCGTATTTGTGGCAACAACTCCATCAATTTTTAATTTCTGAATGATTGAAATTGCTTGATCAATTTGAATAAAATTTAAATCCGGAGATATTTTAAGTAAAACTGGCTTTTTAACCATTTTTAAAGCTCGTTTTTTAATTATTTCAGTCAGAATGGCTTCCATGACATCCTGATCCTGAAGCTTATCTATTTCGCCAGTATTTGGACAGGAAATATTAATTACAAAATAATCAACGTGATCATATAGTTTTTCAAAGCAGTAAACAAAGTCATCAACAGCGTTTTCGTTTGGTGTATTCGTATTTTTACCAATGTTTCCACCAATTATTAATCCGGGTTTACGATTTTTAAGCCTTTGCACTGCAGCATCAACTCCTTCATTGTTCAATCCCATTCTATTGATCAGGGCTTTGTCCTTTTTAAGGCGAAAGGATCTTGGTTTAGTATTTCCTGGCTGGGGAAGTGGAGTAATAGTGCCAATCTCAATGAAACCGAAACCAAAACAGCTAAATTCTTCAAAGAATCCTGCATTCTTATCAAAGCCTGCTGCTAGTCCAACGGGGTTTTTAAAATGAAGACCCATAAATTCTGTTCCAAGTGATGGATGCTCCTGACAAAATAGCTTCCTCAAAAGCTTTGCTGCAAAAGGAATTCGGTATAGTAATTTAACAGTTCCTACAAGAAGTTCATGAATTTTCTCTGGAGAGATAAGGAACAAAAGAGGACGAAGAAATGCTTTGTACATGAAATTTTCCTACAAAGTTAATATTTTACCTCTTATGATTCAAATTTTGATTCGATAGTATTCACGTATTTGGGTGGTAATCAGAAAAGGTTTTATCAGTATAAAATATAAGAACTTTTTCAATTCGTTTTCCAGCAATTTTCGGCGTACCTCCGTGTATTTCAGTAAGTATCTCAGGGGAAATAATTGGGTTTTCAGCCGATTTAACCTCATTAGATTTGTCTATTTGGGATATTTCAGACTCAGCTTCATGAATATCAGTTTCTTTTTTAGTATTAATAACCGGATCAAACAGACTGGGCTGAACATGAATATCATTTTTATACATCAACCCTTTGCCACGCAGCAACCAGTCAGGATTTAAAGAAGGGAAACTATCAAGAATTTTGATGATAAAATCATAGCTTGGCTTGTTCCTTCCTGAGAGAATATGAGAAATACTCGAGCGCTGAACTCCGATACGCTCAGCAAAACGAGTTGGGTTTATACCCTCGGCCTGTAGTAATTGAACTAATCTGCTTTCCATTTTGTAAAGTCTAATGTTACAAATGTACAATTAATATAATTCACATGTGTAACTTATATGTTTACACATGTGGCTTAATAGCGTGTTACAAATGTAACTTACCCGATTGAGCGCGAAATCCATTTGATAAGTACTAAGTACTTTTTATTAATCTAGAAAATCATATACATGATCCTGGAGTTTTTCCTGCATTACCTCGCGGATACTATGAAGCGTTTCTAAATACTCATACTTCATTGATACTACCAATTGGTAATAGACTAGTTGAACTATTAATTAGAGCATTTATAAGCCTTAAATTGCCTGAATTCATAAGTTCTTGATATTCTTCCAGGCGATTCAGATAGTATTTACTGTTCATCGCATATTCACTGCTAATTTAAGCGTGGAACAGACGTAGTTATGGTATAAAACCATTCCACTTTAATATATATAGTTCAAATAAATAATGTAAATAACTGGTTAATAGTAGTATAAATTAATAAAACACGTGTTTTTATCTCATTTTCGCCTATAATTTGCTTTTTAACGGTATTTTTACTTTATATATGATTTGTAAAATACTGAATATTAGCTTTATAAAATGTACAAATAAATGAATAATCTAACTGTTTACAAATAACACTTTCTTTAAAGAATAACCATACCTCGACTTACACAAATGTGACTCTTCTGTTTCAAATACGCGGTTACAGTTGTTAATTTCGAGTAATCATTTACATATGTGTCTATTGGTTGGGTGATATTAGAGTGTACATTTGTAAATAAGTGGTTAATGTAAATTGTAGGTGTGACAAAATCAAACAGCTTTCTCACTCATTAATCACCATAACATACCTCTACTCTTCCTAGGAATTGTATGACATTAATATCTTTAATGTTTGGTTACATAGAAAACAGTGAATTTGTTATAAATGACTGTTTGCAGGAAATCGCACTGTTAACACTAAAAGTCTTAATAATTAAGTGTTTACGCTGAAATGAAAGCTGTTTTATCGCTTAATTAAGCGTCTGAGAATAGGATAATTGAGCATTATCTTATTGTTAAGCCAGAATATTGAACTATTCCGAGGGAATTATTTAATTAAACTAGAGCGTCGAACAGTATCTCGACCGGATGAAAGGCATTGGCACCTGTTCCATCCTTAATCTGATGTCTGCAACTTGTTCCTGATGCTGCAAATATTGTTTCTTTACTCGCCTTTCTGATAGATGGAAAAAGAACTAGCTCTCCTACCTTAATGGATAAATCATAATGTTCCTTTTCATAACCAAATGATCCTGCCATTCCGCAACATCCTGATTTGAGTTCTTCAACTTCATAGTTAACCGGAAATTTGAGCATCCCTATACTTGGAGTGGTTGAAGCAATAGATTTTTGCTGACAATGGCCGTGAAGTCTGATAATACGTTTTTCCTTTGTAAACATTGATGCGCTGATTTTACCGTTTTGCATCTCCTTATATAAGAATTCATCAATAAGAAACACATTTTTTGCCAACTCATTAGCTTCCTCCTGCATTTTCCCTCTTAGCAAATCTGGATATTCATCGCGGAAACTTAGTATTGCAGATGGTTCAATTCCAACCAATGGCGTTTCAGATGATATTATACTTTTATACAGAAGCACATTTTTAGCGGCAATTTTGCTAGCGGTACGAAGTAATCCCTTTGAAATAAATGTCCTCCCACTGTCTGTAAAGGAAAGAACTTTTACTCTATAATTCAATCGGTTAAGCAGTTTAATAGTCTTAATACCAATAGCCACGTCATTATAATTGGTAAATTCATCAATGAACAAAAAAAGCTCTGAGGAACCATCGGGCACAGTCTTATTCAAATTTTCTAGATTCTTTGCAACCCACGATAGCATTGTTTGTTCTGATAGCTTTGGAATGCTCCTTTCGGGTGCGAAACTCAATATTCTTTTTATTACACTCGATGAGAGTCTGTTTCCAGCAAAGAAATTGAACACCGAAGGAGCAATCATTCCTATCCTATTAATACTTGAAATATAGGCAATCATTCTGGTTCTCAGAGGAATACCGTTTGAATCATAATAGTGTTGCAAAAACTCTGCTTTGAATTTCGCCATGTCTACATTTGACGGGCATTCTGCTTTACAGGCTTTACATGAAAGACATTGGTCCAGAACTTCATAAATCTCATGATGGTTGAAAGGGTTATTCTTTTTTGAGTTTGTTATCATCTCCCGAAGGATATTAGCTCTTGCGCGGGTTGTTGATTTTTCATCCCTCGTAGCCATAAAACTAGGACACATTGTACCACCAATAACCTCTGTTTTTCGACAATCAGCTGAGCCATTACATTTCTCAACTGAACGCATGAACCCTCCGTCTTTACTGAAGTCGAAAATGGTTTCAACTTTGATTTCCTTTGCGCCTAGCGTATAACGGAGATTTGTATTCATTGCAGGGGTATCAACGATTTTTGACGCGTTGAAAACAGAGTTTGGATCCCAAGTCTTTTTAAGCTCTTTGAACCATGAATAAATCTCTGTTCCTACCATAATTGGTATAAACTCTCCACGTAGCCGGCCATCCCCATGTTCCCCGCTTAAGGAACCTCTATACTTTTTAACAAGTCGGGCCGATTTTTCTGCTAAAATCCTGAAGATTTTGACATCTTCAATGTCTTTTAAGTTCAAAATAGGTCGTAAGTGCAATTCTCCAACCGAAATATGAGCATGGTAAACACATTCGAGTTTATGGGATTTAAGTATTTCATCAAAATCCCTGATATATGCTTCCAGAACTTGCGGATTAACAGAAGTATCTTCGATTACCGAAACGGGTTTTGCATCGCCTGGCATATTTGAAAGTACGCCCAGTCCAGCTTTCCTTAGATCCCATACTTTCTTTATGTCATTGCCGGTAACAAAAGGAAAATGGAACCCAAGCCCAGCTGCGCGCATTTCCACTTCCATATCAACTGCAATAGATTTGATCTCATCCATGCTTTCTCTTGCAAATTCAATCATAAGAATGGCTCCCGGATCTCCTTGAACGAAAAACCGGTTTTTGCGTTGTTCAATATTTTCCCTGGTTAGCAGAAGTATTTTGTCATCCATAAGTTCTACGGCACCGGGTGAATATTTCAAAGCAATCAGATTTCCCCTTATTGCCTCCATAACCGTGTTAAAATGAACGCACACCAATGCTTTCTGTGCTGGAGGTACTGGAGTAAGCTTAAGTTTTGCTTCTGAAGTAAAAAAAAGTGTTCCTTCGGAACCCGTTAGCAATTTACAAAAGTTGAATTTCTTGTCACTGCTATTTCTAAATACTTGACAATCTGATAATTCATCAAGTGCAAATCCAGTATTTCTTCGTACAATTGACTTATCTGGAAATTCCTTATCAATTAGCTCAAGTTTTTTAGGATCTGAAAGAAGGTGTCTGATATGGTTGTATATTTTGCCTTCCAAACTGGGAAGCTTGCATTTAGCATCAAATCCATCTGAATCAATATCTCCAAAAACCACTCTACTTCCATCGCTTAGATAACCGGTGATTTCAAATGTATGCTCCCTGGTTGTGCCGTATATCAATGAATGTAAACCACTGCTATTATTTCCTAACATTCCCCCAATCACGCAACGGTTTGAAGTGGATGTTTCCGGAGCAAAAAACAATCCATAAGGTTTTAATGCTATATTCAATTCATCAAGTACAATTCCAGGTTCTACTCTGACCCATTTTTCTTCCGTATTAACCTCAAGAATATGATTCAGATAGCGGGAAATATCTACAACTATTCCGTTTCCAACAACCTGTCCAGCTAATGAAGTTCCAGCGCCCCTGGGTATAAGAGTGATATTGTTCTGATTAGCAAATAAAATCAGTTTCCGAATATCATTTTCTGATCGAGGAAGCACTACTGCTAAGGGCTTCTCACGGTATGTTGATGCATCGGTGGAATAAATATGAAGACTTGACGAATCTGTAAATAGTTCACCTTCAATTTCGGATTTTAAGGAGACTAATGCATTTTTTTTAAGCTCTTGAATATCAGTAGAATGCATGGAGTGTAAATTTTAGCTTATAAATGATATTGTTGCGCTAAAGATATCAAAACTAATTTTAATTAGAGATTTTTAATGAGTTGTACCAATTGATTACTATTTCAACTCAATAATTATGACATTGAAATTCGAAAATTGCAATATTTATAAGGATTTACGAGAGAATTCGCCTTATTTAAAGTGCAAAACAGATAAATAAATAGAAATAATAGAAATTTAACCGATATTCAAATCCTTTGGTAAATGAACAATATTACAATAATACAGCGTGTAATATCTTAATATTAACATTTTTAGGTAGTTAACAAGCGCTTATAAAAAGGATTGATAGACAGAATTTTCCAAAAAAGAATATCGATTACTCGCTTTTTTTCAATCTCTTTCTATCATTTTCATCCAGAAGAATTTTACGTAAACGAATCGATTTTGGTGTAATTTCCAAATATTCATCTCCATGTATATATTCCATTGCTTCTTCCAGAGAAAACCGGACAGGTGGAGTCAGATTTGCCTTATCATCAGTACCTGATGCACGGATATTCGTCAGTTTTTTAGTTTTTGTAACGTTAATTACCAGATCTTCCTGTCTGGTGTATTCACCGATTACTTGACCTGCGTATATTTCTTCTCCCGGGAAAATAAAAAACTTACCTCTATCCTGCAGTTTATCAAGAGAATAAGCAATAGCAGTTCCTGTTTCCATAGCGATGAGGACACCATTACGACGGTTCAGTATTTCGCCTTTCCATGGCTCATATGCCTTAAAACGATGTGCTATTACAGCCTCACCTTCAGTTGCTGTGAGGATAGGATTAGTAAGCCCGATAATCCCTCTAGCTGGAATATCAAAATTCAGAATAATGCGATCGTTTTTAGTTTCGATATTAACTATTTCTCCCTTTCTACGACTAACCACTTCGATTACCTTTCCCGAAAATGCTTCCTTAACCTGAACCGTAAGAGTTTCAATAGGCTCATTCTTTACTCCATCAATTTCCTTTATAATAACCTTAGGTTGACCTAATTGAAACTCATATCCTTCTCTTCTCATAATTTCAACCAGAATAGATAAGTGCAAAATTCCCCTACCAAAAACGAGTAAACGTTCTGGAGAATCAGTTTCTTCCACTCTTAGTGCAAGGTTTTTTTCAATCTCCTTGAACAGGCGATCTCTTATGTGTCTCGATGTAAGAAAAATACCTTCTTTACCGTAAAAAGGTGAATTATTAATGGTGAAAAGCATGCTCATAGTAGGCTCATCAACATTAATTCTCTTTAAGCCTTCAGGATTTTCAAAATCAGCAATAGTATCACCGATTTCAAAATTATCTAATCCAAGCACCGCACAAATTTCACCTGATTCTATTTCAGTTTTAACTTTTTCTTTTCCAAGCCCTTCAAAGCGATACAATTCTTTTACCACTGATTTTTGAATTCGACCATCACTTTTCATAACAGCAACAGTCATTCCGCCCTTAATTGAACCGCGGGTTATTCGGCCAACAGCGATACGGCCGAGATAAGTGGAATAATCCAAAGAACTGATTTGAATCTGGAGAGTTCCAGGTTGTTTTTTTGGAGGCTTAATATAGGAGATTATGGTATCCAGCAAGTAGCTAATATCAGTGGTGGGCTTACGCCAGTCTTCAGCCATCCAACCTTCTTTAGATGATCCATAAACTGTAGGGAAATTAAGTTGTTCTTCTGTAGCATCCAAACTAAACATTAAGTCAAAAACCATTTCCTGAACGTCTTCCGGATTGCAATTTGGTTTATCAACCTTATTAATAACCACAATTGGTTTTAAATCTAATTCAAGAGCTTTTTGTAGCACAAATCGGGTTTGGGGCATAGGACCTTCAAAGGCATCTACTAAAAGCAAAACCCCATCAGCCATATTAAGCACCCTTTCCACTTCTCCCCCAAAATCCGAGTGTCCTGGAGTATCTATAATATTAATTTTAGTGTCCTTGTATCGGACTGAAACGTTTTTGGAAAGAATAGTAATTCCTCGTTCCCTTTCCAGATCATTCGAATCAAGAATTAAATCCTGAATTTCCTGATTATCACGGAACAGGTTAACCTGATGTAAAATTCTATCAACTAATGTGGTTTTTCCATGATCGACATGGGCAATAATTGCGATGTTTCTTATTTCGTACATTTCTTATAAATTCGGTCCCTAAAAGAATTCGCAAAGGTAATCTATTAAATGATGCAAAAGTTAAGTTTATATTAAACTTCTGCTTTTTTCAATTATTTAGATTTAAAGGAATCACGTTTAATAGGTTTTGTCATCATACTATTTTCGGTAAAAATTTGTGCTTTCAAAAATTTTATCAGCAGATTTTGCTATAAAGCCCGAGAATAATTTCCCTGTTGAATCTGAATGCCTTTCTGCAAATTCATAATAACAAGAAGGAATTTCATATATACCCTCACAAAACTGGATTTTCACAAGATCTGCAATTGTGCTTGACTGTCGGAGCAGCTCTTCTTTGGATCCTTTTATTTCTCCTCCAGTACTATTTAGAATAATACCGTTTGATTTTAGGAATTCATTTACAAGTTCTATAGAATTGTATTTTTTTAGTGCATTAATACTTATTGTAAAATGATTTGCCCTAAAGCCAAAAACATATACCCATGCAGCATATTCAGACTCTTTAAGAAGCTTTATATATGTATTATAGGAAGGTCTATCAATTAAAGCACCAGTAAAGATTAAGTCATCTGATTTTAATACATTTTGCGGGATTGAATTAATATACTTATTTATTACCTCTTTTATATCTTGGGAGAACTCATCAAGTATTAATTCAGAAATAAAGACTCTGGGTGCATTTGCATCATCTGCATGTTCAAAATGTCGCGCAATGAGATGTTTTTCTTTAAAAAAGTATTCCCCCTTTTCAACATATCCGTTTTGAATAAAAATTCGAGACAAAACATTAATATTTAATCGAGAGTCGTTAAAAGTTCTAAACGCAATGTGATCATTTTTAACTTGTTCGCCTTCATTTGCAAACAGATTGAAAATTTTCTCTATAGAGGGATTTTGGTTTTTGTAATTGGTCCATAAACGGTCAAATACTTCATTATAATTCATAATTATTGATTTTTGTTTCTAATAATAAAAGAAAACGGAATAGTTTCCGGTAAAATAAAGTCAGCAATTCATTGTTATTCCTAATTAAAACAAACGAATTCAAGAATTGATCAAATGAACAAATTGTTTTACAACAGTTTTAAGACCAATATAAATTAGCTTACCTGATTATGAATGTAGATTTTTTTAACTAATTTTGGAATCAGTACATTATTAATATAAATAATTGATATTCAATGGATTTAATACAAATTATAAAGGAAAAAGCAAAACAACATCAGATGCGGATTGTTTTACCAGAAGGCGAAGAAGAAAGAACTCTTAAAGCTGCCGATATTATTATAAATGAGGCTCTTGCAAGGATTTATTTAATTGGAGATCCTGCAGTAATCTCTAAAAAAGCAAGTGAATTTGGATTAAAGAATATTAGCAAGGCTGTTATTGTAAATCCCAAAAATCACGAAAATAAAACTAAGTATATCAACCTTATGGTTGAACTTAGAAAGAGTAAAGGTCTCACACATGATGAAGCTTCCAGATTAATAGAAGATCCCCTTTATCTTGGAACACTTATGATTAAAGCCGGTGATGTAGATGGTGAAGTAGCAGGTGCAATAAATGCAACTGGAGACGTGCTAAGGCCTGCATTTCAATATGTAAAAACAATGCCGGGAATTTCAGTAGTTTCAGGTGCATTTATAATGATTCTTAAGGATAAAGAGTTTGGAAATGACGGTTTAATGGTTTTTGCAGATTGCGCTGTGCATCCTGATCCAACCGACAAAGAACTGGCTGAGATTGCTGTAGCCACAGGAAAAACTACACGAGCAATTGCTGGTTTTGAGCCAAAAATTGCAATGCTTAGTTTTTCAACTAAAGGAAGTGCTAAACACGCCATGGTTGATAAGGTAGTTAGTGCCACAAGAATTGCAAAGGAAATGGACCCTTCTTTAATGATAGATGGTGAACTTCAAGCCGATGCAGCAATTATTGAAGCTATTGGCAAAAGTAAAGCTCCGGGAAGCGAGATTGCAGGTAAAGCAAATGTTCTGGTTTTCCCAAATCTTGAATCAGGTAATATAGCATACAAACTTGTACAAAGGTTTGCACATGCTGAAGCTATTGGCCCTATTTTACAAGGCATGGCTGCTCCAATTAATGACTTATCAAGAGGATGTTCAGTAAGTGATATTGTAAATCTGGTTGCAATTACAGCGAATCAGGCAGCTGGAATGAAATAAACATTTTTAAGCATAATTATAAAATATATTGTAACATGTCTGAAACATTAGACGATTTTGCGTTAAGCAAACGAATTCAAAAAAAAGGTAGTATTCAGAAAGTTGGTATCATTGGGTGCGGAAGTATGGGGCAAGAAATTACCCGAACCGTTGCGCAACATGGAATGGATGCAGTTTTTATTGAAATCAGCGAAGAAAAAATAAAAGAAGTTTTTGCCCAAATCAATGAGCACCTTGATGAGGTAATTAATCAATGGGGACTAACAGTTGGCGAAAAACGTATTATTCTTTCACATATCAAAGGATCAATAGACTACAACGATATCAGAGATGCTGACCTGGTTGTTGAATCAATAAATTCTCAAAAACCAGGTACTAACATAGAAATGAGAAAGGATATTTTCAGAAAAATTGAAGAAGTTATTCCTGATGATGTTGTTATTACATCTAACAATTCCACCTTGATGATTTCTGAGATTGCCAGTGTTTTAAGGCATCCTGAAAGAGCCGTTGGTCTTCATTTTATATCACCAACCTCATCAATTAAAATTGTTGAAGTTATAAGAGGCATTGAAACAAACGATGCGAGCTTTGATTTTGTAATGAAATTCTCAAAAATGATTGAGAAACAGGCCATTATAATTAATGAATCTCCTGGTCACATAAGCAGCAGACTAATTGTTACTTTAATTAATGAATCATGCGAAATACTTATGGAGGGAGTCGGTACTGTTCAAAGTATTGATACGACCATGAAAATGGGCTATGGCCTTCTTTTCGGGCCTTTTGAAATGGCTGACAGAATTGGTCTTGACAATTTATTAAAATGGATGGATAATCTTTATGCTGAATTTGGATTGCAGAAATTCAAGGCAAGCCCTATTATTAAAAGGTTAGTCAGAGCGGGATACCATGGTTATAAAACTGGCAAAGGGTTTTATAAATATGAGCATGGTAAAATAATCAGTCAGGCAATCACTGCCACTGAGTTTAATTAATATCATTTACGTAAATACATTATAAAAAATGAAGATCATAGTATTAAACTGTGGAAGTTCATCAATAAAATATCAGTTATTTGACATGTCCACTGCAGATGTTCTTGCAAAAGGAGTGGCTGAAAAAATTGGATTACATGGTTCATTCATAAAACATGAACGAATGGATGGTTCCAAAGTAAAAATTGACGGTGAAATTCTGGATCACGAATCAGGTATTGAATATATCCTTGGAATATTAAAAAGTGAAAAATACGGTAGTATCAAAAGTTTCGATGAAATCGATGCTGTTGGCCATCGTGTTGTTCATGGAGCTGAATCTTTTAAGGGAAGTGAGTATATTACCGATGAAGTTATTAAAAAGATTGAAGAATGTATTGACCTTGCTCCTCTTCATAATCCGCCAAATCTCAAGGGGATTCTTGCTATGCAAAGTCTTTTGCCTGATGTACCTCAGGTTGGCGTTTTTGACACAGCATTTCACCAGACTATGCCCGCTGAGGCATATATGTATGCCATACCATATTCATTATATACAAAATACGGACTTAGAAGGTATGGCTTTCATGGATCAAGTCACAAATATGTTTCAGTTCGCGCAGCTGAAATTCTTGGTAAGGATATTAAGGATCTTAAGATGATAACCTGTCATTTAGGAAATGGTGCATCAGTAGCCGCAATAAAGGGTGGCAAATCAATTGACACGTCCATGGGCTTAACTCCTGTTGAAGGTTTAATAATGGGCACACGTACAGGAGATCTGGATGTTGGCGTTTTACTCTATATTATGCAAAAAGAAAATATTGATTATCTAAACGCAAATATCCTAGTTAATAAACATAGTGGGATGCTAGGAATCACAGGTGTTTCTTCTGATATGAGGGAGATTGAATCTGCAGCGGAAGCAAACAACGAAAGGGCAATTCTTGGTCTTCACATGTACCATTACAGGATTCGTAAGTATATTGGATCTTATGCCGCTGCTATGGGTGGCGTTGATGTAATTATTTTTACAGGTGGGATTGGGGAAAATGGGCCTGAATCGAGACTAGCAATTTGTAAGGACATGGAGTTTTTAGGCCTTGAGTTTGATGAAGAAGCAAACAAAGGTAAAAGAGGCAAAGAAGTTATACTTAGTAAACCCGGATCAAAAGTAATCGCAATGGTTGTTCCAACAAATGAAGAGCTAGTAATTGCAAGAGACACTGAAAGAATTGTGCTAAATAAGAAAAAAAAATAGTTGTTAAATGTCTTTAAAATCTCTCGAAGAACTTATTGTTCTTGCTAAAGGAAAACCAAAAAGAAGAATTGCCGTTGCATCTGCAGCCGATTTGCCAGTTTTAGAGGCAATAAAAAAAGCTTGCGATTTAAATCTTGTTGAGCCGTTTCTGATTGGAAATATGGAAGAGATAACTGTTTTA
Source organism: Bacteroidales bacterium (assembly GCA_038316435.1). Lineage (GTDB taxonomy): Bacteria > Bacteroidota > Bacteroidia > Bacteroidales > JACJXF01. The sequence goes on along the minus strand of JBBQAQ010000001.1, from coordinate 100,188 downwards.
GCCGAATCTATTGGACTGAAACGAGACCATTATCAAATAATAGATGAAAAAGATCCAATAACTGCATGTAGTATTGCAGTGGCGTTAATTAAAGACGGAAAAGCTGACATTCTGATGAAAGGCATGGTACCTACGGCTCCCCTTCTGAAGGCAGTTTTGCACAAGGAAAAAGGACTAAGGAATCGAGATACATTAAGTCATTTTGCCCTTTTTCAAACATCATTTTATCACAAACTTATTGGGATAAGTGATGCAGCAATGAACATAAGTCCAAATCTTGATGAAAAAGTCTGTATAATTGAAAATGCAGTTTATGTAATGAATCAATTAGGGATAAAAAATCCAAAAGTTGCAATTCTTGCGCCTTTAGAGACAGTAAATGATAAAATATCTTCCAGTGTAGATGCTGCAACTCTCACCCGAATGAACAAAGAGAACCAGATATTGAATTGCCTTGTTTATGGGCCATTGGCTTTGGATAATGCAGTTTCAATTGAGGCTGCAAGGCATAAAGGTATTTTCTCAGATGTTGCCGGTGATGCTGATATTTTAATTACACCTGACCTAAATAGCGGAAATATTTTATACAAATCCATGACATTTTTATCAGATGGGATTGCAGCAGCAATAATTACTGGATCCACTGCTCCAATTGTATTAACTTCCCGGGCTGATAGTGAAATGAATAAGTTGTATTCAATTGCCTTAGCAGCAGCACTTTAAAATCCAAACCATGCCATTAAAACAAATACTTGCCATAAACCCTGGCTCAACGTCTACCAAAATTGCAGTCTATTCAAATGCTAAAGTCATTTTTCTTAAATCTATCGGACATAGTAATGAGCAACTTAAGCAATTTAAGCGGATAACAGATCAGTATGAATTCAGAAAAAATATTATTCTGGAGGAATTAAAACATGCTCACATAGAATTGGACAAAATCGAGGCTGTTGTTGGTCGTGGTGGACTTGTAAGGCCAATTAAATCAGGTATTTATATAATTAATGAAAGGATGAAAACTGACCTTAGGGAAGGAATTCTCGGACAGCACGCAAGTAATCTAGGAGGTTTAATTGCAGATGATATTGCAAAAAGTCTACCAAATGCAAAAGCTTACATTGCAGACCCGGTTGTTGTTGATGAATTGGAGCCGGTTGCTCGCATAGCTGGTCACCCGGATTTTAAAAGAGTCAGTATTTTTCATGCCTTAAATCAGAAAGCAACTGCAAGATCATATGCAAGGTTGCTGAATTCAAAATATGAAGAGCTTAATCTTATCATTGCCCATATGGGTGGAGGTATTTCTATTGGAGCGCATAGAAAAGGCCGTGTTATTGATGTAAATAACGCTCTGGATGGCGAGGGTCCCTTCTCCCCTGAGAGATCTGGTACTCTTCCCGCTGGACAATTAATAAAAAAGTGCTTTTCAGATGGTGCAAAAATTGAAGATGTAAAGAAAATTGTAAATGGCGAAGGCGGATTAATGGCTTATTTTGGCACAAACAGTGCATATCAGATTGAATTAATGGCTCTTGAGGGTGATGATCATGCTAGGCTAATACAAGATGCCATGTCTTATCAGGTTGCAAAGGATATTGGTGCAATGGCAACCGTTTTAAACGGTGAAGTTGACGCAATTATCCTCACAGGTGGTATTGCAAACAATCCTATGGTTGTAGAATATATTAAGAAAATGGTTACCTATATCGCCCCGGTAATTATTTATCCGGGAGAAGATGAGATGCATGCGCTCGCTATGAATGGTCTTATGGTACTTAAAGGAGATACTATTGCAAAAGAGTATTGCGAAGAAAACATGGTGGGCTAAATCCTACTTTTATTATTTCCTTGGCATCAAAACAACGTTAATAGTCTTCAAAACTACTTTTGGAAGTTATTGGGATTATTTTACCATTCATTTTTAAATGCCCTCTTTTCGCGAAATTTACAATAAATTCAGCCATTTCCTCTGGTGAAAAAGACGCTTTTGCACCCGGAAAAGCTTCATTAAACATATCAGTCTCTACGGCACCCAAAGCAAGGCAATTGAACGAAATATCCGAATTATTAAATTCAATAGCAAGACATTCAGTCAGCACTGCGATAGCGGCTTTCGATGCACTGTAATAAGATAATCCTGGAAATTTTGAACTCCCCTGAAAACCACCCATACTCCCGATGTTAATCACATGTGCCTTTTTGGATTTCTCTAGCGCAGGAATGAGCTGACGGATTATCCTTGCCGGATTAAAAAAGTTTACCATAAACATTCCTGCAATTTCTTCATCAGTAAGATCCATGAATTTTTTATTGAATAATGAGCCGGCGTTATTAATCAGAATATCAATAGTACCTGCTTGGTTAATAATTTTTGAAACCAGTCCATTTAGGTCTTTAGAATCATTAAAGTCAAAAGGGAATACAAATACTTCATTATCAGGGTACTTTGAAATACAAAGGCTTTTAACATCTTCCAGCCTTTTCTCATCCCTCGAAATCAAAAAAAGTTTATGACACTTTTCCTTACTGAAAGCCAAAGCTATTGCTTTACCAATCCCTTTTGAAGCACCTGTTATAAGTATATTCATCCGTATTAAATAAGTTTCCTATAAAAATATATCTTTATCACAAATATTCAACATTCAAATTGCATTTTGAGGATATTATAAATTTATGAAAAAGCTATTTTTTCTATTACTCATTTCTTACCTGACTAATTTGTTTGTTTCCGCGCAGCAGGACCAACAGCAATATAAAGGTCAGTTTTATATTGCACCTGACTTTGGATTAATGTTGGGAAGCGTGAACCGTATTGAGATATCCCCCGCCTGTGGATACCATCTAACAGACAGATTTAGTTTAGCTGCAGGGTTCAAATATGAATTTTACAGTGAAACCAGATTATATAACAATATGTCAGCAATCAAGACTCATATTATAGGTCCAAGATTGTTTGCAAGATATACTGTTTTGAATAATCTGGATGATTTTCTCCCAATCGGCCTGAATGCATCATTATTTGCTCATACAGAATTTGAAGGAAGTAGTCTGGAAAGAAAGTATTTTATTAACACTTCTTTTCATGAATCCGGAAGATTCTGGTATAATACGATTCTTATTGGTGGTGGTTTTTCTCAAGTTGCATCCGATAGAGTGAACCTCAATATATTAGTACTATGGGACACTTATACAGGCAGTATAGCGCTTTACACTAATCCAATTATACGGTTTGGATTTCAGTTTTATATACGACCTAAAACAGAAGAATTAGAGTATTAAAAATGTTCGTTCTTATTTATAAATAATTTAACAAGTCATGGTTTTGAATTCTGCATAGAAAAGAGTTTCTTTGCGGCATTAAAATTGAATCAATCAAAGTAAAAATATGGAAGCTGCAGCAAATAAGGTAGTATCAATTATCTATGAATTGAGAAAAAATAATGAAAATGGTGAAGTAGTTGAGACACTTAGTCAGGATAATCCGATGACTTTTATAATGGGAAGTGGAAACCTACTACCCAAGTTTGAAGAACATCTGCAAGGATTAACAGCAGGTCAGAGTTTTAAATTTACCATTTCCAGTGAAGAAGGATATGGCCCCATTCAGGAAAATGCCATTGTTGATGTACCAATCAGTATTTTTGAGGTTGATGGTAAAACAGATACTAATTTATTGCAATTAGGAAATGTAATACCTATGATGGATCGTGAAGGCCGTCGTCTAAATGGATTAGTTAAAAGTGTTGATAATGAGACAGTAACTATGGATTTTAATCATCCAATGGCTGGTGTAGCCTTACATTTTACGGGAGAGGTTACTGAAGTCAGAGAGGCAACTGAAGAAGAATTGGAACATGGACATATTCACCAGGGTTGTGGTTGTTCCGGCGGTGGTTGTGGAGATGGAAGTTGCAGTACTGATAATGCTGATGGCAGTTGTGGTTGCGATAATAATGACTGTAGTTCTGAGAAATCAGATCATTCCAAGGGCGGATGTGGGTGCGGTTCACATGAGCATGAGCACAGTCACTGAATAAAATAGAGCATTTCCTTTACACTTTTTTCATGGATTTAAGAATGTAACAGATGAAAGATCATCAGCATCCTTGAGTACAGGAAATTTCATTCTAAATTGCCTTAATTCGTCAAGGCTGATTGTTGCTTGAAGAATTGCCTCTCTAGGTGCATTTGAGCTGGCTACTTGGTGAGCTTTTGGATGTATAATGCAGCTTTCCCCAATATAATGAACATTTTCTAAATCACGTCCTATTCTATTAACTCCTGCAACATAACATTGGTTTTCAATAGCCCTAGCACGAAGTAGGATATTCCATATATGATTTCGAGATGAAGGCCAGTTAGCAACATATATTAATAAATCGTAAGCATTATTGTTTCTTGCCCACACTGGGAATCTCAAATCATAACAAATCAACGGGCATATTTTCCATCCTTTATAAGTGACAATTAGTCTTTTATTACCACGTTCATAAAACTGATCTTCTTTTCCCATGCTAAACAAATGACGCTTGTCATATGAAAACCATGTTCCATCTGGATTAATCCAAAATAAGCGATTATAAAACTTTGAGTTTTCAGATACTATAATACTGCCTGTAATTGCAGCATTTGTTTTATTTGCCATTGAAACCATCCAATTAAAAGCTTTTCCATTTATTGCTTCAGAATGCCTGCTTACATCCATAGAAAAACCTGTTGTAAACATTTCAGGTAAAATAATGACATCAACACTTGTTTTTGACTGATTTATCAAACTGCTGATATGCAATAAATTAGCATCTATATCGCCCCAGATAATATCAGTCTGAACTAGAAATAATTTGAGTTTATTATCTTCCATATTTTAAATGAAAAAAAGTCCGGTAATTCAACCGGACTGATAAATGACTTAATGTAAGATGGTATTTTATTTCTTATTTGAAATTTCCGAATAATAATTATTTAGAATTGATGAAAGTAAGTTATTATAATAAACCAAGAAAAATTTATCCGGATTCTGAGTTTTGCCATCATTTAAAGTTTCGAAGAGTTCGGATAGAAATCCTAATCTGGCAAAAGGCATAAATACATGTACCTTTGAAAAATCACCAGCCATGTAATAGAATTTATTATTTTGCGATTCAATTACCGCAGGAAATTCCGATTCAATACCATTTTTCTTTAGTAATTCTATGCCAGTGTCATTCAAATTTAAGTTAAAGTGACTCACTACTTTATTACTACCTTGATAAGTAACATCAAACCAGCCTGTATAAGAAGCTTTGGGTGGAAGATTAAATCTAGTTGCAATTTCCTGATTCGTAACAACTTCAGGATATTTTGCGTTCATGTATTTATCATTTGGCAAAATTATAATTCGATTCTGAGAAGAATTAAGTAAAATTATTCCTGGTCCAGAAAAAGCCCAGTCAGTAGAATAATTCTGTTTATAGAGATCAAACCATGAAGTGGATATTGAATTTGCAATATGTTCTTTTGAAAGGTTTTCGAAATACTTCCCTATCCACCCCAGGGAATATATATCAAGCAATTGCTCAGTATTGTAGCGAACGAGTTCTTCGGTTGGAGCGGCGATAAAATTATATTCAGCAATAACCAGTTTTTTTAGGTCCATCATATCCTTTAGAAGGATATAGTCAGTATTATTAAAACCACCGTATGATTTATTCTTCGGCGACTTGTTTTCCGCCATACCTGATGTAACTCCGAAATTGTCTACAAAAAAGAGAACATCATTTTTTTCACATATTTCAGAAATATTATCGAGTGAGAAAGATTTTATTTTCCTGTTTTCTGAAGGTGCATCAGGAAAGTAGCCATAATATTGATAGGTATAATCATATACTGATTTGTCGGAGTTAACAAATTTTTCGCAATTCAAAGTCCAATTAAGAGTTTTGACCTCATTTTCAGCACTTTTCTGAACCGACTTATTGATAATTAGAATATTAATTGGTTTACTATCTTTTATTAACCAATTTAGTCTTCCTGCAAATGGTAGGGCAATTAATATACCCAGCAGAATAAATAAGAATCTGTAGGCTTTCATATTGGTCTGAATTAGGTTTAAATGCTGACTAAAAGTACAAATATTTTTGTTTAAATAAAATTTCAGTCGGTAAACCTTAATTTCAAACTTTGCGAGGAAGAAATATTGCTTTTATGATTTGCAGAAATTACTATCAGTGAAAAGACATTCGAGGACTTAAATTGCAGAAATATAAGTAATTAAATATTCGTTAGTACTAATCTATAAATCCGAGAATGAGCATTAAGGTTCAAAAGAGTAGCCTACCCCTTTAATTGTACGGATCCTACTGCTTCCAATTTTAACTCTTAACTTTCTGATATACACATCAATTGTTCGGTCATTTACATATACATCATTTCCCCATAAATGAGTAAAAATATCTTCCCTTGTAAATAAAGTAGACGGTTTAGAAGAAAGGAGCAAGAGAAGATTAAATTCCTTTTTAGGTAATTCTATGTTAACACCTTCAATTTCAATAAGATGACGTTCTTTATGAATTTGAAGATTTCCGAAATTTGTTTTTTCATTTAGTGTTGTAGGATTAGATGCAGTTTTAGGATCATATCGCTTCAATAATGCCTGAATTCTACTGGTTAATATTTTGGGCTTAATTGGTTTTGTAATATAATCATCTGCACCGGCCGAGAATCCTGCAATTTGAGAGTAATCCTCCGCACGGGCAGTTAAAAAGACGACCATTGTAGCACACAAAGTAGGCATATCCCTGATTCGCTCGCAGGTTTCAATTCCATCCATTTCCGGCATCATTATATCAAGCAAAATCAAATCAGGAGTAAACTCTAAGGCAATTTTTATAGCTTCTTTTCCATTTGTTGCAGAACTAACAATAAACCCCTCTTTTATAAGGTTATACCTTACAAATTCAACAATATCTTCTTCATCATCAACAATCAATACTTTGTATTTATCCTGTAACATTTTATAATGTTATTAATTCAGAACAAAACTAAGTGCTGATAATTAAGTAATTGTTAACTATATTATATTTCTGAGAGAAGTAAAAGTTAAGTTATTCACAATTTTCTTAACTTACGGTTAACATTACATTTGATTCCTTGTCTGATTTTACAAAACCTAGAGATGAGATTTCCAATCAAATTAATATTCTTAAAAAGAATCAAATTCAACATTTGAAAAAGGAAGGCAAAGTTACTAAAGTAAGTTTAGTATTTCTTGAAGTGATGTTGGAATCGAAAAATCTGGTTCATATTTTGACCAATATTTTTGAAGAACAAAAGGACTTTTTCGAACATTCCAGAATCAATAGGTAAACTTGTACCCTACTCCTTTAATAGTTTTGATATAATTATCGCCAATTTTTTCTCTGAGTTTGCGGATATGTACATCTATTGTTCTATCTCCAACAATAACATTATCACCCCAGATTAAGCGAAAAATGTCGTCTCTGGTAAATACCTTTTCAGGTTTTGAAAAGAGCAAATTCAAGAGTTCAAATTCCTTTTTTGGTAAAATCAGTTTTTTTCCTTTAAGGATTACAAGGTATCGCTCAGTGTCAATAATTAGTTCTTCTTCGGGCAATTCGGCCACAGAACTCTTTTCATCTATTTCATTAAATCTCTTAAGAAGAGCTTTAACTCTGCTTACCAATAGCTTTGGTTTAATTGGTTTAGTAATATAATCATCTCCTCCGGCATCGAATCCCGCAATTTGGGAATATTCTTCACCTCTGGCAGTTAAAAAGGCAACTAAAACACCTTTAAGACTTGGTACTTTCCTGATCTGTTCGCAAGTTTCAATCCCATCCCTTACCGGCATCATTACATCGAGGAGTATTAAATGGGGAACAACCTTTTCAGCAATCTCAATCGCTTCATGTCCATTACCGGCTTTATAAATTCTAAATCCTTCTTTTTCAAGATTATATCCCAAAAATTCAAGGATATCTTTTTCGTCGTCAACCAATAAAATTTTATACTTGCTGCAGTCCATAACGTACGCTATAAGCTTTGTGACAGTAAACAATTTAAAGATAGGTTAAAACAAAACAATACACAAACAGTGTTTTAAAAATAGCTATTTCACTGATTTACAAACCACTTGCGCAACAATATTAACTTATCAGTTTAAATATAACAGGGAATTTTCGGGACGAATCAACTTAGATGTTCCTCCCTAACTAAATCAAAAATAGTTTTAACTGGTGAAAAAGTAGCGATTGGTACATCTACAAAAAATGTCATCCAACCTGCCATTGAACCGTTCCATAAACCGGGTAATTCTAAAGCTTTTAATGTACTACTACCTTGAGATTTTTCAGCTATAAAAGCCATATCCGGATCGCGAAAATCTTTCAGGTTGAATTTTTGCCCCCGATAATTTCTAGTGAAACAAACCAAATCAACAGGATTGAAATGACTTGCCTTTTTAAATATTTCAGCCTGGTTTAGGTCGAGGATATCCACTTGAGAACTTTCAACAATTTGTTTGGAAATATTATTATTCTTAGCCGCAACCCAGAATGGGCCTCCACCGGGTTCACCAACATTTTTTACCATGCCACAAATACGAATTGGCCTATTTAGAATGGCTTCAGCAATACTATTGAACTCTTCATCTGACTGTTCTGTTAGATTTTGTGCTGAAGTAATTGAAACATATTTATTAATGAATTCAATAATATCAATTTTTAATTCATCGGTATAGCTTTTTTCTAAACGATTTAGAAGAGAGTGAATTATCTTCACTCTTTCGATAAGAACTCCTGCCAGCAGTTTCTTGTATCTGATGCGAAGGGGCTGAGTTCTGATGGGCGCTACATTATCAATATTCCCCACAAATATTATTTGTTCGTCGAGATCTTGCATGTTATCCAGAAGTGCACCGTGTCCTCCAGGACGGAATAAGAACCTTCCAGAATTATCTAGAAAGGGATTATTACTTAAATCAACAGCCAAAGTATCCGTTGATGGCTTTTGAATTGAAAAAGTAACCTTAAACTTAGTGTTACTTTTTTTCAAGTATTTATTTATTAATACATTTGAAAGCTCTTCAAAAAGACTTAGGTGCTCAGGCGAAACGGTAAAATGTAAGTTTATCCGATCTTCAGAATCTCCAAGGTACATTGAAGCCTCTCTAAAATGCTCTTCAAAAGCTGTACAGGTTTCATTATTATATCTGTGGAATTTAAGAAGACCTTTTGGCAGCTGACCGTATGCAAGTCCCTCTGAAAAAAGTAATAATTTTAAGATTTCTACAAAATTTCTTTCTTTAATTAAAGAATCCAGAGATTGATTGCTTTTCTTGCATGAATCAATCAGGTCATAATAGAATGGGTATTCACTCAGCATTGCAAAAAATGAAGCTATTTCAGGCATTTTTCTAAGCACCTTGTCACTATTATCGGGATTACTGTTAAACTCATTAATGGCGTCAAAAAGTAGTTTAAACATTCGTGAGGCAGCACCAGATGCTGGAACAAATTTCAGAAGTGAAAAATGTTTTTTTTCACTTTGAAAAGAACAAACATAATTTTCAATTTCATTTTCTTCAAATACTTCAACACCATCGCCTTGTAATGCTGGCTTGGCTAATTTTACAGGTAAAATTCCCTTTTTAAAAGTTTCAATTTGATCAATAACTTGCGAAGCCTTGATTTTTCTTTCATCCAATTGATTGAGTTGAGCTTGTGTGAACATGTCTTATAGGTTCTATTTGTTGAGATAATCAGTGCATTCTTTTCTTCCAGCTTCGAAGGCAATAATATTGATTTTAACTAAATCTTCACCTTTTTTTTCAAATATTTTTCTAATGCCATGGTGAAAGTTCTCTATTGAGATTGGAATGAAATGACTTGCTGCACCAAGCATTACAATATTTGATGATCGGGAGGATCCTAAAGAGGATGCGATTTTGTCTGCATTTAAAATAATGTGATTAGGGTTTTTTCTAATCTCATCTAGAATCTCATTGATTTCGGGGTAATTATCAATATTAATATAAGGAGCAGTATTGGTTACCAGCCATGCGTTTGTTGATAACCACGATAAATATCGTAATGACTCCATCGGTTCAACTGAAAGTATCAGATCTGCCTGGCCCATAGGAATTAAATCAGATGCAATTTCGTGATCACAAATCCGGAGGTGAGATTGAACAGCTCCTCCCCTCTGACTCATCCCATGTACTTCAGCCTGCTTGAGAAATAGATTATCTTCCAGTGCAGACATGCCAATTACTGCCGCTATGGATAAAATTCCTTGTCCTCCTACTCCCGCCAAAATTATATCTGATTTCATTTAGTTTATTTTAGACTTACCTGCAATTAAATTCATACAATTTTTTCAATTATTAAATAATCTGCTGAAAATAAGCTATTCTAGGTTTTTTATACCCTTGTTTATTTCTTTATGGCTTCGGATTGCAGTTTGAATACATTCCCTTTCAGCTATAATAACAGAAACACCTTTATATTCAAGTTCTTTTTTAATAATATCAACATTGTCAGAATGATTTTTTTTCAAAGGGATTATTGAAATAATGTGATCTGTATTCACTCCTATTCCTTTGCAAATTTGACTAATTCTGCCTGTGGCGGATGACTTTTGCCCCCCTGTCATACCTGTGGTGCTATTATCAGAAATAATTATAGTAATTGAAGTTTGTTCAATCACAGTATCCAAAAGCCCAGTGATTCCTGAATGAGTAAATGTAGAATCACCAATAACGGCAACTACCGGAAATAAGCCTGCGTCAGCTGCACCTTTAGCCATTGTTATAGATGCTCCCATATCAACACATGAGTTAATAGAGTTAAATGGAGGAAGAGCTCCTAAGGTATAACATCCAATATCTGAAAATACATGACCTTTTCCATAGGGGTCAATAGCCTCATTAAGTGCAAGATAAACATCCGAATGCCCGCAACCCTTGCAGAATGCCGGAGGTCTTCCGGTTACAATTTCAGGAATTCCAGCAAATACAGGTTGATTTATATTCAGAGCTTTTGCAACAATGTTTGGATTTAATTCTCCATCTCGTGGGATAGAACCGTTCATTCTACCTTTAATATCATGTTGAGAATCAAAAAAACCACGTAAAGACTCTTCTACTAATGGGTATCCTTCTTCAAGAACAAGTATTCCAGATGTTTCATTAACAAGCCTGTTGATTAAATTATTTGGTAATGGATACTGGCTAATTTTTACAATGGGATATTTAAGGTTGTAAAATTCTTTATTTTCAAGGTAATAATTATATGCTAATCCACATGCAATTATTCCCAATCGATTATCGCTTCCTTCAATAAAAACATTATTTCCTGAACTCTCACTTTCCTTTACAAAAGAAGCTTGTGTATTCAGAAGGTTTTTGTATCGCTCCCTTGCGATGGCAGGAAGTAAAATAAACTGTTTCAAATTTTCAGGCAGATGGAGGTTTTTCTGCAATTTTTTTTTTGAAGAGACTATTCCTGCTCTTGAATGAGATAGTCGGGTAGTAATTCTTATCATTACTGGAAATTTGTGCTTTTCCGATAATTCAAATCCATAATGAACAAAATTATATGCTTCCTGCTGATTTGAAGGCTCCAGAATTGGAATCATTGCAAATTTTCCATAAAATCTTGAATCCTGTTCGTTCTGTGAGGAGTGCATAGAGGGATCGTCTGCAACAACTACCAGCATTCCGCCATTTACACCAGTTATTGATGAGTTCATGAAAGGATCGGCTGCAACATTAAGCCCCACATGTTTCATACATACCATACTTCGTTTTCCAGCATATGACATTCCCAATGCAGACTCCATTGCAGTCTTTTCATTGCATGACCACTGGCAATGAATCATTTTTTCAGCCGCCTCTTTTGAGTTCTGAACATATTCTGTAATTTCTGTAGATGGTGTTCCAGGATAAGCATAAATTCCAGACATGCCTGCATCAATTGCTCCCTGAGCTATTGCTTCATCTCCAAGTAAAAGATATTTCTGCATTATTTGTTTTTCAATATTTATTTCAAAAATAGAAAAAAGTCAATGACTTCATCATGTTATAAAATAGTAAAGCAACAATTTAAAATATGAAAAATAATTTAAAAAGGATCCTTACAACGAACACTAATAATAAATTGTCGCTAAAATCTCTCTTCTGCCTCCTGAGTTTCTGAATTCACATAAATATATACCCTGCCAAGTGCCAATATTAAGTCTATAATTTGTAATCGGGATATTTATAGAGGTTCCAAAAAGTGAAGATTTAATGTGTGCAGGCATGTCATCTGCACCTTCTGAATTATGGATATAATCAACTTGACTTTCTGGAATAAGGCGGCTAATAAATGATTCAAAATCGTTCCTTACATCTGGGTCAGCATTCTCATTCAAGCTTAATGCAGCTGAAGTGTGCTTCAAAAATAAATTGAGAATCCCAATTTCAGGAAAGAAATCGATTTCTTTTAAAATTATATCAGAAATTAGGCTAAATCCACGTTTATATTCAGGTAAAATGATTTGCTTCTGGTAAATCATATTTTTTTGTTTCAAATTTATACAGATTTCGGCAATACTCATTATAAGATAGAATTGATTTTTTTAGTTATTTTTGCAGACTTTATGATATTAGCAATACGATGAAATTTAGAAACTTTGCATTTCTTTTCTGCGGTATTTTTACTTTTTTTTCTCTTGCATCTCAGGATACCGAGTTAATACAGTTTTCCGGAGTAATTCGGAATCTTAAAAATGAAAATATTCCTGATGTAAATATTATTAATATTCATTTGAAAGCTGGAACTACTAGTAATGAGAAAGGAATGTTTTCATTTATTGTTGGGCCTTCTGATTCGATTTTATTTAGAGCGGTTGGATATAAGAATACACTAGTTGTAATTCCCGATTCCTTATCTCAGGCTCATTATCCAAGAGATGTATATATGCTAGGTGATACAATCCACTTTGCGGAATTAAAAATATTTCCATGGAAAACTTATGATGAATTTAAAGTAGCTTTTTTGAGACTGGAACTTGAAGATGGAGATGAGCAAAGAGCTTATAAAAACATTGCAATTATTAAAGCTCAATTAAACATGGATTTTGAACCCAATGCCGATCTTTCGTATCGCTACACAATGCAGCAACATTATGATAAAATGTATTACGCAGGGCAATATCCAAGTATTCCAATATTTAATCCTTTAAATTGGGCGAAATTTTTCAGCGCGTTAAAAAACGGCGATTTTAAAAATGATGAATAACCATAGTTACACAATTTATTTAATTGAATTGCAGTTATATTGCTTCTTATGTTAATAAAATGAATCTCCTGCCAAAGTTTATTTTTCTTCTATTATGCCCTATTCTTCTGATATCATTTGTATCAGGCCAAACAAGTATTAGTGGCACTGTCAAAAATATAGAAGGTGATGCAATTTTTCTCGCTAATGTTGCCATAAAGGGATTCAATATTGGCACAATGACAACCACTAATGGGTTTTATTTACTTCAAATAAATGAAACAGGTACTTTAACCATGGTTGCCTCATGCATTGGATATTCGAATAAGGAAATTAGTATTGAAGTTAATCCTGAAGTGAAATTAACAATTGATTTTGTTCTTGAGGAAAATATTTCAGAATTGGATGAGGTATCTGTAAGCGCCCGTTATGAAAGAGCTTCAGCATTTAGCCGGATTGACCTGAAAGACTTACAGCTAGTCCCAAGTACAACAGGGGGTATAGAATCTCTTATCAAGACACTTCCAGGAGTATCATCAAACAATGAACTAAGCTCACAATATAGCGTCAGGGGTGGAAATTATGATGAAAACCTTATTTATGTAAACGATGTTGAAATATACCGCCCATTTCTTGTTAGATCAGGACAGCAGGAAGGGCTAAGTTTTATTAATTCTGATTTAATTTCGTCAATAAGATTTTCTGCAGGAGGGTTTGATGCTCGATTTGGGGATAAGATGTCTTCAGTTCTGGATATTACATACCAGAAACCAAGGGAATTTGCTGGTTCAGTTTCAGCAAGTCTGCTTGGGGGAACAATTCATCTTGAAGGCATAGATAAAAGCAAGAGATTCACTTATCTTACTGGTGTTCGCTATAAAACCACCAAATATTTATTAAACAGCCTTGGAACAACTGGTGCATACTCACCTAAATTCACTGATTTTCAAGGACTTTTCACGTATGCAATTTCGAATAAAAGTGAAATTAGCTTTCTGGGAAATCTTGCGATAAACCAGTATAATTTTGCCCCTGAAAAAGATGATATCGATTTTGGAACCTCTAGTAAACCTCTAAATCTAACTATTTATTACGAAGGACAAGAAAAGGATCAATTTGATACCTATATGGGTGCATTTACTTACAAATACTCACCCAATCCTACACTGTGGATGAAACTTATTGCTTCCGGTTACAATACAACAGAAAGTGAAACTTTTGATATTTTGGGAGAATATTTAATTAACGAACTCGATAATACCATTGGATCTAAAACTTATGGTGACAGTATTTTGAATATTGGCATAGGGGGATTCCTTAATCATGCAAGAAATTATCTAAATGCAAATGTTTATTCAGTAAATTACATTGGCGAATATACTAGTTCCTTTCACAAACTCACTTGGGGTGCAGGATATCAGTATAATAGTATTTCAGACAAGCTTAGTGAATGGGAAATGATTGATTCTACCGGCTTTTCAATACCAGCAGATGATAATTCGCTTGAATTGAAATCAGTAATTAAATCAAAAAATGAATTGGTTTCGACGAAGATCACAGCAAATTTTCAGGAAACTTGGACGTTTCAGGGTCTTACAAATGAATATTACCTAACTTCTGGATTTCGGGCAACATATCTTGGATTAAATAAACAAATACTTATCAGCCCCAGAATCAGCTTTTCGATGAAGCCAGACTGGGAAAAAGATATTATGTTTCACATCGCAAGTGGTATTTATTATCAGCCACCTTTTTATCGTGAAATGCGCAATCCCACTGGAATTCTAAATAGAGAATTAAAAGCTCAGCAATCAATTCATGTTGTTGCAGGGGCTGATTATATGTTTAAGGCTTGGGAGCGACCATTTAAATTTACTGCGGAAATATATTATAAGTATCTGTCTAATCTAGTGCCGTATAAAGTTGATAACGTCAGGGTTGAATATGCCGGAGAAAATCTTGCAAAAGGATATGCAACTGGTATTGATATGAAAGTGAATGGGGAATTTGTAAAGAACGCCGAATCCTGGTTTAGTTTATCCATTATGCAAACCAGAGAAGATATTAGAAATGATTACTACCTTATCAAAGAAGGCAACGACACTCGAAAGGTTGAACCAGGTTATTACCCTCGCCCTACTGACCAGCTTTTTAATTTTGGACTATACTTTCAGGATTATTTGCCAAATAACCCGGACTATAAAGTTCATTTAAATTTTCTTTATGGAAGCAGATTGCCATATAGTTCTCCAAGTACCAACCGATATAATGAGATCTTCAGGATACCTCCTTATCGAAGAGTCGACATTGGATTTTCAAAGATCCTTAAAAAAGAAGATTCATTGCTATCCTCAGGAAACCCTCTCCGATATTTCAGTAATATTTGGATTAGCATAGAAATCTTTAATTTATTGGATATTAACAATACGATATCGTATCAATGGGTCAGAACTATTTCTAATCAATCCGGTGTAGAGGGAATTTTTGCTGTACCTACCTATCTGACTTCCAGACGTTTTAACATTAAGTTAACTGCGAAGTTTTGATTTGATCAGGCGGTAATCCTGTATTACAGAATTACTGTTCTTTTTGTAATCACATAAAGAAATATTCGTTAATTTCGTTGCATATTTTAATTTCAATTTTAAACATTTCCACATGAAAAGTCAGGATTATATTAACAGAGAAGATAAGTACGGTGCGCATAATTACCATCCTTTGCCAGTTGTGCTGGATAAAGGAGAAGGTGTATTTGTATGGGACGTTGAAGGAAAAAGGTATTTCGATTTCTTGTCTGCGTATTCGGCTGTAAACCAAGGGCATTGCAATCCAAAAATTGTTGATGCAATGATTGCACAGACAAAAAAGCTTACCTTAACTTCCAGAGCATTTTACAATAGTGTACTTGGGGAATATGAGGAGTTTGTAACAAAATTTTTCGGGTACGATAAGGTATTACCAATGAATTCAGGCGCTGAAGGTGATGAGACAGCTCTGAAATTGTGTCGTAAATGGGCTTATGAGAAAAAAGGCGTTCCTGAAAATCAAGCTAAAATTATTGTTTGTGAAAATAACTTTCATGGGAGAACAATTACAATTGTTTCTATGTCAACCGATCCTGATTCATACAAAGGATTTGGACCATTTACTCCAGGATTCATAAAGATACCTTACAATGATATACCGGCATTAGCAAAGGCTTTGGAAGATTCAACAGTAGCTGGATTTCTTGTTGAACCTATTCAAGGAGAAGCAGGAGTATATGTTCCTGATGATGGATATCTTAAAAAAGCCTATGATCTTTGCAAAGCAAAAAATGTGTTGTTTATTGCTGATGAAGTTCAAACAGGTATCGGAAGAACTGGAAAACTTCTCGCATGCGATCATGAAAATGTAAGACCTGATATTCTTATTTTAGGAAAGGCACTTTCCGGAGGAGTTTATCCTGTTTCGGCAGTTTTGGCGGATAATGATATCATGTTAGTCATTAAGCCCGGTGAACATGGTTCAACATTTGGAGGTAATCCTGTTGCAGCAAAGGTTGCCATTGCAGCTCTTAGTGTAATTCGTGATGAAAAACTGTCTGAGAACTCTGAAAAGCTTGGAAAGATATTCAGAGATGAACTTAAAAAAGTGAAATCTGAAAGAATAGAACTTGTGCGGGGTAAAGGACTCTTGAACGCAGTGGTTATTAAACCAATTAACGGGAAAACAGCCTGGGATGTTTGTCTTGCTTTGAAAGAAAATGGCTTGCTTGCAAAACCAACGCATGAACATATAATTCGCTTTGCCCCTCCTCTGGTTATTACAGAAACTCAGCTTCTTGAGGCAATCGAAATCATTAAAAAGACAATTAAGCAGTTCGAATAATTTAAACTGTAAGGTTTTTTTATAAGAATTGAACACTCTGTTTGCAACTTTGCTTTTCAGAGTGTTTTTTTATTTAGAAAATGGGAAATGTTTAAAATTGAACTATTATAAAGAACATTTTCCCTTTCTAATCGTTTGTTTTAAAGTAATTTACTCATATACAAATCTTTATATGGCAATAGACAGGAATAACCTAGATGAAAGCGTAAATCCCGGAACTGATTTTTATCAATTTGCAAATGGTGGATGGATTAAAAATAACCCACTTCCTGCGGAGTTTGGCCGATATGGTAGTTTTGATGCCCTTGCTGAAGAAAATAATGGTAAGGTGAGATTACTTGTTGAAGAGCTTGCTGCTTCTGAATCCAAAAAGGGAAGCCTCTACCAAAAAGTTGGTGATTTTTATAAAACCGGGATGGGTGTAATTCGCAGAGATGAATTAGGAATTCAACCTTTACAAATCTTACTTGACCAGGTTGATCAGATTTCCAATAAGGAAGGCCTTAAAAATCTGTTGATTATTTGGCAGTCAATAAATATTCAAACTCTTTTTTCTTTTTATGGCATTCCTGATAAGAAGAATAGCGAAATGGTTATTGCCAGCTTATCACAAGGTGGTTTAGGGCTAACAGATGTTGATTACTACCTATCCGAAGATGATCGTTCAATAAGTATTCGAAATGAGTATATAAACTATATTTCGAGGATACTTGAGCTTTCTGGGATTCCTGATGAGTCAGCTCAATCAAAGGCAAAAGAGATTATTAAATTCGAAACCAGACTCGCGAAAGCATCAATGACTCGTCTTGAGAGAAGAGATCCTTATAAAGTTTACAACAAAATGAGCACTGAGGAGCTCGTTGAACTATGTCCAGAAATAAATTGGAGGGATCTATTCAATAAACTCAATCTTAATGATCTTCAGGAGATTAATGTCTCCCAACCATTTTTTTTCAAAGAATTTGGCAAAATGATCAGTGAAATGGATATTAGTATTTGGAAAACATGGTTACACTGGACGATAATTAATAATAATTCTGAATTTTTATCATCGGATTTTATTAATGCAAATTTTGAGTTTTACGGTACTTTTTTATCAGGCAAAAATAAGCTTCTCCCTTTATGGAAAAGGGTTTTAGCAAGCAGCAATAGTGCTTTGGGTGAAGCGATTGGTGAATTATATGTCGCCAAATATTTTCCTCCTCAAGCAAAAATCAAAATGTTGACATTGGTAAATAATCTTAAGCTGTCCCTTGAAGGACGCATACAAAATCTGGAATGGATGAGTGATTCAACAAAAGTCAAAGCGCTTGAAAAACTTGATTCTATGATTGTTAAAATTGGATATCCCGATAAATGGAGGAACTATAATTTATTGGAAATAGGAAATTCAAGCTTTTTTGAGAATGTGAAATCAGCATCCTTATTTAATTATCTCTTCAACATAAATAAAATTGGAAAGCCTGTAGATAAAGGTGAATGGGGAATGTCACCACAAACTGTTAACGCTTATTATAATCCTTCTGGAAACGAAATTGTTTTTCCGGCAGCAATTCTTCAACCCCCGTTCTTTTTTCAAGATGGAGATGATGCTGTTAATTATGGAGCAATTGGAATGGTAATCGGACATGAAATGACTCATGGATTCGATGATCAGGGAAGGAATTATGATAAAAATGGGAATTTAACAAATTGGTGGTCGGATGAAGATGCCGATAGATTTAAGATTCAGACTCAATTGATAATCAATCAATTTAATCAATTTACAATTCTTAATGATGTCAAAGCTGATGGTGAGCTTACTTTGGGAGAAAACATTGCAGATCTAGGGGGATTAAATGTAGCATTTACTGCCTTACGAAAAGCGTGGGAGGCTAATCCACCGGAAAACTCTTTGGAAAGCTTCACTCCTACGCAAAGATTTTTCCTGTCTTATGCCCATGTTTGGGCTAACAATATTACAAAGGAGGAAATGCTTAGAAGAACTAAAGAAGATGTGCATTCCTTAGGGCATTTAAGAGTAAATGGGCCCTTACAACAAATGAATCAATTTGCGGAAGCGTTCGGTGTGAAGCAAGGTGAGCCAATGACTATATCTGAAGAAAGGAGAGCTAATATCTGGTAAATTCCATGCTTGAAGTCAATATTGAAATTTTAAAATTTCATAATTTGCTTTTATCCCTTTATTTAATTTAAAACATTTTTTAATTATATAGTACAGATGCTTTTTTATATATTTACTAAATGCAAAAAAAATTGAAAAGTATCTATAAATCCATATTAATATGCACCTTTTTGGGTGTTCTCATTATTATCCTGCCATTATCCTGCGAAAATAATAATGAAATAGATCTTTATGGAGTTGAAATATGCGACAGTACAAATATTACCTGGAATTCAAAAATTGCAGATATACTTTACAAAAACTGTGTAAGTTGCCATGGACCTGAAATCTCATATAATGGAGTAAGGCATGACAGCTATGCCGAAGAGATGAAAGTTGTCCTGGATGGTAGGTTGAAAGGTGTTATTAATCACCTACCTGGTTACAGTAAAATGCCTAAAGACAGAGATATACTGCCCGAATGTGAGTTACTTGTGATAAACAAATGGATTGCAAATGGTGCTCCAGAAAACTGATACTGATGAAAAAGATATTTTTCCTATTCCTATTAGTTTCAATTACGAAAGTATTTGCATTTTCTCAGGATCTTGACCATATTTTAAATGAATTAAATCAGGATCAATCACCTGATTATGTTTATGGTACATTTAAAGGTACGAGTATTATTAATGGTCAATCTGTTGAAATTCCGGGGAATGCAGATTTGAATTTTGTAATGTCACACAGATTTGGCGCCGTAAATCAGGGAGTTTATAATTTTTTTGGGCTTGATCAGGCGTCTGCCCGATTTGGTTTTGAATATGGATTGAAAAACTTTGCATCACTCTCAATAGGTAGAAATTCATTCGATAAAGTTTATGATGGCGCAGTGAAACTTAGAATACTTCGACAACAAACCGGAATGAAAAATATTCCCATTACTTTAGCCGTGTACTCTGCATTTTATATTGAATCGCTCAAATGGGCAAATGAAAACAGGGAAAACTATTTTTCTTCCCGTTTATCTTATGCAAGTCAGATTCTTATTGCAAGAAAATTTAATCAGCAATTCTCATTACAAATTACTCCAACATTTATACACAAAAATCTGGTTCCTAAACCTGTTGACCAAAACAACATATATTCTTTAGGAATCGGAGGCAGATATAAATTAAGCCGTAAAATTTCTCTGAATGGGGAATACTTTTATTTATTTCCAGGTGAAACTTCAAAAAATTATTCAAATTCGTTGTCATTTGGTGTTGATATAGAAACTGGTGGTCACGTATTTCAGCTTCAGTTTTCTAATTCTCAGATGATGTTTGCCAGAGGGTTTATTACTGAAACATCTGGTCAATGGAGTGATGGGGATATTTATTTTGGATTTAATTTATATCGAGTTTTCCCAGTAAACAGGAAAAGAAGTCTCAAAAGCTAATAAAATGCAAAAAATATCTTTAAGAATTTTCATACCAGTAGTTGTAATTGTTTTCGGTATTACTTTTAGCTCCTACCAGAACAATTCGGGTATTTATACATGTAAGAATGGTCAGGCAAACTTTCTTTCAGATGCTCCCCTAGAAATGATAAAAGCAGCTACAAAAAGCCTTTCAGGCGCTTTAAATATAGCTGATCGCTCCTTTTCTTTCCAGATTCCTTCTAAGAGCTTTGAAGGATTTAATAGTAGTCTCCAAAAAGTGCATTTTAATGAAGACTATATGGAAAGTGAGGTTTATCCAAACTCAACATTCAAAGGAAAAATCATTGAAGAGGTTGATCTTTCAAAACCGGGAGAGTATAAAATCAGAGCAAAAGGAAAAATGAAAATTCATGGTGTAGAAAATGACAGAATAATGCGATGTGATCTAAGTGTAAGTGAAGGAAAAATAGATGTTACCGCTAATTTCACAGTGTTTCTGGACGATCATAATATTACCATTCCATCTATTGTAAATCAAAAAATTGCAGAAGAAATTAAAGTTGATATCTCTCTAACCCTTCTGTCATCAGACAAGTAACATGAAAGTTTTTTATTTTTTCATATTATTCCTTTGCACCTTTTTTACATTGCGTGCACAAACACCCTTTTTGCATCCTCATCAGCTTTTTAAAGGGAGAGAGGATTACACCGTGTCCAGAATATATCAAGATCCCAAAGGTTGGATTTGGTTTGGAACGGATAAGGGTTTATTTCGCTTTGATGGGATAAACTATACACGCTTCACAACTTCAGAAGGATTGGCTGAGGATCAGATTACTGCAATTTATACTGTTGCTGAAAATAGCATGTGGATAGGCCATAAAAATGGTGAAATTACAATTTACGACGGTAATAGTTTTAAGGTTTTCACTCCTGAAGAAGGGCTTGGGAAAGTTGAAATTACAGATATTGTATCCGACAGTTCAGGAATCATATGGTATTCTACTCTGGGAGAGGGAGTTTTCAAATACGATGGACGATATTTGACAAATATGAATACAGATGATGGTGTTTCAGATAATAATGTTTATGACCTTGAAGTAGATTACAAAGGAGTTTTATGGTTAGCAACTGATAATGGAATTACTCGCTTTTCATCTAAAGCTTGTGACATTATTTCCATGAAAGATGGCCTAAATGATAATATTGTAAGAGTTTTAGAAGCAGCCCCTGATGGAAATCTTTGGGTTGGAACGGAAGAACAGGGAATTTCAATTTACTCACCTGATAATAAATCTTTTACAAATTTGTCTGGATGGAATTTTGGACCAATTACCGGTTTTACAATGCCCCTATTAAATGATATCTGGATTAGCACTGAAAAGGAAGGAATTATTCAACTTCAGATATCTGAAAATTCAAAGCCTACATATAGAAAGCTAACTACAGATCAAGGTCTGATATCTAATCGAATTAAAACTATCCTGAAAGACGATGAAGATAATATTTGGATCGGTGGAAAGTATGGAATTATTCAGGCATTGCCTCCTGTATTTGAGTTTTTAAATGAATCGAATGGAACTCCTTTTAAAATGGCATATAGTTTAATAAAGGATAATGATGAAAATCTGTGGGTTTGCAGTGAATCAGGGCTCTATAGGGGCATTCCTGATAATAGCGGTCAATTTATATGGGACAATCTCAGCAAAATTATGGGATTGCGTAAAATGAATTTCATTTCACTTTTTCCCGATAACAAGGGTCAGGTATGGGCTGGCACATATGGTGAAGGAGTGTTTAAAATTGAGCCTAAGAATTTAAGATACTCCAAAATCGATGTTTCAAATGGACTTTGCGATAATAATGTTATATCTGTATCAGGTAAAGACAGTCTGGTATGGTTTTCAACCTTAGGTGGAGGGGTTTCATGTTATAATATTTACCAATCCAAACTGTTGAATTTTCGTGATACTCTTCTTAATAATTCCTATGTATACTCTTCTAAACCCGACAATTACGGAAGAACTTGGATTGCTGGTTCAATGAGGCTTCCTGCATATATTTTTCATGACTCATTAAAACTCATTAATTACGACAGTTTGAAATTTACTCAATTGTATAGCGTCGCACTTGATAGTTCAGACGGTGTTTGGTTTAATACAGGAGATAAAGGCTTATTCTGTTTCAAGGATAATAAAATTGAACTATTTGGCGAAGCGGAAGGAATTAATTCCAATAAAATACAGTCTATTGTATTTGATAAGTTTGATAATCTTCTGATCATTTCTAATGGGGGACTTCTATTTTATAAACCTAATAATGGAGTTATTCAGGAGTTTGGCGAGAATTCAGGGCTGTCTTATAAATATCCGCTCCTAAATTCTGTTTTCACCGATAAAAAAGATCAGATATGGATAGGTACAGAAACTGGAATTATAAAATATAACCCTGATTATCTTGCATTTACAAATCAAAAACCAAGAGTTTTCCTTTCTGTTAAGAATTTGTTTTACAATCCTATTCAAACAGAAAAAAGTAAATTCAGTCATGATGAAAACAATTTTACATTTGGATATACTGGTATATGGTTCAGAAATCCTGAAGGACTGAACTACCGGTATATGCTCGAAGGCAATGATTTAAAGTGGAATTTTGCCAACAGGAGTCAGAATTTAACCTATTCACAACTAACTCCTGGTACATATACTTTTAAGGTTGAAGTTAGCCTTGATTCAAAAAATTGGTATAACTCAGATGATTCTCAGTTTAGATTTTCTATTTCCGCACCCTTCTGGCAGCGTTGGTGGTTTATTTTAGCGATTATTGTAATTTTCATTACCGGAGTTTTACTTTATATAAAACTTCGTCTTTCATTTTTAGAAAAAGCTAAAAAGGAACTTGAGGAAGAAGTTCATAAGCGAACTGAAGAGATTATGAACAAGAATGAGGAATTGGAATCTCAAAAGGAAGAAATTGAAACTCAAAGGGACCATGCAGAGGAACAACGGGATAAAATTGAAGTACAAAAAGAAGAAATACAGGCAAGTATAAGATATGCGTACAGGATTCAAACGGCAACTCTACCTCCAAAAAATCAACTCGACTCAGTTCTAAAGAATTATTTTATTCTTAATAAACCACGGGACATCGTTAGTGGCGATTTTTTCTGGGTAGCTAAAAATGGAAATAAAATTTTCTTTGCTGTTGGCGACTGCACAGGACATGGTGTACCTGGTGCATTTATGAGTATGCTTGGACTAAGTGCGCTAAATGATATCGTTAAATCCCTCAATTCCTGCAAAGCATCAATAATTCTAAATTTACTTCGCGACCGGATTCTTGAATCGTTGCACCAGTTTGGAGAACGCGAATTAATATCCAATGATGGAATGGATATTTCACTTTGTATTCTAAACACAGAAACAAATCAATTGCAGTTTGCCGCTGCTCACAATCCACTTTATTTGATTAGAAATTCCGAATTAATCGTAATTAATGCTGATAAAGTCGATATTGGTAGTTTTTCAATTGAAAAACAGGAATTTACAAATCAGGAAATTCAATGTGAAGTAAATGACCAACTATACTTATTCTCTGACGGTTTCGCGGATCAGTTTGGCGGACCACTTGGTAAAAAGTATAAATATCAAAAATTTAAAGAGTTTCTTGTCAGTATACATTCTGAATCAATGCAAAAACAAAAATGGCTTCTTGATCAGGAAATTGAGGAATGGAAAGGATCCTATCCACAAGTTGATGACATTTTATTAATGGGAGTCAGGATTTAGTATATAATCTATAATATTCCCGTTTCAAACTAGCATATCCTAAATTATGATATTCAGGGTCATATTTGCAGAGTGAAATTGTGATCCTTTCATTTGCTGAACATTATTTACTTTTCCGCCTTTTTTGATACCTCCCATCCATAATCCTTATACTTTGTCACAAACGTGGTATCTTTAAAAGTGATCTGTGTAAATCCTTCTTCGAATTTTAAGTTGGGACCAGTCCACCAAGCACCGCTAACTGCTCCACCAGTTATAAAATGAATACCATCTATGCTAATGTCCTCTACAGTATGCAAGTGTCCCTGAAGTACCAGTTTTAAATTATGACCTGCAAAAAGATCAAGCAATTCTTTAGAATTAGCAACTACCAGCGAAGAATCATTCTTAATAGTGGAACCATGATATTTTTGCATAAAAGCAGTCAGCAACGGAATATGAGTAGTAAGAACAATAGGCATTTTAGTATCAGTTTTGGATAGATCTTGTTTTATCCAATCTAACTGCGTACTATCGATCCAACCGATATAACTATTTCTTTTTGTATCCTCAATTGAATTTATGATATAAAATTTCCATCCCTTATGGTCAAACGAATAATAGCTTTTTCCGATCCTTTCCTCAAACATTTTCTCTCCATATTCAGGATTGTTAACATCAGCTTTGCTTTCCTTGTAAAGCCCGTATATTTCATGATTTCCCATGGTATTATACACCGGCATTTTAAGTCGTTTAACCATCTCATTGTAAAGATTATACAAGGAGTCAGCTCTACCATAACTCTGGCCTAAAGCATCCATAATCAAATCTCCTCCAGAAATAACAAAATCCGGGGAAAATGCATTAATTGAATCTATAGCCTGAATGAATCCTTGTGGTGCATTAAGTTCTGGCTGCAGATGGATATCAGTCATAAAGGCAATTGAAAAGGAATTGGTTTTCTTTTCAAGAGTTTTCGAATTACAGGAATTTAGAAATAATACAGAAACAATCAGAATAAAATATGATACATATTTCATAATTACTGGTATTTAATTAAACTACTAAGGTTTTTTATTATGTCTTTCTTCGAGAACTGCTAAAACGTCTCGAATATCTTTATCTCTAGCAGAGAGTAATACCAGCAGGTGATACATGAGGTCAGCAGCTTCATTTAACAAAAGTTCATCATTTACATCCATGGCTTCAATAACAAGCTCAACCGCTTCCTCTCCCACTTTCTGTGCTATTTTATTGATTCCTTTTTCAAACAGACGAGTTGTATAACTGTCTGGTGGCAATTCAATTTTTCTTTTATGTATCAGATCCTGCAGTGTAAGAATGAAGGCTGCTCCATCAGTGTTTGCTTCATTAAAGCAAGTATCTGCGCCAGTGTGACAGACAGGTCCAGTAGGTTCCGCTTTAATAAGGACAGTATCATTGTCGCAGTCAGGAATCATCTCTATAATTTTAAGAAAGTTTCCGCTCTCTTCACCCTTAGTCCAAAGTCTCTTTTTTGTACGACTATAAAATGTAACTAACCCAGTTTCAAGAGATTTGTTCATTGCCTCTGCATTCATGAATCCAAGCATTAAAACCTTATTAGTGGAATTGTCCTGTATTACAGCAGGAATAAGGCCATTGAGCTTTGTATAATCTAGTTCCATATTTTCTATCTTACAATAATATTATTATTACGAAGGTAATCTTTTAAAACCGGAATGGGAATCTCGTTAAAATGAAAAATACTTGCAGCTAGAGCAGCATCTGCTTTACCTATTGTAAACACTTCAGAAAAATGTTCCACACTACCTGCCCCACCTGATGCTATTATAGGAATTGTAAGGGTTTCAGAAAGAATTGAAAGTGCCTCGCAAGCAAAGCCATTTTTTGTACCATCATGATTCATAGAAGTAAAGAGTATCTCACCGGCACCTCTTTCCTGAGCTTCCTTGGCCCAGGAAAATAATTCCTTTTCCGTCTTGTTTCGACCTCCGTTAACATATACATTCCATTTTCCTTCAGGATCTAGCTGCGCATCAATTGCAGTTACGATAAACTGGCTGCCATAAGCTAAAGCAATTTCCTCGATTAGCATTGGATTTTTTACTGCTGCAGTGTTTATTGATATCTTATCAGCTCCTGCTGACAGAAGTCGGTCTGCATCACCTATTTCATTTATACCTCCGCCAACAGTAAATGGAATATTTAGATGTCTTGCGATTCTTTTGACCAAATCGGTAAAAAGTTTTCGCTTTTCATGACTAGCTGTGATATCAAGATAAACTAATTCATCAGCTCCTTCCAACGCGTACTTCGCGCCTAATTCAACCGGATCACCAACTTCCTTTATGTTAAGAAAGTTAATCCCTTTTACTGTTTGTCCATCCTTGATGTCGAGGCAAGGTATTATGCGTTTTGCAAGCATTGGTTTTGTGTTTCGTAATTCGCAAATCTATTCTGATTGTATTAGGAAAGCTTGAATTTCCTCTTTACTGATTTTGTTTTCGTATATTGCTTTGCCAACAATAACTGCAGGAATCCGAGCATTATCAAGTTCAATGATATCGCTAATGTTACTAACTCCCCCGCTTGCAATTACATGAAGATCAGGCCATTTGTTCAATATTTTCTTATACAGTTCAATAGAGGGACCTTGCAGCATACCGTCCCGCTGAATATCAGTACAAATTACTTTTTTGATACCTTTGCTAATGTAATCCCCGAGAAAATCGAAAAGATCAGTTTTACTATCTTCTTGCCATCCATTTAAAGAGATAAAACCATTGTTATGGTCGGCTCCCAGGATAATTTTATCGTTCCCATAAGTTTCGAGCCATCCAATAAATAATTCAGGATTCTGCATTGCAATACTGCCACCTGTAATCATTTTCGCACCATTCTCAAAAGCAATCCGAATGTCGTTTTCAGTTCTGACTCCACCTCCAAAGTCAACGGTTAACCCCGTTTTTGAAGTAATTTCCCTTAAAACTTTTGAGTTAATAATTCTTTTTGCTTTTGCTCCATCCAGGTCAACCAGATGAATATGATTTATACCCCAAGATTCAAACATTAAAGCCATTTCAAGAGGATCTTCGGAATACACTTTCTTCTTGCTGTAATCGCCTTTTTCAAGTCTTACGCACTTGCCATCAATAATATCAATTGCTGGGATAATCTTAATCATCTTAATCTTAGGATATTAGAGTTCAATAAAATTCTTAAGTATCAAATGACCCAAATCGCCTGACTTTTCAGGGTGAAACTGAGTTGCGTAGAAATTATTTTTTTGCAGACCTGCGCTGAATTCAAGAGAATACTCGCAAGTTGCGGCAGAATACTCACAGATTGGCACATAATAACTGTGAACAAAATACACATAACTATTAGAAGGTATATTATTGAATATCAATCCGTTTGTATTCAGAAGGCTGTTCCATCCCATATGAGGAACTTTTAATAATGTGGGAAATCGAAGGACTGGAACCTCAAAAATACCAATACAATCAGTATTTCCTTCCTCCGAATGAGAACACATGAGTTGCTGACCTAGGCATATGCCTAATACAGGTTGTTTTAGATCTCGCAATAAAGAATCCAATCCTTTTTTTTTCAGATACTTCATTGTTGTTCCGGCTTCACCAACACCAGGGAAAATTACTTTGTCGGCATTAATAATTTTGTTAAAATCATCCGTAATCTCGGCATTAATACCTAACCTTTCAAGGGCAAAGCCTACTGATCTGATATTTCCAGCATTATATTTTATTACAACTACATTCATTGCAAATTTTATTCATTTTAAGACTTGAAAACTATAATTTCAAACATTAAAAGGGGAAAAAAAGCTAGTGTTGAAGTCTCCACTAGTATTTACAAAACTCCCTTCGTACTTGGTAATTCACGACTAGCAGGATTGCGAAGGACAGCCATTTTTATTGCCTTTGCAAATGCTTTGAAAATACCTTCAATTTTATGATGTTCATTTTCCCCTTCTACACGAATATTCAGATTACATTTAGAGGCATCTGTAAATGATTTGAAGAAATGATAAAACATTTCAGTTGGCACATCTCCAATTTTCTCTCTTTTAAACTCTGCATTCCAGACCAAACATGGCCTTCCTCCGAAGTCAATTGCTACCTGAGCAAGTGATTCGTCCATTGGAAGGAGAAATCCATAACGCATCATTCCTTTTTTGTCGCCCAAGGCTTTTAAAAATGCTTCTCCAAGCGCAAGTGCTGTATCTTCTATGGTATGGTGCTCATCTACTCTTAAATCGCCCTTAACATCTATAACAAGATCACATCCGGAATGCTTTCCTATTTGATCAAGCATGTGATCAAAAAAGCCAAGTCCAGTTGAAATTTGAGTATTTCCATTTCCATCAATTGAAAGTTGAATACTAATATCCGTTTCTTTAGTTTTTCGAGTAACACTTGACTTTCTCTGCAATTTTGAAAGAAAATGCCAAATATCTTCCCATCGGTTGGTAATCAGGGAACAATTATTTTCTAAGCCTTTAGCCTCCAATTCACTTATAAGCTCTTCTTTACCTAACAATATACCCTTAGCACCCAGATTAGCAGCGAGCTCAATATCGGTTAATCTGTCGCCTATAACGAAGGAATTTTTAAGGTCATACTCATCAGTCATATACTTCTTAAGCATTCCGGTTCGCGGTTTTCGTGTAGGAGCATTATCTTCAGGTCGCGAAGGATCAATAAGTATATCGGAAAAAACAATTCCCTCGTTTTTAAAAGTCTGGATAAATTTCTCATGAGGTTTTATAAAATTCTCATAAGGATAAG
Organism: Bacteroidales bacterium; assembly: GCA_038316435.1. Taxonomy (GTDB): domain Bacteria; phylum Bacteroidota; class Bacteroidia; order Bacteroidales; genus JACJXF01. The sequence goes on along the minus strand of JBBQAQ010000001.1, from coordinate 70,957 downwards.
AATCTGTGCCCATCCCATCCTGATTGCTTACAATAACCAACTCATAGTCCAGGAACCTACTGATATTTGACAAATTACGAAATACTTCAGGATAAAATTCCAGCTTTTCAAGTGAATCAATCTGGAAGGTGTCAGGTGGCTCAAGTATCAGCGTACCGTCTCTATCGATAAAGAGAAGCTTTTTCATCGGTAATTTTTTAGAGTGTTAATCAACTCAGCATTTTCCTTAGGTGAACCAATAGTAATACGAAGGCAACCTTCGCACAAGCTTACTTTGGATCGATCCCGCACGATTATTCCATTATCTTTAAGATAGTTATAAATCGCTGTTGGGTTATTTGTTTTTACTAATAGAAAATTGGCGTCAGATGGGAATATTTCAATCACAAAGCTTAATCCAGACAATTGATTACGTAATATTTCCCTTTGTGAAATAATAGTTTTAATCCATTCATCATGCTTATTCTTGTGAGTTAAAAGTTGAATGATTGCATCCTGAGTCAAAGAACTCACATTATAAGGATATTTGATTTTATCAAGAATCGATATTATTTGTTTATTTGCAAAAGCCATACCTAATCGGATACCAGCCATTCCCCATGCTTTAGAAAAGGTTCGTAAAACAACCAGATTATTGAAGTTTTTAATATCATCAATCATTCCTTTGGAGGAGGAAAAATCTATATAAGCTTCATCTACAACAACTAATCCGGGAAAATCTATTACTACTTTTAATATGGACTTATATTCTAAAAGGTTAGATGTAGGATTATTAGGTGAACAAAGGAAAATGATCCGGCTGGAAGAATCTGTTACTTGAAGTAATGTTTCAGCATTTATGGTAAAGTCGCTGTTTAATAACACTTTATGAAACTTGACATTATTAATATTTGCGCATACTTCATACATTCCATAGGAAGGATCAATGCTAATTATATTGCTAATTCCTGGTTCGCAAAATGCCCGGATAAGCAAATCAATAGCTTCATCACTTCCGTTCCCCAGAAAGATTGATTCTTCATCAAGCTTTACAATACCAGCGATTAATTTTTTAACCTCTCGCTGATGCGGATCCGGATAACGGTTTAATGGAGTATTAAATGGATTCTCATTGGCATCCATTAATATATTTGCTTGCCCCTGAAATTCATCCCTTGCTGATGAATATGGGCTTAATTCCAGAATATTTTTACGGGTAATACTTTTAATGTCAATTGTTCCCATTATTGTAATTCTTTGAAACAGAATTCATTCTGATACGAACTGCCATTTTGTGAGCATATAGTTCTTCAGCGTCAGCCATGGTTTCAATTGCCGGTCCGATATTAAAAAGTCCATAGGTGGTGATTTCCTGAAATGTAATTTTTTTTGTAAAACTATCCAGATTAACACCACTGAAGGCACGGGCATTTCCATTTGTTGGTAAAGTATGATTCGTTCCACTTGCATAATCACCAGCACTTTCAGGAGAGAAATTTCCTAAAAAAACTGATCCTGCATTAATTATTTTACCAACCAGTTCATTATAGTTACTTGTTGCAATAATTAAGTGTTCCGGCGCATATTCATTCATCATATCTACCATTGTTTCATCATCTTTTACCAGGATTAGCTTACTGTTTTCTAAGGCTTTAGATGCAATTTCTTTGCGAGGAAGACTCTTTAGCTGTTCAGCAACTTCGGCTTTAACTTCATTTACAAGTTTTTCTGAAGTAGATACGAGTATAACCTGACTATCAACACCATGTTCTGCCTGAGATAACAAATCAGATGCAACGAATGAAGGAATTGCTGAATCATCGGCCATAACAGCAACCTCGGACGGGCCGGCAGGCATATCAATTGCGATATTTTCAAGGCTTACCTTTAACTTTGCTGATTGTACATATTGGTTTCCTGGTCCAAAAATCTTATATACTTTTGGTACTGTTTCGGTTCCATAAGCCATTGCACCAATTGCCTGTGCTCCGCCGATTTTAAAAACTTTTGAAATCCCAAGTAAATTTGCAGCATATAAAATTGCGGGATGGATTTTCCCATCTTTTCCCGGAGGAGAACATAATATAATTTCTTTACAACCAGCCAGTTTAGCGGGAATGACCAACATTAGTACAGTTGAAATCAAGGGAGCTGTACCGCCGGGAATATAGAGACCCACCTTTTCAATTGGAAGACTTTTCTGCCAACACCGGATTCCTGGTGAAGTCTGACATGATGCAGCATCATGAATCTGAGATTTGTGAAACAGGCTTATATTGTCGATGGCCACTTTAAGCGCTTTTTTCAAATCCTCCTTAACCTCATTTTTCGCATTAGAAAGTTCTGTTTGAGACACAGCAATATCAGATAATAAAACCTTGTCAAATTTTTGTGTGTACTCAATAAGTGCCTTATCACCTCTAGCTTTAACATCATTCAGAATAATACCAACAGAACTGGAAAGAGATTGAAAATCTATAACTGGTCGAGCAAGTATTTCTTGCCATTTATTTCTTTCGGGAAATTTAATAATTCTCATGTATGTTATATTTTAGAAAAGTAAATATTTTTATGTTATCATTTTTTCAATAGGGATTACTAGAATTCCCTGCGCACCAAGTTCCTTAAGTTTATCAATTATTTCCCAGAATTCATTTTCTTTGAGAACTGAATGAACTGAACTCCAGCCAGGTTCAGCAAGAGGCATTACAGTAGGACTCTTCATTCCCGGAATGATTTGAATAATCTCTTTGAGGTTATGGTTAGGGGCATTCAGGAGTATATATTTATTGCTTTTTGCTGTCTGAACAGATCTGATTCGAAACAATAATTTCTCAAGTAACAATTTTTTCTCCTCACTCATATCATGATTAGAAATCATAACAGCTTCAGAAACTGCTACTACTTCAACTTCTTTAAGACCATTACTTATTAATGTGCTTCCAGAACTAACAATATCAAAAATAGCATCTGCAAGACCGATTCCAGGAGCAATCTCAACTGAGCCACTTATTTCATGGATCTCAGATTTAAGGCCTTTAGAATTAAGAAAATTACTAAGAATTCCAGGGTAAGATGTGGCAATTTTTTTCCCATTAAAGTATTCTGATGACTGGTATTCCTCGTTTCTTGGTATTGCAAGTGAAAGCCTGCATTTCCCAAAACCAAGTTTTAGAACCGTATCAACAGAAAATGCTTTTTCCATAATTATATTTTCACCTACTATACCGAGGTCTGCCACTTTATCAGCAACATACTGAGGAATATCATCATCCCTAAGGAAAAGGATTTCCAAAGGGAAATTTGAAGCAATGGCTATGAGTTTTCTGTCATTGTTGTTTAATGAAATTCCTGCTTCTTTAAGAAGTTGAAGTGATTGTTCACTTAAACGTCCGGATTTTTGAATTGCTATTTTGATTTTTTCCATCATTTTGTATAAAAAAAAAGGTTTGCAGTATGTGCAAACCTTTTATATTGTTACTTTATTTTGTTTACATTTTCTGCATATTTATCCAATCATACCATGATGATGGTGATGCCTTGAATTCAAATATATAGAAGTCCTGATCATTTTTTTAATTAAGATGCAAACGTATGCATTTATTTCTAAATTTCAAAAAAACACCCTTTTATTTTTATAAATTACAATCCGAATGTCGAAAATATTTACATTTTGAAAGTTATACTATCTTTTAAACCCTTTTTAGTAGTCTAATTTTTTTTTGGTAGTAATGTTTTCATCGCTTATTTTCATTCCAGTTCAGGATATTTTCATTACGGTCCAAGATAATTTCATTCTGGGTCAGATTATTTCAGTTTCGGACAGGAAACGGGTAATAAGTAAAACCAAAATCAAATATCTTTCAAAAGTACATTAGAAGTAGATCCCTTCATAGAATTAATCAACTCTTCATGTACATTCGCGAGTCTTAGCCATGATTCGGATTCGTTTACAGTTAGGTGATCGGTTCCAACAGCATCTAACCGGTCAAGTACAAATTTAATATCAATGATATTTACATCTATTGCCGGCTGATAGCCATTTTCACGAGGGCTCTCGGTAATGGTTTCATTTAAAACATTTGCTTTTACCAGATTAAACAACATATCCCGAACAAGTCGCATAGGCATACCCAATTCATGACTTAATTCAGTACTTGTTAACGGTTCGTTTCCCTCCTGAAAATTTTTTATGATATTCCTCATCAAGAAGAGAGAAACCAATCGTTTGTCGTGATTTGAGATATTCAGACTTCCTGCTTCAAATTCGTATTTCTTAACATTTTGGTAGGCAAAGGATATTTCAGCACCAAGCAGTACAATGAGCCAGGAGATTTGCAACCATGCAAGAAATAGCGGAAGTGCAGCAAAAGTACCGTAAAATGCACTATAAGTTGAAACTCCAATCTGAAAATGAATATACGCCCATTGAGTAACCTGAAATATTGTGCCTGCAATAATTCCCGCAATTAATGCATATTTAAAATTGACCTTTGTATTTGGCATGATCATATATATGATCGTAAATAGCAACCAAACCAAGGTATAGGGCAATAGTCGGAAAGCAGATTCAAGATACGGACTAACAGTTTGGATGACTTCTACATTTTGAGCAACTGATTCTAATCTTGTGGAAATGTAGACGCTTAGGCTACTTGATACAATTATCAAAAGCGGGGCGATAAGCATAATAGCCAGATAATCACTTAATTTGCGAACAAAACTCCGGGCTTTTTTAACTTCCCAGATGGCATTAAATGAATTCTCGATATTAGTAAGAACCTGCATAACTGACCAAATCAGCACGATTAGGCCAATACCAGCTAAAAGTCCACCTTCAACACCTTCCAGAACATCGTATGACATATTGATAATCCAATTCATAACCTCTTCCTGACCCTTAAAGTTAGCTATAATGAACTCTTCAAGCTTTCTGTCGAATCCAAAACCAGCTGCCACACCAAAACCCATTGCAACGATGGGAACCATAGAAAGTAATGTGTAAAAAGTCAAAGCGGAGGCTCTAAGATTTACGCGGTTATCCATAAAACCTTTAAAAGCTACAATAAATATTCTGATTTGCCGGATCAGAAAAGAATATCGCTTCGATTTGTCATGCAATGGTGTTTGCCATACATCAACCTGCATAAAGGTTTTAATTCTCTTAATCATATAAATTGTTTTCGATTGATCAATACAAATATAAAGGAATATTGGACATTTGAATAACTGAGAATGTGTAGATTTTTAGTAATGATGATTTGTCCTATATTTGGATTGTCAAAATAGGGAGTTTAATTTGTGATCAAATACAGAATAAGTCTAACTGTTCAGGTTATTTAAGCAGAAGGTTGCCAGATTTTGACTCTGTGGTATTCTGTATAAAAAAATAGATTTCACAGAGGTTAACAGAGTAGTCACAGAGGATCACAGAGGGAGAATCTATTATTACCTGGATCTTAAATTTTCAGAGAAAGTAATTTATATATTTAAAAGTAAAATGGATATAAGGATTTTGCAACTAATTGAGGGAGCTAAAAATGCACGAGGATTAACTGTTGTAATAGACGTTTTCAGAGCATTTTCTCTGGCCTGTTATGCTTTTGACAGAGGAGCTGAAAGGATTATTCCAGTGGGTAGTATCGAAAAAGCGTATGAGTTAAAAGAATCTAATCCGGAATTCATTTTATTGGGCGAAAGAAATGAGCAAAAAATGCCGGGTTTTGATTTTGGAAACTCCCCTACTCATATTCTTCATGAGAATTTCACGGGAAAAACTCTCGTGCACACGACCAGTGCAGGAACACAGGGAATTGTAAATGCAAAAGAAGCAGATATTCTGATCACTGGTAGCTTTTTAAATGCCGGTGCTATCGTCAGGTTTATCCAGAAAAACAATCCCTCTATAGTTTCTTTAGTATGCATGGGGTATTCAGCTATGCATCCAATCGAAGAAGATACTTTTTGTGCCGAATATATTAAAAATGAAATCGAAGGGAAAACAAGTGATTTTGGTTTAATGAAGAAGATTCTTCGTGAAGGAAGTGGGAAGCGGTTTTTTGAAGAGGGAAAACAAGAATATTCTCCATCCTCAGATTTTGATCTCTGTCTTGATCTTAATCGCTTTGACTTTGTTTTAAGGGTTTCAAAGGAAAGTGAGAATCTGGTTTTAAATAGAGTTAACAATTTCTAATTCTAAAATAATCCATTTAAATTAGATATGTCAATTATTAAACTGGACATAATTAACTCAATTCAGGATCATAAACGGAGTTTGATATAAAAACTATGGAAAAGCTTAAAATTTATTTTAACACCTATTTTGAAAAGTCAAGCAAGTTGAAAATTGGTAGCGATATTCTATTTTATTTATTGATCCTACTTCTGCTGATTCCAACTTCCCGGACTATGCTTATCAGAGCTACACTTTTTCGTCCAAAGATAATTACAGAATCCTCTGGAGTTACTATGAAAACTGAAGATTATCAATTAGCGCTGGAAGATTTGGATGGAAATAGTGTAAACCTTTCAGAATATTCAAATCAGACGATATTAATAAGTTTCTGGGCAACTTGGTGCGCTCCCTGTAGAGCAGAAATGCCATCAATTCAAAAAATGGCTGATAGGTATGGGGAAAAATTACCTATATTTCTGATTACTAGTGAAGAAAAGGAAAAAGTATCAAAATTCCTTAAGGAATCGGGATACCACATTCCTGTATACTTCCAAAAGTCCAGATCAACTGGAATTCTGGATATTAACTCATATCCTACCACTTTTCTTATTTCCTCTAAGGGTGAAATAATTATACATAAGAAAGGTGCCGCCAACTGGAATTCAAAAGACTTGAGGAGAAAACTGGATGAACTATTGGGACTTTAAAATCAGTTTGTCTTACGATACCTCCAGATAGCCAAACCTAAAATACCCGTTGCATACACGAACATGGAAAGGAATTCATGCTGAATATCGCGGAATCCTGAACCCTTAAGTAGTATCATTCTAATTACTCTCATGAAATAGGAAAAAGGATTTATGATATTTACTTTTTGTGCCCAATAAGGCATACTTTCAACTGGAGTAAATATTCCACTCATAAGAATGAATGAAAGCATAAAAAAGAAGGCTAGAAACATAACCTGCTGTTGTGTGTCAGCAAGCGTAGAGAGTAAAAGTCCAATTCCCAAAACAACAAGAAGATAAACACCGGCAAAACTGAATAAAATGGCCGGGTTACCCATAACCGGCAAGTGAAAAAATAGTTTCCCTATTGACATTCCGAATGCAAGTTCAAATAAGGCAATCAACCAAAAAGGCAGCAGTTTACCAATAATCAGCTGATATTTTTTTATAGGTGTAACGTTAATCTGCTCAGCAGTTCCCATCTCTTTTTCTCTCACAAGATTCATAGCAGTAAGAAACATCCCAATAATGGTGACCAATATTACAAGTATCCCCGGAAGCATAAAAATTTTATAATTCAATTGCTGATTATACCAATAACTATAGGTAATATCAATGTTTTGAGTAGCATTAGTTGCTGATACTCCCAACCAGTTTATGCGTAAATCCTGATTGAATTCGCGGATGATTGCTTCTGAATACGCATAAACAAGTCCAGCTTTCGTGGTGTTAATTGCATTGATCAGCAGTTGCAAGTCAGATGAACTTTCTTTCCTGAGCTTAGAACCAAATCCACTATTAAAAACTATTATCAGGTCGGCTCTATCCTTTAGCAGCATTGCTTCCCCTTCAGAAAGGCTAAAACCGATCCCTTCATCTTTAAAAAAAGGTGATGCAGTAAATTCAGATCTTAGTATACGGGATGTTTCAGAAAGGTCAAGATCGACCGTATAAACACGAATTTCCTTCATTTCCAGATTAGCTGCAAAAACAAGAACAACCATCTGCACAATGGGAACAATGAAAATAAACGGGAGCATTACCCTATTTCTGAAAATCTGAGTAAACTCTTTTCTAAGTAAAGCTATCAAGGTTCTCATGTCAAATTATTCCAATCTTATTTTAAATCGCTTAACACTGAGTGATATAAAAACAACTGTCATACCTATTAAAATCAGAGTTTCCTTCCAAACAAACATAATACCTGTGCCTTTAAGCATAATATTTTTCAAAATCACGATGAACCATCTGGGAGGAATTATAGCAGAAAACCATTGCAGGATCACTGGCATATTCTCTACAGGGAAGATAAAACCTGATAAAAGTGTTGTTGGAAGCATCAGTGCAAGCATAGAAATAAACATTGCCATTTGCTGATTTTTTGCTACCGTCGAAATAAAAATCCCCAGAGATAAGGCAAGAGTAATATATAAAATGGTTTCAAGCAGCAGCAACACTATGCTTCCATTAACAGGAAGACCAAAAACAAAATACCCGATTATTAATATCATTATTGCATTAATAAATGCCAATCCTATATATGGGGTTACTTTACCAAGGATTATTTGTATTGGTTTCAAGGGAGATACAAGTAGCACTTCCATAGTACCCATTTCTTTCTCCCTCGTGATTGAAATAGAGGTCATTAATGCTGAGATCAATGTCAGGATAAGAGCCATAGTTCCCGGGACAAACATATAAACCCCCTTCATTCCCTGATTGAAATACATCCTCGATTTGGCATTTATTGTATAGGGCGCAAGACCATTTTCGGCCATTATCTCCTGTATATAATTCATAACGATTCCCTGTGTATAAACTGCAATAAGTCTTCCAGTATTAGCATCTGAAGCATCCGAAACTATTCTCATGGATGCAGTTCCGGTTCTACCAAGATTTTGTGAAAATCCCGGTTCGAAAATAATTACCTCTTTAACATTTCCTGTTCGAAAGGCAGGCTCAATCTGTTCATAATTCTGAAGCTTCGAATGCAGTTCAAAATAGCCGCCAGAAAAAATCTTATCAGTAATTTTTTGTGTAATCTCATCTCCTGAATAGTCGAGAATAGAGATTTTAATATTCTTGATATCATTTGAAATTACAAAACCGAAAATCAATACCTGAGCAACCGGTATGCCGAAGAGAATGAGCAAAGTACGGAAATCCCTAAAAATATGGTAAAACTCCTTTAGTACAAAACCCCAATATCGCCTCATATATAGCAGGTTTAAAACAATTGAATTATATCGGCAGCATTAATTTCCGTGAAGTCGGATATATTCCTTATCGTTGATTTAAGTTTTTCAGAGGGATGAGTAGTTGCGACTCCAATAACTTTCATGCCAGCCCTCACAGCAGATTCAATCCCATGAAAAGAATCTTCAAACACAAGACAATCTTTTACATCAAGATTCAATACTTTAGCTGCTTTGAGATATATTTCAGGGGATGGTTTCCCTTCTGATATCATGGAAGCATCAACAATTTTATGAAAGAAATGCCTTATACCTGTGTGCTCAAGTACAAAGTCAACATTTTCTGTGGGAGCTGCTGTTGCGATTGCCAAGGTGAAACCACTGTCATGCAAGCTGCGCAATAATGAAACAAGACCTTCTAATGCTTTAATATCATTCTGGTAGAGATCCCTATAGATCGCTTCCTTCTCACCTCCTATTCTTATGATCTTTTCCTGTTCAATATCATCTCCAAACAGTCTTTTAAGAATCATTGGATTGGTATTTCCAAACCAGGTTTTCACTTCATCCTGACTGACCTCCAGCCCATAATTTTTGCATAATTCTCCCCATGCACGAAAATGGTAAATATCGTTATCAACAATTACACCATCCATATCGAATATTATCCCGATTCTTTGTTTTAGCATATTACTTTTCTCCTCTGGCCAGGGTAATAAATACCCCATTCATATCAGTAGTTTTATAAATTTTTTTAAGATTTTGCGGGGCATCTAGAGCAGCAATTTTACCATCAACCATTATTGAAACCCGATCGCAATATTCGGCCTCATCCATATAATGTGTTGTTACAAAAACGGTAATTCCATTTAAGGCAGCTTCATTTATCATTTCCCAAAACTGTCTTCTTGTTACAGGATCAACTCCACCTGTAGGTTCATCAAGAAATACGATTGCAGGCTTATGAAATACAGCCACAGAAAAAGCGAGTTTTTGCTTCCATCCTAATGGTATGTCTCTGATCAGTCGATTACGTATTTCTTCGAGTCCAAGAGAACTCAATAACTCAGATGTTCGTGATTCAATCAGCTTTGAATTCATTCCATATATTCTCGCATAAAATCTGATGTTTTCAACAATTGTAAGATCATCATATAAGGAGAACTTCTGACTCATATATCCAATATTTTTTTTTATCAATTCCCTTTGTGTATATGCATTATAACCTGCTACCGAAATATCTCCTGAGGTTGGAAATGACAATCCACAGAGGATTCTTATAGCTGTTGTCTTTCCTGCACCATTTGCTCCCAAAAATCCAAATATTTCGCCTTTTCTAACTTCAAATGAAAGCCGGTCATTGGCTATGAAATTTCCAAATTTCTTAACCATATTCTTAACAACAATTATATTGTCAGGACTATCCATTTTCAGGGTTCTTCATTAATTCCATAAAAGTATCTTCAATGCCCGGAGTTATTCTCTGAGTTTCAATCCCTATTTGTTTTGCATAAACTATAAAATCTAATTCATCTTCGGGACTATTCAGGGTAAGATGGACAGTTTGTCCAAATAACCATGCATTTGCACACCACTTCATTTCCCTTATGCTCTTTAAAAGTTTGTATGCACCGTCTTCAAGCCGGAGTTCGTATAGTATTTTAGTAAAACCTTTATAAATTTCAGAAGGTTTATTAATACTCATAAATTCTCCTTTTTGCATTAAAGCAACCCTATCGCAACGTGCAGCCTCATCCATATAAGGAGTTGATACAATTATTGTTATACCCTCTTTTTTTATTTTACGCAGAAGATCCCAAAATTCGACCCTTGAAACAGCATCTACGCCAGTTGTTGGCTCATCGAGAACTAATATCTGCGGGCGATGTATTAAGGCACAAGAAAGAGCCAACTTCTGCTTCATTCCACCTGAAAGCTTTCCTGCAAGACGTTTCTTAAAGGGCTCTATCTGCACATAAATATCACGGATCAATTCATAATGTTCTTCTATATTGGTGCCGAAAACTGTAGCAAAGAATTTCAGGTTCTCTTCAACACTTAAGTCTTGATAAAGTGAAAACCGGCCAGGCATGTAGCCTACAATATTTCGTAATTTTTTATAATCATTTATTACATCCAATCCTGCGATATTCACTTGTCCGGAATCGGGCAATAATAAAGAAACAAGAATTCTGAAAAGTGAAGTTTTTCCAGCACCATCCGGGCCTATTATGCCAAATATTTCTCCTTTTTCTACTTGAAAAGAGATATCCTTAAGTGCATTAATTGCACCATAGGACTTATGAATATTATGCACATTTATTTCAGGCATTATAACCGTATCTCCCCTGGTATTCCTATTTTAAGGCTTCCGTCATTTGGAACACGCACTTTTATTGCATAAACCAAATTCACTCTCTCATCTCTGGTTTGAATAATCTTTGGAGTAAATTCAGAATTAGCTGCGACCCATGTAACAATACCTTTGAACTTTTTCATTTCTCCATTATTTGAGTCAATTAAAACTTCAACTTCTGAGCCCAATTTAACTTGTTCAAGCTGATTCCCTGAAACAAAAACACGTAAAATCATTGCCGATAAGTCTGCCATTTTATATAATGGTTTTCCCATAATTACTAACTCACCGGTATAAATGTATTTCTCCAAAACGGTTCCGGCAGAAGGTGATTTTATTATAGATTTTGAGATCAGGTCATTTACTTGTAGAATTTGAATATCCAAAGATTCCTTTTCAGCCCTGATTATAGCTTTTTGGGATATCTGCACATTATTTTGAGCATTTACCAGATCAATCTGACCGGAAATATCATCCAACTGCTTTGAAGTTGCAGCATTCCCTTCAAGAAGAGAGGCAATTCTTTTTTTCTCTCTGGAAAGATTCGCAAGTGTAACCTCATTAACTGCCACCTGACTTTCAACTTGGGAAAGACGGGCCTTTACAGAACTGTAACCGGATATTAACTGCAGTTTTTTAAGGTATTGCTGACTTGTATCAATACAACCGCAATATTCAGAAACAGATAGTTTCTGTCCTTCTGATATAGGGAATTCAATAAGCTTACCCGATGACTCTGCAGAAATTATTATTTCTTCCGATTCAAAATTTCCATAGGCAAAGGCAACCTGTTCTTTTGATTTACATGAACTAAACAGGAATAAAATTCCTATTGACGCTACGACTAAATATTTTATTGTCTTCATATAATTTATATTACACAGGATATTTTGTTTATCAATTATATTTCACCGGATATTTCCAGATATTTTGCAATTGACTGTTGTAAAAGAGTTCGCTCGTTTTCCAGTTGCATTCTGGCAATTACTTCCTGATTAAAAACTGCTATATAATCAAGAGTTTTAATTACTCCTTGCTCTAATTGCACCTTAGCTGTCATTGAGATTCTGGTTCTTAGATTAAGAATGTTTTCAAAAGCTATAAGATTTTCCTCATGATTCTTAATAACTGATTTTTGATTGATTAAGGCGGAGTTAATTTCAGATTCAAATTGCAATTTACGGCTTTCAATAATACTCTTCTGATATTCAATCACTTCTCTATCCCTGCTATTTACATTCCAATCCCAAATAGTCCATTTAAGACCTGCTCCAACTATATAATAAGAATTAAACTCATCCTTTAACATATTAAGGCCAGGATTTCCATAAGCAAACTGTCCGAATGCGTATAGTTTAGGCAATGATCGAGATTTAACTAATGCTTTGCTACTATTCAATGCCTCCGACTGAAAACCAAATAGTGCTTCTTCAATTCTTTGAATAGAATCTTTTTCGGGGGATTTAAATGTCGTTACCGCCAAAGTAGCTGATTGATCAATATTTTCACCTAATTTGAAAGCAAGTACCTTAATACCGGCAACTTTGGCCGCTTTAAGTTCGGATTTCCTTTGCTGCAATTTAATAGTTTCAACATCCAGCAAATCTCTGTCGGTATCCAAAAGAACACCATTCTTAATTCCTGTTTCAATAATGACCCTGTTTTCTTGGAGTTGTTTTACGGAAATTTCAGTTATTTCCAGACTTTTTTGGATCAACAGTATTGAATAATATAAATCTTTCACCTGCATTTTTGAAGTGTACAGATCTATTTCCAGTTGCGAAATATCTACCTGTTTTGATATTTCTTCAATTTTCTCTTTGCTTTTAGAAATCCCTCCATCATAAATAGATTGAGTGATGTCAAGACTTACTTTATACTGGTCTTTGGGGCTGGAAGGAAAATCAATTCCGGGAATAGGGATATCGATAGTAATAGCATCAGATTGATAACTCGCCTTTCCATTTAATTCCATCTGCGGTAAGTTTCCCGACCGAATGTTTCTAATTTTATTGTCAGAAATACCTTGGATAATTGCTGAATTGCCATTCCTTGGATGATTTTGAACCGTTTTATCCAGGCACCATGACAATGATATTGTATCCTGTGAAAAACTGGAAAGTATCAATCCGGCCTGAAAAAACGTAAAAAATGTAATAAATTTAAACATATATCAGGGTTTTAGGGATTCAATAAAAGAACTCTTCAGATTCTTATTTCTTTGAATAATAAATTCCGTGTAGGATTTTATGTCTCCTTTAAAAATAATCTCTTCAAAAATACGTCGGGCAGCAAAAGGGAATATAATAAGCGACATAAGGTTTACCATGATTTCTTTTGGATCCATTTTACGAATGGTTCCTTTTTCCATTTCACTTTCCAATGCAACCAGAAAAGGTGAAATATTAATCCCTCCTTCTTTGAGTAAAGAGACTATTCTCTGCGGGTTTGTAGATAATTCCTGAAGAATAAATACGGGTATAATGGGATTTTCAATAAGAATAGTAAAATAATAATCTATAAAGCTTTCTAACCGCTTTAATATGTGTATTTCAGATTGAAGTGTAGAAACAATCACCGGTAAAAAGCGACTGAATATTTTAATAAAAACCTGTTCAAATAAGTTTTCTTTACTTCTGAAATAGTAGTTAAGTAAAGTTCTGTTAATCCCTGCCTCATCAGCAATATCCTGCATTGATGTACCTGCCTTTCCTTTCCTGACAAAAATTCGGGTGGCAGAAAATAAAATCTTATCTTCCATTTCCTGGGATAAATTCTTCAATTCAGGTTTATTCATTGGTAATAGAAAATAAATATTTAACTGGTTTGTTTGACGACTTCGTTAAACAAGTTTGTAAAAATATATCATTTTAATACGAAATCAAAATTAAGTTGTGCCTAATTAGATAATTGTTTGCATTTCTTTTTGAGCGAATCTTTAAAAAAGTGAGTATATTTAGCCCCTTAAAATTATTACAATAAAATGAGAAAAATATTAATTCTTAGCATAGGTCTTACACTTGCAGGCTTCTATTCCTGCAATTCACAGAATAATCCAGATATTACAATTCCTGAATTAAATTCTCATTTGAGAAATCTTGCAGGGGAACAGTTTAAGGGAAGATACCCCGGAACACTCGAGGACTCTCTCCTATTAAGATATATCTCAAATGATTTCAGGTCTTCAGGATTGGAGTTTTTCAGTGGTAACGGAATTCAAAACTTTGACTTTATAAGTAGTGTAAAGCAAGGAAGTTCTAACTCAATTACTTTAAATGGTCGGGATAAAGCTTTATCAACTGATTTTATGCCATGCAGTTTCTCTTCAAGTAACACAATAAATGCTAAAGTTGTTTTTGCCGGATATGGCTATGAAATGAAAAATGACACTTTAAGCAGGAATGACTACACTGGGATAGATGTGAAAGGAAAATGGGTAATGATATTAAGAGGGAATCCACTTTCTAATGATCAGAAAAATGCATTTTCCGATGTAGAAAAAGATCGTGATAAAGTTATGCTTGCTAAAGACAAAGGTGCTGCAGGAGTTTTGCTGGTATCTGGTAACAAATTTGATCCAAAGGATGAATTAACTGCCATGTCGGTAAATTCTTCTGACGTCGGCATTCCTTGTTTTCAGATTACCCGACCATTTGCTGATAAAATTTTGTTGACTGAAAGTCAGACTATAACTCAGTTGGAAGATTTATTATTCCAAAAACAAATTATTAAATCATTTGAAACCAAAACGATTCTGAATGGAGTTTCTGATGTAATTCAGGAAAAAACAAAAACTGGAAATGTCATTGCCTACATTAAAGGTAGTAATCCTTCACTCTCAGGTGAATATATTGTAATTGGCGCACATCATGACCATCTTGGAATGGGCGGACAAGGTAGTTCTTCCAGAATGCCTGATACTACTGCAATTCATTATGGCGCAGACGATAATGCTTCAGGGGTAACGGCAGTTTTAGAACTAGCTGAAAAATTTAAAAGTCTTAAGCCAGGAAGAAGTATAATTTTTGTGACGTTTGGTGCGGAAGAAAAAGGCATTATTGGAGCAAATTATTTTGTTTCTCACCCTCCTGTCCCCTTGGATAAAATTGAATTAATGTTAAACCTTGATATGGTTGGTCGTTTAAGGGATTCAAGTCTTCAAGTTGGTGGTGTTGGCACTTCTCCGGAACTCAGAAATATTTTAAACCAAACCGAGAAAAACACAGCTTTTAAATTTAGTCTGAGTGAAGCAGGTTATGGCCCTTCCGACCATGCTGCCTTTTACGCAAAAGACAAACCTGTATTGTTTTTCTCAACCGGAGCACATCAGGATTATCATACTCCAAATGATAAAGTTGATTCAATTAATTTAGAGGGATTAAAAGAGGTAAGTAACTATGTTTCAGACCTTGCAATATATTTTTCAAATCTAGAAGGCGGTTTACCATTTAAAGAAGCTGGACCCAAAGAATCAACTTCTGGCAGATACAGAGGGAAAATTACTTTTGGCATTATGCCTGATGTTTCAGAAGAAGGAACAGGCGGAATGAAAGTACTGGCGGTAACTCCGGGAAAACCTGCTAGTAATTCTGGAATGAAAAAAGGCGATATTATTACAGCAATAGATGGAAAACCAGTTGGAAATGTACAGGACTATATGTTTAGGCTTGGGCAATTAAAAGCCGGAGATATCGTGGTAGTAACTGTTATTCGAGGTTCAACTAAAACGGAGCTACTTGTTCAATTATAAATTACATATTTCAAAAAGCAACTCTTAAAAGAAAACCCATGACAAAGAAAGTGATTTTCTGGATTTTAACAGTAGTAATAACCTTATTCACTGCTTATTACCAAAGAACAACCGGGCCGACGTATCCTAAAAGGTTTAAGGTTATGATTGACAGTACTGAATATAAGTACTCACTTCCTCGGAGCCAGAACGGATACTCAGATTGTAAGGTTAAAATTGCTTTGGCAGATCCGCTTATTACCGGCAAAATAATTTACCGTCGATTCCCGACAAGTGATTCATGGGATACACTTAGTTTTAATCGCGAAGCCGAAACTCTAATTGCCTGGTTGCCAAAACAAAAAGCAGCTGGTAAGCTTGAATATAAAGTGGAATTATATCGTGATGGTAAATTTCTTGAAATTGCTAATAATGAAGTTATAAAAATTAGGTTTAAGGATAATGTTCCTGCGATTGTACTTATACCCCATATCCTGTTTATTTTTGCTGCTATGTTGCTGTCAACTCTTTCAGCATTCTTTGCTTTAGGAAAAATTCCATCCTACCGATTCTATACAGGATTGACACTTTTAATGTTTTTACTGGGAGGAATGATTTTTGGCCCTATTGTTCAGAAATTTGCATTTAATGAATACTGGACAGGGTTTCCTTATGGAAAAGATTTAACTGATAATAAAGCTTTAATTGGCTTTTTAGCTTGGGTGATTGCATGGTTAGGAAACCTAAAGAAAGAAAGAAAATATCTTGTGATCCTTGCAGCCCTTGTAGTTCTGGTTATTTCATATATTCCTCACAGTGCAAGAGGTTCAGAGCTAAATTATGATTCAGGAACTATTAAAACCGGAATGATTTATTTATCATCTATTTTGGTTTGTTATAAGATTATCAAACCTGAATTTGGTTTAGGTTCGAATACTAAAGAGGAGGAATCTTAAACTGGTATTTATGGCTTTTTGCCACATAGAATTTTTACACCCCTTATAATATAAAGAGGTTATTAAAGATGCAGCATTTCGTTTTTCTTTACGACTTTAATTTGAAATGATGAGGAAAAGCATCATCCCTTCTTTCGAAAGTATAAAGATTGAAAATACCAGAGGCAATTATAAAATTGGAATAAATAAGGAAACTTCCTTTGATCAAACTGGCAATTCCGAAAATGGAGAAATAAACATTGCGGAATTTAAAATTCTTGAAAATAATACAGATGGTAATGAGAAATATATACGTGAAACCAATGGCACAGAAGAAACTGGGAAATTGATATCTATAAATGCAACAGATGGTTCCGTAAGTTTATTAAAGTATTAGTAAAGATAAAATCTAATTATTTCTATACTCCTTTAGAACATTCCCAACCTGTTTCCAGATTGGGATTTTTGTGCTTTTTTGCAATTGATATTTCAATATATAAACTCTTCAAAGCAGAATACCCTTCCTATCAATCATTCTCCAATGTTTTCTTACAGGTAAAAACACTTGTATAAATCACGTAAAAATACTCTGTTAACACAGGTATTTTTCGTAAGCAAACAAGTGCTAACCATGTTGTGAGGCAATATTCCAAACAGTATATTTATTCAGAATAGTATTGCATAATATTCTTCTGATTTGATTATGAGTTTTATATCAGCACCTCAGATTAATTTTGATGCTGAATTCAATTAAATGAAATTTCTGAAAATTTATTAAAATAAGAATTATGAAACTGAAAATTTTGATAGCCGAAGACGATGAAACCTCAGGAATGCTCCTTACAGAATTGATTGAAATGTATGGGAAGGAATTCAAATATGCAATTACTGGAATAGAGGCAGTTGAAGCATGTCGAAGTAATCCTGATTTTGATTTGGTTTTAATGGACGTTCAAATGCCAAAAATGAATGGATATGATGCAACTAGAAATATCAGGCAATTTAATAAAGATGTGGTAATCATAGCTCAAACAGCATTTGCTCTATCAGGCGAGCGTGAAAAAGCAATTGCAGCAGGCTGTACCGATTACATATCTAAACCAATCAATCAATCTTCATTGATTGAACTGATGAAGAAGTATTTTAACTAAGATAACTATGAAGCTAAAGCAAAATAAAGGGAAATCTAATTCCAAATCGAAATCGGTTCAATTTATTGATCTCTTTAAACTTGAAGAAATTCAAAACCTACAGGATCTTTTTTCTGATTCCTGTGGTGTTGCTTCCATTATTACATTTCCCGATGGAAAACCAATTACTAAGCCAAGTAACTTTTGTACCCTTTGTAGTGATATTATCCGAAAAACCGCAAAAGGTCTTGCAAACTGTCAAAAATCTGATTCAGTACTTGGCCAAAATAATTCTACTGGTCCTGTGGTACAGCCCTGTTTAAGTGGAGGATTATGGGATGCAGGAGCAAGCATTTCTGTTGGAGGTATTCATATAGCTAATTGGCTTATAGGTCAGGTCAGGAATGAGGAAATTAATGAAAAAAAGATGTTGCAATACGCAAGTGAAATTGGCGCAAATCAGAATGATTTTTTAAAAGCTCTAAAAGAAGTTCCGGTAATGTCTGAGGAACAGTTTAATAAAGTTTCCAAAATGCTTTATGCCTTTGCTGGTGAATTATCAGAAAAAGCATATAGAAACTTACTTTTAAAGCAACAAATAGAAGAAAGAAATCAAGCAGAATCTGCACTTCAGGAAAATGAAAAAAAGTTCCGGAACATTTTTGAAAATGCACAGGAAGGAATTTTCCAGACAACTGTTGATGGGTCTTATGTTTCAGTAAATCCTGCATTAGCAAAAATGTACGGCTTTGCAAGTCCTGAAGAGTTGATTAGCAGCAGGACTGATATTTCAAAAGATGCCTATATGGATCCTAAGGAAAGAGATGTTTTTCTGAAATTGATGGAAGATCAGGGATTTGTTAAAGGATATGAATATGAAGTAAAAGATAAAAATGGCAAAAGGCTTTGGTTTTATGAAGATGCACAGGCAATAAAAGATGAAACCGGTAAGGTAAAATACTTCGAAGGCTTTGTTGTTGATATAACCGAGCGCAAAAAAGCAGAGCTTAAACTATTGGAAAGCGAAGAACGGTATAAAAGAATTACTGCAGGCATCACCGATTACCTGTATACCGTGGAAGTGAGAAATGGAAAAGCAATTGAAACACACCATAGTGAGGCATGTTTAACAGTAACAGGATATACTTCTGAGGAGCTAATATCTGACCCTTATTTATGGATAAACATGGTGGTACCTGAAGAAAGGGTAAGTGTAGCGGGTCGGTTTCTTCAAATCCTTGAAGGCAATGATTTACCTGCTTTTGAACACAGGATTATACACAAGGATGGTAAAATCCGATGGATAAGCGATCAGGCAATACCCAAATATAACCCTAATGGAAAGCTTGTTTCGTATGATGGTATTATAAAAGATATTACTGAACGAAAGCAAGTTGAAGAAGCCCTAAGAGAAAATGAAGAAAAATTAAGTACGTTGTTTATTTCTATGACTGAGATGGTTGCATTGCATGAACTTGTTTTCGGTGAGACTGGTGAAGTGATAAATTATAGAATTACTGATTGCAATAATGCTTTTACTTCAATAACAGGTATTAATAAAGAAAATGCAATCGGAAAACTAGCAACAGAAGTTTACGGAACTCAAACACCCCCCTATTTAAAGGAATTTTCAAATGTAGCAATCACAGGTAAATCATTTGAATACAATACCTATTTTGAGCCGATGGATAAGCATTTTATGATTTCTGTAGTTTCCCCAAAAAAGAATCATTTTGCAACTATTACTACCGATATATCTGCTATCCAACAAATACAGGAAGTTATAACAACAAAAAATAAGGAACTTGAAAACTATTTATATGTTGCATCCCATGATTTAAGATCCCCACTTGTAAATATTCAAGGTTTTAGTCAGCGACTTCAAAAACAAGCAAATGCTATAAACACCTTTGTAGCAGATGCGAATCTGGATAATGAAACCCAATTGGTATTAAACAAAATCACTAAAGAGGATATTCCAAAAACCTTAAGTTTCATATATTCCAACGTTACAAAAATGGATTCTCTTATTAATGGCTTATTGCAAATATCGCGCACTGGGAGAATAAAAGTGAGCATTGCACAGATTAACATGAACCAATTGATTAAAACCATTATTTCAGCACTAAATTTTCAAATTGCTGAAATATCTGGTGAAGTTCAGGTCGAAAATCTTTCGGACTGTTATGGTGATGAAAATCAATTAAATCAGTTATTTTCCAATATTATCGGAAATGCTCTTAAATACAGGGATAAAAAAAGGAAGATGGTGATTAAAATTGGGTGCGCTGTTCAATTCAACAAGGTTGTTTACTCAATTCAGGATACTGGTATTGGTATAGCTCAAAGGCATCTCGAAAGGATCTGGGATATATTCTACAGAGTAGATTCTGGCTCACCTATAGCCGGAGAAGGAATTGGGCTAAGTCTGGCGAAACGAATAACAGAAAAACACAAAGGCAAGATATGGGCTGAATCCGTTGAAGAAACAGGAAGCATCTTTTATATTGAATTACAAAAAAGACCTTTTTCTGAATAAACAATGAAAATTTATAATAAATTAAGTACTATGAAAAATTACAAAGAAATGATAATTCTGATTGCTGAAGATGATGATGGGCATGCAGACCTAATAAGAGAAGGACTAGAAGAATCAGGAGTTTGCAATAGATTCATTCGTTTTTCAAACGGCGAGGAGATATGGAATTTTCTGTCAGGAAACGGTAACACGGAGGTTCGTGATAAAACTAAAGGTTACCTCTTGCTCCTTGATATAAATATGCCAAAATTAGACGGTATTGAAGTTTTAAAACGAATGAAATCAAACGACGAATTAAAGGAGATTCCCGTTATGATGCTTACAACCACCGACGATCCAAGGGAAGTCGAAGCTTGTTACAAAATTGGATGTAATATGTACATCACCAAACCTGTAGATTTTAAGAAATTTACTGAAACCTTGAAAAGGCTTGGTTTATTTATTCAGATTGTTAAGGTTTAGTTGGAAAATGAAAAAACAAAAAATGAAGGCAAACATTAAAACAATTCTCTTAATTGAGGATGATGAAGGGTTAATTGAGTTACTAACAGAAAGAATCATTGAAAGCGGTCATCAAACTATCCATTTTAAAAATGGCAGGAATGCAATTGAGTGGTTAAAATTTCATTCTCCTTTCCTTATTATCCTCGATTTTAGCTTACCCGATATGAACGGGAAAGAGTTTATCGATGAAGTAACTACTATTGGGCTAAATCTAGCTCCATTTATAGTATCAACAGGCCAGGGTGACGAGAGAATCGCAGTTGACATGATGAAACTTGGCGCAAAGGATTATGTCATAAAAGATATCCACTTTCTTGAAATGATACCTCTTATAATTGCAAGGGTTAGCAAGGAAATTGAAAATGAGAGTAAACTAAGGCTTGTTGAGCAGGCACTTATTGAATCAAACCAGTTTAACAAACAAATCATTCAAAGTGCTCAGGAGGGAATTATTGTTTATGATCGTGAAATGAAATATCAGGTATGGAATCCTTATATGGAGGGATTATCAGGAATCTCCGCATCAGACATTATCGGAAAAGATCCAACTGTTTATTTCCCATTCCTTAAAGATTTTGGAGTTTATGATATTGTTAGTAAAGCCCTTGATGGAATATTATCCACAGAAATTGATATACCCTATACTCTTCAAACAGGTAAAACAGGTTGGTCGTCCAATACTACTGCACCTGTGTATGATTCATTCGGGAATATTGTTGGAGCCATTACTACTGTCAGGGATATTACCGAACGTAAAGAAGCCGAAATATTATTGCATAAAAAAAGTTTAGAATCGCAGCAACTCAATGAGGAACTAATTAAAACAAACGCGGAATTAAAAAAGGAAAAAGAACATGCTGAGGAAAGTGATCGCTTAAAAACTGCATTTCTCGCAAATATGAGCCATGAAATCCGTACTCCGATGAATGGAATCCTTGGGTTTGCTGAACTTCTGAAAAAGCCTGACTTGACCGATGATAAGCAGCAGCTGTATTTAGGTATTATTGAGAAGAGCGGTTCAAGGATGCTCAATATTATTAACGATATTATTGATATTTCTAAAATTGAGTCAGGTTTGATGAAAACAACAATTTCAGAAACAAATATCAATAAACTCATCGAATTTATATATACTTTTTTTAAACCTGAAATCGAGAATAAAGGAATGGAGCTTCGCTTCCATAATGATCTCAGTTCTCAAAATGCGATTATTAGAACTGATAGGGAAAAGATCTATGCAATCCTTATTAATATAGTTAAAAATAGTATTAAATATTGTGACAAAGGTTCTATTGAATTTGGGTATAAACAAAAGGGAAGTACATTGGAATTTTTCGTTCACGACACAGGTATCGGCATTCCAATTGACAGGCAACAAGCAATTTTTGAAAGGTTTATCCAGGCTGATATTTCCGATAAAAGGGCATTTCAGGGAGCTGGTCTGGGTCTTGCCATTTCTAAAGCTTATATAGAAATGCTTGGAGGAAAAATTTGGGTAAAAAGTGAACCTGGGAAAGGTTCTACATTCTATTTTACCTTACCAAGCAATTTAGACGACAAAACTACTATTCATAAAAATTATTCCAAAATGAATGATAATGATCATGATCCAATAAAGAAGCTAAAAGTCCTTATTGCTGAGGACGATGAAACATCATCAATGCTTCTTGCTGAATTAATTGATGTTTATGCTAAAGAAATTCTTTATGCTAAAACTGGAATTGAAGCAGTAAGTACTTGTCAAAAGAACACAGATATTGATCTGGTTCTCATGGATATAAAAATGCCCGACATGGGAGGCTACGAGGCTACAAAAGAAATCCGCAAGTTCAATAAGGAACTGATTATTATTGCTCAAACTGCATTTGCTCTTTCAGGGGATATTGATAAAGCATTGACATCAGGATGCAATGACTACATATCAAAACCTTTAAAACAGGATGTTTTGAAGGGATTATTAAAAAAATATTTCGAAAAATAAGATAATGTTCAAACGGATAATAATACTAATTGCTTTTGTTTTTCTAATTGAAAACACTTTTTCGCAGATACAGGGAATTGAATTAATCGATTCCTTAAAATTGCAATTATCCAATGCAAAGGAAGATACGAGTCAGGCAAGAATTCTGGGAAAACTATCTTTTTTGTATTATAGATTTGATACAGACTCAGGAGTTTATTATGGACAGAAGGCTCTAAGTCTTTCTGAAAAATTAAAATGGACTACAGGTATTGCTTTTTCTTATAATTACCTGGGTACAAATTTTGCAGTTAAAGGTAATTTCCCACAAGCTCTGGATTATTTTAATAAATCCTTGGTGAAATATAATGAAGCAGATGACCAGCAGGGAATTGCATTTCTGAATAATAATCTAGCGAATTTTTACCGTATTCATAAAGAATACTCAAAGGCAATTGAATATATAAACATATCAATATCAATCAATTCAGGAATTGGAAATAAATATGAACTTGTTAAAAATTATATTAATATTGGAAATATTTATGCTGAAAAATTGGAGTTTAATGAGTCGAATAGTTATTATTTCGAAGCTTTAGAATTATCCCAAGAAATAAAAAATGAGGATCTGGCTTCTCAAATACTTATCAATATTGCAGATAATAAAACATTCACAAAAGAATATTGTGATGCGATCGAAATGGCTATCAAAGCATTAGATATCAGCATTGAAAACAATATAACCTACGATATTGCAACCTACTGCAGTTATATTGGTGCTATTTATTACAAAATTGCATGTGATACATTAAAAAACAGTAGGTCTTGCCCCTATTATTCAACCGATTTTCGAAGTAATTTACTTCTTGCCAAAAAATACTTAATAAATGGTCTTTTCTATTTAGAGAAAATAGATGATTTAGCTTTAATTTCTGAGACATCACAAAGTCTGTCGCAAGTTTATGAAAGATTAGACGACACAAAAAATGCTCTTAAATATTATAAAGAGTATTCCGACAATATGGATTCAATTTTCTCAAATGACACTAAAGTTGAAATTGCCAATATTGAAAAAAAGCAGGAAGTTGAGTTACGAGACAAACAAATTCAAATACAACATTTAACTATTGAAAAGAAGAATTCACTAATAATTGCGCAGATAGTTATCTTCATTTTAATTCTGTTGTCAATTACCGTTATTTTGTATTTCTTTTATTTAAAGAGAAAAAACTACGAAGCACAAATAGCTAATCAGCTTAGAACTGAATCGGAAAAAGCCTTAATTGAAAGTGAAGAGCGATTATCACGTGCCGAAAAAATTGCGAAAATAGGAAACTGGAAGCTTTTATTAGACTCCAGGCAAATAATCGCATCACATGGTGCAATTGATATTTATGGTATTGAGGAAAACCAGTTTAACCTTGAAATTGTTCAGAATATTCCACTTCTTGAGTACAGGGAAACTTTAAATACAGCTCTCATTAACTTAATTACAAAAGGTACATCTTACAATGTAGAGTTTAAAATTCAAAGAGTTAACGACGGTGAAATTACTTATATTCATTCAATTGCAACGTTTGATAAAAGTAGCAATATCGTTTTTGGCGTTGTTCATGATATTTCTGAACAGAAAAAATATGAACAACTCCTAATCGATAAAACCGAACAAATTGAAAGTCAAAATGAAGAGTATCTGCAACTAAATGAAGAATTGCTTCAAATAAATAAAGAATTAACCCTCGCAAAGGAGCATGCAGAGGAAAGCGATCGTCTGAAAACTGCGTTTTTGCAAAATATGAGCCATGAAATTAGAACTCCTATGAATGCAATTATGGGGTTTTCTGCGCTTTTGAAAAACAATTTCGATAATAAACCTAAACTTGAAAAATTTTCTGAGATTATAAATCAACGCTGCAACGACTTATTGGATATTATTAATGATATCCTGGATATCGCCAAAATTGAGTCCGGTCAACTTACTGTAAATATGGAAGAATGCGATCTGGAAAAAATGTTTTTGGAGCTAGCATCATTCTTTACTGAGCATCAAAAGCACATAGAAAAAGAACATATTGCCTTTAGTTTAAAAAATGATTGTGGAGATATTCGGAAGGTAATTGTAACTGACACAGGAAAGCTCAAACAGATCTTCATAAACCTGATTGTCAACGCATTTAAATTTACTGAAACAGGTACAATTGAAGCTGGATGCAGGTTTGACGAAAATAACAAAATTATCTTTTTTGTTTCAGATACCGGAATTGGTATTCCTCCTAATAAGCATGATAATATTTTCGAAAGATTTACGCAGTTAAATCCCGGTGTGAACAAGCTGGTAAGCGGAACCGGATTGGGATTGTCAATCGTAAAGGGGTTAATTAACCTATTAGGCGGAGAAATAAATCTAAAATCCCAACCTGGTGAAGGAAGCACTTTTTCCTTTACAATTACATCCGATAATTCGAAAATAAATCAGTCTAAAGGGCTGCCAGCAGAGCCTTTTTATGAAAAGATTCCTTCTGAAAGAACAATACTTCTTGTAGAAGATGATCCATTCAATACTGCTTACCTCGAGGAAATCCTAAAATCTGCCGGTTATAAAATTATTCATACTATGTATGGGAAAGAAGCTGTTCAAATAGCACTATCACAGGAGATTGATATTGTACTCATGGATGTCAGAATTCCTGACATCAACGGGTATGAAGCAACGGTGATGATCAGGTCTAAAAAACCTTCTCTTAAGATCATTGCGCAAACCGCTTATGCATCTAATAGTGAAAAGCTTAAGGCTCTTGAAGCCGGATGCAATGATTATATAGCTAAGCCAATAAAAGAAAGTATGCTATTGAATATGATCAACAATCAACTTAATACATAATTTTTACTATTTCAATAGTTAAAGATAAATATATTAAACAAGCTAAAAGGATATAAAAAAATTAAAAAGTAAGTTTTCTGATATGATAGATGAAATAGGAAATATTAATTCTTTTGAAGCAAAACCCGAAAAGCACTCGAGTATCAACCGAAAAGTGATATACTATCTGGTTGTATTATTATTTTTTGGAGGTTCATTTATATGGATTACAGCAATTAAAGCAAGACGCAATCTTTATAACGATTTACTTCGTCATGCCAGAATTACTTCAATCATAATAAGTCAGGAATCAATATCTTCATTAAATAACAACATTTCAGATACTACGAAAAATGATTACAAACAGATAAAACATCAGTTAAATCAAGTAATTAAAACCATACCAGAAGCACGATTTGTTTATTTATTAGGGATCAGGTTGGTTAGTATTTATTTTATTGCCGATTCTGAACCTATAGGATCCCCGGATGAATCTTTACCCGGTGATATCTACTCAGAAGCCTCTTCAATATTGAGATCATCATTCAAATCAGGAAATGAAAGTTTTGAAGGACCACTTAAAGATAAATGGGGTAACTGGATGAGCATTTTTATCCCAGTTAAAAATCAGATAAATGGAGAATTAATCGCTGTATTAGGCCTGGATGTCTCAGTAAAGCACTGGATAATCCTGATAATAAAGGAATGTATGTTACCTGTAAGTTTAATGATTTTTGCACTTTATTTTCTCTTTGTGACAATTTTAAACAAGCAAAAAGCCATTTTTAATAAAATCCAGTCTGAAAAAATCAGGATTAGTGAAGAAAAGTATCGGCTTTTAATAACGAATATAAAGGACATAGTATATAGTGTTGATGTAAATACTAAAGAATTTGCATATCTCAGCCCTTCCTTTGAGAAAATAACAGGTTATTCAATTTATGACATTAACAAAATGGGAGGAAGAAACTCCTTCTTATCTCAGGTTTTAAGCAATGAAGTACTAGTGGATTCAAACCTCACATATTTGGAATTAGTGGGTTCCAATGAATCAGTTTTTAAACAGGACGCATGGTGGAAGTGCAAAGACGGATCGTTTAAATTTCTGCAGGATCATTGGATACACATATATGTAAATGATATAGCGGTATCAACTGATGGGATACTTATAGACATTACTGAAAGAAAGAAAGTTGAGCAAGATCTCAAATTGAAAAATGAAGAATTAATCCGTGTAAATACTGATAAAGACAGGTTTATGTCAATTCTTGCGCATGACTTAAAAAGTCCTTTTAATGGCTTGCTTGGGTTCTCAGATTTGTTAAGCCTTAATATCAGGAATTACGATATTGACAAAATTGAAAAATATGCTGGAATAATAAATAAGACAGCCAAAAGTACCTATAACTTGCTTGAAGATTTATTGTTATGGGCTCGATCACAATCCGGAAAAATTCCATTTGAACCTCAAATAACAAGTCTTTTTGATGTCTGCGAGATTGTTGTTGACGGATTAAAACTAAATGCTAAAACCAAAAATATCAATATAAAATTTCCAACGGATAAAGAGCTTCTTATTTATTCTGATATTGATATGCTGAAAACAGTTTTAAGAAATCTTATTTCAAACGCAATAAAATTCACACACAATAACGGACATATTGAAATTCATGCTGTGGAAACTGAAACCCATATGATTATTTCAGTTTCTGATGATGGTATTGGATTATCTGCAAAATCTAAAGAAAAACTTTTTGATGTTTCGGGTAGCTTTACAACTAAAGGAACAGAAAATGAAAGCGGAACGGGATTAGGGTTGTTACTATGTAAAGAGTTTATTGAAAAGCATGGAGGAGAACTTAAAGTTGAAAGCCAAGAAGGGTATGGAAGCATTTTCTGTTTTAAACTGCCTCATTTAGACAAAGCTCAATTTATATAAAAAATATTGCTTAAAATATAGTTTATACAATGTGTATGCAAAGTAAATCTAAAGATGAACTGCTAAGCAAAGTAACAGAGTTACTTGAAGAAAACCGTTCATTAAAATCTTCTTCTATGGAAGACCGTAAATTCTTAGCCGATACCGAGCAAAAGCTAAAAGCGAGTGAATTAAAATACCGCTCTCTCATCGAATGCTCAAGTGATGCAATTTTCTGCGTAGATGAAAAAGGTGAATATCAATTTACTAATCAACTTTTTGCATCTACTTTTGGCCAAACACCCGATTACTTTATTGGTAAAACATTTTGGGATATTTATGATAAAGAACAAGCTGATATTAGATTTGAAACTACAAACAGAGTGTTTCAAACTGGAGAAAGTGAATCAATCGAAGTAGAGGTTCCCCTCCCCAACAAAAAACTGTATTTTTTAGCTACTGCCAATCCCGTGAAAGATGAAACTGGAAAAGTAATTCTTAATCTTACCCTTGCAGCTGATATTACTAAACTTAAATATGCTGAAATGGCATTAGTGGAAAGTGAATCCCAGAATCGTAAAAAACTAAACAGTATTTTATCTGGAGAAAATCCAATCGGAGATCTTGAACTTGCTGATATCATTGATATTGAAGCCATTCAATCTATGATGGATGATATTTATGCACTTACAAATATCCCTGTAGCAATTATTGATCTAAATAATAACCTGCTTGTCAATACAGGTTGGCAGGATGTCTGTTTAAAATTTCATCGCGTCCATCTCGAAACTAGAAAGAAATGTTTCGAATGTGATACCGAATTATCAAAAGATGTAAAGTCAGGAACATTTAAATCCTACCTCTGTAAAAACAACTTATGGGATAATGTAACACCTCTTATAGTTGGAGAAAAGCATGTTGGAAATCTTTTTACTGGACAATTTTTCTTTGAAGATGCAATCCCTGATGATCAGGTTTTTATTGATCAGGCTGCAAAGTACGGATTCGATGTGACGGAATATATGAAAGCTATCAGGAAAGTTCCTGTCTGGAGCAGAGAAGCAATCGAGAAAGCACTTGTCTTCTATACAAAGCTTGCAAATATGATCTCTTCATTAAGTCATTCAAATCTGGTTTTGGCCAGAGCTTCAGAAGCAAGAAAAGAAGCAGAATGGAAGTTCCGTGCATTATTTGAAAAAGGACCGATAGGTGTTGCTTATCATCAAATGATTTACGATGATAACAACAATCCGGTAGACTACCTATTTCTAGATGCAAACGAAAGTTATATCGAATTGACAGGTGTTGATCCCCGGGGAAAAATGGCAACTGAAGCATTTCCCGGCATTGAAAAGGATGCTTTCGATTGGATAGGAACATTTGGAAAGGTTGCAAAAACTGGGGAAACAATTCGATTTGAACAGTTTCTTGAAGCGAATAATAGATGGTATGATTGCGTTGGGTACCAATATAAACCGGATCATTTTGTTGCTGCTTTCCTTGAAATTACAAAAAGAAAAACTGCAGAAAAAAAACTTATTGAAAGTGAAGAGAAGTACAGGCATTTACATGAAAATACTGGTATAGGAATAGGTTACTATAAGCCAGATGGAACAGTTATCTCATATAACAAACTTGCTGCCAGTCACATGAATGGAGTTCCTGAAGATTTTACAGGGAAATCTATTTACTCAATATATCCAAAGGCAGAGGCTGAGTTTTATCATAACAGAATTAAAGAGAGTGTGCTATCTAAAGAGTCGTTGGTATTCGAAGATTGTGTTCAACTGCCCGGAGGAGAAAAACACTTCTTAAGTACATTTTCCAAAATTCTCAATCAGAACCAGGAAATTTCCGGAATTCAAATCATTTCACAGGATATTACAAACCTTAAATCAATTGAAAACAAATTACGATTAAGCGAAAAGAGGCTTGAAAGTATTTTTCTTGTTGCTCCTACAGGAATTGGAGTCGTTAAGGAAAGAATTATAACAGAGGTTAACCCGAAAATATGTGAATTAACAGGGTATTCTGCTGATGAACTCATTGGTAAACCCTCCGTAATTCTATACTCAAGTCAGGAAGAATATGATTTTGTCGGAAAAGAGAAATACCGCCAAATTGCTGAAAAAGGAACTGGAGTTGTTGAAACAATCTGGATCAAAAAAGATGGCGAAAAGATGGATGTAATTCTTGCTTCTACGCCAATTGACGCTTCAGACCATTCCAAGGGAGTTACATTTACAGTACTTGACATTTCTAAACGAAAACTTGCAGAAATTCTCCTTCGTGAAAAAACCGATGAAATTGAATCGCAAAATGAAGAATATCAGCAGATTAATGAAGAACTAATACAGACTAATGACGAATTACACAAAGCAAAATTACATGCAGAAGAGAGCGATCGATTGAAAACAGCATTTCTTCAGAATATGAGCCACGAAATCAGGACTCCAATGAATGCTATTATGGGATTTTCTGCGCTTTTGAAAAATAATTTTGATAATAGACCTAAGCTCGAAAAATTCTCTGATATCATTAGTCAGCGTTGTAATGACCTGCTTGACATTATTAACGACATACTTGATATTGCTAAAATTGAGTCGGGTCAACTACCAATAAATTTGGAAAAATGCGATCTTAATAGTTTGTTTTCAGACCTCACTTCTTTCTTTACTGAACATCAGAAACATTTAGGCAAAGAGCATATAAATTTTAGCCTGCAATCCAATTGCAATGATAACCAAAACATAATTGTAACTGATTCAGGAAAACTCAAACAAATTTTTATAAACCTAATTGGCAATGCATTTAAATTTACTGAAAATGGATCAATTGAAGCGGGTTGCAGAGTAGACAATAATAACCAATTAATCTTTTTTGTTTCAGATACAGGAATTGGAATTCCCGAGAATCAGCAAAGCAGAATTTTCGAAAGGTTTACCCAACTTAACCCAGGAGCTAACAAACTTGTTAGCGGCACTGGATTAGGCCTTTCGATTGTAAAAGGATTAATTACTCTTTTAGGTGGAGAAATAATCCTAGAATCCAAGCCCGGTATAGGAAGTACTTTTTCCTTCTGCATACCATTCAAAAATTCAATGCCTTCCTATCAAGAAATCGTACAGACAGAAAAAAACAATTTTATGAATACATCCGAAAAAACAATTTTATTAGTGGAAGATGACATGTATAACACTGAATATTTGAAAGAAATTCTTTCCTCAGCCGGTTATAATATTATTCATACAGAATATGGTAAAGAGGCTGTAAAAATAGCTCTTAATCAGGATGTTGACCTAGTGCTTATGGATGTCAGGCTACCTGATATTAATGGTTATGAAGCAACACAGCAAATTAGACCAATAAAACCTTCTTTGAAAATAATCGCACAAACTGCTTATGCTTCAAATGGTGAAAAACAGAAAGCTATTGAAGCAGGATGTAACGACTATATAAGCAAACCTGCACGGGAAGACTTACTATTAAAGATGATAGAAAAAAATATTCTTCTTATATCCTGATGAGAATTCTCAATTTCTTTCGCAGGTTTATCTCATTTTTTGAGTTGAATCGCATATAAAAAAATAGCTTCGATATTAAAGATAAAAACAGCAGGATGAACAAGCTAGAAAAAACCAGAGAAGACCTTTCGCTTGAATTATCGGAATTACAAAAGAAATATGAGTGTGTAAAAGGTGAGTTGGAACAGGGCCTTAAGGAGAAAGCAATAGAAAACAGCTTTCTGGAAAAACTAATTTATGCTTCAGAAGATTTTATACACTTTTCTGAAGAGACTCCAGATTATAAAAAGATAGCCCAGATAATACTTGATATTTCAGGAGCTAAATATGCTACTTTAAATATTTTTGACGACAATGGGCTTGACTTCACAACTGTTGCTCTTGCTGGCATTCATGCGAATGTTCAAAAAGGAATGTCCTTACTAGGATTTGATGTAATAGACAAACACTGGAAACATGATTTTCTGCGGGCGGAAAAAATTAAAGATCAAACTATTACGGGATTTAATAATCTGCATGAACTTACAGGCGATACAATTTCGAAAAAGGTAATTTCTATAATCGAAAAAACTTTTAATCTTGGTGAAGCATTTATAATTAAAATCTCAAAAGACAATAAAGTTTTAGGGGATTTCACACTTCTTTTTTCAAAGGGGGAAACGCTTACCAGATTTCGACATATACGAACATGAAACAGCATCTAAATTCTTTGCCGACGATTCATACGTTATTCAAACTGGAAAACCATTGATTAATCGCGAAGAATTTGTGTTTCAGAAGGATCAGCCCAAAAAATGTTTCCTTACTTCCAAACTCCCACTTAAGGATCAGAATGGAAATATTATTGGAATTGTCGGTATAGGAAGAGATGTAACAGAGCAGAAAATGGCTGAAGAAGCTCTTCACAGGTCAGAAGCCAAACAAGCCAAAATGGTTGCTAACATTGGTGATGTGATTGTAATCATTGATAAGGATGGGATTAATCGATATAAAAGTCCGAATATTAAAAAATGGTTTGGCTGGGATCCAGAAGAAGTAATTGGTGAGAGTACTTGGAAAAACGTTCATCCTGATGATGTTGAACCAGCAAAGGCTTTTATGGGATGCTTAATGACAGATCCGGGAGCAAAAGATTCCACTCAATGTCGCTATAAATGCAAAGACGGAAGTTACAAGTGGATAGAATTTACA
Organism: Bacteroidales bacterium; assembly: GCA_038316435.1. Classification (GTDB taxonomy): domain Bacteria; phylum Bacteroidota; class Bacteroidia; order Bacteroidales; genus JACJXF01. The sequence goes on along the minus strand of JBBQAQ010000001.1, from coordinate 38,234 downwards.
GGGATTAATTTATTACATGATCCTGATATTCAAGGTCTTTTAGGTAATTACCATGATATCACTGAAAGAAAAATTGCTGAAGAGAAACTATTAATCAGCGAGCAACGCTACAGGATGTTGTTTGAACGATCTATTGATGCAATTTTTATTGTTGATACTAAAACTGGTAAATATCTTGATGCAAACAAAGCAGCTGAAATTCTCATAGGAAAATCTCTGGAAGAATTAAAGAGTCTCATTACTATGGATCTAGCGCCTCATGGTGCTGTTAAGCGATTGGAAAGAATAGTAAATGAGAACAATGTTATTGATATGGGAGAGGTTGAATACCTAAGGAGTGACGGAACAATTCGCACAGCCCTAATTAATACAATACCCTTAAACAAAGGCGAGGCTTATGGAATTGCTCGTGATATTTCCGATCGAAAGCAGGCTGAAGCAGAAATAAAGAATAAAAATGAAGAGCTGACAAGGGCAAATGGGGATAAGGATAAATTTATTTCAATTCTCGCACATGATTTAAAAAGTCCTTTTAGTTCAATTTTGGGTTTTATAGGCTTATTGAATTCAAATATTCGTGTTTATGAGATTGAGAAAACTGAGCGAATTATTGGATTGATGGATAAAGCAGCTCAAAACACATTTAATTTGCTTGAGGATTTATTATTATGGATACGGTCGCAGTCAGGTAAAATTCCTTTTGATCCTCAAATACTTAATTTGAAGTCACTATGTATGAATATTTTCGAAATTCACAGTCAAAATGCTTTTTCAAAAAGGATTTCTTTAAATTATTCAGGTAGTAGTGATATTATTGTATTTGCCGATCCTGATATGCTAAAAACTATTTTGCGAAATCTTGTTTCAAATGCAATAAAATTCACTAATACAGATGGTTGTATTGATGTTAAAGCTGTAAAAACAATTGACTCAATAAAAATATCGGTTTCCGATAATGGTATTGGGATGGATACTGAATTTGCAAACAAACTTTTTAATGTTGCAGAAACTCATTCCAGAACAGGCACTGCAAATGAAACGGGTACCGGTTTAGGATTAATCATTTGTAAAGATTTTATAGAGAAGCACAAAGGGGAAATTCATGTGGAAAGCAAACCCGGAGAAGGTAGTAATTTTATTTTTTCCATACCCTGTAATAGTAGTCTATAAAAAGTTTTTGGAGTTAAGGTTAAATTCAGTTGAAGCGCTAATCTCTAGAGTATTTCGGTTGTTCGACTCTGGAGCGCCTGAAAAACAGTATTGTAGCAATCAATATCAGAATTCCAAAAACTGCCTCAATATGCATTGTTTTCTGCATTCCAACCAAGTCTTTCAAATATCCCACAACCAAATACCCAAAAGTTAATCCGGCGCCAAAATGAAATGCCCAGATCATTGACTGACCTGTTGTGCTTAATTCTGGCGGTGTATGCGACTGTACATACTGCACCGCTCCCACCAGAAAAAAGGAAATTGTAAAACCATGCAAAATACCAATGAAAATGGCGATTTCAGGGCTTGAAATAAATCCATATAAAACCATTCGTAAGATGGATACTAACATGGCCAACAAAATTACAAATTCCGGGCTGGTTCGCTTAACAAGCTTAATTCCAAATATGAAGAATGGTATTTCAAATCCTGCTTGTATTGCAAATGCTGTTCCTATTAATTTATTTGAAGCTCCAATTTCAATGTAATATAGATTTATAAACTGGTGTAGGGGGGAAATTGCAATTCCATAAAACAACATTAGAAAAAAGAATGAAATAACCACTTTATTCTGCATGAATACCTTCAGACTACCGAAATTAACGAGGTTTCTGCCAGTAAGCGGTTTCGGGGGAAGAGTAATTAAATTAATTACCAATATTATTGAAAACAAAATTGCTGCAATACTGAAAATTACTGAAGTATTTTTCATTGCGAAGTATCCAACAACGAAGGCAGATAGTGCGTAACCTGCGGAGCCAAACAGTCGAAATTTACCATACGATAATTCTGGTCGCGTCCTTACAAGTCCGAGCGCCATTCCATCAACTACAGCCCCCATGGGTTGCTGAAAAAGCGAAATCAGAAATACCACTGCAAGAATAGACAGATAAGCAGTAGTATAGGATAAAAAAAATACCAGAACCGCACAGAATGCTGATAATAATAAAAGAATTCTGTTACTTCCACGATGGTCAGCCATCATTCCCCAAAAAGGAACAACAATTGCACTGGTTGAAATAAATACAGCATTTAGCGCTCCGATTTGCAATCCGGTAAAACCTAATTTTGTAAGATGAACATTAAAAAAAGCCATCCAGGAGGCGAAAGCAGAATACAGTAGAAAATAAAAAATTGGGAGTTTGATGGTTTCCTTCACGATCGTTTGAAGATATATTAAAAAACCAAAGGTAAGTTTTTAGAACTATATGTGAAAATGCATATCAAAGCTAAAACCAAAAAGAGGTTAGGCAATCATCAAATTGATTATTAGCTAATTAAAAATTGAGAAATCTAAATAGAAATATGGATCAGACCTGTAAGCGGCTGCGAAATGGCTCAAAAGTCATAAAATCAGCATGATGAACTATGTATGCCTCTGTGGTACGTTTAACCATATCCCCTTCGCCTGCATGTGTAGCAATTATATGGCAAACTTCAGCAGGTATTCCACAAGATTCAGCAAGAGACACACCGCTAAAAGGATGGCGAAGGTATTTTCCGTAGTTTCCCTGGAAAGCCTTTCCATCTTTTAGTTCATATTCTAAAAGCTTACCAACATCCGCTAGGATTGCGCCTGAAATTAAAACATCCATATTTACAGGCAGATCAGACCCAAAAAATGCATTCGACTTCTCCCCCGCTTCTTTGGCTATATGAACTACGCAGCGCTTATGAGCCATAAAAGTAACCTTAAGTCCTGGTACCAGCAAAGTAAAGGGAATGGTATTTAAATCATCAATAGTCAGAACGCTTCTTTCAAGCGCAACCTCCCATGTTTTAGCTGTTTTTTCCCTAAGTTCCTTGTCACTAATCCATTCTAGTTCAGGCCAGAGGGCTAAGATTTCTTTATTCATAGTTTAAGATATAAAAACACAATTAACCGACGTAAATTACAAATTTGCGATTATTGCATCTGCCATCTGATGAGTTGATGCTGCCCCTTTCTGAATTACATCAGGTCTTCCGGTCATCTTCATCATATCATAGGTTTTGACCTTACCTTCAGAAATTACTTTTTCAATTGAGGCCGAAATACGTGATGAGATGTTTTTTTCACCCAAATGATCCAGCATCATACATGCTGAAGCAATCATAGCAATTGGATTTACGATAGAAACCGGATAGTCGGCATATTTAGGTGCTGAACCATGGGTTGGTTCAAATACAGATACTTTTTGACCAAGGTTTGCACTGCAAGCAAATCCCAATCCACCGATGAGACCAGCAAATCCATCAGATACAATGTCACCAAACATATTTCCTGCAACAATTACACCATAGTCTTCAGGGTTTTTAGTAAGCCACATCATCTGTGCATCGATGTTTGTATTCCATAATTCAATTTCCAGGAAATCGGTTTTTTGAATTTCTTGTGCTAGCTTATACATCATCCCTGATGTTTCTCTGATTACATTAGGCTTCTCACAAACAGTCACAGATTTATATCCCCACTTCCTGGCATGATTAAATGATGCGCGAAGAATTCTTTCGGTAGCTTTACGGCTGAAAATCCTCGTTGAGATTGATAGTTCCTCCTTTGGTACATGTCCGAAATTTTGAACAAATTTAGGATGCGAAAGAAGTCCTTGGTATACAAGGTCCGGAGGGTTAGTCCATTCGACCCCACCATATAAACCTTCTGTATTTTGTCTGAAAATAACCACATCAACAACAGGTTCTTCAATTGTATTACCAATTCCACGCCTGATAAAATTCAGCGGGTTCCCTTTATATGTTTTACATGGACGAATGCAAATATCGAGGTCGAAATACTGCCGTAGACTTACAATAGGGCTTGAATAAACCAAACCTTTACCTTTCAGATTATCTGACAACTCAGCAGCAGCAGCATCTTTAGGCTTCGACGTAATAGCACCAAAAAGCCCAACTTTATGTTCTTCAAGAAGTTTGATAGTTCTTTCTGGTAACGGATTACCTTCCTTTACCCAGAACTCCCAACCTATATCACCTTCGATATAATCAGCCTGAAAGCCTGCTGCATCAAGAACTCTGATTGCTTCTTCAAGTACTACTCTGCCGATGCCATCACCAGGCATAGCTATTATTGTTTTTTTAGCCATGATAATTTGTTATTTTTGACGGGTAAATGTATTATAAAAAAACGATCCTGTATTTATTGAAAAAGCTATTTAGTAGCATTGTTTTATACAACATATTTTTTGAGAATATATGAAAAAACTAAGTGTTCTGGAGCCAAAAGAACTGTGGATGTATTTTGAAGATATATGCGCAATACCTCGTCCATCTAAAAAAGAAGAACAGATACGTAATCACATAATTGAATTTGCAAAAAAATTCAAGCTTGATTATCAGGTTGATAAGGCCGGAAACCTATTAATAAAAAAAGGCGCCACAAAGGGTATGGAAAAATGTAAAACAATTGTTTTGCAATCTCATCTCGATATGGTTGGAGAGAAAAACTCTGATACATTGCATGATTTCGAAAAGGACTCACTCAAAGTTTTTATTGAGGGAGATTGGGTAAAAGCAAAGGGAACTACTTTAGGTGCAGATGATGGTATAGGAGTAGCTGCCCAAATGGCTGTTCTGGCGTCTGATGATATAGCGCATGGCTCTATTGAATGTCTTTTTACTGTTGATGAAGAAACAGGTCTATCTGGTGCATTTGCACTTGAAAAGGGCTTTTTTGAAGGAAAGACATTGTTAAATCTTGATTCAGAAGATGAAGGTGAACTTTTTATTGGTTGCGCCGGGGGAAATGATACGGTTGCTATTTTTAAATACAAGTTGAAGAATGCACCTGAAAAATGTTTAGCATTCGAAATAAGTGTAAAAGGTCTAAAAGGTGGACATTCAGGAGATGATATTCACAAAGGATTAGGAAACTCAAATAAGATTATCACACGATTTTTGTGGAACATATCAAATGATTTTGGTGCAAGGCTTGCTCATTTTGACGGTGGGAATCTCCGAAATGCTATCGCAAGAGAAGCGCGGGCTATTTTCACAATAGCTCCGGAGCATTATGAAGGCTGTAAAGCATATTTTGATAATTATGTAATCCTTGTCGGTTCAGAATTAAAAACTACTGAGCCTTCCCTAATTATGCAACTTTTGCATGCAGATCCACCTCTAAATGTTATAAACAAAAAAGCTCAATCAAGATTGCTCGACTGCTTATATGCCTGCCCACATGGAGTTATCGAATGGAGCAGGGAAATGCCTGGATTAGTTGAAACTTCTACCAATTTGGCTTCAATCAAATTTATAAGTGACAGTGAGATTCAGGTTACCACTAGTCAGAGAAGCTCCGTTGATTCAGCACGAAAAGATATCTCTGATCAGGTTCAGAATATTTTTACTATGGGTAAAGCAAGCGTAAGTCACAGTACTGGCTATCCTGGCTGGAAGCCAAATCAGAACAGTGAAATTCTTAAAATATCCAAAGAAAGTTACAAGGAATTATTTGGGAATGAGCCGATAGTAAGAGCAATACATGCAGGACTTGAATGTGGACTATTTCTGGAGAAATTTCCAGAACTTGACATGGTATCATTTGGACCAACAATTCGAGGTGCACACTCACCGGATGAAAGATTAAGTATAGAATCTACTTCAAAATTCTGGAAATTACTGCTTTCTGTTTTGGAAAAAACACCTAAAAAATGAAGTAGATATTAATCAACGGGTTCAAAGTCAGCTTTTCTAACACCACAAACAGGACATATCCATGTATCCGGAATATCTTCAAATGCCGTTCCAGGAGGTATTCCTCCATCGGGATCTCCTTCTTCCGGATCGTATACAAATCCGCAGATAATGCATTTAAATTTTTGCATTTTTGTTGTTATAAAATAATAAGATTCAATGATTTAATTGACTGGAACAAAAGTATAAAAAATATGCCTTGTATCTCAAGAAGCAAATACATTTTATTGTTTTTTTTGTGTGCAATAAAACTAAAACAGAAAAACAATATAAAGGAGCTTTTAGTGCTTTACCATTTTTAATCTACTAATTAGAAACATTGTAAATTCAGACCTTTTTTACAAAAACTCAAGCTTTTTGAAAAAATAAAATTAACTTTATAAACACAATTTTTTAATATATTACATACATCAATGTCAATAGATTTGAATTCACTTGTAGGAGGCTTTAAAGTTACCCGCCTGGAAGATATGAAGCAAATTGCTTTTAATGAGCGTATTGACATAAAATACTTTTTCAGTTTAAAACTTTTACCCTGGCTTATTTCGGAAATTCAGGATCATTACAGGATATTACAAGTTGAAAAATATTTAGTGCAACCCTATAAAACAGTATATTACGACACTCCCTCGTTAAAACTTTACCTTGATCATCACAATGGCAAACTGAATCGTTTTAAATTAAGGAAACGACTATATATCGCCAATAATATTTCTTTTTCAGAGATTAAGTTTAAGAGTAACAAAGGAATAACATTCAAAAGACGGGTTAGTACAGATAAAAATCTGGAGGTACTTACTGATGAAGATAGAGCTTTTTTTTCAAAGCATACTCATCTTTCTGGCGATCAACTCCTTGCACAAGCAACAAACCATTTTAACAGGATTACTCTGGTGAGTAATAATGAAAGAGAACGAATTACCATGGATTTTAACCTTAAGCTCGAGAGGCTTGGGAAAGAAGCTAACTTGGGAAATTTAGTAATTGCAGAAGTTAAGAAATCAAAGGACGAACCTATCACTTTTATAGAACAGAAGCTACAGGAGTTAGGCATTAAAAGTTCATCCTTTAGTAAATATTGCACGGCTATTGCAATGATTGAAGAACATACCAAGAATAATAATTTCAAAATAAAAGTTAAAGCATATAAAAAAGTAAATGATGGTTAACATTCTAACACTACTTGCCACTTCATCTCAGATATTTGGCATCGAACTAATTAATACGCCTGATTTCGGGGAATTATTATTGCGCTTTTTCCTGAATCTAGCAGTTATTGTAGTAATTGTGAGGTATTTGTATTATTCAACTTCCAAGCAAAAGGATTATCTGTTTTCTTATATTATGATCAGCGCAGTAATTTTTCTTTTGTGTTTCCTGCTTAATAGTGTAAAACTCCAAATTGGTTTTGCATTAGGGCTGTTCGCTATATTTGGAATAATTCGTTACAGAACTGATTCGATATCTATAAAAGATATGACTTTCCTGTTCATTGTAATCGGAGTTTCTGTAATAAATGCTCTGGCAAATAAAAAGATATCCTACGCTGAGTTATTCTTTACAAATCTTATCATCATTTTCCTTGTATGGATAATGGAAAAAATCTGGCTGGTTAACAAAGAAGGAAAAAAGATGGTTGAATATGAAAAAATTGACCTTATAAAACCTGATAGAGAAGCTGATCTGATTGCTGATCTGAAAGAACGTACTGGTCTTGATATTACTCGTGTAGAAATTGGTAAGATAGATTTCTTAAGAGATTCAGCCCGCATCAGAATCTTTTTCAATATTAAGGAACACGGAAAGAATCTTGAAGAAGGCGGATATCAATCCTGATAAAAAAAGAGCTGAATAAATAAATATTCAGCTTTTTTTTTGAGTTAAGAAGTTTTAACCTGCCTTACTATATCAATAAGAGTTCCATCAACCCATTTGATTCCGGCAATTATTTTATCCTCTAAAACAGGCAAATCAGGCTTTCCACAAATCTTTTCCGCTTCAGTTTTAAGCTCCTGAATTGATTTGAAAGGAAGTCCTGAATCTTTTGTTTTCTCTATTAGATCTTTTCTCAGGGGATTAATTGCAATACCCCTCTCCGTTACAATAACATCAATCAATTCACCAGGTCCACAAAGCGTTGTAACCTGATCACGAACCACTGGTATTCTGTCACGAAATAAAGGAACCGGTATTATTACAGTTTTGGAAAACAAACAATTCTGCCACCCTCCAATTCCGTGCAGGAGATAGCCATCAGAGTGTGTTACAACATTTGCATTAAAATTAATGTCCACTTCTGTAGCTCCTAGAATTACTACATCAACAAACTCAGCAAAATTGCCTTTGGAATGATAATTATAGCTTGTAAAAGGTGTTGTCCATGTATGATTAGGGTTTTCAGCCATTGATCGCACACCATCTAGGTCAAATGTCTGACCATCAAGAATATAATCAACTAAACCCTCTTTAAGCATTTCAACCAGATATTTGTTACTACCCCCTCTGGCAAAACGAGCCTTTATCCCTTTTTCCTTCATAATTGCTCTGAAATATTCAGCAACTGAGAGGGATGTTCCACCGGCACCTGCCTGAAATGAAAAGCCATCCTTAATTATCCCTGCGGCATCACAGAATTTTGCAGTTAGTTCTGCGAGCAGAAGTCGATCGGGACTCTTTGTAATCTGAGTTGTGCCGGATACAATCTTTTCCGGGTCTCCGAGTTTATCTATTACAACTGTAAAATCAATATTATTTCCCTGAATTTGCCATGGGATACATGGAAACGGAACCAGATTATCGGTAACAACTATCACTTTATCAGCATATTCCGAGTCGCCAAGTGCAAACCCAAGTAATCCGCAGGCTGATGGCCCAAATAAACCATTGGCATTACCAAATACATCAGCAGTTGGAGCACCGATTACCGCAATATCTATTTTAACTTCCCCATCCTGAATTGCCTGATACCGGCCACCATGTGAACGTAGAATTGCTGTTCCTGCCATTCTCCCTTCAGTTACAAATTTACCCAAGGGTCCGTTCATACTACCTTCGATAGAATGGATCGTGCCGTCTTCAAGATAAGGGATCAGATGTGCGTGGCATGAAAAGGATGCAGATGGAAACCATCTTAAGTTTTTAACTCCCAGTTCGTGAGCAATATCAAATATCATGTTTGCAAGCAGGTCGCCATTGCGAAAATGATGATGGGTGGAAATGGTCATTCCATCTTTAAGTCCCGCTTTAAGTAAAGCTTCTTTTAGACTGTTTACCAATTTATTACCATCCTCTGGAAACTGAGTATTACTTTTAATTATACCGGATGCTTTTCTTCCAGTGGGAGTATATTTGCCCACTCCCATAAATGGAATTTGTTTTTCCCCATTTATCTCTTCCGGAACCAGTCGACCTGCGGCATTAAGAATCATTTTATTATGCGACATACCCGTTCCTCCAATTCTTTGAAAGCATTCCTAATTTTATTGCCAGGTCAATAGTTTTCTGAGCTCTCTTTACTACGGGAGCATCGATCATTTTAGTACCTACAGAAACAACGCCTAAGCCTTTTTCTTTTGCCGTATCGAACGCATTGACTATCTTTTTTGACTTTTCAATTTCCTCATTATCAGGGGCAAAGCCTTTATGAATTATCTCGATCTGCCTCGGATGAATACATCCCATTCCCTCAAAACCAAGACTTTTCGAATTTTTCACGTTTGTAAACAGAGCTTCCATATCACCCACATCAGAAAATACTGAGTCAATTGCTTGTATTCCAGCTGCTTTGCATGCATTTACAAGACGAGTCCTGGCATATAACGATTCTGTTCCTCCTATTGTGCGCTGTACTCCGAGATCCGCAGTATAATCCTCAAGACCAATTGCCAATGCAACAATATTTTCAGATGCACATGCAATTTCAAAAGCTTTTTCAACTCCCAGTGCACTTTCAATTATTGGCATAATAAAAATCGTATTGTTTTGACCACAAGCAGTTTGAATTCGATTAATTTCATTTTCAAGTGTAATTATTTGATCAGCACTTTCACATTTTGGCAAGAGGATAAGATGAGTATTATAGGGAATGATGTATTCAAGGTCATCTAACCCTGCTGGCATTTGATTAATCCTTACCATTCTTTCAGCACCGAAGAAGTTGACCTGAAGAAGTGCATTTCTCACAAGAAATCGGGCCTCAGGCTTTTTCTCAAAAGCAACTGAATCCTCAAGATCAAGGATAATACCATTAGGCTTATGAATCCCGGCATTAATCATCATTGCTGGTGAATTTCCTGGTAGGTACAAACGGGAAAACCTGAATTTCTCTTTTGAACTATGATAGTTGTTTTCTTCTATTAAAGGGAGTAAAAAGGGTTTGTTGGTTTTAATAAGTTGATTTATAATGGCTTCCAGACGAGCAGCCAATACATAAGGCAAAGCACCAGAGTCTTCGATTGATAACCGGGCATTAGCAATACCAAAAAAACGCAACATTTCCTGTGCATTTTTCCTGATATCGGCCCCAAACAGAGCAGTAACCTTACTTTTTAATTCAATCTGAATTCCTCCGGAGTCAGTTAATTCGAGCTCCATAAAGCAATCCGAACGTACCTTATCCCCTTTATTACCTGCATTGGCAATTTTTCCCATTAATTTCTTTTTTCACAAATTTACTTTATTCCTACAAATGGGATGCTTGCTTTAAAACATTAAATAAGGAAACTCAATAATATACCTGCTGCAACTGCTGAACCGATAACTCCTGCAACATTAGGAGCCATTGCATGCATCAGGAGGTGATTGGTTGGATCTTCCTTTAAACCAACATTTTGCACAACTCTGGCACTGTCAGGAACCGCTGAAACACCGGCAGCTCCGATTAATGGATTGATTTGATTGTCTTTAGATGTAAATAGGTTCATTACTTTGGCAAACACCACTCCACCTGCAGTAGCAAACATAAAGGAAACCGCACCTAATCCAAAAATAATCAACGAATCGTTTGTAAGGAATACATCGGCTTGCGTGGATGCTCCAACTGTCACGCCGATAATAATCGTAACAATATCAATTAAGGGATTTCGTGCAGTTTCAGCTAATCGTTTTGTAACAGTTGACTCTTTCAGTAAGTTTCCCAGAAAAAGCATTCCAAGAAGTGGCAATGCAGCAGGTGAAATGAAACATGTAAGAATCAGTCCAATTATTGGGAAAAGTATTTTTTCAAGTTTCGAAACAGCTCTTGGCGGTTTCATTCGTATTAAACGCTCTTTTTTTGTTGTAAACAAATACATAATTGGAGGTTGAATAACCGGTACCAGAGCCATATAAGAGTATGCAGCAATAGCAATCGGACCTATCAGATTTTTCACAAATATTGGATCTCCATTTATTGTTTGTCCGATGATATCCACTCCATTTGCCAGTTTTGATGCCAGATAAATTGCAGTTGGGCCATCAGCTCCACCTATAATACCAATAGCACCAGCTTCGCGAGCATGAAATCCTAATGCAATTGCTCCAATAAATGTTATAAATATTCCCACTTGGGCTGCTGCACCAAGCAGAATAAGCTTTGGATTAGATATCAAGGATGAAAAATCAGTCATGGCACCGATTCCAAGAAATATTAAAGGTGGATAAATCCCTTTAATAACTCCAAAATACAAGTAATACAAAACACTTCCTGGTTGATAAATTCCGATTTGCAGGTTTGCACCCCCATCCTGAAAAAAAGGAATATTTCCAAGAATAATTCCAACGCCGATAGGCACGAGCAGAAGAGGCTCATAATCAAACTTGATTGCCAGAAAAATAAAAAGAAGTGCAACCAGAATCATCACAAAATGACCTGGGGTAGCATTTCTGAAACCGGTATATGCCCAAAATTTTATAAGGCCTTGTTTAGTTTGCTGAACCAGATTATCAGTTTTATTCTGAACTTCAGTGCCATTATCAGCATTGACGAGTTGTTGATTCAGTTCGGTTTGAAGAACTTTTGTATTCTGATCTGCTTGATCAGGTATTACAAGGGATCGAAGTACAGTTAGTATTGCAATTATTGCAAAAATAGTTAAGAGTTTTTTCATGGGATCAGATAATTTCAATTAGAGTATCCCCTTGAAGTACATGCTGGCCTGGTGCGACTTTTACACTTTCAACTACTCCATCTTTTTCAGACAGAATCTGATTTACCATTTTCATGGCCTCCATACTAAGAATTTTTTGGCCCTGTCGGATTATATCACCCGGACGAACAAAAACATCAACTATTAGCCCCGGTAAAGGAGAAGAAATAGCAAAGGCAGTGCCTTCTTCAGACTTTTCTATTTTTGGTTTAAGTGGATCCGTTGAATTTGATCTGACGATTGTAGGAGTTTTCGTTGTTTTAATTTTCCGATCTAGCTCAACATTGAAAGATGTCCCATTCACATCAAGGTGAACAGTGTTGTTCTCAATTTCATGAATATCAACGCTATATGCATTGCCATTAATAGTAAATTTGTAACTCTTCATTTCAGTAACTTTTTTCAAATTCTGTTAAACTGATTTCTTACAGCATAGATTTTTGAACTCCATGGAGAATAGGGTTTTGAAACTTTATTGATAGTTAAAACCCCACTTTCTTCGTCATGCACTTCCAGAAAAAGGTGCAGAGCCATTGCTATAGCAGCGGTTTCTTCCCCTGTGATATTTAAATCATCAACTGTTTGCATTTCTTTCCCGGAAGATTTCTTTTCTCTTTTCCAGTTGTAATAGAGCAGTTTGGGGAGATAATAAAAAAACAAATACAAAAAAAGGAGGGAAAAGAATACGATCACGTATCCCAGAATCGCAATCATTATAATAAATGAGTTGATATCGCTAAAACTCAGAATAGTTCCCATGTTTACAAAGGTATATTTGGATGTTTTTTAGGCGGATTCATTTCCTTTTTAGTAGAAAGTGTCTGGAGGGCACGAATAACCCTGAAACGGGTATTTCGTGGTTCAATGACATCGTCTATATAGCCATATTTAGCTGCTTCATAAGGCGTTGCAAATTTTTCTTTATACTCATCCTCCTTCATTTCCGTATATTTTTTCGCTTCTTCTTCACTGGTAAAACCGGCAATATTCTTTCCTTCCAGAATTTCAATGGCACCTTTTGGCCCCATTACAGCGATCTCTGCACTTGGCCAGGCATAATTTAAATCCCCCCGAAGCTGTTTGGAACTCATTACATCATGAGCTCCACCATATGATTTTCTGAGTGTTACAGTAACTTTCGGAACTGTAGCTTCACCATAAGCAAACATTAATTTAGCCCCCTGAATGATAATTCCCCCATATTCCTGTGCACTACCAGGCAAAAACCCCGGAACATCAACAAGAGTAACAACAGGGATATTAAAACTATCACACATCCTTACAAAGCGCGCAGCTTTGCGCGATGAATTGATATCAAGAACTCCGGCAAGGTGAATAGGCTGATTGGCAACGATTCCCACAGGTGACCCATTGAATTTTGCAAAACCTACTACTATATTTTTAGCATAATCTCTGTGAACCTCAAGAAATTCGCCATTATCAACAATAGCAAAAATTACATCTTTAACATCATAAGGCTCATTGGAGTTTTCCGGGATAATTTCATTTAAAGTATCTTCAAGCCTGTCGATAGGATCATTACATTCAGTGGTAATAGGATCTTCAAGGTTATTCTGTGGAAAGTATGAAATAAGCTTTCTGATCAACAATAAACCTTCCTCTTCGTCCTGAGCTACAAAATGGCAAACTCCTGATTTTGTGGCATGTACCTTTGCACCACCAAGTTCTTCAATAGAAATTACTTCACCTGTTACCGTTTTTGTAACCCTTGGGCCGGTAACAAACATATAGGATGTAAGGTCACTCATAATAATAAGGTCGGTAAGTGCGGGAGAATAAACTGCTCCCCCTGCACAAGGACCAAAGATTGCTGAGATTTGTGGTATAACCCCGGACGCAAGAATATTGCGTTCAAAAATTTCAGCATACCCTGCCAAACTCCTTACTCCTTCCTGAATACGTGCTCCTCCACTATCGTTAATACCTATCACAGGTGCTCCCACTTTCATAGCCTGATCCATAATTTTGCAGATCTTTTTAGCATGGGTTTCTGAAAGTGATCCACCAAAAACAGTAAAGTCCTGTGCATAAACAAAAACAATCCGGCCATCAATGGTTCCATGTCCAGTTATAACTCCATCTCCCAGATATTGCTCATTTTCAAGTCCAAAATCATGAGTACGGTGTGTAACGAACATATCATATTCTTCGAAACTACCCTCGTCAAGTAATATATCGATTCTTTCTCTTGCAGTATGTTTTCCTTTAGAATGCTGGGCTTCAACTCTGGTGGAACCTCCACCCTGTTTTGCTTTGATCCTGAGATCAATAAGCTGTCGGATTTTATCCTGTTGTGACATATGTAAAATTTTTATTCTCCGCAAAATTCAGTTAAAACACCAAGTGTAGATTTGGGATGAAGAAATCCGATACTTAATCCTTCAGCTCCTTTTCTCGGCTGTTTATCAATCAGTTGAACCCCTTTGCTTTCGGCTTCACTCAATGCCTTAGCCACATCAGAAACAGCAAATGCGATATGATGGATTCCAGGTCCTTTTTTCTCGATAAATTTTCCAATTGGACCTTCCGGGTCAGTTGATTCAAGTAATTCAATTTTTGTATCTCCGATTTTGAAAAAAGCTGTCTTCACTTTCTGATCTTTAACTTCTTCAACGGCATAGCATTCAAGTCCCAGGACATTTTTATAATACTCAATTGCTTCATCAAGATTAGCAACTGCAATTCCAATGTGTTCAATATGACTAGGCTTCATTTTGTGATTTATAAATTTATTAATTGATTGATTTCGAGGTATGCGTAACAAAGTAAGCGTAATGAAAACATCAGAATCATGATATAAGTCAAATAAATACAAAAGATTTATTGTTTTTCAACATAATTGAGATGAATTTGCCAAAATAAAATGACTGATATGGAATTTGGTTCTTATCCTGAACTTTTTCAATGGATAAACTCTTTAAGAAAATGCAAGAAAAGCCTGAAGTACTAAATCTGATGTATTTCAGACTTTCAGTATATCAGGCTATTAAGATTTTTTTTAAGGAAGTTTTAAATATCTTAATCTTCTTCAAAATCCACCCATTTTTCTGAGGATGTATTTGATTTTACTACAGCGTCAATAAACTGCATAGTTCTCACTCCATCTGCAATTGTTGGGAATTCGAGACCTGATGCCATTTGAGGGTAGCGTATTGTAAGTGCGAAATTCCTGTAAATATTGGCAAATGCTTCGATAAGTCCTTCCGGATGGCCCATTGGGAGCCTGGTGTTAAATATTGCATTCTTGCCAAGGTTACCAGTGTCTCCGGCTCTGAGTATCTGCATGGGTTTATCGATCCAACGGATTATCAATGAGTTTGGCTCCATCTGCGACCAATCGATACTTCCCAATTCCCCGTACACCCTGATGTTAATTCGGTTCTCTTCTCCGGCTGAAATCTGACTTGCAACGAGAATCCCTTTAGCGCCATTATCATAACGCATTAAAATGTTAGCATCATCATCGAGAAGTCGACCTTCTACAAATGTTGACAAATCAGCACAAAGCGACTCGACCTGCAGGCCGGTAACAAATTCGGCAAGGTTAAATGCATGAGTACCTATATCACCGATGCTACCTGCTTTGCCTGCTCTTTTTGGATCAGTTCGCCATCCAGCTTGCTGATTTCCGGTGCTTTCGAGAAAAGTCGAAAGCCATCCCTGAGAGTATTCAACAATTACTTTTCGAATGGTACCAATTTTGCCAGATTGCACAAAATCCCGGGCTTCTTTCACCATTGGGTAAGAAGTATAAGGGTGAGTAATAGCAAACTGTAATCCGGTTTTATAAACAAGATCAGACAATTCTATAGCCTCATCGGAAGTCATTGTAACTGGTTTTTCGCAGACAACGTGAAACCCATTTTCAAGGGCAAGCTTCGCCGGTTCAAAATGAACATGGTTTGGGGTAACAATAACTACAAAATCCATACGCACATCTTCGGGCAAATCCTTTTCTCTGCTTATCATTTCAGCATAGGATGAGTAAAGACGTGAGGGATCTAGAAAATATTGAAGACCAGATTCCTTTGATGTTTCTGGATTAACATCAAAAACGCCACAAACAAGTTCTATTTCGCCGTCCATTATGGCAGCTTTGCGGTGCACTGCTCCTATAAAAGAACCAATACCTCCTCCTATCATTCCCATTCTGAGTTTTCTCTGATATTTCATAATAATTCTATTTTATTAATTTGCTTATTCGATTTTAAAAATATGAAAAAAAAATGAGTTCCAATGTATTATTAAGGGGTTTTGATTGAATTGAATTTCATAAATACTTGGGGAAAACGATTCTTATTGTTATCATTGTTACTTAAAAATAACATTATGAATTACATAGCCTCTACAGATCGATATAGTACAATGTTATATCGTAGATCCGGGAAAAGTGGGATATTGCTACCTGCAATTTCACTTGGACTCTGGCACAATTTCGGTGGAGTAGATAATTTCGAAAATGGAAGAGCTATTATACGAAGAGCCTTTGATTCAGGGATAACACACTTTGACTTAGCAAATAATTATGGTCCGCCAGCAGGCTCAGCAGAAGAGAATTTTGGTAAGACCCTTGATTTAGACTTCAGGCCTTATCGCGACCAAATGATTATTTCTACAAAAGCGGGTTATTATATGTGGTCCGGGCCTTATGGTGAATGGGGATCAAAGAAATATCTCATATCGAGTCTCGATCAGAGTCTGAAAAGGATGCATTTGGAGTATGTGGATATTTTCTATTCGCATCGCCCTGATCCGAATACACCTTTAGAAGAAACAATGATGGCTCTTGATCAGGTAGTTCGTCAGGGAAAAGCTCTATATGCTGGGATATCTAATTATAGCGCAAAACAAACCGCTGAAGCAAGTGCTATTTTAAAGTCACTAGGAACCCCATGCCTTATTCATCAGCCTAAATATTCAATGTTCGAACGTTGGGTTGAAGGCGGATTACTGGATATTTTGGAGCATGAAGGAATTGGGTGTATTGCATTCTCTCCATTAGCACAAGGAATGCTGACTGATCGCTATCTAAATGGCATTCCTGATGGGTCAAGGGCGAGTAAAGAAGGGTTTTTGAAGAAGGATCAAATTACTCCTGAGTATTTAACACAAATTAAGAAACTGAATCATCTGGCATCAAAGCGGGGTCAAAAGCTAGCGCAAATGGCTCTTGCATGGTTGCTGAGAGACGAAAGAATTACTTCAGTTTTAATTGGCGCCAGTAGTGTTCAGCAATTGAACGATAACCTTGCATGCCTGCAAAATATCGCATTTTCTAAAGAAGAGCTTGCTGCAATAGAAGAAATTCTAAAGTAAAATGAGGAAGATTAAATGGGGAATTATTGCCCCCGGACATATTGCAAGAGGGTTTGTAGCTGGGTTAAAGGTTACGGAAAACGCTGAATTATTCGCAGTTGCATCACGTTCGCTAGAAAAAGCATCTGATTTTGCAAAGGAATTCGGTTTTCAGAAAGCTTATGGAAGCTATTCTGAACTTGCCGATGATCCTGAGGTTGATGTGATTTATATTGCTACTCCTCATCACCTGCATTTTGAGAATACCTTAATGTGTTTGAAAAAGGGAAAAGCTGTTTTGTGCGAAAAACCTTTTACAATTAATTCCGGGCAACTTGAAATTCTTGTAAAAACAGCAAGAGAGAATAAAATCTTCCTTATGGAAGCGATGTGGACAAGATTTCATCCGGGAATTGAAAAAACGCTTGAGCTTATTTCACAAAATCAAATTGGCAAAATAAAAATACTCAATGCCGATTTTGGATTCAAGGCAAACTATAATCCCGAATCACGCTTATTTAAGCCTGAATTAGGGGGAGGAAGTCTTTTAGACATTGGCATTTACCCTGTTTTTCTAAGCCTTTTGTTACTTGGGTATCCTAAAGAAATTCAGGCAGTTGCAAACAAAGCACCTACCGGTGTTGATGAGTCAATGAGCATCTCTCTTTCCTATGAAAGCGGTGCCCTTGCATGTCTGCATTGTACCTTTGCTACCCATACAACCACTGATGCGAATATTTATGGAGACCGAGGAAAAATCCAAATTAAACATCAATGGTTTCGCCCTTCAGGAATAGTTTTAACAAGGCACGATGAAAAGCTTGAAGAATTTTCATTCCAGGCAAAAGCTAACGGATATGAATATGAGGCCGAAGAAGTAATGAAATGTATTGCTCAGGGAAGAACTGAGTCGGCTGTTTTAACCCTTGATTTTAGCCTTCAGTTATTGAGACTGCTGGACTCTATCAGGGAAAAATGTAATATTGTTTATAAAGACTATGACTAAATGAAAAAGTTATTTACGGTTTTGGTGTTAACGGGTTTATTTGCAGTTGTCGGCGCTCAGGTAAAAAGTACTGAATTATGGACTGGTCCGGTTATAAAATATAATATTTCTAAAAAGTTAAGATTTGATTTTGAACAGCAATTCCGGTTTAATGAGAATATAAGTCGGTACAATTACACCTTATCAGAATTCTCCTTGAGATATAAAGTATTTAAATACCTTGATGTAAAGGCTATTTACAGATATTACCTAATACCTTCAGATGCTGAGACCATTCCGTACGTTACAAAATACAATAAGTCAAGATTTTCCTTTGATGCGGCAACAGGTACGAATATTTTTAATAAAGATATTAAAATCAGTTACAGAATTCGATATCAGGATACATGGAAGAGTACAAGCGAGGTTTCAAAACATTTTATTAGTACTACAAATTCGTCAGATCATTATATAAGGAATGCCTTTGGATTAAGTTACAATCTGAGCAAACTTGTTGATCCATATCTTGGATGGGATAATTTTTTCAGACTTGATGGAATGAATGAAATACGCCAAAACCGCTACACTATTGGTTTTGAGTGGAAACTAACAAATGATCTCGATATTGACAGTTATTTTCATTATGAGAAAGAAATGAATGTAACAGCACCCCAAAGTAGCTATATTATTGGATTAGCTGCAGTTTACACTTTTAATTACTCGAAAAGGAACCAGTCGATGGACATGCTTTCGCCCTCTTCTCCCCAGAATTGAAACCACAGGGCATGTACACCGGAAATTTTTGAAATTTCAAAAGACTCTGTTTTCCATTCTTTTGGATCGGAGTTGGCTTTAATATTAATTGATGCAAGTTGATTTTTCCAAGGACTATCAGCAGAAATTACTAATGTACAATTTTTTGATCCGGGGGAAAATCTGATTTTCACTGATTTCATTCCATCACCGAAGTCGATATACTTAAATACTGCTTTATCACCATTTTTTATTTGGGTAAGCACTTCATTCTGATTATCCACTGCCTGAATTCTGATATTTCCATGGAGTAAACAGGCCCTTTCAGCGCCAATCTTTTCGTTTGCTTTTAATGGGCCGCCAGCTCCCTGAGAAGTCATTTCAACTTCAGGAATTCCGCCATCAGGTAAAAAATAAATTGGTTCTACGCAAGCTTTTCTCATCATAGTTGATCCGTGTGTGGCACGGTGATAGAACACATACCAGTTATTATTGAATTCAGCAATTGAGCCATGATTGTTCCAGTTTCCGGGATCACAATTATCGTTGTCAATGATAACACCACCGTATTTAAAGGGTCCGAATGGAGAATCAGATGTAGCATATCCAATACAGGTAGGCATGACTGACCTGCTAATATCAGCATAGATAAGATAATAAACTCCATTTCTCTTTGCCATATAGGCACCTTCATGAAAATAGTGGTCAGCTTCTGTAATAATACTGTCTTTAAATGTACTCAAATCAAGGTCTCGCATATTGCTACCCATTTTTGCCATCTTAAGGCTAAATTGTCCCCACATATAATATGCTTGACCATCATCATCGATAAATAAAGAGGGATCGATTTCCTGATAATCAGGTAGTTTCAGCATTTCACCACCAGTGAAAGGGCCTCCAGGGAGAGTTGATGTTGCAACACCTTCTGCAGAAATTCTGTCAGGTTGACAATAATAAAGATAAAATGTATCATTTCTGAAAGCACAATCAGGGGCATAAAGCAATTCATTGTTATAGGGCACCTGATCATCCTTTCCACTAGAGGAAAACCTGTTTTCAAGTACTTTCCACGACTTCATATCGCTAGTTTCCAGAATGTGGTGTTTTGTAGAGCAGTAATAATCTGTACTTTCATCAAGCGATCCGTAAAGATAAAGTTTTCCATTTTTCCATACATGAGCGGAAGGGTCAGCAAAGTAGACACCTTCAGGACAGATTGGATTCTGAGCCTGAAGTAAAATTGCATGGAAAAATGAACAAATAGATAAGATACATATTCCTGCTATGTGGATGAAAATATGATTCATTGAATACTTATTAAGAGTCTGATTTATTGAAATTTACAGCACATAAAAAAACAATTTGCATTTTGAAAACTATTTTTTATCAGAGTTCGTTTTCACCAATATCTGTTGAAATTTTCCATAAGCAATTTCCCAGTCGTTAGTTTCCTCTGGGTAATATTCTTCAAAATGGAATGAACTCTTCACGACCTGTCTTATTTCAGGAAGGTTTTTGAGATATCCAAGTGCCTTTGCCTGCATGAGTATATTTCCGGTTGCTGTACCTTCAGAAGGACCTGCAATAACTTTTAAGCCTGTTGCATTTGCTGTAAACTGGCAAAGGAATTTGTTTTGACCCCCTCCCCCGATAATATGTATTCGATTAATTGGTTTCCCTGTCAGCTCTCTGAGTTGGTCAAGTGTTAAGCGATATTTAAAAGCAAGGCTTTCAAGGATAATTCGAACATATTCTCCTATATTCTGTGGTGCCTGCTGATGCGTCATTTGGCAGTATTCATCTATTGCTGATGGCATATCCAATGGATTATAAAATCCCATGTAATCGGGATCTATAAATGATTTGAAGGCTTGAGCTGTTTGAGAAAACGAAATCAGTTCATCATAACTAATACTGCTATTAGATTTCAGCCATGAGTTTCTGCATTGTTGAAGCAACCAAAGCCCCATAATGTTTTTGAGGAAAATAATTCTGTTATCTGCGCCTCCTTCATTGGTAAAATTGTACTTATAACTAAGATCATTAATCAGAGGCTTTTCCAGCTCAACTCCCATTAAAGACCATGTTCCTGAGCTGATATAGGCCCAATCTTCTCCTTCAGCAGGAACCGCAACAATGGCGCTGGCTGTGTCATGAGAGCAAACAGAAATTACCTTAACAGGGTCAGAACCAATAGATTTAGTTATATCCTGCTTCAAGGAGCCAATTACTGTTGCGGGTTGAACAATTTTATTAAAAAGTGATTTTCGCAAACCAATAGATTCAATTAAAACTTCATCCCAATCCATCTTTACAGGGTTAAATAGCTGTGATGTAGTTGCAAAAGAAAACTCAGTAGAAATTACTCCCGATAAAAGAAAATTAATGATGTCAGGTATAAAAAGAATGCATTTGGCATTGCTTAGAGCCCTGTCGCCGCTTTTTTTCATTGCGTGAAGATGATACAGACTGTTAAAGGGCTGTATTGATATTCCTGTTCGGAGATATACTTCCTTTGAAGGCATAACATGTTCCAGAAAATCATTCATACCCGCAGCAGATTGCGCATCCCTGTATGCATAAGGAATACGGATTAAGGTATTATCTTCTGCGATCAATCCAAAATCAACTCCCCAGGTATCAACAGCAATGGATTCAGGTTGAACATGATGTACATTTAAACAATTGGATAAAGATTTAAGAATTTCTTCGTAAAAGCGATAAATATTCCAATAAAGGTGATTATCCATTTTTACCATCCCGGTAGGAAAGCGGTGGATCTCATCAAGCGAAATTTTGTTATCCTCAAGAGTTCCTAAAACTGCCCTTCCACTTTCAGCACCGAAATCAAAGGCAAGGAAATATTTTGCTGTCATTTGTGTAATAATTTGTCAATTTAAAAATAGACAATTTTTTAATTCTAAGAAGGTTAAATATACCTGATATTTTAAAAAAGACCATATACTGCCTGTTCTTCCGTATTGCAATATATTGAAGAATAAATTGACAGATCTGGCCGGTTGGTATCGAATTTTCTTTCCAGATGAAGAACCGGATGACCTATCTTGACGGATAAAAAGTCTGCAATTATATCATTAGCATGGATTGCCTTTATTTTCTGTTCTCCTCCCTTTATTTCTACTTGATAATATTTGCGCAGAATATCAAACAGCGATTTATTTTCAAAAGTACGGGATGTAAAGCGAGGAAAATTAATATTGGGAATAAAATTTATGTCATAAAATATTGGTTTGTTGTTGAAAAAGCGAATCCTTTCCATATAAATACAGCCGGATTTCTTTTCAGTTTCGGTAAGTTTAAACATAAAAGGCTCTTGCCAAGGTCTGACAATCGGTTTTATCACAATTTCAGATCGCTGGTTTTTCTCGCCAAGTGCCGTTGTGGTGCCTGCAATTGAAAGAATCCCGATGCCTTTTGGTGGTCGATGAACAATACTCCCCTTTCCCTGATGTTTCTTAATAAAACCTTCATTAACCAGCGCATCCAGAGCATGTCGGATTGTTGGACGTGTCAGACTGTGAATTGCACATAGTTCATTTTCAGAGGGCAAAATATCACCTTCTGAATATACACCTTCAATGATTTGCTCACGAAGCACCTCATACAGTTTTCGGTATTGAGGTAATCTTTGTACTTGTTGACTCATAGTTTCAAATATAAAGATTTTTTTATATAAAATTCAAATTTACATGGTTTTACTTGTATATACAAGTTTATTATTATAATTTTGCGAATATATTTAATATAACGATTTAATAGTTATTTCGTGAGATTTAAAAATAATAATTATTGATCTTATATTAACATGTTACTATATTTTTGAATTGAATTATTAGTATTACTTAAACATTATCAATATGGCAGAAGCTGTATTTATGCCCAGACTTGGTCAATCGGTTGAATCATGTATTATTACCGAATGGGTTAAGAAAAAAGGTGAAGTTGTAAAAACGGGCGATGTGCTGTTTTGCTACGAAACCGACAAGGCAGCGTTTGAAGAAACTGCAAAATCTGATGGAATACTATTGGAAGTTTTCTACCAGGAGGGGGATGAAGTTCCCGTATTGGCAAATGTTGGTGTAATTGGTAAAGCTGGTGAAAACATAGAATCTTTTCGCGCAAATCCGGAGCAAGCAATAAGTGCCAATAAAACAAATGATTCCCCCAGTGCAAACCAACATTCTGAAATTCAGCCACCGACAGCGACTCAGATAATCCCGGATAAAAAAATAAAAATATCCCCCAGGGCAAAGCGTTTGGCGGAAACATTATCAATTAATCTGTCTGCTGTTATTGGCTCTGGACCAAATGGCAGGATAATCGTGAGAGATTTAGAACATGTAGGAACTCCTCCATTAATGAAGAATGAGTCTGTATCCACTTTTAAATCCGTAATTACAAGTTCCTCAATTGATTATTCTGAAGTCCCATTAAGCAATATTCGAAAGATCATTGCTAAAGGAATGCATGCATCTTTGCAAAATTCAGCTCAACTTACTCATCATACGAGTGCCGACGCAAGGAAAATACTTGAATTCAGATCGATTATAAAAGGTAAATCTGAAAAGGGAGAAGTTCCAAATATTACCTTGAATGATATGGTTTGCTTTGCTGTTATTCGTGCATTGCAAAAGACACCTGCAATGAATTCTCAATTGCATGGAGATCGTATCCGGACATTTTCTAAGGTTCATCTAGGAATTGCGGTTGACACAGAACGTGGACTTATGGTTCCTGTAATAAGAGATGCCGATGATCTGAATTTACGTGCGCTTTCTGTTAAAATAAAATCACTTGCAGAAAGTTGCAAAAAAGGAAATGTTGATCCTGAATTATTGCAAAGCGATAAAGCGAGCTTTACTGTTTCAAACCTAGGGTCGTATGGAATTGAAATGTTTACTCCGGTTATAAACCTGCCGCAGGTTGGAATACTAGGGGTAAATACCATCATATACAGACCCTCAGATATTGGGAATGGCATCATCGGTATTATCCCTGTAATAGGACTTTCACTTACATACGACCACAGAGCTATTGATGGCGCCCCTGCTTCTGCATTCTTAGCAGAAGTTAGAAATCAAATACAAAGTTTAAGTCAGGAGCTTATTTAAATTAAAAACAAGTAAAAAGTATAATATCATGCCTAAATCATTATTTATTGATCCAGATAATGCAAGAAAAAAAGGGGAAATAAAGTTCAAGTCAATCCCTGTTAATCATTATAGCAAAAGCATTGAGGACGAAAAGTGCGTTTATTCAAAGGATGATTTTCTGAGAATTTATCGGGATATGCTGATAATCAGGGAATTTGAAACAATGCTTAACCTGATTAAAACTGCAGGTGAGTATCAAGGAGTTCCATACAATCATCCCGGGCCTGCGCACTTGTCAATCGGACAGGAAGCCTCCGCTGTAGGTATGGCATACAATCTGAGTGTTGATGATTTTATATTTGGCTCGCATCGATCGCATGGAGAGATACTGGCAAAAGGCTTATCAGCAATACATCAGCTGAATGAAAGCGACTTGATGAACATAATGAAAGTTCATTTCGAGGGAGAAACTCTTCGTGTTGTAGAAAGTGGGTTCAAAGGCAACGTTAAAGAGTTGGCTATCAACTTCCTTCTCTACGGGACACTTGCTGAGATTTTCGCAAGGAAAACCGGATTTAACAAAGGTCTCGGTGGATCAATGCATGCATTTTTTACCCCTTTCGGTGTTTATCCAAACAATGCAATAGTTGGCGGATCAGGTGATATTTCTGTAGGTGCAGCCCTATACAAAAAGGTTAACTCAAAACCTGGTATTGTGGTTGCCAACATTGGCGACGCCTCCATGGCATGTGGACCTGTTTGGGAAGGAATCAGTTTTGCCAGTATGGATCAGTTCCGTACACTTTGGGAGGAACCATTTCGGGGAGGTTTGCCAATTATTTTTAATTTCATGAATAATCAATATGGTATGGGTGGTCAAACACGGGGAGAAACCATGGGTTACGACATGCTTGCGCGTGTAGGAGCCGGAGTAAACCCTGAGATGATGCACTCGGAACGTATTGACGGATTCAATCCACTTGCAGTAATTGATGCATTCCGCAGAAAAAAGAGAATTTTAGAAGAGAAGAAAGGCCCGGTTTTGCTCGATACACTTACCTATCGTTTCACAGGTCACTCCCCTTCTGATGCTTCCTCATACCGAAGCAAAGAAGAAATCGAAGCCTGGGAAAAGCAAGATTCAATCCTAACCTTCGCCAATGATATAATCCATTCCGGGATTGCGGCCAAGGATGAAATTGAATCTATCAAAGCAACAGTGGTTGAAATAATGATCAAAACACTTAAGAAGTCAATTGATGATACTATTTCTCCAAGAATGGATGTTCGAAGTAATCCTGAATTAATAGGAAATATGATGTTTTCAGATGGATCTGTTGATAAAATGGAAAACCGGGTACCTGAAACACTTATGAGGCTTGAGGATAATCCCAGAGTTCAGCAACTTAAGAAAAAGGAAAGGTTTGGTCTCGATAAAGAAGGTAAACCAATATCCAAATTAAAAACATACCAGCTAAAAGATGGAATTTTCGAAGCAATCATTGACCGATTTTATAAGGATCCAACCCTGATTGCATACGGAGAAGAAAACAGAGATTGGGGTGGTGCATTTGCTGTATACCGTGGTCTGACAGAGGCATTGCCTTATCACAGGCTTTTCAATTCGCCTATTGCAGAAGGTGCAATCGTTGGAACAGCAATCGGTTATGGAATGGCAGGCGGAAGAGTAATTGCCGAAATAATGTATTGTGATTTTCTTGGGCGATGTGGAGATGAAGTTTTCAACCAGCTCCCAAAATGGCAGGCAATGAGTGGAAATATCATTAAAATGCCCGTTGTTATTAGAGTTTCCGTGGGATCTAAATATGGTGCTCAGCATTCTCAGGATTGGACCTCACTTGTAGCACATATACCCGGATTAAAAGTTGCATTTCCAGCAACACCTTATGATGCAAAAGGTCTTATGAATTCTGCATTACAAGGCACAGACCCTGTAATTTTCTTCGAGAGTCAGAGAATATATGATGTTGCTGAGCTATTTCATGAAGGTGGCGTTCCAGAAGAATACTATGAAATTCCAATCGGTGAGCCTGATATTAAGCGTAAAGGAGAAGATATAACCATATTATCAGTTGGTGCGACACTTTACAGGGCAATAGAAGCGGCCGACATTTTGAAGGAAAAGTATGGCCTCTCTGCTGAGGTCATTGATGCGCGAAGCCTGGTGCCATTTAATTATGATCTGGTTATTGAATCGGTCAAAAAAACAGGTCGGATTGTACTTACCAGTGATGCAAATTCGCGTGGATCATTCCTAAAAGAAATGGCGCATACAATTTCAGAACTTGCTTTTGACGATCTGGATGCCCCTCCTGTTGTAGTTGGCTCCAGAAACTGGATTGTTCCTGCACATGAACTTGAAGACTTCTTTTTTCCTCAGACAGAGTGGATACTTGATGCAATACATCAAAAAATTGTTCCTCTTCAAGGGTATATTTCAGAAAATGACTTTAGCGACACTACAATACTTGAAAGGAATAAGAAAGGGATATAAACCGCTATGGATATTTTCTATGTGCATAAATGTGTAAGTGAATGAATGAAAACTATTCAGAAAACTCAAAATGCTGTATCTTGTTTTTAGTACCTTTGAAAAACGATAATTGGTATTTCAATTTCGTTGACTTAAGGAAACATTTGAAAATATTAATGTGATAATAATATTTGTTAAAATTGAAATTCCGCTTATTTAAAAAAGCTTGTATTTCAGGCTTAGGTCAACGACATTGATTGATATTTACTGATTGATTTTTTAAGTTTATTTCGAGAGGAGTTGCATTAAACAATACGTTTCAATTAGATGATTAAAGCTGTTTTATTCGATATGGATGGTGTTCTGGTGGATTCGGAAGAATTCATTTGTCAGGCAGCCATTTTGATGTTTAAGGAGAAAGGGCTTTTAGTTCGCGAAAAGGATTTTATCCCATTTATCGGGACCGGTGAAAACAGGTATCTTGGAGGTGTCGCAGAAAAATACAATTTCCCTTTTGACCTAGTTAAGTATAAGCAAAGAACTTATGAAATTTATATTGAAATTACCCGGGGAAAACTTGCGCCTCTTCCCGGAGTGGTTGATTTTATTGGGAGATGCAGGCAAAAGAAATTAAAAATTGCCATAGCTACAAGCGCCGATGCAATTAAAATGAATGCAAATCTTAATGAAATAGGAATACCCGCTTCAATATTTGATGCAACGGTTAATGGTCTCGAAGTTGAGAGAAAAAAACCCTTTCCTGATATTTATATGGAAGCCGCCAAACGATTAAATGTCGACCCAAAAGATTGTCTTGTTGTTGAAGATGCTATAAGTGGCGAAAAATCAGGAAAATCTGCAGGTTGTAAGGTGTTGGCTATAACAGGCAGTTTTAAAGCCGAAGAATTTATCCTAGCCGACTGGAAAATTAATGATCTTACTTACGCTCCCGATGACTGTTTAAACTGGTAATCTTAAAACATTTAATTTCGGTGATTAATTTCGAAATAATAAACATAGAATAAATGAAAAACTTACTTGAAGATTTTCCATCTTACGAAGACTTACTGAACTGGTATAATATCAATGGAAGTAATCAGATACACGAAGTAAATGCTCACTTTCATACACCCTACTCGTTCAGCGCTTTTACTGATTTGAAACAAGTATTTCAAATGGCTGAAAAGGAAAAAGTAAATGTTTTGGGAATAAATGATTTCTATACTACTGCCGGATACGAAGAGTTTACTGAATTATGCGAATTGTATCATAAATTCCCACTCTACAATATTGAATTCATGGGTCTGCTTAAAGATGAGCAGGAAAAAGGAATACGAATAAACGATCCAAATAACCCGGGCAGGATTTATTTTTGCGGTAAAGGGCTTGATTTTCCTGTTATACAGGATAGTGAGGCAATGGAAATTATAAATTTTTTATCCGCAGAGAGCCTGGTTCAAACACGGGAAATGGTTGAAAAAACTTCAGCACACCTTTGCGAAATCAATCCTGAACTTTTTTTGGATTATGATGAAATCCTTGCAAAACACACCAAAGGTATGCTCCGGGAAAGGCATATTGCAAAGGCTGTAAGAATTAAGGTTTATGAAAAATATGCAACAACTGAGGAAAGAAAAAAAGCATTTTCCTTAATATTTAGTGGGAAAGAATGTGTTTCAGATTTGAATAATGTCAGTTCTCTTGAAGATGAAATAAGAAGTCGCGTTTTAAAGTCAGGTGGACCCGGATTTGTAGTGGAGGACCCAAAAGCATTCCTAAATCTGGAAAAATTAATTTCAACTATTCTTGATGCTGGAGGGATTCCCTGCTATCCAATTCTATGTGATGACAAAAATGATAATTTCACAGATTTTGAGAAGGTTTTAGAAACACTTTTTCTTGAGTTAACCTCCAAAAATATTTATGCTGTTGAACTAATCCCTTTAAGAAATTCTTTCAGCAGGGTAAAAGAATATAGTGTGTTTTTTCACGACAGGAAATTTATTGTACTTTTTGGTACT
Organism: Bacteroidales bacterium; assembly: GCA_038316435.1. GTDB lineage: Bacteria > Bacteroidota > Bacteroidia > Bacteroidales > JACJXF01. The sequence goes on along the minus strand of JBBQAQ010000001.1, from coordinate 9,522 downwards.
GAACATAATTCTCCTGAAATGATACCTTTAAAAGTTGATTCAAAGGGAGGTAGATCACTGGATGAAGAGCTTAAATCCATTTCTTTTGAAGGCGCGTGTATTATTGCGGCTCATCAGTATTTAAGATCCAAAAAACTCGAAGGTTATATCAATGAGCACGGAATTGCCAAAACCGAACAAATAGATGAATTTATTGAGCTTGGAAATGCCGTGATTGAATACTTTCTGCAGAAATAGTTTTACCTGAGATTTTAAATGAATTTTTAAAAGTATGGAAAAAGAAATATCGGTAAACGCGAATATCATTGAGTTCATACCGTCAATCCGTATGATTTTGTCTGATAAATGTTTAAAAATTGTCAGACTGCAAAGCAAAACATTCACTATGCCTTTCTGCAATGACCTTATAATGCTGGAAAAAGCTGTTTCAACTTACAAACCCTCTGAATCCGCACTTTGGGACGGAAAATTCTTATTTCTCAACCAATCTTCATCCCCTGAAATAATCTTAAAATCTTTTATTCATGAATTAAACATTTTTAAATCCGTAAATTCAACCCAGCCAAAAGTAATATTCATAAAAGACTACGGAATCCTCGCGTCAGAAGATCATTCCCATGCAGTTAGCCAATTGCATGAAGAAGTTGAAAGCTGTTTATTGCATTTCTTAAATCAATCTAAAAAAGGCATCTCAGAATTAGAAGTTCAACAGGAAAACCATGCAAAATATGAATACACAAATGCCTTTCCCGGCATATTGAATCAAAAAATATGTGTAGTTACTGGTGGCGCGCAAGGATTCGGTGAGGGTATTTCAAGAAGCCTTGTATGTGATCATGCAAACCTGATCATTGCTGATCTGAATGTTGAAAAAGGACTTTCTACTTGTAAGGAATTATCTGCATTATGTGGCGCAAACGAAGTAAGCTTTATAAAAACAGATGTTTCAAATCCGGATTCTGTAAAGAACCTGATTTTCTCTGTGGTTAAACATTTTGGTGGTATTGATCTTTTTATATCAAATGCTGGTATTTTAAAAGCCGGAGGTTTAGAAGAAATGGATCCTGCCAGCTTTGAACTTATGACCAAAATAAACTATGAAGGATATTTTCTATGTGCAAAATATGCCTCAGCAGTAATGAAAAATCAAACTCTACAAAAAGAAGATTATTTCGCTGATATCATTCAAATTAACTCAAAATCCGGTTTAAAAGGCAGCAACAGAAACTTTGCTTATTCAGGTGGAAAATTCGGTGGTATCGGGCTAACTCAATCATTTGCTTTGGAACTTGCGCCCTCTCGTATTAAGGTAAATGCAATTTGTCCCGGTAATTTTTTTGAGGGTCCACTTTGGGCTGACCCTGAAAAAGGGCTGTTTGTGCAGTACCTCAAAGCAGGAAAAGTAGCTGGCGCAAAAACAATCGAAGATGTAAGGCGTTATTACGAAAATCAGGTTCCTTTGGGCCGGGGATGTCAAGTAAAGGATATAATGAAAGCAATTTATTACGTTGTATCGCAGGAATATGAGACAGGTCAGGCAATTCCTGTGACCGGTGGACAAGAAATGGTCAATTAAAACAGCAAACCTATAGATAACATGAAGACAAAAGCAGTCAGAATATACGGAAAAGATGATTTAAGGCTGGATGAATTTGAACTTCCGGAGATGAAAGAAAATGAGATTCTTGCTAAAGTAATCTCAGACAGTATCTGCATGTCGTCTTACAAAGCAACAAAGCAGGGACCCGATCACAAGCGCATTCCCGATGATGTAAATATAAATCCTACAATAATCGGACATGAATTTAGTGGTGTTATTATTTCAGTAGGGAAAAAATGGCAGCATAAGTTTAAGTCAGGTGAAAAATTTTCCATTCAACCTGCACTTAATTACAAGGGAAGTCTTGATGCCCCTGGATATTCATTCAGATGGATAGGTGGAAATGCAACTTATGTGCTTATTCCATCAGAAGTTATGGAAATGGACTGTCTTCTGCCATATGATGGAGCTGAGTTTTTTCTGGCATCTTTGTCTGAACCTATGTCTTGCGTAATAGGTGCTTTCCATGCCAATTACCATACCCGATCTGGATCCTATATTCATGAGATGGGAATAAAGGAGGGTGGAAATCTGGCTATCCTTGCGGGTGTAGGTCCGATGGGGCTTGCCGCAATAGATTATGCACTTCATTGTGATCGAAAACCGGGTTTAATGGTCGTAACGGACATTGACCAAAAGCGACTTGATAGAGCTGCCGGTCTTCATTCGCCCGAAGAAGCTGAGAAGCAGGGAATTCATCTGGTTTATGTTAATACATCAAATCCTGCAACAGCAGTAAATGACTTAAAAGCCTTAACCAACGGAAAAGGTTTTGATGATGTTTTCGTGTTTGCTCCGGTAAAACAAGTTGTTGAACAGGCTGATCAGCTTCTGGCATTTGATGGTTGTATGAATTTTTTTGCAGGTCCCGCTGATCCGGGATTTAAAGCGGAATTCAATTTTTACAATGTTCATTATGCCTTCACTCACATTGTAGGCACAAGTGGTGGAAACACCGATGATATGCGTGAAGCATTAAAAATGATGGCTGAAGGTAAAATCAATCCGGCAGGAATGATAACTCATATTGGGGGTTTGGACGCTGTAATCGAAACCACGAAACATCTTCCTTCCATCCCGGGTGGGAAAAAACTGATCTATACTCATAAAGAATTCCCATTAGTCGCATTGGATGAGCTTTCTACAGGGGCAGCAACATTCCCTTTTATGAAAGAGTTGGATAATCTTGTTAAGAAAAATGGAGGTTTATGGTCTCTTGAAGCGGAAAACTATCTTATTTCTAATGCACCCAATATATAAAATGTGCTTTTTTCTTAATCCTTAAAAATCTTTACAATTCTCTGACCATCTGAGTTTCCATAAGCTCTGAACATGCCTGAAGTATTAAACTCCATAGCATAATTACCGGCTTTATCCAGACAGATCACACCTCCAAAGCCGTTTACCGGTTCAAGTTTGTTAAAAATCACTTCTTTGGCGGCTTCTGTAATTGACATCCCTTTATATTCCATTAATGCTGAAATATCATGTGCAACAGTGTACCTGATGAAAAACTCACCGTGTCCGGTTGCTGAGACCGCACAGGTTTTATTGTTAGCATAGGTTCCTGCACCAATAATTGGAGCATCTCCTATTCTGCCATATTTTTTATTAGTCATACCTCCGGTTGAGGTGCCCGCAGCAAGATTTCCGTTTTTATCCAATGCAACACAACCAACTGTCCCAAATTTATAATCTGATATTTTTGAGGATATGTTTGTAAGTAGTTTTTCCTGTTCGAGCGTTTTTTGAAGTCTTTCGTAACTCCCCTTTGTAAAAAACCATGACGAATCAACAATTTCAAGGCCCTGTTCCCTCGCAAACTGAGTAGCACCAGCATTTGAGAGCATTACATGATCTGATTTTTCTTTAATTGTGCGGGCCAGAATAATTGGATTTTTGACATCCCTCACACCCGCAACAGCTCCGGCTGACAGATCTATTCCCGACATTATGGAAGCATCCAACTCATTAATACCATCATGGTTAAACACAGCACCTCTTCCAGCATTAAATAGTGGATTATCTTCAAGGTAAACTATTACATCAACAACGGCATCCAAAGAACTTTTCCCTTCAGTAAGAGCTTTCATACCTATATTCAAGGCCGTATCCAATGCAGCTGTAAAGGCATTTTGTTTTTCATTGCTCATTTCTGAAGAGGCCATTACCCCTGCTCCTCCGTGAATTACCAAAGCAAATTTATGTTCTGAATTCTTGATTTCCAGATTTGAGCAACTAATGAATAGAGGAATCAGAATGAAAAATATTATGATTTTTTTCATTTACATTTATTATAATAAACCAGCAGCAAATTCCCGCGAAACATAATTATCATAACTCATACACACTTCAGAAGCAAAAGAAATCCCATTTCCAATTATCTTCTCCATAAGTCTTTCATTAAGATGTCCCATATCCTTTACTGTAAGTTCATTCCTGACAAGTGTCCAGATTATCCCTGCATTGAAGTTATCCCCTGCACCTATAGTACTAAGAGGTGTTATAGCCGGTACCTGTGAAGTAACTTTATAATCAGGTGACATCATCAGAACCTCGTTTCGGTTTGCTGTATAAATCAGATTTGCGCAACCATATTTTAAAACAATCTGAAAAGCATCATCAGAATTTTCCGCACCAAAAATTAGATTAAAATCCTCGTCTGAACCTCTTACCAGATCTGAAAGTCCAATGTTTTCTATTATAAATGGTTTCAATGCATCAATTTCATGCAGATGTGCTTTTCTGAAATTCGGGTCGTAAATAGTGATACATCCTTTCTCACGTGCCTTCTTCAGAAATTTCAACAAAACCGGTCTGATATTTTCTGTTAACGCAAAGAAACTTCCGAACAATACAATATCACCCTCGTTGAATTCAGGATTTACTGTTGATAAGCGATTGTCAGGAAAATCTTTATAAAATGTATAGGATGCGTCATTATCATCATTCAGAAAAGCAATGGCAATAGCTGTTTTACGATTTTCATATTGAGCAATAGCCTTAGTGGACACTCCATTTTCCGCAAGAAAACTAACAATAGTATCACCAATAAAATCTCTTCCCATATCTGAAACGAAGTTTACCTTCATTCCTAATCTACCAAGGCTTACAGAAGTATTAAGCATGGAACCTCCAGCTTTTGCAGCAACAGGTTTATTGTTTTTGAAGATAATGTCGTATACCGTTTCTCCAAAAGTGAATATTTGGGGCATTGCATTACAAATTAAAATGGAAAAATGTTATTTAACTAAGTTCGAAATTGATTTAAATATTTCAGTTCCGCTATAACGTGTCAGTTCAAATAGAATTGATTCCAGACTAGAAATTATAACTCCCTCCTGTCTCATTCTTTCCAAAGCAATATTTTTATCAGATGTCTTGCGGGATGATACGCAGTCCTCAATAACCACAGGGATAAATCCTCTATTTATCAGGTCAATACTCGTTTGCAGAACACATACATGTGTTTCAATTCCGCAAAGAATAACATTTTTTTTTGAAGATTCGTTTAGAACTTTCATAAACTGTGGTTCATCACAAGTTGAAAAAGCAGTTTTTTCAATGGGTACAAGTTGTTCCAAGGCATCTTTAAGTGGAGTAACAGTGAATCCAAGACCTCGTGGATATTGTTCTGTAACAATAATTGGAACATTCAGAATTTTAAGACCAGTACTAAGTTTGATAAGATTTTTTATCAGGATTTCCTTTTCCTGCATATGGGGGAAAAGCTTTTCCTGAATATCAATGAAAATACCGATTGTTTTATTTTTTAGAATCCTCATTATAATTTAGCTGCGTTTCTTGATTTCTGCCCAAGGTAACCTCCATGGTGTCTTTTTGCATAATCGGCATGAGAAAATCCAATTTTCTTCATTTCCAGAACCACCAGAATATCACCAATAACCGTCATTGTGGTGGTTGAAGTTGTTGGTGTAAGTCCCAATGCACATACTTCTTTAGGATTACCGGTAAAGATGCTTACCTGGGCAAATTTTGGAAGCTCACCATCCGGATTTCCAGTGATTACAATAAGAGGAACCTGTTCGTAAAGGTTATGGGTTAATTCAACGAGTTCAATGATTTCGCGGGTCTTACCTGAATTTGATAGCACCAACAGAACATCGTTTTCACGAATAACTCCAAGATCGCCATGCTGGGCTTCACTGGGATGAATAAAAACAGCAGGAGTACCTGTAGAACTCAGAGTAGTTGCAATGTTTTCAGCAATCTGGCCGGCTTTCCCCATGCCACTTGCAATAACCTTACCTCCTTCCTTATGCACTTTCTGGTAAATAAGGTCAACCGCATGTATAAAACTTTCTGAAACGGGTATGTTCTGTATGGCTTCGGACTCCTTTTTGAGAAGGTTTACTATTTCCACAAGAACATCAGAATGAGATGTCATAATAACTTATAATTTTGCAGATATGAATTTTTCAAGTTTAATAAGGTCTTCAGTAAATTTTCTAATTCCTTCAGACAATTTTTCGACTGCCATTGCATCTTCATTATGCATCCACCGGTAGGATTTTTCATCTAGATGGATTTGCTGTAAGCCAGACTTTACTGCCTTTTCAGGGTCGAGTTTTCTAATCAATTGAGACTGATTACTCTCAAGTTCAGCAAGAAGATTCGGAGAAATAGTTAGCAGATCACAACCTGCGAGTTCAATAATTTCACCGATATTTCTGAAGCTGGCGCCCATTACTTCGGTTTTATAGCCAAACTTTTTATAATAGTTATAAATATAATTTACAGAAAGTACCCCAGGATCTTCGGGTGAAGGAATTGAATCTACTCCAAGATTTTTCTTATGCCAGTCGTATATTCTGCCTACAAAAGGTGAAATAAGCCTAACATTGGCTTCAGCACATGCGATTGCCTGTGCCTTGCTGAATAGAAGTGTCAGATTGTTATGAATCCCCTCTTTTTCAAGTTGTTCTGCTGCCCTTATACCCTCCCAAGTGCTTGCAAGTTTAACCAAAATTTTTTCGCGGGAAATTCCATTATCTTCATATAAGCCAATAATTTTTCTGGCTTTTTTTAAACTCCCTTCGATATCAAAGGAAAGTCGTGCATCTACTTCAGTTGAAACCCTTCTCGGTACAATTTTTAATATTTCTATACCGAACTTTACAGCAAGCATGTCAAGACTTTCAGCAAGTCTTTCTTCAAAACTGTTTCCCTTTTTCCTTCCATATTCTATCGCTGCATCCACAATATGAGCATATTCTTTTTTTTGGGAAGCGGCATAAATTAAAGAGGGATTTGTAGTTGCATCAATCGGTTTGAATTGAGCAATACTCTCAAAATCGCCAGTATCGGCAACCACAAGAGTGTATTGTTTAAGTTGTTCGAGAAGATTCATCTTATTGTAATTATTTGGAACAAAGTTACTCTTAATTCGACAATTCGACATTAGTAAATTTGAGAATTTGAAAATTACAGGTACTGTCTAATTTTTTCAACAGTAAATGCCTAAATTAGTTTTATCTTAGTAACGATTTAATATCTCAGAACAATGAAATCAATGATGCTCACCGGTATCCGGCAAATGAAAATGTTTGAAGTCCCAAACCCCGCAATTATCAATGATGATGATGTTTTGATAAAAATGAAAACTCTTGGAGTTTGCGGTTCAGATGTACACTATTATAAACATGGAAAGATAGGAAGTCAGGTTGTACAATTTCCATTCACTGTTGGACACGAAGGCTCGGGAGAAATCGAAGCAGTTGGAAAAGCAGTAAAAAGCTTGAAACCCGGTCAGAGGATTGCAATTGAACCAGCAATGCCTTGCGGTACATGTGATCAATGTCTTTTAGGCAGGCAGCATACATGCAGAAAATTGAAATTTCTGGGCTGTCCTGGTCAGGCAAGTGGTTGTTTGAGTGAATATATTGTAATGCCTGAAAAAAGCTGTATCGCAATTTCCGATGAAATAAGCTATGATCAGGCAGCAATTTCCGAACCTCTTTCAATTGGAGTTTATGCAGTGAAACAATCAATACCAATGAAAGAAGCAAAAATTGGAATCCTAGGCTTTGGCCCCATTGGAATGAGTGTTATGTTACCGGCAATTGCTGAGGGTGCATCAAAAATATATGTAAGCGATAAAATCAATGAACGTCTTCAGATTGCAAGGGAATGCGGCGCAAGCTGGACTGGTAACCCGAATACTGATGATGTTGTTTCAGGTATAAAGCAAAATGAGCCCCTTCTGCTCGATGTGGTTTTTGAATGCTGCGGTATGCAGGAGGCTGTTGACCAGGCAATTGAGTTATTGAAACCCGGAGGCAAACTGATGATCATCGGAATTCCGGAGTTTGACCGATGGACGTTCAATGTAGATAAGCTGAGGCACAAGGAAATAACTATTACAAACGTCAGACGACAGGTAAATTGTGTTGAAAAAGCATTGAAATTGATGGAGACTGGAAAAGTAGATGTTAGTGGCATGCCAACACATAGATTTAGTTTTGAGGACACACAAAAGGCATTTGAACTTGTTTCTCAATATTCAGATGGCGTTATGAAAGCAATGATAGATTTTTGATGCTTCCCGCTAACAGGTGATCCCGAATCCTAAACCTTATTTCGTGAAGTTCATTGGATGACATAGAAACAATGCCACTGCATTCATGCGAACAGCAAGTTTGATATATATTACGAAACTCTTCGCACTTCATATAAAATAAATGCCAATCATTATTGGCGCGGTTTTTATGCGAATCGCGTACCATACCATACAGGTGACATTAGACTTTTGTGCATCTTGGATTTATATGAATATTCACTCACTAAAAGGTAACAGTCCGAGTATTTCTATTTGATTTAGGCAAGTGATTTCCGCGTATTTTGAAAATAATTATTGACCAATTAAAAATGTATTTATGAAAGTAAGATTTATTTCCCTGTCGCTCATGACACTATTTATGGTGTTTATTTCTGGTATTTCCCTGTTTGCTCAGGAAGAAGAGACAGAATCCCCATTTTCAATAGGAACAGATTTAGTAAATTCCTATGTCTGGCGAGGATGTAAAATCGGAACCGGTCCAAACCTGCAGCCCTCTATGGAATATGCAATAGGCGGTCTTACCTTGGGTGCATGGGGTTCATTTAGCTTCCATGATTTTGGCGATTTTGCTGAAACAGATATATTTGTAAATTACGCCTTTGATTTTGGCTTAAGTCTGGGTGTTACTGATTATTACTATCAGGGATATCCGTATTTTAGCTATACTGGAGACACTGCAAGTCATGCATTTGAAGCAAATCTGGCATACACCTTAAAGAATTTCTCCATTTCCGCAAATTACATTTTCAATGATGCTTCACTAGGTGGACCTGCAAATAAGCCAGGTGGCGGGGATATGTATTTCGAAGCGAATTATGAGCTTGAAAACTTCGGAGTTTTTGTGGGAGCAGGAAACGGATGGCATACCGATGACAATGATGCTGGTGAAGATGTATTCGCAATTTGCAATATTGGAATTAAAACAAGTAAGGAATTAAAGATCAGTGAGACCTTTTCTATCCCTGTAAGTGGCGCTTTCATTGTAAATCCTGATAAAGAAGAAGTGAACCTGGTAGTGGGGATTTCGTTTTAGAAAAGGCTGGTAATAATAGAAGGTTCATTTAACAATAGTTCGTTAAACTTTCAGGAATTGACATTATGAAATTACGCAAAGTGCTGATTATTAATTCTATGCGTATTATTAATCAAATTTTATAAAGCATTGATAATGAGTAATATAAAAAAGTTTAACGAACTATTGTTTAAAAGAACTAGAATTTATAAATCACTAAATCAACTTTCAATTCAATAGGAATATACATATATATTATAGGATAGTGTAATTCGTAAAAGAATTTAAAAGTTACGATTTCTGGATTGTTATATATTATTCAATGTCGAT